>QEVP01000033.1 GCA_003576765.1 Pseudomonadota bacterium
GGGCGCTGCCGGCGCGCTTGCCGCCGGCGCCGGCTTTGCCGCGGCAGGCGCCGCAGCGGCGGGCTTTGCGCCGCCGGCGCCCTCGCTGATCTGGCCCAGCAGCGCGCCGACCGCGACGGTCTCGCCGTCCCTGGCAACGATATCCGACAGCGTGCCGGCGGCCGGCGACGGCACCTCGATGGTCACCTTGTCGGTTTCGAGTTCGACCAGCGGCTCGTCCACCGCGACCGCATCGCCCGCCTTCTTGAACCAGCGGCCGATGGTCGCCTCGGTGACGGATTCGCCGAGCGTGGGAACGCGAATTTCGGTCATCTCGATATCCTTGAAAACCCGATGATCTCAGAAAGGCAGGGGACTGAAACGGGCGCGCCGCGGCGGGCGCGCACGAAACCTCCGGTTATCCAAGCGCCTCGTCGAGAAGCGCCTTGAGTTGCGCAAGATGCTTCGACATCAGGCCGGTGGCGGTCGCCGCCGACGCCGGGCGGCCGGCATAGCGCGGCCGCTTGTTCGGCGCGCCGACCTGGTTCAGCACCCATTCCAGATACGGCTCGATGAAGTGCCACGCCCCCATGTTGCGCGGCTCCTCCTGGCACCAGACGATCTCGGCGTTCTTGAACGGCATCAGCTCCTGCACCAGCGTCTTGAGCGGCACCGGATAGAGCTGCTCGATGCGCAACAGGTAGATGTCGTCGATGCCGCGCTTCTCGCGCTCCTCGTAGAGGTCGTAATAGACCTTGCCGCTGCAGACGATGACGCGGCGCATCTTCTCCGGCGCCACCAGCGTCGTCGCCTGGTCGGGCAACTCCACCGCATCGTCGCGCAGCACGCGGTGGAACGAGGTGTCGGCGCCCATGTCGGCAAGCTTCGACACCGCCCGCTTGTGGCGCAGCAGCGACTTCGGCGTCATCAGGATCAGCGGCTTTCGGAAGTTGCGGTGCAACTGGCGACGCAGCACGTGGAAATAATTGGCCGGCGTCGTCGGATAGGCCACCTGCATATTGTCCTCGGCGCACATCTGCAGATAGCGCTCGAGCCGCGCCGAGGAATGCTCCGGCCCCTGCCCCTCGTAGCCGTGCGGCAGCAGGCAGACGAGGCCGGACATGCGCAGCCACTTGCGCTCGCCCGAGGAGATGAACTGGTCGAACACCACCTGCGCGCCGTTGGCGAAGTCGCCGAACTGCGCCTCCCACAGCGTCAGCGCCTTCGGTTCGGCGAGCGAGTAGCCGTATTCGAAGCCGAGCACCGCCTCCTCCGACAGCATGGAGTTGACGACCTCGTAGTGGCCCTGCTCGCCGCCGAGATGGTTGAACGGCGTGTAGCGGCTTTCGTCCTCCTGGTCGAACAACACCGAGTGGCGCTGCGAGAAGGTGCCGCGCTCGCTGTCCTGCCCGGACAGGCGCACGCGGAGGCCCTCCTTGAGCAGCGTGCAGAAAGCCAGCGCCTCCGCCGTCGCCCAGTCGATGCCCTCGCCGCTCTCGATCGCCTTGGCGCGGTTGTCGAGGAAGCGCTTGACCGTGCGGTGGACGCGGAAACCGTCCGGCACCACGGTGATCTTGCGGCCGATGTCCTGGAGGGTGTCGATATCGACCCCGGTGACGCCGCGGCGCGGATCGTCCTCGTCGCTGGCGTGCTTGAAGCCGGCCCACTTGCCGTCGAGCCAGTCGGCCTTGTTGGGCTTGTAGCTCGCGCCGGCTTCGTATTCGGCATCGAGCCGCGCCCGCCAGTCGGCCTTGGCCTTGTCGATCTCGCCTTGCGTGATGACGCCGTCGGCGATCAGCCGCTGCGAATAGAGTTCCAGCGTCGTCGGATGGGCGGCGATCTTCTTGTACATCAGCGGCTGGGTGAACGAGGGCTCGTCGCCCTCGTTGTGGCCGTGCCGCCGGTAGCAGAACATGTCGATGACCACCGGCTTGTGGAACTTCTGCCGGAATTCGATGGCCACCTTGGCGGCGAACACCACCGCCTCGGGATCGTCGCCGTTGACGTGGAAGATCGGCGCGTCGATCATCTTGGCGACGTCCGACGGATACGGCGAGGAGCGCGAGTAGCGCGGATAGGTGGTGAAGCCGATCTGGTTGTTGACGATGAAATGCAGCGAGCCGCCGATGCGGTAGCCCTTGAGGTCCGACAGGCCGAGGCATTCGGCCACCACCCCCTGGCCGGCGAAGGCGGCATCGCCGTGCAGCAGCAGCGGCAGCACCGAGATGCGCTGGTCCGGCGGATCGCCGTGCTGGTCCTGCTTGGCGCGCACCTTGCCGAGCACCACCGGATCGACGATCTCCAGATGCGAGGGGTTGGCGGTCAGCGACAGGTGCACCTTGTTGTTGTCGAACTCGCGGTCCGAGGAGGCCCCGAGGTGATACTTGACGTCGCCGGAGCCCTCGACCTCGTCGGGATTGGCGGAGCCGCCCTTGAACTCGTGGAACAGCGCCCGGTGCGGCTTGGCCATCACCTGGGTCAGCACGTTGAGGCGGCCGCGATGCGGCATGCCGAGCACGATCTCGCGCACGCCGAGATTGCCGCCGCGCTTGATGATCTGCTCCAGCGCCGGGATCAGCGATTCGCCGCCATCGAGGCCGAACCGCTTGGTGCCGGTGAACTTGACGTCGCAGAACTTCTCAAAGCCCTCGGCCTCGACCAGCTTCATCAGGATGGCGCGGCGGCCCTCTCGCGTGAAGGAGATTTCCTTGTCCGGGCCCTCGATGCGCTCCTGAATCCACGCCTTCTGCGCCGGGTCGGAGATGTGCATGAACTCGACGCCGAGCGTCTGGCAGTAGGTGCGCTCGCAGATCGCCACGATCTCGCGCAGCGTCGCGGTCTCCAGCCCCAACACATGATCGATGAAGATCTTGCGGTCGAGGTCGGCGTCGGTGAAGCCGTAGGTGCGGGTATCGAGTTCCTCGTGATCCTTCTGGCCCTCGATGCCGAGCGGGTCGAGGTTGGCGTGAAAGTGGCCACGCATGCGATAGGCGCGGATCAGCATCAGGGCGCGCACCGAATCGCGGGTCGCCTGCTGCACGTCGGCGGTGCCGAGATCGACGCCGGCGGTCTCGGCGCGCTTCGCGATCTTGTCACCAAGCGCCTTCTCGACCTGCGGCCAGTTGCCGTCGAGCGCCGAGGTCAGATCGTCGCGGGGCACCCGCGGCCAGTCGCGGCGTGCCCAGCTCGGGCCGGCGGCGTTCCTGGCGATGTCGGCGGGGGCGTCCTTGAGGCTTTCGAAAAACGCCCGCCACTCGGCATCGACGGAAGCCGGGTCCTGCTCGTAGCGGTCGTAGATGGCGTCGATGTAACTGGCGTTGGCGCCTTGGAGAAACGAGGTGAGGGCAAAAGCGGCGTTCGCGTCCTGGCGAGACATCATCCTGTCCTGATTGTGGGCCGACGCGACGCCACCAGCAGCATCGCGTCCCGTTTGCGGCTCCGACGGCCGCAAACACAACTCTTACTCTAGATAGGATAAATAAACGCGATAAAAACCACCAAAAACTGAACTACCGCTTCAATTTCTCGATAAGGGTCTTGCCGAGCCGCGCCGGCGACGGCGAAACGGTAATTCCGGCCGCTTCCATCGCCGCGATCTTGGATTCGGCGTCGCCCTTGCCGCCGGAGACGATGGCGCCGGCGTGGCCCATGCGGCGTCCCGGCGGGGCGGTGCGGCCGGCGATAAAGCCGACCATCGGCTTGGTCCGCCCGCGCTTGGCCTCGTCCTTGATGAACTGCGCCGCGTCTTCCTCGGCCGAGCCGCCGATCTCGCCGATCATGACGATGGATCTGGTGTTGTCGTCGGCCAGAAACATCTCCAGCACCTCAATGAACTCGGTGCCCTTGACAGGGTCGCCGCCGATGCCGACGGCGGTGGTCTGGCCGAGCCCCTCCGCCGTGGTCTGGAACACCGCCTCGTAGGTCAGGGTGCCGGAGCGCGACACAATGCCGACATTGCCGGGGTGGAAGATGTTGGCCGGCATGATGCCGATCTTGCATTCGCCGGCGGTGACGACGCCGGGGCAGTTCGGCCCGATCAGCCGCGACTTGCCGCCCGACAGCGCCCGCTTGACGCGCACCATGTCGAGCACCGGAATCCCTTCCGTGATGCAGACGATCAGCGGGATCTCGGCGTCGATCGCCTCGCAGATGGCGTCGGCCGCGCCCGGCGGCGGCACGTAGATCACCGAGGCGTCGGCCCCGGTCGCCTCGCGCGCCTCGCGCACGGTGTCGAACACCGGCAAGCCGAGATGGGTCGAGCCGCCCTTGCCGGGCGAGGTGCCGCCGACCACTTTCGTGCCGTAGGCGATCGCCGCCTCGGAATGGAAGGTGCCGTTCTTGCCGGTGAAGCCTTGGGTGATGACGCGGGTATTCTTGTCGATCAGCACGGACATTTACGCCACCCCCCGCACGGCCTTGACGATTTTCTGGGCGGCATCGTCGAGATCGTCGGCGGCCACCACGTTGAGCCCGGATTCGTTGATGATGCGCTTGCCTTCGGCCACGTTGGTGCCTTCCAGCCGGATCACCAGCGGCACCTTGAGGCCGACCGACTTGACCGCGGCGATGGCGCCGCGCGCGATCACGTCGCACTTCATGATGCCGCCGAAAATGTTGATCAGAATGCCCTTCACGTTGGGATCGGCGGTGATGATCTTGAACGCGGCCGCGACCTTTTCCTCGGAGGCGCCGCCGCCGACGTCGAGGAAGTTGGCCGGGCTCTCGCCGTAAAGCTTGATGATATCCAGCGTCGCCATGGCAAGGCCGGCGCCGTTGACCATGCAGCCGATCGAGCCGTCGAGCGCGATGTAGGCGAGATCGTATTTCGACGCCTCGATCTCCTTGGGGTCCTCCTCGCTCTCGTCACGCAGGCCCGCGAGGTCCGGGTGGCGGTAGAGCGCGTTGGAGTCGAACGACACCTTTGCGTCGAGGCACTTCAGCTCGCCCTGCCTGGTCACCACCAGCGGGTTGATCTCGAGCATCGACATGTCCTTGCCGACGAACGCCGCATAGAGCTTTTCGACCAGCTTGCCGGCCTGCTTGGCGAGGTCGCCGGTGAGGTTGAGCGCCTTGGCCACGGTGCGGCCGTGATGCGGCATGATGCCGGTCGCCGGATCGACCGAGAAGGTGACGATCTTCTCCGGCGTGTCGTGGGCGACGTCCTCGATGCTCATGCCGCCTTCGGTCGAGACCACGAAGGCGATGCGCGATGTTTCGCGATCGACCAGTGCCGAGAGGTAGAATTCCTTGTCGATGTCGGAGCCGTCCTCGATGTAGAGGCGGTTGACCTGCTTGCCGGCCGGGCCGGTCTGCACCGTGACCAGCGTGGCGCCGAGCATCTCGCGGGCAAACGTCTTGACCTCGTCGATCGACCGGGCGAGCCGCACGCCGCCCTTGTCGCCGGCGCTGGCTTCCTTGAACTTGCCCTTGCCGCGGCCGCCGGCGTGGATCTGGCTCTTGACCACCCAGATCGGGCCGCCGAGCTGTTTTGCCGCCGCCTCGGCCTCGCCCGGCTTGAAGATGGGGACGCCCTTCGACACCGGCACGCCGAAGTCGCGCAGCAGCGCCTTGGCCTGATACTCGTGGATATTCATGCGGTCCCCCCAGAAGCCGAACGGTCACGGCGTCCGGACGACGTCGCGACACGCGTTATTAAGGATCAAGCGCCGAGCAGGTCCGGCGCGATCTTCTTGCAGGCGTCCATCAGCCCGTGGACCGACGCCACCGACTTGTCGAACGCCTCGCGGTCGGCGCCGGCAAGCTCGATCTCGACGATGCGCTCGACGCCCTTGGCGCCGATCACCACCGGCACGCCGACATAGGTGTCCTTCACGCCGAACTGGCCGCTGAGATAGGCGGCGCACGGCAGCACGCGCTTCTTGTCGCGAAGATAGCTCTCCGCCATCGCGATCGCCGACGCCGCCGGCGCATAGAAGGCCGAGCCGGTCTTGAGCAGGTTGACGATCTCCGCGCCGCCGTTGCGGGTGCGGGTGACGATCTCGTCGAGGCGGCCTTGCGAGGTCCAGCCCATCTTGACGAGATCGGGCAGCGGAATGCCGGCCACCGTCGAATATTTCACCAGCGGCACCATGGTGTCGCCGTGGCCGCCGAGCACGAAGGCGGTGACGTCCTCCACCGAGACGTTGAACTCGTCGGCGAGGAAATAGCGGAAGCGCGCCGAATCCAGCACGCCGGCCATGCCGACCACCTTGTTGTGTGGCAGGCCGGACGCCTTCTGCAGCGCCCAGACCATGGCGTCGAGCGGGTTGGTGATGCAGATGACGAAGGCGTCAGGGGCGTATTTGCGCAAGCCCGCGCCGACCTGTTCCATGACCTTGAGATTAATGCCGAGCAGATCGTCGCGGCTCATGCCCGGCTTGCGCGGCACGCCGGCGGTGACGATGCACACCTTGGCGCCCTCGATGCCCTCATAGGCGCTGGTGCCGGACAGTTTTGCGTCGAACCCCTCGACCGGCGAGGACTGCGCGAGATCGAGCGCCTTGCCCTGCGGAATGCCGTCGGCGATGTCGAACAGCACCACGTCGCCAAGTTCCTTGAGCCCGATCAGGTGCGCCAGCGTCCCGCCAATCTGACCTGAGCCAATCAAAGCAATCTTGTCGCGTGCCATCGGATTCGTCCTGTTGATGCGGGTAGGGATGCGGGCGGGGAGCCACCGTGTGGCTCGGGATCGGATGGCCCAGCGTGGTACCGCTTTCGGCCATCGCGTTCAAGCGGCCAAGCCGCCGAATCGCGCCCGAAACCAACAAATCGGCATTAGAAATGAATATAGATTCCCGTTCTCGTTCACCACTTCGCGGGCGATCGGCGCCTCTTCCTTGTCCTCGTGTTCCGGACGCGGCGCAGCAATCGACCTGTCCCGGACGCGGCGCAGCGTGCAACGTTGCACCGCAGAGCCGGGACCGCTCCAACGGTCGCCTTCCCGTTCGTGGCGGTCCCGGATCAGCAGCGCGGCATTGATGCCGCGCAGCATCCGGGACACCCGGGCGTCGTGTCCCGGACGCGGCGTTTCCTTCCCCGCGATCCCGGATCAGCGACGCGGCACGCCGCGATGCTTGTGCCGCATCGCGTCCGGGATACGGCAGCAAGGGGGCGAGCGCATCCCGTGCTCAGGTTTCGACCAGCCCGGTGGTGGCGCCGCTCGCGGTGGAGTCGCTGCGGCCGTGCGGCAGCGCCAGGTAGGCGTCGGAGGCCATCTCGTGCAGCCGCGAGGCGGTGCGGGCGAACTCCATGGCCTCGGTGCCGTAGTCGGCGCGGTAGAGCGCATCCGGCGCCGCCGCCGCCGAGGCGATCAACTTGACGCCGTTGTCGTAGAGCGTGTCGATCAGGGTGATGAAGCGCTTGGCGGCGTTGCGCTCGGCCTCGCCCATCGCCGGGATGCCGTCGATCAGGATGGTATGGTAGTCGCGGGCGAGCCGCAGGTAGTCGGCGCCGCCGAGCGGACGTTCGCACAGGTCGGCGAAGGCAAAGCGCGCCACGCCGTCGGCGGCGCGCGGCACATGCAGGGTGCGGCCCTTATAGGCGATGTCGCGCGGGGCGGCCCTGGCGTTGCCGGTGAGCTTTGCGAAGGCGGCATCGAGCGCGGCGGTGGCGGCGGCATCGGCCGGCACCAGCCACATTGTCGCGCCGGCCAGTTTCTCCATGCGGAAGTCGGTGCGCGAGTCGAGCCTCAAGACCTCCATGCGCTCCGTGATCGCGGCGATGAACGGCAGAAACAGCGCGCGGTTGAGCCCGCCCTTGTAAAGGTCGTCCGGGGCCACGTTGGAGGTCGCGACCACCACCGTGCCGAGTTCGAACAGCCGCGCAAACAGCCGGCCGAGAATCATGGCGTCGGCGATGTCGGTGACGTGAAACTCGTCGAAACACAACAGCCACGCCTCGTCGAACACGCTTTGCGCGGTCAGCCGCACCGGATCGCTGTCGTCGTCGATCTCGCCGCGCGCGATCTTCTGGCGGAAGCCGTAGATGCGCTCGTGGACGTCGGCCATGAACTCGTGGAAGTGGGCGCGGCGCTTGTGCTGGACCCGGCTGGTCTGGAAGAACAGGTCCATCAGCATGGTCTTGCCGCGTCCGACCTCGCCGTGGATGTAGAGGCCGCGCGGGGCCTCGCGGTCCTTGCCGTTGGCGAACAGCCGGCCGAGCAGGCCGCCCTTGCGGCGCGCCGGCTTGTAGCCGGCGAGCGCCGTTTGCAACGCGGCGAGCTTCTCGACGGCGTGCGCCTGCGCGGCGTCGGCTTCGATGGCGCCGGAGGAGACGAGCTTGCGGTAGCGGGTTTGCAGCGAGGGCAGGGCTTGCGACATGTCGCGCTGTTACGGCGAACGGTGCGGTAAAGGCAAGCGGGGAACGCGGATCGATCCTCCGCCCGTCGCCGGCGTCACCCGCGGGTCCATCTTTCAGCGTCACCCGCGGGCTTGACCCGCGGGTCCATCTTTCAAAAGAAATGGATTGCTGGGTCAACCGGCGCATCCCGGATGCAGCGCAGCAAGAAATGCTGCGCTGCTGATCCGGGATCGTTCCGGCCGCAGCCCGCGACGGTCCCGGCTCAGCGGCGCGGCGTTGCACGCCTCACCGCGTCCGGGACACGAGCGCTCCCGGCCGCCGGGCCGCGCTCTACGCGCTCAGCGCATAGGCGTCCTCGACCAGATACGGGCCGCCGCCGACCGAATCGCGCGAGGAGAACAGCACGAACCGCGAGGCGGTGAACACGCAGGGCGGGAAATAGCCGCGCACCGACAGGTATTCGGCGACGTCGCGGTTGGTGGCGCGCTTGAGCCGCGCCAGCGTGACGTGCGGGGTGAACTTGCGCCCCTCCGGCTCCAGCCCGACGCGCCGCACCAGCCGCTCGACCTCGGCCTGCAGGTCCAGCAACGGCCGGCTCGGCGCGACGCGGGCCACCACCGCGCGCGGCTGACGGCCGCCGAACGACGATAACCCCTCGACCGCCACCTGGAACGGCCGGCGGTTGACCCGGTCGAGCGTCGACGCGATCTCGGCCGCCGCCAGGCTGTCGATGTCGCCAATGAAACGCAGGGTGACGTGGTAGTTTTCGGGATCGATCCAGCGCGCCCCGGGCAATCCGCCACGCAGGGAGGCCAGCGAGCGAGCGATCTCGGCTGGAATCTCCAGCCCCGCAAACAAACGCGGCATGGCAGCACCTCCACTGAGGCCGGGCGACGAATCACCCTGTCTCCTGTCTAGCCCAGCCGCATGACAGTGCGAAGCGCACAGAGAGCGGCAGGGGATAACCCTCTGGCTGAGGCATTTTCCGGTCATGGTGGAACATGACCGTCCTGCCGTTCCACCCCCCTCCCTTTATCCCTCCCCCGCCTGCGGGGGTGGGGGAGGGAAGGGTGGGGGAGAAAAAGGTGGGGGCGGTATGATGGCGAGTTTAGCGTGCGGAACCGACCCGGGCCGCGGCCACCCCGCGCAGAAAACGCTCCACCGCGGGCAGCATGCGGCGGACGATCTCCTCCACCCCCTCGGCCGTCGGGTGGATGCCGTCGCGCTGGTTAAGTTTCGCCTCGCCGGCCACGCCATCGAGGAAGAACGGATAGAGCGGCACGCCGTGGGCCTCGGCCAGTTCCGGGTAGATGCGGTCGAAGGCTTTCGTATAGTCGGCGCCGAAATTGCGCCCGGCATACATGCCGGCGAGCAGCACCGGAATGTTGCGCGCTTTCAGCCGCGTCAGAATGTCGTCGAGCGCGGCGCGCGTCACCTCGGGCGCGATGCCGCGCAGCGCATCGTTGGCGCCGAGTTCGAGAATCACGGCCTGGGTGCCGTCCGGCACCGACCAGTCGAGCCGGTCGCGGCCGCCGGAGGCGGTGTCGCCGGACACCCCGGCGTTCACGATTTCGACATCAAGGCCGCGCTCGGCCAGCGCTTTCTGCAGCCGCGCCGGGAACGCGGCCGAACCCGAAAGCCCGTAGCCGGCGGTCAGCGAATCGCCGAGCGCCACCACTTTCAGCGGCTCCGCGGCCGCGCCGGTGGCAACCGCCAAAGACGCGGTCAAGGGCGCGGCAGCCAGCGCGGCAAGCGCCAGCACCAGCGTCGCGAGCCGACGGCACCGCGCCGCCGCCCCCTCGACCGCGGGCCACCGGCTCCCATATGAGCGATGCATGGACAGTCTCACGCAATCTCCTTCCGCGGACGGCCCCCCCGCCATCCAGATCGATCACATCCAGCTCGCGCTCGGCGACGGCCGCGCGCGCGTCCACATCCTCAAGGACATCAGCCTTGGCATCGCGAGCGGCGAGGCGGTCGGCCTGATCGGGCCATCCGGCTCCGGCAAGTCCACGCTCCTGATGGTGATGGCCGGGCTGGAGCGCCCCGACAGCGGACAGGTGGTGGTCAACGGCACCTCTTTCAATGCGCTCGACGAGGATGCGCTGGCCCGCTTCCGCGGCCGCCATGTCGGCATCGTGTTCCAGTCGTTTCACCTGATCCCGACCATGACGGCGCTGGAGAACGTCGCGGTGCCGCTCGAACTGGCCGGCCGCGCCGACGCTTTCGAGCGCGCCGCGCGCGAACTCGACGGCGTCGGCCTCGGCGAGCGGCTGCATCACTACCCGGCACAACTGTCCGGCGGCGAGCAGCAGCGCGTGGCGCTGGCGCGGGCGCTGGCGCCCGACCCGGCCGTGCTGCTCGCCGACGAGCCGACCGGCAACCTCGACGAGGCGACCGGGCAGCAGATCGTCGAACTGTTGTTCGCCCAGCACGCCGCGCGCGGCATGACGTTGGTGCTGGTGACGCACGACGCCGGCCTCGCCGCACGCTGCGACCGCGTGGTGCGGCTGCGCTCCGGCCATATCGAGGCGGCCGCCGACGTCGGCACCGGCACGGCCACCCTGGCCGCGATGGCCCGACCGTGAGCGCGCTTTCCCGCTTTGCGCTCGCCGCCCGCTTCGCGCTGCGCGACCTGCGCGGGGGCCTGCGCGGCTTCATTGTATTCATCGCCTGCATCGCGCTGGGGGTGATGGCGATTGCCGGCGTCGGCTCGGTCGCCGCCAGCATCGGCGACGGGCTGTCGCGCGAGGGCCGCACGCTGCTCGGCGGCGATCTCGCCTTCTCGCTGTTCCAGCGCGAGGCTACCCCTGAGGAGCGCGCCTTCCTCGACCGCCGCGGCGCCGTCTCGACCGCCGCCACCCTGCGCAGCATGGCGCGCGCCGGCGATGCCGCCCCGGCGCTGGTCGAGATCAAGGCGGTCGACGATGCCTATCCGCTGCTCGGCGCCCTTGCCCTGACCCCGCCGCTCGGCGCACGCGAGGCGCTCGCCTTCCGCGACGGCGCGTTCGGCGCGGCAGTGGACCCGGCGCTGATGGCGCGGCTCGACCTCAAGCCCGGCGACCGCCTCAAAATCGGCGAAGCCACCTTCGAGATCCGCGCCGCGATCGACACCGAGCCCGACAAGCTCGCCGCCGGCATCGGCTTCGGGCCGCGCGTCCTGATGAGCGTCGAGGCGTTGCGCGCCACCGGCCTGATCCAGCCCGGCAGCCTGGTGCGCTGGAGCTATCGCGTGCGATTGCCCGATAATGCCGCCGACGACCGCGCCGCGGCAGGCCTCGAGCGTGACGCCCGCGCCGCCTTCCCGCACGCCGGCTGGGAGGTGCGCAGCCGTACCAACGCCTCCCCGCAGCTCGAACGCAACATCGACCGCTTCACCCAGTTCCTGACGCTGGTCGGCCTCGCTGCGCTCTTGGTCGGCGGCGTCGGGGTCGCCAACGCGGTCAAGGACCACGTCGAACGCCGCCGCGACGTCATCGCCACTTTCAAGGCGGTCGGCGCCACCGGCGGCGACGTGTTCGCGATCTACCTGACCCAGGTGATGGCGCTCGCTGCCGGCGGCGCGGTGATCGGGCTGGCGCTCGGCGCCGCCATTCCGTTCGTCGTCGCCGGCGCCTTCGGCCACCTGCTGCCGTTGCCGCTCGCGCCGGCGCTACACGCGGGCGAACTGGCGCTCGCTTTCGTTTACGGCCTGTTAACCGCGCTGGCATTCGGGCTGTGGCCGCTGTCGCGGGTGCGCGGGGTGCCGGTGGCGGCGCTGTTTCGCGACGCGGTGACGACGCGTGCCGGCTGGCCGCGCCGCCGCGACCTCGTTCTGATCGCGATCGTGGTGGCGGCGCTGGCGGCGATCGCCGTGGCTCTTGCCTACGACCGCCGCATCGCGCTGATCTTCGTCGGCGCAGCCGCGGCGACCTTCATCCTGCTGCGCCTCGTCGCCGCCGGCGTGATGGCGCTGGCCCGCGCGCTGCCGCGGCCACGCGCCACGGTGCTGCGGCTCGCGCTCGGCAACATCCACCGCCCCGGCGCACTGACGCCCTCGGTGGTGCTCTCGCTCGGGCTCGGCCTCGCCACCCTCGTCACCGTCACCCAGATCGACGGCAACCTGCACCGCCAATTCACGGCGGCGCTGCCGGAACGGGCGCCCTCGTTCTACTTCATCGATATCCCCTCGCGCGAGGCCGACGCCTTCCGCACCTTTCTCGCGCGCGAGCGGCCCGACGCCACCATCGAGGAAGTGCCGATGCTGCGCGGGCGCATCACCGCCGCACGCGGCGTGAAAGCCGAAGACCTAAAACCCACGCCGGAGACCGAATGGGCGCTGCAAAGCGACCGCGGCTTGAGCTACACCAACGAGGTGCCGCACGGCTCCACCGTGATCGAAGGCGCCTGGTGGCCGGCCGATTACAAGGGGCCGCCGCTGGTATCGCTGGAGCGGCGCATCGCCGACGGCCTCGGGCTCAAGCTCGGCGACAGCATCACCGTCAACGTGCTCGGCCGCGACATCACCGCGCGCATCGCCAGCCTGCGCACCGTCGACTGGCAGAGCCTCGGCATCAACTTCGTGCTGGTGTTCACCCCCAACACCTTCGCCGGCGCGCCGCACACCCACATCGCCACCCTGACCGAGCCGGACTCATCCCCCGCCGGCGAGGCGGCCCTGGTGAAGGCCGTCGCCACGGCCTACCCTTCGGTCACGGTGGTCCGGGTGCGCGAGGCGGTCGAGGCCATCGGCGGCGTCGTCACCAACCTGACGCTGGCGGTGCGCGGCGCCAGCGCGGTGACGCTGTTCGCCGCCGTGCTGGTGCTCGGCGGGGCGCTGGCCTCGGGCCACCGCCAGCGGCTCTACGACGCGGTGATCCTCAAGACGCTCGGCGCGACGCGGGCGCGGCTTTTGGCCGCCTATGCGCTGGAATACCTGCTGGTCGGCGGCGCCAGCGCGCTGTTCGGCGCGGCCGCGGGCTCGGTCGCCGCGGCGCTGATCGTGACGCGGCTGATGAACCTCGGCTTCGTCTTCGAGGCGGGAACCGCCGCGGCCGTCGCGGCGCTGGCGCTGGCGGTGACGGTGCTGCTCGGGCTGATCGGCACGCTGTCGGCGCTCAACAACAAACCCGCTGCCGTCTTGCGGAATTTGTGACAGAATGGGCATATGGCTTTTGCGACATTCAGCCGCGCGTAGGAGCTTGCGGCACCTGTGCTAGTTTCCCACATGCTCTCCGGGTCAGATTCCGAACGCGATGCGGTTGCGTTGGCCCGCCGCCATCCGGGATCTGAGTGAATTCAGTGCCGGCAGCGCCTGCCCTTGGCGCCCCGCCGGACAACAACGGGACTTCGCCCATGTCGGACTTCGACCGTAACTACGCCTCGCCTTTCGGCCAGGCCACCACGCGCGCCGACGCCGCCGCCGTCGATGCCGGCCTGCGCGCGTACATGCTCAAGATCTACAACTACATGACGATCGGGCTGGCGATCACCGGCCTGGCCGCGCTCGGCGTCTACATGGCCGCGGTCACCGGCGACGCCTCGGGTGCCGCCGCGCGCATCGGCGCCAACACCTACCTCACCTCGTTCGGCTACGCGATGTTCGTGAGCCCGCTGAAGTGGGCCTTCATCCTGGCACCGCTGGCGATGGTGTTCGTGATCTCGTTCGGCATCCAGCGGCTCAAGCCCGCCACCGCCCAGATGCTGTTCTGGGCGTTCTCGGCGCTGATGGGCGTGTCGCTGTCGTCGATCTTCCTCGTCTACACGCACACCTCGATCGTGCGGGTGTTCTTCATCACCGCGGCCTCGTTCGGCGCGCTCAGCCTGTACGGCTACACCACCAAGCGCGACCTGAGCGGGATGGGCTCGTTCCTGCTGATGGGCCTGTTCGGCGTCATCATCGCGATGCTGGTCAACCTGTTCCTGCAAAGCTCGATGCTGCAGTTCGTGGTGTCGGTGATCGGCGTGCTGGTGTTCGCGGGCCTCACCGCCTGGGACACCCAGCGGCTCAAGAGCGAGTACATCTACGGCTACGCCAGCGCCGGCGGCGAGGCGGCCGAGCGCACCGCGATCATGGGCGCGCTGTCGCTCTACCTGAACTTCATCAACCTGTTCACGCTGCTGTTGCAGTTGCTCGGCCAGCGCGAGTAACGAAAAGGCCGTAAAACAGGCCCCGAAACGCCAAGACCCCGGCCTTGCGGCCGGGGTTTTCGTTTGGGCGGCGATCCTCTTTTCTTCGCATCCTTGCGGGCGCATGGTGAGCCGATGCACGCGCCCGCGATCCGCCCCGCCACCCCTGCCGATTTCGACGCCATCACCGCGATCTACGCCGACGCGGTCCTGCACGGCACGGCGACGTTCGAGCTTCAGCCGCCCGACCGCGCCGAGATGCTGCGGCGCTTTGCGACGCTGAGCGACGCCGGCTTCCCCTATCTCGTCGCGGACGCCGACGGCGGGCCTATCGGCTATGCCTATGCCGGGCCGTACCGGGCGCGGCCGGCCTACCGCTTCACCGTGGAGGATTCGGTCTATCTCGCGCCAACCGCGCAAGGGCGCGGCCTCGGCACGGTGCTGCTGTCGCGGCTGATCGAGGAAGCGACCGGGCGCGGCTTCCGCCAGATGATCGCGGTGATCGGCGATTCCGCCAACGTCGCCTCGGTCCGCGCCCATGCCCGTGCCGGTTTTGCGATGATCGGCACTCACCCGGCAGTCGGCCTCAAGTTCGGGCGCTGGCTCGACACCGTGACGATGCAGCGCGCGCTCGGCGCCGGCGCCGGCACGGTGCCGGGGGACCGATGATGTTGCAGCGTGCCGGAGTCTTTTCCGCGTTCGACAACCCCACCCTCCCCTCCCCCTTCCAGGGGGAGGGATAAAGGGAGCAGCGCTACACCACCTTGAACCTGCGGCCGATCGCCAGCAGCACGCGGTCGAGGTCGTGGCCGCGGCGCAAAATCAGGCCGCCGGCGGCGATGACGCTGTAGGCGCCCTGCTTGCGGGCCAGCCGCGGCTCCTTCTCGATGCGGTACAGCGGCACTTCCGAGGCGCGGCGATAGATCGAGAACACCGCGCGATCCTTCAGGAAGTCGATGGCGTAGTCGCGCCACTCGCCCTCGGCGACGTGGCGGCCGTACAGGTTCAGGATGCTGTTGAGTTCGAGGCGATTGAAGGTCACGCGGGCTGGCGGAGCGGCGGCGCCCGGCCGCTCCGCCCCGCGCTCGACTATGGGGTCGGCCTCTCCCGGTGGCATGCTCATGCGGCGAGACCTCCTGTCATGATCGCGATATGATCGGCCGCCGCGCGCGCCGCCGCAAGAGCCATTTGCGAGGGGCCGCTGCCGCCCCATGCGCCGCGCCCCGAGGTACGAACAAGGGTCAGGCGCAAGGGTCACGCATTCGTTAGGCAAATCATAATGGCGCCTCAATTCGAACAATCCCACGCCGTTGTGGCTTGAGATAAGGAAACCACTGCGTTGGCCCGGTTTCGGCGGTTCGGATTCCTCAGCCCCCAGCCCCCCGGATCGTTGGGACCGGGCCCGACGCAGGCTCAAAGACCTTCAGGCCGGCTGACAAGCCGGCTTTTTTTATGCGCGGACGGCCTTGTTGGGCAGACAAGCTAACGCCGCAAGGATCACACACACCACTGCGCATGGTTTCACAAATAGAATAGTTTCTGTTCCGTTGGTTGAAGCGACATAAACCGCCAGCGCCACTGCCGTTCCAAACGGTGCGGGCATAATTTTATCGGATCCGGACCGACGGCCATAGGCAGTAATGGCCGACCAGATGACAGCCATCAGTAGCGCAAGTAGAAGCAACGTCCCCAGTACGCCAAAACTGACGGCTACCTGAATGTACCCGTTGTGAAATTGATTAAGTTCCTTCAGGTCGGGGAATGGCGAAACCAGACCGATCAACAGCGAAGCATCCGGCCCCCAACCCAACCATGGTCGCTGGCTGATAAGATCGAGAGCCACAGCCAAAAGTTGCAATCGGGACTCGGCCCCCGAAAGTCCGCTCGCGACATCGGCGAGCCGACCCGAGAGAATTGCCGGACCGGCAGCAGCAAGCTCAGCAAGGGGACCTTGCATTAGCGGCCGTTCACTCAGCTTTTGAAAAATCAGGATCGATAATACGGCAAGCGCCGCGAACACCAACGGACCCATAAGAACGAATATTCTCGCGCGCCACGCTCCCACCCTTAGCCGCATGGCCGAAACGACCACGATAATCAGCCAAACCAGTGCGGAGAAGATCGTGGCGATGAGCGCTGTACGGCTTTGCAACAATTCGAGCAGTACGCTGGCAGTCCCGACGGACAGGATCAAGGCCGCTATCACCGACGCGCCTGCTGCCGGTCGAGTCCGAAGCGTTGGTATCTGCTCAAGCAAAATGCCGGCACTGGCGATAATGAGAAGCCCGCAGGCAAGTCCTGCGAAATTACGGTTCACCGCACCGAAGACACTATTGTCCGACTGCATTTCAGGGCCAGTCAACGTGCCGATCGCACCGTTCCTCAACAACATCAGCGCAGCCCCGATAACAAGGCCGGCTAGGAAGAGGGTCAGAAGGTCGTTGATACTAGCGCCCGCTCGCCGCCGTGCGGCGTTAAGGCTGATAGCCGCAAACGGCCCAAGCGCCAAAGGCAAGTGTTTTCCGATACTGCCGAAATGGCGGCCGGGAAGATCAAGCGCAGTGGCATAGATCGCCGATAGGAGCACAAAGGCTGCCCAACCGATGGCTAGTCCGATCGGCAGGGACCATCCAGCCCGCCCTTTTTGAACAAGTTCAGCGACGCCGGAGAGGGCAAGAACCGCTAGCGCGACATCGGTGACTGCCGGAATATTGAAAGAGAACAATGCAGCAAGCGGTACTCATCCGATCAGCGCCACCGCAGCCCATCTCGTTTCTGCTGCCGCGCCGATCCGCTCCACCCAACCCGATCGAGGTGGTAACGTTCCTCCCTGCGATTCACCGTTTTCCGTGCACTGCATGGCATCTTCACATTGCGTATCGGCTAAAATTCCTGGTGACATAACTGACGCAATCTTTCCCCAGGCGATTTACCGGGCGGCGCTCATGAATATCATGCTCGCAATTCTTCAACTGAAAAAAAATGGGAGGCAAAGAACGTGACTGTATTGCAATCGCGCACTATCTCAAGGCGGCGGGCCATAATGTCGAAATCGTCACCACATCCACCAACGCAACTACCATAACCGGTTGTTTCGCTACCCGGCTCGCCGCCCCTGCAATCACCAACCAGGCACGGGCGCGCGCATTTGCCAAGGCCAGCATCGCGCACCGCAACCGTTCGGCGAGTTCTGTTCTTCTTTCGTCCCCGGCGCAGATTTCTTCTATGCGGCCGACAATCCGACGCCCAGACACTGGACCTGGACACCGCGCTATCGCACCCGCATGGCACTTGAAACGGGCGTATTCGCGGGATCGCCACAAACCCGGATTTTCTTTTTGACCGCGCGCCAACGGGACGCTTACGCGGCGGCTCACGATTTCGATCCTGCCCGATGCACCGTACTTCCTCTCATCCTGCACGACGATCGATACGAGGCGGATATGCGCGGTGACGACGGTGCGATCCGCCGTACACTCGGCATTCCCGCCGACGCTACGCTCGCCGTTTCGATCGCGACCAACCCGAGGCTCAAAGGGATCGACCGGCTCCTCGACGCGCTCGCGCTCCAGCCCCGTCTGCATCTGCTGATCGTCGGCTCCCGGCAGCGATGGCTATTGCGGCAAATCCGCACGCTCAGACTCCACGAGCGGGTCCACGCGGTGCGATATTCTGCGGACATCATGCGTTACATTTCGGCGGCCGACTTGCTCGTCCACCCGGCGCGTGCCGAGGCGGCCGGCCAGGTGATAGCGGAGGCACTGCTTGCTGGGGTGCCGGTGGTGGTCTCTGACGCCTGCGGATATGCTGATCGTGTTGGGGCTGCCGGTGTCGTACTGAGTGAGCCGTTCGGTGGCGGCCAGCTCTCAGCGGCCCTCGCAACTATAATCGACCGGCTGCCCGCCTTCACAATGGCCGCACAGAAACAGTCGTCACAACTGTTCCGGCAACGCGGCGAGTGGCTGAAAGTGATCGCGGAACAGATCGAACAACAGGGCTCCCCATAGGTTCGATAAATTTCGCCCCGGCGCGCCCGGCCGGACACAAGCGCCCCGCTACTCGAATGGGTTTGGGACAGTGGTGCCCAGGAAAGGACGGCTGAAACCGCCCGTCCAACAAGCGTGTCTCTTACGGTGCGGGCAGTCTCCGCCCTCTTGATGGAAAAAGGGAAATTCGGCCGCCTCCCACACCACGTTGGCCACGAAATCCTTGACTCCGGGGAGGCGTAGTCATGGCCCTCCCTACCGCCCCCAAGTCTCCGGAAATCCGCGCGCGGATCAGCGCCGCCACCAAAGCCGCCATGCCGTCCCAGGAAGTGCGCGCGCGTATCTCCCAACGCACCAAGGAAGGCATGGCTGCCGCCTCAGGGGCAATGGACGAGAGTCGCCTCTTGCGCACGGCGTGGCGCGCGGCACGGCCCAGCGTTCGCAAGCGCTTCCTGGATGAACTCTTCGCCCCGGCATGTGGGGAGGCGAGCGAATGACCGCCGCCCTTCGTGCAAATGCCAGCTTTCTCGACATGTGCCGACGAAACGGTGTCGACCCCGACAGTATTCCGAATGCTGGCCGGCTGGCTGGCGTGCCTCTTGCCGCTATGCCGCCGCCGCTGGAGATTGCGTATCGCATCGGCATCTCGGCTCGCGGTAGCCACCTCGATGCTCTTGGTCGAGAGATATACGCCAACAACCTCTCCGATGACGATATTGGAGCGCTGGAAGCGCTCATTGCTCGCCAACGACAACATCAGAAGGCCAGCGCATCGAGGTGGAGCGCGATCTACGGACAGCCGTCGAAACAGCCGCACGATCGGAAGAGAGCGGCATGGTGCGTCGAGGGCTTATGCGTTTGGGTTGGCTGCCGCCCAACGTTGCGAATAGCCTCACGCCGGGCGAGGAAGCGGTTGCGGCGATCTACGCCCAAGATTTTCGCAGGAAGGGCTTCTGCGATGATAGCAAGCTCCAACTTGCGGAACGTGCCGGTGTAGTCGAGCGCGTCGTGCAGCGCGCTCAGAAAGCCTTGGTGTCGCTCGGATTTATCAAAGCTGTGCGCCGGCCGGTTCCACGGCAGCGGCATGCCACTACGATCGTCTCGATCATCGACCCGGCATGGCTGCTTTGGCTGCGAAACCGACGTGTCCCGAGCCGGTCACCTATGGGGGTGGGTGACTGCAAGGGTGACCTGCGGGTCGGTCCCCATGTACCTCCAGCGTTAAAAGAGGCGGTGGAGATTGTGGGAATGCCGAAAGGGGCCTTGCAAAGGGAAGGTCGGGTTGGCTCCGGGCTATCCCGCAACGTAGCCAATGGGGCCGAAGCCTTTAGGGGTCGAGGCGACAGCGTGCCGCGTGCAGCCGGGTGACATGCGGCGCTGCCTCCGTCTGCCGATTTTGGGTCCTTCCGCAGCGATCTGGTTTGCGGGTGCGCGCGACTGCGGGATTTCAGCCTCTGCGATAAAATTGATAGCTCAAATGAAAGTGCCGACAGGGCTACATTATGCCCGATATGCATAGCTTCCTTTGCTTTAGGCGTGCTGCGTTGAGAACCAATGCAGCCTCTGCGGCGGAAGGGTGAAAATTTGCACCCTTTTTTTGGGGCGGTGACCATGCTGGCGGGCGGATTCGAAAAGGATCTGCTGCCTTGTGGATATCCATCACAATCCATCAGCAGAAAACACCAGAAAATTTCAGAAAAACTAAATCGCGCGTGAGTCGCCAAAACCATTGCGGCGCAGGCACTTTTGTTTGCTGCTAGATGTGTGATTAGAAATTTAGTCAAACGACTCGGGATATTCACGCGCAGCTATGACGGTGCCGGTGGCGGCCGTCGCTGGCGCGGGCACCCCGATATGCCGGCGATGCTGTCGGCGATGCCGCGGCGCGCGGACCGCTGGCCCGGCGCGCCCGGTATCTCGCGGCAAACAATGCGCTGGCAGCGTCCGGCGTCGAGGCATGGGTGTCGGCGCTGGTCGGCACCGGCATAAAGCCGCAGTCGTCGCATCTGGTGTATGCCTTTGCCGCCTACTAGCTTCTCAACCCGAATTGGGACCGGCGCGCCGAGCAGCTGAGCAACCCCGAGAGCGCAGTGGCGGCGCCGGCGGCACGGCAGCGCACTATCCGCTCAAGCTGGCTGGAGCGGTAAGGCAAGAGGCAAATTTGCCTCTTGCCGCTTGATCATGCGCTAGGTGAGTAATCGTGCGAATTTGCACGATAGCGAAAACCGGCAAATTTGCCGGTTGGGATCAAGAGGCAAATTTGCCGCTTGATCTGCCGCCGTCGAACCTCGTGCAAATTTGCACGAGGTGACCAAGGGCGGTCCCCCTTGGCTCCGACGATCATGCCGCCAATCGGTGGACACCTTCTGCAAATTTGCAGAAGGTTAAGAGGATGAGCGTTTATCAACGAATACGAAAAAAGCCGTAGCAGCTAGCGGAGATTTTATCCCCACACTTCTCCCCTTTGCAAAGTGGGCCGCGCCCGGCTGACATAGGGATAAGCAAGCCGTCCTCTTCTTGAGCAAGGGTTGTGTTCAGATGCCCACAATGCCGGCATTCCGATATGCAAATGAAATCGTGGTCTCTGGCGGCACCAGCGTCTGCGAAAGAGCCGAAGCTCTTGTACTCCTTAATTGGCAGCCCAAAGCTTTTTGCCTCAGCGAGCGAGTTGAATGCCCGTTCGAATAGATCCGCGTCTGACATCAACACCTCTCCTTTGGATCTGAATATATATAATCGTGCGACCTTATGCGACTTCCCGACGCGGCCTGCCGGCTACCCGCGGCCGGTAATGTGCTTGAAGCAGCACGGGATCGCGCTGCATCGCACGGCAGAGCATCGCCAGCGGCGCCGGCACGGGCGACGTTCCCGCCTTGTAGGCGTTCCAAGTGCTGACGCCGATCCCGAGAAGGGTGGCCGCCTCGCTGTTGGAAAGCCCGAGCGCCGATTGCCATGCAGCAGCGTCAGCCTTGTCGAACGGCTTCTGCTCCTCGGCGAGCGTCTTGAGGTGGTGCGCATCGATCGCGAGATCGTCATCGTCCCACGCAATGGCGGCGCCATAATTTTCGACACGGGCGCGGGCGAACACGGCCGGATCGCGCAGCGGCTTGAGAACGTCTCCGCCTGTCGCGATCCAGCCAGCCAGATTGACGGTGTCGCTGGCGCGACGGCCACGCCAGCGGACGCGGATGACCGACCCGGCCTCGGGCCTGACGGTCTCGATTCGCGGCAATTCCCTGACCATTTTCATCCTCACTTCCGGCCGACCGGATACCGTGGATTGACCCGGTTCCATTCCGCCTTGACGCGCTCGATATTCGCGGCCGCCCAGTCGATCGCGCGCTGCGCGGGCTTGCCCTTCAATTGCCCGGCATAGAGCCGGAACCCACGAATCTCGACCAGTGCCTCGAAATCCGGATGGACGATGTGAAAGTGCGGCGGCAGGTGATCGTTGGCATAGACGGTGATGATCGTCTTCCCGATCTGGTGGATTTTGCCCATGCTCGCCGCGCCTTCCCGCGACGCCAATCTAGTTCGGTTACGCGCCGCCTTCAATACCCTATCTCGATCTTGGATGGGTTTTATGGCGGCGGCGACAGCCCGCCGGGATGACCTTTGGCGTCACCCCTGAAGGGGAATTGATTTTTTGGGCAAATCAGTTGAATCTGTCCGTGGGCGTAGAAACCCGGACCGAGATATAGCCGCACATGCTTGGTCAGCATGCTCCCGATTGGCGTCGGGGGTAGCGGCTGAATAGGCAAGGACTCAATTGAGTCTTTGCTGACGGTGGCGCATTGGCGTGCGCCCCAACCTGGCCATTATGGCCGGGAGGGCCGCGCCATGTCCAGAGGGGCAACCCTTAAAAGCGTCGCCGCCAGTCTCTCGGCTGGTTTCTACCTCCCGGCTGCCGGTCCGCCACCGGCAACAGGCCGTAGAAAGCCGACAACCGAGAGCGATAAAGATGACCTATCTGCACCCAATGTGCCCACCACCCCTGCCTGGGCGCGCGCTTAACCATGCCGATTCGTCGGTGCAAACCAACATGCGGACCTCCGACACAATGAATCAGCCCGGCCGTCCGGCCGCGGCGAGTTCAACCGTGTCTAGGAGGCAATTTCTCATGGCTACCACAACCACCGTCGCAGCATCCGCCGTCGTCGCCTCGCCCTCGATCGCATCGGAGATCATTCCATCGGCAACACCGTCGCCGGCCGACGCTGAGCTTTTGCGGCTTGGCGCGGAGTTCGATCGGTTTCGGGACGCAATGCTCATAGCGGAGGCTGAGAATAACCGTCTATTAGAAGCTGCCCATGCACCTATCGAAGCACTTCGGCATGATCATGAGGCATTCGCGGCCGCACTGGAAAAGCTCGACGACTCAAAAATCCCCGGCTTTCTAAAGGTTGACGGGCTTCTGAAGGAAATCAGTGAACAGATTGATCGAGTCCTCAAGTCGATGATCGAGATACAGCCCGCTTCGTTTTCGAGCGTTGCAGTTAAGCTTCGCGCAATGCGGTGGCTGACTGGTTTCGACGAGGATACGCCCGACGCCTCTCAAGATTGGGATGAGGAGTGGTTTAACACGATTGATCGTGATGTTCGACGCTTGGCAGCAAATGAAGCATCGCCGCGAGGTCATATCGAATCAAAGGCCGCTGTCGATCCGATATTCGCCGCCATCGAGAATCACCGTCATGCGATCTGTGAGCTTTACCGAACTGAAGACGAGCACCCCGACGATGACGACAGCGAGTACGTGCGCGCAGCACATAGCCATATGGACGACACGGCGATCGAACTCACCAACGTTCGGCCAACGACAATGGCCGGAATTTTTGCTCTCCTGACCTATGTCAACCAGATCAACACCGGAAAAGTTCACCTTCCGGGGTATCCAGACAGGCACACCGAGGAAGAGTTCTGGCCCTGTGAACTTTCCGACGACTCCGTCAAGAACCCGCGCGGTCGCGTTCTGGAGTTGCCGTTTCCTTACTGGATCATGGAAAACATCCGTGCCGCAATTCTGGAGATCCGCGCTGCTGCTTGATGTTTTCTATCGGCAGGTGCCGGCGGCGAAAGCCGTCTAGTGCGCGGCCCAGGCCGGCGGCGGACCACCGCCAGCCCGGGTGTCGGCGCGGGACGTTTGAACTGACATCCAATGGCTCACTGCTAAAGCGACCTTATCTTGACAGAGTGTCGGAGGTAGGTTATTTATTCCTCTGACATTTTGTCGGAGATTATGCCATGAATACCGTTCGCCTTCGTTCCCTCTGCCAAGCACTCAATCTCAGCACTGCGCGCGCAGAGCAGTGGATCAGCCGTGGGTATTTCAAGCCTAGCGAACCCGGAGTGGCAGGGCGAGCTCGCGAACTGACCAAGAAGGATGCGGGTCAGCTTCTGGCATTGAGTGATCTGGTCGATGCGGGGTTTGACGCTGCTCACATCTATCGTGAAGTCCAACACCTGCATCTGTTTCAGCGCGGGAAGGCATTCCTTGTAGTTTCGACGGGATATTTAGGGCGAATTATTCCCTCAACTCCCCGCGGGGGTCCAGGGGCAAAGGCCGAGGATTGCTTGCCTATTTATGTCCCAGGTCATCTTTACAGCGACATTGTTGCCCACGGCGATCTGCCGAAGGTTCTCGCACAGAAGCAACGCCATGTTTCGATTGTCGTCTGTCTGGATCATCTGCTCTCCCGCATTGAAAAGGCATGGCGAGAAATCGAGCGTACTCAGAGTGGCGCTTTGAGCGATCCCGTGTAGCGAAAGCCTAACCATGGGCGACGCTGCACTCTCTAGTAGGAAAAACCTTCGTCGCGAAGAGGCGTCCGCTTATCTGCGCGAAGTATATGGCATTCGTCTCGCAACTGCGACGCTGGCGAAAATGGTCACGACAGGCGGCGGGCCGCGATACTACAAGGCCAACCGCTCACCGCTATATCCAACGGATGAGCTAGACGCTTGGGCGCAGCGCCACCTCGGCCCGCTCCGCTCGTCGTCAGCTGAATGTGCGATCAGGGGTTGAGTGCAGTGTCCCGCGGCCCCTGCACCTTTAAGCAATTGGACGTGACGCGCGCGCTTCGCGCGACGCAGAAGGCCGGCATTGCCATTCAACGCGTCGAGATTGGCAAGGACGGCAAAATCGTTCTGGTTGTCATCGAGCCTGCAGACGACACAAGCACGCCGTCTCTCGCACATGAGATCGTTCTATAGATGCCGAAACCGCGGCTGCCGTATCTGCACCACGAAACAACCCGCCATGGCGCGCGAGTCTGGTACGTGCGCAAGGGCCGCGGTCCGCGCGTTCGGATCAAGGCGACTTACGATAGTAAGCGGTTTTGGGAGGAATATCGCGCAGCGCTCGCCGACGCTGCGCGCCCCGATAGATCCCCGGCGGTGCTCACGCTGGAAAAGGCCCTTGATCGGTATCGCGGCAGTTCAGCCTGGGCTGGACTTTCCGTAGCCACCAGGCGGCAGCGCGAGAATATCTTCCACGGTGTCATAGCGAAAGCCGGCGGCGAGCCGCTCACGAGCATCACCACCAAGGTGAACCGAGCGAAGCGAACGATCCATCGAGTTTGATTTCGGCTACCTCAGCCTTGACTGCAGCCGCGAAACCTGAGCCGGAGTCCAATGGCTCCGCCCCCAGGGTGTAGGGATCCCGCGGCGCGTGAGAGCACGAGCAACACCACGCGATGAGATGATGCCACTGTCCCGCAACTCCGCCAGCACTGGCGCAAGGTCAACGGCTCGTGCCTTAGCAAGAGCGGCCTGAGCCGCCGAACCCGCCTGACGTGCGGCCGGGCTGATAACAACGCCCCGGTTGCCCCCGAGCTTTTTGCCCCGCGCCTTCGCCGCCGCCAGCGCCGCTTTGGTACGGGCCGAGATCAAGCCCGCCTCTAGGACTGATCGACATTCATTGCAGCCAAGTCATGGCTGCGGCGAGGTGGACGAATCCAGTGAAGTGAACGGTGCGTCTGTCGTAACGGGTGGCGA
>QEVP01000034.1 GCA_003576765.1 Pseudomonadota bacterium
CGGCGGGCTCGCATCGGTGGCGAGGCGCCGCTTGGCGCGCTTCTCGACCACCACCTGCTTGGTGCGGCCATGGCTGAAGCTCTGGCGCACCGTGCCCTCGACGCGCGGTTTCAGCGTCAGGGTCTTGGTAGGGCTGACGCTCAGCGTCTTGTCGCCAGGGGTCTTGGTGTCAACCATTCACTATCCTAATCATGTTCCACGGTGCGCGGACGCACCATGCTGCCGTCGGTTTCGTCGCCTTTGATCGTCGCTCTGGCGCGGGACTTTTCGCCCGCGTCCGTCCGGTATCGGACCAGAGCCTGGCAGCGCGACAGGACCGAGCCGTTGGCCGGCCCCGCGGTCAGCGCTGCATGTATCACATTTGACCGGCCCAGTGCCAAATCCAATTGCGCCGAGGTTAAAGCCTCGATCACCGGCAGGTCGCCGTCCGTTCCGCCAAACGCGTGCCGCACCGCCGCCTCCAGCTTGCGGCGGCCGTCCGGGGCGCCATCGGCGGCGTGGATCAGCGCGACCGCGCGGCGCTCGGCAATGGCGCGCTCGACCTTGGCGAAGCCGGCCACCACCTGGCCGGCCTTGGCGGCCATCGCCAGCGCATCCTGCACGCCGGCCACCATCAGCGCCTCGACGTCGGCGGCAAGCGTCGGCGCCGCCGCCACCTTGCGCCGGAACCCGCGCGCAAAAATCCCCTTGCGCAGCGCCTGATCGACCGCCGCCCGCGAGGCCGTCAACCACAGCCCGCGGCCGGGCAGCCGCCGCTTAAGGTCCGGCACCACCTGGTCGTCCGGGCCGACCACGAAGCGGATCAACGCCTCGACCGGCTCAACCTCCCGCGTCAGCGCGCACATCCGCGTCGTCCCGGACCGGGCGGTCCGGGGGCCGTCGTCAAGGTCGGCCGCGGGGGCGATTACCGGCATCGGGAGGCATCTCCGTCAAGCCGGATGGGCTTCGTCGGCATCGGCGGCGGCGTCCTCGCCTTCCGCCTCCTCGTCGGGCCTGACGAGGTCGGCCTCGGCTACCCAGCCGGCGACGACGCGCGCCTGCATGATCAGCTGCTCCATCTCCTCGCGCGACAGGTCGAAGCCGTCGAGCGCGCCGGGGTAGCGGACCGGCTCGCCGCCATCCTTGGCCCGCTCGGTCCAGCCGGCGAGGTCGTCGGTGGCGCAGCCGGCCAGATCCTCGACCGTCTTGATATCGTTCTCGCCGAACGCCACCAGCATCTTCGAGGTGACGCCGGGCACCGTCTTGAGCGCGTCCTCGACGCCCAGTTCGGTGCGCCGCGCGTCAAGCTCGGCCTCGACGCGGTCGAGATACTCGCGGGCGCGGCTTTGCAGTTCTTCGGCGGTCTCCTCGTCGAACCCTTCGATGTCGGCGAGTTCGCGGGCATCGACCAGCGCCAGTTCCTCGACCGAGGCGAAACCTTCCGAGGCAAGCAACTGCCCGACCACCTCGTCGACGTTGAGCGTATCCATGAACAGCTTGGTCGACGCCTCGAAGTCGGCCTGGCGGCGCTCGGATTCTTCCTGCTCGGTGAGGATGTCGATGTCCCAGCCGGTTAGTTGCGAGGCGAGCCGCACGTTCTGGCCGCGACGGCCGATCGCAAGCGACAGTTGGGTATCCGGCACCACGACTTCAATACGCTCGCGGTCCTCGTCGATCACCACCTTGGCGACTTCGGCCGGCGCCAGCGCGTTGACCACGAAGGTGGCGATATCCGGCGACCACGGAATGATGTCGATCTTCTCGCCCTGCAACTCGTTGACCACGGCCTGCACGCGCGAGCCGCGCATGCCGACGCAGGCGCCGACGGGATCGACCGAGGAATCGCGCGACACCACGCCGATCTTGGCGCGCGAGCCGGGATCGCGGGCCACCGCCTTGATCTCGACGATGCCGTCGTAGATCTCCGGCACTTCCTGCGCGAACAGCTTTGCCATGAACTGCGGATGGGTGCGCGACAGGAAAATCTGCGGTCCGCGCGTCTCGCGGCGCACGTCGAACACGTAGGCGCGGAGGCGGTCGCCATTGCGGAATACCTCGCGCGGCAGCATCTCGTCGCGGCGCACGATGGCCTCGCCGCGGCCGAGATCGACGATCACGCTGCCGTACTCGACGCGCTTGACCACGCCGTTGACGATATCGCCGATGCGGTCCTTGAACTCCTGATACTGGCGGTCGCGCTCGGCGTCGCGCACCTTCTGCACGATCACCTGCTTGGCCGACTGCGCGGCGATGCGGCCGTATTCGAGCGGCGGCAGGGTGTCGGCGATGGTGTCGCCGATCTGCGCGCCCGGGTTGGCGCGCCGCGCGTCGTTGAGCGAAATCTGGTTGGAGGGGTTTTCCACCTCCTCGACCACCAGCATGTGACGCGACAGCGAGAGCTGGCCGGTCTTCGGGTTGATCTCGGCATGCACGTCGGTCTCGGCGCCGTAGCGGGCGCGCGCCGCCTTGGCGATGGCGTCTTCCATCGCCGCGATCACGATGCCGCGGTCGATCGACTTCTCGCGCGCCACTGCGTCGGCGATCTGCAGAAGTTCGAGCCTGTTGGCGCTCACAGCCATGGGTCAGTCTCCCTGGAGTCGATGCTGTTTGGTGGTCTTCGGCGCCGCACGCTTGCGCGGCGCCACCGGCATCTCGCCGGCCTCGTCTTCACTGCCTTGCCGCGCCGCGCGCTCGGCTTCCTTGCCCTTGCGCAAGGCTTCCGCGATCAACGCATCGGTCAGCACCAGCCGCGCCTCGCCGATGTCGTCCATCGCCAGCAGCACCTCGGCATTGTCGTCCGCCGGCGTGTCGTCGCGATGAAGGCGCACGGCGTCGCCCTCGACGCTGCGGATCGTGCCGCGGAAACGCTTGCGGCCGAGATGGGCGATGCGCAGTTCGATCTTTGCCAGATGCCCCGCGGCGCGCACGAAATCCGAGCGGCGCACCAGCGGCCGGTCGATGCCGGGCGAGGAAATCTCCAGCCGGTAGGCACGGTCGATCGGATCGGCGATGTCCATCACCGGCGACAGCGCTTTCGAAATCGCCTCGCAGTCGTCGATGGTCAGGCTGCCGTCGGGCCGCTCCGCCATGATCTGCACGGTGCAGCCGGCCTCGGCGGAAATCTTGATGCGCACCAGGCGAAACCCCATGCCGAGCAGCACCGGCTCGGCGACGGCGGCAACGCGCGCGCCAAGGCCGGGCTCCACGATCAAACGCGGCTCCTGCAGATCGGATGCGTCCGGTGTCGGCGCGGTCGGCTCAAGCATTCGGCTCAGACTTGGCGATCGTTCAAGTAATAAAAAAGAGCGGGTCCCGCGGGGCCCACTCTCACGACGCGATCGGAATTCGATCGTATGAGATATTCCTGTATTACCACCCATATAGCGCCTTTGGCGGCCGCCAGCAAGGGCGGACGCACGAAAATCAGCGGCGGCGGAAGATCAGGTATGCGGCGCGGCGACCCTCGCGCGCGGCCTTTTCGCCGTAGCGGGTCATGGTGTAGCCCGGCCACGGCTTGCGCCAGTCGTCGGCGCGCTCGGCGGTCCAGACGAAATCCGGCGCACGCAGGAGGTGAGCCAGCGTCCAGGCCCCATAACCGTCGATGTCGCTGACGAAGCGGAACTCGCCGCCCGGCCGCAGCACGCGCGCCATCGCCGTGACCGTCGCGTCCTGCACGAACCGGCGTTTCCAGTGCCGCCGTTTCGGCCATGGATCGGGATGGATCAGGTCGATGCGGCTGAGCGAGGCCGGTGGCAGCCACGCCAGCAGGGCGGCGGCATCGCCGGCGAACAGCCGGATGTTGGCGAGACCGGCCGCCTCGATCTTCGCCAGAATCTTGGCCATGCCGTTGACGTAGGGCTCGCAGCCGATGAAGCCGGTGTCAGGATGGGCCCCGGCCTCCGCGACGAGATGCTCGCCGCCGCCAAAGCCGATCTCAAGCCGCGCCGCTTGGGCGCGGCCTCCGAACAGCGTGGCAAGATCGGGCGGCGCCGGTCGATCGAGGTCGAGCGCAAGGCGCGGCAGCAGGCTCGCCACCAGCTCGGACTGGTGCGCGCGCAGCTTGTGGCCCTTGCGGCGGCCGAAGAACGCGCCCGGCTCGCGGCCGCGGGGAGCGGTGGAGTCGTCGCGTTCCGGAAACGTCTCCGGCATGGGAGGGTGTCTTCAAGGTTTTGCGCCGCAGGCTCGCGGCCATGCCGCGGCTCCTTGGCCCACAACGGCGCGCGGTGCAAGTGGGACCTCAGGCGTGGCGTGACAGGCGGCGCTAGATTTTGTTCTATCGCGTTTTCTTAACGCGAACCGGCCGTCGCCTGGCCGGAGCCGGCTACGGCCCGGCATAGGCCGGTTTCCACTTCGCTCGAAACGCTCTAGTCGTGCTCGGCCTCGCGCGCGGCGACCTGCTCGACCAGATCGACGATGCTGCGGCGCAGCTTGGCATCGTGAATCCGGGTGAAGGCCCGGGTCAGCGCCAGCCCTTCGGAGGTCGAGAGAAAGTCGGAGACATAAGCGGGCGAGGGCGCCTCGCTGAAACCGTTGGTGCTGCCCGCCGAGATCGGCGCCCCCTCGAACATGAACTGAACCGGCACCTGCAGCACGTCGGCGATCTGCTGCAGACG
Organism: Pseudomonadota bacterium; assembly: GCA_003576765.1. Taxonomy (GTDB): domain Bacteria; phylum Pseudomonadota; class Alphaproteobacteria; order Rhizobiales; family Xanthobacteraceae; genus PRO6. Next base: position 4,593 of record QEVP01000034.1, read on the forward strand.
GCTCGCGCCGATGCGGTTGGTGCCTTTCTCGTATTTCTGCACCTGCTGAAAGGTCAGCCCCAGCGAGTTGCCGAGCTTCTCCTGGCTCATGCCGAGCATGATGCGGCGCATGCGCACACGGCTCCCGACGTACTTGTCGATGGGGTCGGGCGTCTTGGTGGACATACAGTACTCTCCCTCTTGGTGCAGTCTGACACGCAGCCCCTGCGCCTGACGCCTTGCGGCCCTGAGCCTTCCCGCTTCCGACGAACTCGGATGCGAAGCTCTATGGCTCTGTTTTGACGCACTCCTCCACGCGAAACGGCATCCATTGTCGCTCGAAATGCGGAGTCTGCACTTCAACATGACCACGGCGGTGCAGGTCAAGCTATTCCGCGCTGCGAAACAGGCCGCGAGTTATACGACAAAAGTCGTAATCTGCACCAGATGAAAGATGACCGCCGAACCAAGCGAAATCACGGCAGAGCCGACTGCATCGGCGACTGCCGTGGCGGCCGGAGCCGGCCGCGTGGTGCCATGACGCAGATCAGCGGACGGCGGACCACCGGGCGTCGAAGGAGTTCGACGAGACCACGGGTGCTGCGCCGGCGAGCGGCGCGGGGGTGGCGGAGGCGGGCTTCGCCACGGCCGGCTGGGCGGCGGCGACCGGCTTGACGTCCTGAGGCTTGATGTCCTGCGCCTTGGCGTCACGAGCCTTGACATCCTGGCTCCTGGCCGCCGCGGTCCGTGCCGGCTGCGGTCCGCGCCTCGGCTCGGGCTTTGCCGCCTTCGACCTGGACTGAGCCGGCTGCGCCGCCGGCGCCGGTTCGGGCGCAAGCCCGATCTTGCGGGCAAGCGAACTGAAGAAATTGCCTTCGCCGCCAGCCGTGGCAACCTGGGTCGCGCCGGTGTCGGGCGCGGCCGGCGCGAAGGCCGTCACCGTCGGCTCCGGCGCACGCGGCGGGTTGACGTGGGTCGGGATGGTGCCGGGCGCGGTTGCCAGCGCGACCGAGGTGGCCGGCTCCGACAGGCCGGTCGACGCGTTCGGCAGCTTGGCGGCGAACACCGCGTTCATGCCGCCGTCGATGCCGCGGTTGAGCGCCACCGTCGGCGTGCCGCGCGTAATCAGCTCGGCAACCTTGGCCTCGTCCTCACGCTGCTTCTCGCGCACCGCGGCGGCGATCTCGGCCGGCACCTGATAGGCCGGGCAGCGGCCCGCGGGATCGAACGCGACCGGCGTCGAGGCATTGGCCGGCTGCGCATCGAAGACGTAGCGCTTCTCGCAGACGTCCACCTTCGGCTCCTGCCGCGTCACCTCGAAATGGTCGTTGCCCTCTTTCAGCATCTTCCAGAACGGCATGTTCGGATTGTTGCGATGCCTGGCGAAGTTCGCGGGCGTCATGCGGAACGGATACGCCTGCACCTGGAAGGCCCGCTGGCCGCCGAAGAACGATTCGCGGCCGAGCGCATAAATCTCCGAAATCTGCTCGTCGGTCATGGCGTAGCAGCCGCGCGATGAGCAGTCGCCGTGCACCATGAGCTGCGAGCCGGTGCGACCGAGCGCGCGGTCGAAGGCGTTGGGGTAGCCCATGTTGAACGACAGGTAGTAGGCCGACTGCGGATTCATCTGCGCCGGCGTGATCGAGTAAAAACCTTCGGGCGCCTGGCGGTCGCCTTCCCTGATCTTCGGGCCGAGATCGCCCGACCAGCGGCAGATCGGATAGGTTTTGAGCAGCGCGAAGCGGCCGGAACGGTCCTGCTTCCACACTTCCAGCTCGGCTTCCTGCTTGAACAGGCGGACAAGGATCGGCGACTGCGTATCCATGTCCTTCTTCTGGATTTCGGAGACCAGCTTTTCGGGCAGCGGCTTCATCGCCTTGGCGTTGATCGGCGTGCCGTCGTTCTTGCAACCCGCCAGCATGAGGCCGGCCGCAAGGATGACGGACGCCGCGAAGACTCGACCGGTTGGCGAGAAGGTCAAAACATGGCTCCGCAGCGGAATGGGCAATCCGATCCCCAATCTTCTTGCCACTTATCCCCAAAGCTGTTGAAGAAATTATTAGCTTCAACCCCGGCCGCCCGCAACAGCAGCGCTGCGAATGCACCGGGATAGCGACGGTGCGGCGCAATCACGGACAATTCAAGGCAAAGCCCGGTTCCGCAGTTTTGCCGCAGAATCGCCGGCTCCTTGCCACAATGCCGCGCGTCCAAGCGATCAGACGAGGCGGCGGCCGATCTCAAGGAACTTTTGCCGCCGCCGGGTGCGCACCGTCGCGGCGTCGAGACCGCGAAACTCGGCGAGAGCGGCGGCGATCGCCTCGCCGGCGGTTGCGATCATCGCTTCGGGATCGCGGTGGGCGCCACCGGGCGGCTCCTTGAGCACCTCGTCGATGACGCCGAAATGTTTTAGGTCCTGCGCCGTGATCTTCATGTTGGTGGCGGCTTCCTGCGCCTTGGCGGCGTCGCGCCACAGGATCGAGGCGGCGCCTTCCGGCGAGATCACGCTGTAGACGGCGTGCTCCAGCATCAGGACGCGGTTGGCAGTGGCGATGGCGATGGCGCCGCCCGAGCCGCCCTCGCCGACGATCACCGCGACGTTGGGCACGCCGAGCGCGAGGCAGGCATCGGTGGAGCGCGCGATCGCCTCGGCCTGCCCGCGCTCCTCGGCGCCGATGCCGGGATAGGCGCCGGCGGTATCGACCAGCGACAGCACCGGGATGCCGAAGCGGTCGGCCAGTTCCATCAGCCGCACCGCCTTGCGGTAGCCTTCCGGCCGCGCCATGCCGAAATTGTGCTTGAGGCGGGCCTCGGTGGTGGCGCCTTTCTCCTGACCGATGACGCAGATGCTGTCGCCACGGAAGCGGCCGAAACCGCCGATCATGGCTTCATCCTCGCCGAACTTGCGGTCGCCGGCGAACGGCGTGAACTCGGTGATCAGGCCGTTGATGTAGTCGATGCAGTGCGGCCGCTGCGGGTGGCGCGCCACTTGCGTCTTCTGCCACGGCGTCAGCTCGGCATAGAGCTCGCGCAGCGCCTGTGCCGCCTTGTCCTGCAGCCGCGCCACCTCCTCGCCGATGTTGCTGCCGTCGCCGGCCAGCGCCCGCAGTTCGTCGATCTTGGCGTCAAGCTCGGCAACCGGCTTTTCAAAATCGAGGTAGCTGCGCATCGGGTCGGGCATCGATCGGCCATCGAGGGAGGACAAGCGTGCGCGGCACTCGGCAGGCGGGCCGCACGGAGCGTTGTTTCGGGGCAACGGTGGCGCAAGTCAAGCGGCAGCCGACGGCGGCGCGCTCGATCAGGCGGCCGCCTCAGCCGTCCTGCGCCAGCGGATGCAGGTCGCGCACCAGGCTTTTCAGGCGCTCCTCGACGACATGGGTATAGATCTGGGTGGTCGAGATGTCGGCGTGCCCGAGCAGGGTCTGCACGATGCGCAGGTCGGCGCCGTTGTGCAGCAAGTGGCTGGCAAAGGCATGGCGCAGCACGTGCGGACTGACCAGCCGCGGCGGCAGCCCGCAGGCGAAGGCCAGTTCCTTGAGGTCGCGGGCGAAATGCTGCCGGGTCAGATGGCCGCTCTCGCCCGAGGACGGAAACAGCCATTTCGACGGCGCCGGCCGCTTGCCGCCACGCTCCCGGGCGGCGGCGTCGAGGGCTGCGAGATAGCCGGCTATCGCCGCGCGCGCGGCCTCGTTGAGCGGCACCAGCCGCTCCTTGTCGCCCTTGCCGCGCACCACGATCATGCGGGCGTCGCGCTGCGCCGCCGCGCGCGGCAGCGCCACCAGCTCCGAGACGCGCAAGCCGGTGGCGTAGAGCACTTCGAGCAGGCAGTAGAGCCGGTGCGCCCGCACCTGCGCCGCCGGCGTGCCCTGCCCGGTGCGCGATTTGGCGCCGGCCAGCAGCCGCTCGACATCGCCGACCGACAGCACCTTTGGCAGGCTGCGGCCCCGCTTCGGTCCGGCAAGGATGGCCGCCGGATCGTCGGCGCGCAGCCGTTCGCCAAGCAGGAAGCGATACAGATGGCGGATGGTGGAGAGCTTGCGCGCCACGCTCGAGGCCTTGAAGCCGCGCGCATCGAGATCGGCAAGATAAGCGCGCAACCCTTCGGTGTCGGCGCTCGCCAGCGTGGTGCCGCGCCGGGCCAAGAACGTGGCAAGATCGTCGAGATCGCCGCGATAGGCATTTTGGGTTGTGGCGGGGGCGCCCTGCTCAGCCGCCAGCATGTCGAGGAACAGCGCGATCAGCCGGGCATCGGAGGCTGCGGCGGGGGAGGTCACGAGACTAGTCCTTGACGAACTTGTCGGGCGTGATCGTCACCGTCATCTGGCGCGGCTGCGGCTCGACGAGGTTGGCGAGCGCGAACACGGCGAGGTAGCCGAGCCCGGCCAGCACCGCCACAACCGTCAGAAATCGCAACAGGCTCGGCATGACGCGCGATCGCCCCGCATTGGAACGCGGATCCGATTCAACCGGCGTTGAATCAGATCCGCCGATTATCTTGTTGGTTGAGCATGATCTTATCCGAAAACCGGTTCCCACTTTTCGGGATCATGCTCTAACCACCATGTCCGGCCGACCCGCGCAAGAGACACTGGCAAGGCCGTCCGGCAGGGTAGTATAGGGAGCCTGACAGACCGTTGACGCCAACCACGACGCAAAGCCGATGCCCGATGCCGCGCCTGCCGCCTGCTCTGCCGTGCCCGAAGCCGAGATCGTGGCGGCGCTGGGATCGCGCGCGCTCGTGCTGGTCGGCATGATGGGCGCCGGCAAGACCACCATCGGGCGCCGGCTCGCGGCGCGGCTCAAGCTGCCGTTCGTCGATGCCGATGCCGAGATCGAGGCGGCGCATGCCGGCACCACCATCCCGGAGATTTTCGCAACCTACGGCGAGCCGTATTTCCGCGACGGCGAGGCCCGAGTGATCGCCCGGCTGCTCGGCGAGGGGCCGCGGGTGATCGCGACCGGCGGCGGCGCCTATATGCGCGAGGACACCCGCCACCGCATCCGCGACCATGCCGTCTCGCTGTGGCTGCGGGTCGACCGCGACGTCATCCTGCGCCGGGTCAAGCGCCGCGCCGACCGGCCGCTGTTGCAGACCGACGACCCCGCCGCAACCATCGACCGCCTGATCGCGGAGCGGCATCCGTTCTACCGGGAGGCCGATATCATGGTGCCGTCGCGCGACGTGCCGCACGAGAAGATCGTCGATGAATGTATCGCCGCGCTGCGAAGCTGGCTCGGCCGCGAGCGCGCCGTGAGCGCCGTGGACGCCCGGCAATGACCGCACCTTTCAGCCCACCCGCGCCGATCACCGTCAACGTCGCGCTCGGCGAACGGGCCTACGACATCGCAATCGGGCGCGGCCTCACCGCAACCCTTGGCGAGCGGATCGCGGCGCTGCGCCCCGGCGCGCGCACGGCCATCGTCACCGACGAAAGCGTCGCCCATCACTGGCTACCGCAAGCGGAGGCCGCGCTCGCCGCCGCCGGGATCGCGGCCACCCCGGTCGTGGTCGGCGACGGCGAGGCGTCGAAAAGCTACGCCGTGCTGCAACAGGTCTGCGAAGCGCTGATCGCCGCGAAGATCGAGCGGACCGATCTGGTCGTTGCGCTCGGCGGCGGGGTGGTCGGCGATCTCGCCGGCTTTGCCGCGGCCATCGTGCGGCGCGGCATCGACGTCGTGCAGGTGCCGACCTCGCTCCTGGCGCAGGTCGATTCCTCGGTCGGCGGCAAGACCGGCATCAACTCGCCGCACGGCAAGAACCTGGTCGGCGCTTTCCACCAGCCCGCGCTGGTCGTCGCAGATACCGCCGTGCTCGACACGCTGTCGCCGCGCCAGTTCCGCGCCGGCTATGCCGAAGTGGCGAAATACGGCGTGCTCGGCGACGAGGCGTTCTTCGCCTGGCTCGAGGCCAACCACGCCGATATCTTCGCCGGCGGGCCGGCGCGCGAGCATGCCGTCGCCACCAGCTGCCGCGCCAAGGCGGCGATCGTCGCCCGCGACGAGCGCGAGAGCGGCGAGCGCGCACTGCTCAATCTCGGCCACACCTTCGGCCACGCGCTGGAGGCGGCGACCGGCTTCTCCGACCGTCTGTTCCACGGCGAGGGCGTCGCCATCGGCACGGTGCTGGCGGCGGAATTGTCGGCTGAACTCGGCATGATTGCCCCTGACGATGCCGCGCGTGTGGCGCGCCACCTCGCCGCAGTCGGGTTGCCGACGCGGATGGCCGACATCGCCGGCTTCAGGCAGGAGGGCCTTGCCGATGCCGACGCGCTGATGGCGCTGATGGCGCAGGACAAGAAGGTCAAGCGCGGACGCCTCACCTTTATCCTGCTCGCGGCGATCGGGCGCGCGGTGATCTCTCCCGACGTCGAACCTGCCGTTGTGCGCGACTTCCTCGCCGGCAAGCTTGCCGGCGCCCCCCGCTGAGCGCGGCGGCGATGATCTGGCTCGCGCTTGCAATCGTGATCGTCTGCCTGTTGCTGTCGGCGTTCTTCTCCGGCAGCGAGACGGCGCTGACCGGCACGTCGCGCGCCAGCATGGTGCGGCTCGCCAAGCAGGGCAATCGCCGCGCGGCAACCGTGGTCGATCTGATCGCGATGCGCGAGCGCACCATCGGCGCGCTGTTGATCGGCAACAACATCGCCAATATCGGCGCCTCGGCGCTCGCCACCGGCATTTTCGCGGCGTGGTTCGGCGCGGTCGGCGTGCTCTATGCCACCGTGGTGATGACGGTGGTGGTGGTGGTCTTCGCCGAAGTACTGCCCAAGACGCTGGCCATCAGCGTGCCGGATCGCGCCGCGTTGCTGGTGGCGCGGCCGATGAAGGTCGTGGTGGTGGCGATGGCGCCGCTGGTGACGCTGGTCGCGTTGATCGTGCGCGGCTTGAGCCGGCTATTCGGACTGCGCATCGGCGCGCATCAGCCGCTGTTGTCGCCGATGGAGCGGCTGCGCGGCGCGGTCGATCTCATTCACGACGAGGGCGGCGTCGAGAAGGCCGATCGCGACATGCTCGGCGGCCTGCTCGACCTGCGCGAGTTGCAGGTTTCCGACGTCATGGTCCACCGCACCGAGATGGTCACGGTCAATGCCGACCTGCCGCCGGAAGAGGCGGTGCGCGAGGTGCTGGCCAGCGAATACACCCGCGTGCCGCTGTGGCGCGACAAGCCGGAGAACATCGTCGGCGTGCTGCATGCCAAGGACCTTTTGCGCGCGATCCGCGCCGCCGAGGGCGATATGAGCCGCATCGACGTCGGAGCCATCGCGCTGCCGCCGTGGTTCGTGCCGGAGATGCGGCCGGTGTCGGAGCAGCTCAAGGCGTTCCGCCGCCGCAAAACGCATTTCGCGCTGGTTGTCGACGAGTACGGCGAGGTCGAGGGCATCGTCACGCTGGAAGACATTCTGGAAGAAATCGTCGGCGACATCGCCGACGAGCACGACATCGTGGTGCCGGGGGTACGGCCGCAGCCGGACGGCTCGGTGGTGGTGGACGGCGCGGTGCCGATCCGCGATCTCAACCGCGCCATGGACTGGCACCTGCCCGACGAGGAGGCGACCACCATCGCCGGCCTCGTCATCCACGAGGCACGCTCGATCCCCGAGCGCGGCCAGAGTTTTACGTTCTACGGCTTCCGCTTCCACGTGCTGCGCCGCGAGCGCAACCGCATCACCATGCTGCGTATCACCCCGGTCGCCGACGAAAGCAATTTCGCCGGCAGCAAGCCGCGGACGGGGTTTGCCTCGTGACCGGACGGCTTGGCGGGCCCGCGCCATCCGTGCCATAACCGCCCGGTTTCACGTTCCAAAGAGCGATCCTGATGACCATCCGCCTGCACCGCGGCGATCTGCCCGACCTCGCGCGCTACACCACGTCGGTGGCGATCGACACCGAGACGCTCGGGCTCAATCCGCATCGCGACCGGCTGTGCGTGGTGCAGCTTTCCAACGGCGACGGCACCGCCGACGTCGTGCAGATCGCCCCCGGCCAGCGCGCGGCACCCAACCTGACGCGACTCTTGGGCGATCCCTCGACGACCAAGATTTTCCATTTTGCCCGCTTCGATCTCGCCGTGCTGTTCCACACCTTCGGGGTGATGCCGCAGCCGGTCTATTGCACCAAGATCGCCTCGAGGCTGACCCGCACCTATACCGACCGTCACGGCCTGAAGGATCTCACCCGCGAACTCATCGGCGTCGATCTGTCCAAGCAGCAGCAGTCGAGCGACTGGGGCGCCGATACTTTAAGCGAGGCGCAGCTCGCCTACGCCGCCTCCGACGTGCTCTACCTGCACCGACTGCGCGAGCGCCTCGACGCCATGCTGGCCCGGGAGGACCGCGTCGACATTGCGGCGGCCTGCTTTACGTTCCTGCCGACCCGCGCCCGGCTCGACCTTGCGGGCTGGCCGGAAGACGATATCTTCGCCCATTCATGACCAATTCCGCCGCGATTGCCCGCCATGGTCGCAGTGGTGCGGCCGCGACGGGCGCGCCGCGGAGAAGGACAGCCGGTGTCGCTCGCCCACAATGTTGCCTATGACGCGCAGATGCAGCGGCGCTTCGCCCGCGCCGCGCGCCATAGCGCGCGCGTGCGGCTGTTGCGCTGGGTCATTCCCATCGCGGTGATCGTGGCGATGCTGGCAATCGTTGCCGTCTCGGTGTTCAATCCGTTCCGGGTGCTTTCCAAGCTGCCGCTCCAGATCGACAACCTCGTCGTCTCCGGCACCAAGATCACCATGGAATCGCCGCATCTTGCCGGGTTCACGCCGGACAATCGCCCTTATGAAGTCTGGGCCAAAACGGCGACGCAGGATCTGACAAAACCCGACAAGGTCGATCTGAACGGCATTCGCGCCAAGGTCGAGATGGAGGATCGCTCGCTGCTGACCATGGATGCCCGCGACGGCAAGTTCGACACCAAGGCCCAACTCCTCGATCTCCGCCGCGACATCGTGTTGCAGTCCTCGACCGGCTACGAGGCGCGACTGTCCAGTGCGCGGGTCGATATCGCCGCCGGCGACGTTGCCTCCGACGAACCGGTATGGGTCAAGCTGCTCAACGGCACGCTCGACGCCAACCGCCTGCGCATCGTCGAGCGCGGCGAGGTGATACGCTTCGAGGGCGGGGTATCGATGACGCTGATGATGGACGGCTCGCCGGTGCCGGGAGCGGCCGGAGCAGCCGCCAGCGCAACCGGACCGACCCAATGACCGTCACGCTGCGCACACCGCCGGCCCGGCCGGGCCGTCGCCGGCCCATGACATCGCGCTCCGTGCTGCTGATCGCCGCATGCGCGCTCTTCGTCGCAGGTGACGCCACGGCGCAAGGCGCCGCCAAGGAGAACTCCAAAGGCAGCTCCGTGACCGGCGTGCCGAACGCCATGCAGGGCTTTTCGCAAAACCGCGACAAGCCGATCCAGATCGAGGCGCAAAGCCTGGAGGTGCGCGACAAGGACAAGATCGCCACCTTTTCCGGCGACGTGAAGGTGGTGCAGGGCGACACCACGCTGCGCAGCAAGTCGCTGTTGGTGTTTTACGAGCAGGACAAGTCCAGCGCGGCCGCCGACGGCAAGACCGGCAAGGCCGCCAAGGGCGGCAAAGGCAGCCAGATGCAGGCCGCATCGCCCGGCCCCGGCGGCAGTTCGTCGATCCGCCGGCTCGAGGCCAAGGGCAGCGTCGTGGTGACGCAGAAGGATCAGACCGTGACCGGGGAGACCGCCGTATTCGATACCCGCACCAACGTCATCACCATGCTTGGCGGCGTGGTGCTGACGCAGGGGCAGAACGTGCTGCGCGGCGACCGCCTGGTGGTCGATATGACGACCGGCGTGTCGCGCGTCGAGGGCGGCCGCGTGCAGGGCCTGTTCCAGTCGTCCGGTGGCGGCAACGGCGCGCCGGGCGCGCCGCTGCCACTGGGAAAGCGCTAAACACCAGCCGCGGCACCAGCCGTTTTTCTTCTTTTTATCAAAACATGCTCTAATCCCATCCGCATGGTGAAACTGCCAAAACTGTTCCAGTCGGGCGGACGGCCACGGGGTTTCGTGGTGCGCGAGCGCACCGACATCACCGTCCTCGAACTGCCGTCGGAAGGCCCGTATCAGCCGGAGCCCTCACCCCGGCCGGCGCCACGAACGCGGGCGCCGCGCGGCTATCTCGCCGTGCATGGCGTTGAGAAAAGCTTCGGTTCGCGCCAGGTGGTGCGCGGCGTCAGCCTCTATGTCCGGCGCGGCGAGGCGGTCGGCCTGCTCGGCCCCAATGGCGCCGGCAAGACCACGGTGTTCTACATGATCACCGGCCTGATCGCCGCCGACAAGGGCCATGTCGAACTCGACGGCCACGACGTCACAAAACTGCCGATGTACCAGCGCGCCCGCCTCGGCATCGGCTACCTGCCGCAGGAAGCCTCGATCTTCCGTGGCCTCAGCGTCGAGGACAACATCCGCGCGGTGCTGGAGGTGGTCGAGCCCAACCGCCGCAAGCGCGAGGCGGAGCTGACCGCGCTGCTCGAGGAGTTCAACATCGCCCGCCTGCGCAAGACGCCGTCGATCGCGCTGTCGGGCGGCGAGCGGCGCCGCGTCGAGATCGCCCGCGCGCTGGCGACGCGGCCGAACTACATGCTGCTCGACGAGCCGTTCGCCGGCATCGACCCGATCGCCGTCGGCGACATCCAGGACCTCGTGCGCCACCTGACCAACCGCGGCATCGGCGTCCTGATCACCGATCACAACGTGCGCGAGACGCTGGGGCTGACCGACCGCGCCTACATCGTCTATGCCGGCGAGGTGCTGACCGAAGGCTCGCCCGACGACATCGTCAACGACCCCGACGTGCGCCGGCTCTATCTCGGCGAGGAATTCCGGCTTTAGAGCATGATCCCGAAAAGCCTGCCCTCGGGCTTGACCCGAGGGTGGGAGCCGGTTTTCGGACAAGATCATGCGCATATTAAAGAACACCAAGACCGGCCGGAGCGGTCGCGCCGTGTACATTGCCTCGGGGAGAGGGTAAGCAAGAAACGGACCAACCTGTTCGCCAGTTCGGTCGGGACGGCACGTTTCATGGCTCTGAAGCATCGGCTCGAAATCCGCCAGTCGCAATCGCTGGTGATGACGCCGCAGCTCCTGCAGGCGATCAAGCTGTTGCAACTGTCCAATCTCGAGGTCGCCGCCTTCATCGAGGACGAACTGGAACGCAACCCGCTGCTGGAGCGCGATGGCGAGGAGGCCGGCGAGGGCGGGCCGGCCGAACCTGCCGCGCCGCCGGCCGCCGGCGGCGAGCCGGCCGACGACTGGATCGAGAGCGGCCTCGGCGAGCGCGCCGCCATCGAGGCGACCTTCGATTCGGCGCTGGAGAACGTCTTCCCCGACGAGCCGGCCGAGGCGGCGGCGCGGGCGGCGCAGGATGCCGCGCCGCAGGTGCGCGCCGAATGGGGCGGCGGCGCCTCCGGCGACGACGACTACAACCTCGAAGCCTTCGTCGCCGCCGAGACGTCGCTGGCCGATCACCTCGAGGCTCAGCTCAAGCTGGCGCTGGCGGCGCCGGCCGACCGCCTGATCGGGCACTACTTGATCGGCCTGATCGACGAGGCCGGCTACCTGCCGCCCGACCTCGGCGATGCCGCGGCCCGGCTCGGGGCGGCGCCGGCCGACGTTGCGCGCGTGCTTGCGACGATCCAGTCGTTCGAGCCGGCCGGCATCGGCGCCCGCTCGCTGGCTGAATGCCTCGCGCTTCAGCTTCAGGACCTCGACCGCCTCGATCCGGCCATGCGGGTGCTGGTCGATCGCCTCGATCTTCTGGCGAAGCGCGACTTCGCGACTTTGCGAAAAGTCTGCGGCGTCGATGACGACGACCTCGCCGAGATGATCGGCGAGATTCGCCGGCTCGATCCCAAGCCGGGGCTGCGCTTCGGCGCGACCCGCGCGGAAACGGCGGTGCCGGACATCTATGTGCGACCCGGTCCCGGCGGCGGCTGGCTGATCGAACTCAACAGCGAGACGCTGCCGCGCGTGCTGGTGAACCACAGCTATTCCGCGGCGCTGTCGAAAACGCTGCGTAGCGCCGACGACAAGTCCTATGTCTCGACCTGCCTGCAGAACGCCACCTGGCTGGTGCGCGCGCTCGACCAGCGGGCCCGCACCATCCTGAAAGTGGCAAGCGAGATCGTGCGCCAGCAGGACGGCTTCTTCCGTCACGGCGTCGCGCATCTGCGGCCGCTCAATCTCAAGGCCATTGCCGATGCGGTCGGCTTGCACGAATCGACGGTGTCGCGCGCCACCGCGAACAAATACGTCGCCACCACGCGGGGCAACTTCGAACTCAAATACTTCTTCACCGCATCGATCGCCGCGGCCGGCGGCGGCGAGGCGCACGCGGCGGAAGCCGTGCGCCACCACATCCGTCACATGATCGAGGCCGAGGACGCAGACAATATTCTCTCCGACGACACCATCGTGGAACGTTTGCGCGAAGCCGGGATAGATATCGCGCGGCGGACCGTCGCCAAATACCGCGAGGCGATGAAAATCCCCTCCTCGGTGCAGCGACGCCGGGACAAGCAGAGCACGCTTGTCAAGGCTCAATCCGGGATGGCGCGCGCCTCAGACCCGCGCCGCGGCATTCCCTCGGCTTGACGCCGCCACGAACAGACGAAATGCTGTCGGTCTCATCAGTGAAGCGAGGCACGACATGACCATTCGAGTCTCAGGCAAGCGTATCAGTGTCGGCGAGGCGTTACGCGAGCGCGTCAGCGCACGCACGGAGGACGTGCTGCGGAAATATTTCGACGGCAACTATTCGGGCCACTTCACATTCAGTAAGGACGGCTTCGGCTTTCGCGCCGACTGCGCGCTGCATCTGGATTCCGGAATCACGCTGGAGGCGGATGCCAGCGCCGCCGATGCCTATGCCAGCGCCGATCTCGCGCTGACCCAGATCGAAAAGCGGCTGCGCCGCTACAAGAGCCGGCTCAAGGACCGCTCGGCGCGCATGGCGCACGTCGCCAACACGGTGATGGCGCGGCGCGGCGGTGCCGAGGTCGACGTCGAGGTGGCTGCGATCGGTACAACCGAGGAGGATGCCTCGTTCGATACGCAGAGCTACGTCATCGAGGCGCCGCCGCTGGAGAGCGACGACGAGGTGACCGCGTTCAACCCGGTCGTCATCGCCGAGACGACGACGTCGCTGAAGCGTATGTCGGTCAGCGAAGCGGTGATGGAACTCGACCTGACCGGCGCGGCAGCCATGGTGTTTCAGCACGGCGGCAGCGGCCGCGTGAACGTCATCTATCGACGCCCCGACGGCAACATCGGTTGGATCGATCCGCCAAATGTCAACCCCTCCGGGCGCGATTGATGCCATTGACGCCCTGCGCGACCCTCCCTATGGTCCGGCGCCATCGCCGATTTCGATCGCATTGGTACAGGTGTTCGATCACAATCGTTCGACCGACTGACGACTGATTTTCTCGGAACGCTCCATGACGATTACCGACCTGGTCGCACCCGAGGCGATACTTCCTGCATTGAAAGTCAACAGCAAGAAGCAGGCGCTGCAGGAGCTTGCCGTGCGCGCGGCCGAACTCACCGGGCAAAGCGAACGCGCAATCTTCGAGGTGCTGTTGCAGCGTGAGAAGCTCGGCACCACGGCCGTCGGCTATGGCGTTGCCATACCGCATGGCAAGCTGCCCAAGCTCGACAAGCTGTTCGGCATGTTCGCGCGGCTCGAGCGCGCCATCGACTTCGAGGCGATGGACGGCCAGCCGGTCGACCTGTTGTTTCTTCTGCTCGCACCGGAAGGCGCCGGCGCCGATCATCTCAAGGCGCTGGCGCGCATCGCGCGGCTGTTGCGCGATCAGGATATCGCCAAGAAACTGCGCGCCTCGCGCGACGCGGAAGCGATCTATTCCGTGCTGGCGTTGCCGCCAGCGGTGGCCGAGAGCTGAGAGTGGCGGCGCATCGCGCGCGTCTGATGCGCGCCTCGCCGTCGTGACTCTTTAGAATTGTTCGACGGCTTACGTCGCACGCGGGTCGACGCGCACCAGCAATCCAAGCCCGGCGACGAAGAACACCACCAGCATCGCCATGCCGGCTTTCTGGCTCGCGGTCAGCGCGGTGACGACGCCGATCAGGAGAGGGCCGACGAACGAGGTCACCTTGCCGGTGAGGGCGAACAGCCCGAAATATTGCGCGACGCGATCGCGCGGCGCCATCTGGATCAGGAGGCTGCGCGACGCGGCCTGCAACGGCCCCGCGGCCAGGCCGATGAGAAAGCCGAGCACGAGGTAGGCGCGCTCGGCGGCGCTTGCGAACAGCGCAGTCCCGTGCGGCGGCGCCACCTCGATGAAGAACACCGAATCGACGCTGATCATCAGGATCGCGACGATCGCCGCGAGCAGCACCACAAGGCTCGCCACGATCACCGTCTTCGGGCCCAGCATGTCGTCGCACTTGCCGCCGAGCCACGCGCCCAGCGTGCCGGCCGCCGCCAACAGGATGCCGAAGGTACCGATCTGAATCGTGTTCCAGCCGAACGTGCCGGCGGCATAGATGCCGCCGAACGCGAACAGCGACACCAGCCCGTCGGTATAGATCATGTTGGCGATGAGAAACGCCGCGAGCGAGCGCCGCGACGGCAACAGCTTCAGCGTGGCAGCGAGATCGTTGAGGCCGGCGCGCATCGCCGCGCCGAGCCGGGCGCGCGCCGGATAGTCGGGCGTGAACAGGAACATCGGCAGCACGAAGACGACGAACCATAGTCCGGTCAGCGGCCCCGAAATACGGTCACCTTCGTGCATCGCCGGATCGAGGCCGAACAGCGGCGTGAGGCCGAACAGCGTGCGGCCGGTCTCGGGGTTGGCGGCGAGAAAGCCGAGCACCAGCACGAGGCTGAGAATGCCGCCGATATAGCCGGTGGCCCAGCCGGTGCCGGACAGCCGGCCGATCTTGTCGGGCGGTACCAGCGTCGGCATCATCGCGTTGTTGAACACGGTCGCGAACTCGACGCCGATGGTGGCGAGGGAAAATGCCAGCAGCACCGGCACCACCGTGCTCGCGTCTCCGGGCTTGGCGACCCACATCAGCATCGAGCCGATCACCAGGAGCGCGCCGAACGCGGCGATCCACGGCTTGCGGCGGCCGCTGGCATCAGCAACGGCACCGAGCACCGGCGACAGCACCGCGATCACCAACCCCGCCGCCGCCGTGGCAAAACCCCACAGCGCCTGCCCGGTGGCCGGATCGGGCGCGACGCGGCTTGCGAAGTACGGCGCGAACACGAACACCGTGATCAGCGTGAAATAGGGCTGCGCCGCCCAGTCGAACATGATCCAGCTCGCGACCGCAAGCCGCCGTGGATAAACCTGCGGCTGAGGTGTGGTCATACGGTCGGCCATAAGCAGATCGGACATGCGCCAGAATCCCGGCTGAGCGGAGCGGTATGCTGCGCGGATTCGCGGTCGCGCGTCAGATGATCGTCCGATTGTTGCACCGAATGGTTACGCCTTCTGCAATACTTTAGGCACTCCAGTACAACCGGAACCGGCGCATGCCGCAGCTTTCAGGCGATGGCCGCGCATTTCTGCGCGCAAAGGTTGCGATCCGCGCGACCGAGAACACAATCCATCGACGCTATCGAGTGATGTTAAGGAATCAGCGCAGCGGCGCATACACCGCGCCGAGCATCGGGCCTGGCCGCTCACGGTTGCCGTGCTGCACATAGACGACCGCCGCATCGACGCCATCGCGGGCAATATTTTCCAGCGGCACGTTCCAGCTCTCGGCCGTACCCGACCAGTCGCCGACCTTGAGCAGATTGCGAACCACGTTATGATAGATCACCTCGCGGCCGCGGTTCTCGCCACGACCGATGGCGATCGGCACCGCGCGCGAGACCGCGCAGATCCACACCTCGCCGCCGCGCCCGGCCGCAGCCGGAACCGATACGTTGAGATGGCCGTCGGCTAGCTTCACCGCGACCGGCACCGACATCACCTCGGCCGCCCTACGGGTCGATTCCATCGCCCGCTCGATGCCGCTGCGGTCGCTGCCGTTGACATGCACCGCACCGTTGACGACCACCTGCGGCGTATAAAGATCGCGGTCCCGCCGCACCCGTGAGTAAGCCCGCTGCCGCGCGGTGAAGCGCGGATCGGCCAGCGTATCCTTCCAGCCGAGATAGTCCCAGTAATCGACCGGCAGGCTGAGCGCGATGATCGTGGGATCCTGTGCAAGCTCGCCAAGCAGCTTGTCGGCGGGCGGGCATGACGAACAGCCCTGCGAGGTGAACAGTTCGACCACGGCACGTGGTCCGGCGCCTGCCGGCAGCGCCGCGCCGGCGACCAGCGCCAGGGTTGCGAGCGCGCCCGACCAGCGCAACCGGCGCAGCCGTAGCCGCACCGTCATGCCGGCGTTCTCACACGTGCCAACAGCACGATATTCGTCAGCGGCCCCATCACTGCGGCATGTCCTGATCCGCCCACTTACAGACTCGTACAAAACAGAAAGGCGGCCTGTCATAGGCCGCCCTCCGGTCGTCCACCACTCAATTCGCAGTGAGGCGGGTCGTTTACGTCACGCCGCAAGGCGCCGCAGCACATAGTGCAGGATGCCGCCGTTACGATAGTATTCAAGCTCGTCGAGCGTATCGATGCGGCACAACAGCGGAACCTGCCTAAGCGTACCGTCGGACGAAACGATCTCGGCAACGAGCTTCTGACGCGGCTTGAGTTCGCCCTGCAGGCCGCGAATGGTGACCTGCTCGTCGCCCTTCAATCCGAGCGAGGCCCACGAGGTGCCGTCCTCGAAGGTGAGCGGCAGCACGCCCATGCCGACCAGATTCGAGCGGTGGATGCGCTCAAAGCTCTGACAGATCACGGCGCGCACGCCGAGCAGCAGCGTGCCCTTGGCGGCCCAGTCGCGCGAGGAGCCGTTGCCGTATTCGGCGCCGGCAAACACCACGAGCGGCACCTTCTCGTCCTTGTAGCGCATCGCGGCGTCGTAGATCGTCATCTCGTCGCCGCTCGGCCAGTGGCGCGTCAAGCCGCCCTCGGGGATGTTGCCGTCGGCACCTTTGAGCATGTGGTTCTTGATGCGGATGTTGGCGAAGGTGCCGCGCATCATCACCTCATGGTTGCCGCGCCGCGTGCCATACTGGTTGAAGTCGGCCGGACGCACCTGATGATCGGTGAGATATTTTCCGGCGGGCGAGGTCAGCTTGATGGCACCGGCCGGCGAGATGTGATCGGTTGTGATCTTGTCGCCGAACAGCGCCAGGATGCGCGCATCGACGATATCGGCGACCGGTGCCGGCGTCTTGGTCATGCCCTCGAAATACGGCGGGTTGCGCACATAGGTCGAGCCCATGTTCCAGCGATAGGTCTCGCTTGTCGTGGTCTTGATCTTGGCCCAGTTGGCGTCGCCCTTGAAGACGTCGGCATACTTCTTCTTGAAGATCTGCGAGGTGACGTACTTCTTGATGAAGGCGTTGACCTCCTTCACCGACGGCCAGATGTCGCGGAGATAGACCGGGTTGCCGTCCTTGCCGGTGCCGAGCGGCTCGCTGGTCAAATCCTTGGTCACGGTGCCGGCAAGCGCATAGGCGACGACCAGCGGCGGCGAGGCGAGATAGTTCGCCTGCACGTCGGGCGAAACGCGGCCCTCGAAGTTGCGGTTGCCCGACAGCACCGCCGCGGCGACGATGCCGTTGTCGTTGACCGCCTTGGAAATCTCCTCCGGCAGCGGCCCGGAGTTGCCGATGCAGGTGGTGCAGCCGAAGCCGACGAGGTTGAAGCCGACCTTGTCGAGATCGAGCTGCAAGCCCGAATTGGCCAGATACTCGGCGACCACCTGACTGCCCGGCGCCAGCGACGTCTTGACCCACGGCTTGGCCTTGAGGCCCTTGGCGGCAGCGTTGCGCGCGAGCAGGCCGGCGGCAATCAGCACGTTCGGGTTGGAGGTGTTGGTGCAGGAGGTAATGGCGGCGATCACCACGTCGCCATGGCCGAGATCGAAGTTGCGGCCCTCGACCTTGTAGCGGGTCGCGATGTCGCCGGTCTTCTTGTACTCGGTCTCCATCGCGGCGCGAAAACCGGCCGGGATGGTCTCCAGCGCGGCGCGCCCTTCCGGCCGCTTCGGGCCGGCCATCGACGGCACCACGTCGCCGAGGTCGAGCGCCAGCGTCTGGGTGAACACCGGGTCGGGCGAGGCCGCGGTGCGGTAAAGGCCCTGCGCCTTGGCGTACTTCGTCACCAGTTCGATGCGCGCCGCCTTGCGGCCGGTGGTCTTGAGGTAGTCGATGGTGGCGGCGTCAACGGGGAAGAAGCCGCACGTCGCGCCATATTCCGGCGACATGTTGGCGATGGTCGCCTTGTCGGCCACCGACAGATCGTCGAGGCCGGGGCCGTAGAACTCCACGAACTTGCCGACCACGCCGAGCTTGCGCAGCATCTGTGTCACGGTCAGCACCAGGTCGGTGGCGGTCACGCCTTCCTTGAGCTTGCCCTTGAGCTTGAACCCGACCACCTCCGGCAGCAGCATCGACAGCGGCTGGCCGAGCATCGCCGCTTCCGCCTCGATGCCGCCGACGCCCCAGCCGAGCACGGCGAGGCCGTTGACCATGGTGAAGGTGCCGGTCTTGCGGCCGACCGTCATCTTCTCCTTCCGGGTCCACACCGTCTGGGCGAGATATTCGAGGTTGACCTGGTGGCAGATGCCGGTGCCCGGCGGCACCACGGAGAAGTTGGAGAAGGCGCCCTTGCCCCACTTGAGGAACTCGTAGCGCTCGCGGTTCTGCTTGTATTCCTCGCTGACGTTCTTGGCGAACGCGGTGTTGCTGCCGAAGAAATTGACGATCACCGAGTGGTCGATGACCAGATCGACCGGCACCAGCGGATTGATCTTGGCCGGCTCTCCACCCAGCGTCTCCATCGCGCTACGCATGGCGGCGAGATCGACCACTGCCGGCACGCCGGTAAAGTCCTGCATCAGCACCCGGGCCGGACGGAAGGCAATCTCGTGCTCGAGGGTCCGCTTCTTCAGCCACTTCGCCACCGCCAGGATGTCGTCCTTGGTCACCGAGCGGCCGTCTTCGTTGCGCAGCAGGTTCTCCAGGAGCACCTTCATCGAATAGGGCAGCCGCGAAATGCCCTTCAGGCCGTTCTTTTCCGCCGTGGGCAGGCTGTAGTAGACGTAGGTCTTGGCGCCGACCTTGAGGGTCTTGCGGCACTTGAAGCTGTCGATGGAGGTCATTGCAGGCAATCCCGGTTCGAAAGTGAGCACCCGGCGAGGGGTATCATCGTGCGCGCCGAGGCGCGCCGCGACGGACGGCAAGCGGGGCGGCTGCGTCAGGCGGCAGTCTATAGAATGTTTCCAGGCGCGCCGCCACACGACAATGGTGCAGCGCAGTCAGCTATTGTAGGCAGGGCCTGTGTCGGCCATCTCCCAGCGTTCGGCAAGGGGCGAAACCATCGTGAAAGTCCGGGAATTGCGGCTGACGGGCACGGACTTGCGCTGCATGCGCGGCGGCCGCGAGGTGTTCTGCGGACTCGATTTCGCCGTGAGCGCCGGGACAGCGCTTGCGGTCACCGGCCGCAACGGCGCCGGCAAGACCTCGCTGCTCCGGCTGATCGCCGGACTGTTGCCGGCGGCGGACGGCAAGGTGGTGCTGCATGGCGGCGAGGGCGAATTGACGCTGGCCGAACAGGCGCACTATCTGGGCCACCGCGACGCCCTCAAGCCGGCCCTGACCGTTATGGAAAACCTGTTGTTTTTCCGCGACTTTCCCGGCGGTACCATGAGCGATCCGGAGACTGCGCTGAACGCGGTGGGACTGAACGCCATCGCCCACCTGCCGGCCGCGTATCTGTCCGCCGGCCAGCGGCGGCGGCTGTCGATCGCGCGCCTGCTGGTGCTGCGCCGGCCGCTGTGGCTGCTCGACGAGCCGACGGCCGCGCTCGATGCCGCGGGCCAGACCGCGTTCGCCGGGCTGATGGCGCACCACCTTGCGGAAGGCGGCCTGATCGTCGCCGCGACCCACGGCCCGCTCGGCATTCCGGCCACCACCCTGCACATCGGCCCGGCCATCGAGGCCGTGCCGTGAGCGCGCTCGCCGCATTGTTGCGACGGGATATCCGCGTCGCGCTGCGCGTCGGCGGCGGGGCGCTGATCGGCATGCTGTTCTTCCTCACCGTCGTGGTGCTGATGCCGTTCGCGCTCGGCCCCGACCTGGCGCTGCTGCGGCGGCTCGGCCCGGCAATCCTGTGGCTGGGTGCGATGCTGGCGAGCCTGTTGACGCTCGACCGACTGTTCCTCGCCGACAGCGAGGACGGCTCGCTCGACCTTCTGGTGATGAGCCGGACGCCGCTGGAACTGACCTGCGCCACCAAGGCGGTCGCGCACTGGCTCACCGCCGGCGTGCCGCTGATCGTCATCACGCCGGCGCTCGGGCTGTTGCTCAACCTCGACCTTCTCGCCACCGCCGCGGTGGCGCTGACGCTGATCGCCGGCACGCCGGCCCTGACCTTCACCGGGATGATCGGCGCCGCGCTCGCCGTCACGCTGCATCGCGGCGGGCTGCTGCTCGCCGTGATTGTGGTGCCGCTGTCGATCCCGGTGCTGATCTTCGGCGTCGCCGCCTCAACGGCCGCCATCACCGGGCCATTGTCGTTCGGCACGCCGTTCTCGATTCTGTGCGCGCTGTCGCTTGCAAGCTTCGTCATCGGCCCCTTCGCCGCCGCCGCCTGCCTGCGGCAACGGATGGATTGACAATGCGGCGGCTGCGTCGATCAATCCGCCCCATCCATCGCGCAGCCGCGCGATAGTCCTCTGCCGCCAGGATCGCCATGGCCGTTATCGACCTCGCCAATCCCACCCGCTTCCTCAAGCTCGTCGAGCGCGTGCTGCCATGGCTTGCGCTGGCAACGGCGGTGACGCTCGCCATCGGCCTGCAGCAGTCGCTGGCCGCGCCCGACGACTATCAGCAGGGCGCGACCGTCAAGATCATGTTCATCCATGTGCCCAATGCGTGGCTGGCGATGTTCGTGTGGGGGGTGATGAGCCTGTCCGCGCTCGGCACGCTGGTGTGGCGCCACCCGCTCGCCGACGTCTCGGCGCAGGCGGCGGCGCCGCTGGGCGCGGCCTTCACCTTTCTCGCGCTGGTCACCGGCTCGCTGTGGGGCCGGCCGATGTGGGGCACCTACTGGGAATGGGACGCCCGCATGACCTCGGTGCTGGTGCTGTTCGTGATGTATCTCGGCCTGATCGCGCTGTGGCGCGCGGTCGAGGATCCGGCACGCGCGGCGCGCGCGGCGGCGATCCTGACGCTGGTCGGCGCCATCAATCTGCCGATCATCAAATTCTCGGTGGACTGGTGGAACACGCTGCATCAGCCGGCGTCGGTCCTGCGCGCCGGCGGGCCGGCGCTCGACAACGCGTTTCTGATCCCGCTGCTGACCATGGGGGTGGCGTTTTCACTCCTGTTCGTCACGCTGCATCTCGCCGCCATGCGCAACGAAATTCTCCGCCGCCGCATCCGGTCCTTGCGGATGATGCAGGCGGCGCAGGGAGCGGCGTGATGTTCGGCCCCTACGCTACATTCATCGTCGGCTCCTACGCCGTCGTCGCCGGCGTGATCGGCGCGCTGATCGTCTGGGTCGCGTGGGATCACCGGCGCCAGACCGCAACATTGCGTGAACTGGAGGCGAGCGGCGTGACGCGCCGCTCCGCGCGTGGCAAAACCGCCGCGCCATGACCGCCGATACCGACCTGCGCCGCCCGGGGCGCCGCCGCTCCTTCTGGGTGGCGCTGCCGCTGATCGCCTTCGCCGTGCTTGCCGCCCTGTTCTGGTTCCGGCTCGGCTCCGGCGATCCCTCGCGCATTCCCTCCGCGCTGATCGGACGCGAGGTGCCGCCGACCGCGCTGCCGGCGCTCGACGGCCTCGTCGCCGACGGCACTCCCGTGCCCGGCCTCGACCCGAGCGCCTTCAAGGGCAAGGTCAGCCTGGTCAACGTCTGGGCCTCGTGGTGCGTGCCCTGCCACGCCGAGGCGCCGCTACTGGTGCAACTCGCCGAAGACAGGGAGTTGCAGATGATCGGCATCAACTACAAGGACGCCGCCGACAACGCGCGGCGTTTCCTCGGCCGCTACGGCAACCCGTTCGCCATCGTCGGCGTCGACGGCAACGGCCGCGCCGCGATCGAGTGGGGCGTCTATGGCGTGCCTGAAACCTTCGTGGTCGGCCGCGACGGCACCATCGTCGCAAAACTGGTCGGCGGCATCACGCCGGAGAACATCGAGACGGTGCTGAAGCCGGCGATCGCCAAGGCCCGCGCCAAGGCCCTCACCAAGGCCCTCACTAAGGCCCGCGCCACCGGCTCCTGAGCGTCGCCCTGCAAGTAAAAATAGTCGTGCCGTTCAGGCGGCGTTCATGAGACGGCCATGGCCTCGCCACGAATGGGCCTGTAGCCTGTCGGCCCTCATGACCCGTCCTTTGGAGGGACAATCCATGCAAAGGTTCTTTCTTGCTCCCCTGACCGCATCGGTGCTCGCGCTTGGCCTTCTGGCCGCACCGGCTATGGCGCAATCGACGCAGACCACGCCGTCGTCCAGCCAGCCTGCACCGGCCACCAAGATGGCGCCCGCTCCCAACAAGATGGCGCCGTCGTCGAAGATGATGGCGCCCGCGGCGAAGAACACCCTGACAGACCTCAACTCGGCCAGCGCCGAGGAGCTCGAGGCGCTGCCCGGCATCGGCAAGGCCTATTCGGCGGCGATCATCAAGAACCGCCCGTACAAGGGCAAGGACGACCTCGTGCACAAGAAGGTGGTGCCGCAGAAGACCTATGACGGCATCAAGGACAGGGTGATCGCCCGGCAGAAGAGCTGACGATCCCCGCGGCCCCCTCCCTTTATCCCTCGCCCGCAAGCGGAGGAGGGGAAGGGTGGGGGCGCGTTTCGCGATTGATCAGCGGCATCTGCGCGATGGCGAAGATCATGGTCAACGGCACGAAGCCGAACAGCTTGAAGGCGACCCAGAAATCGGTGGTCTGGGTGCGCCAGACGATTTCGTTCAGCACCGCCATCGCCACGAAGAACACCGCCCAGCGCAGCGTCAGCTTGCGCCAGCCGGCCACTGTTAAGTCGAACACCTGATCGAACAGAATTGCGATGAACGAGCGCCCCACCAGCAGCCCGCCGCCAAGGGCCGCGGCGAACAGCGCGTAGATGATGGTCGGCTTCATCTTGATGAACGTTTCGTCGTGCAGGTAGAGTGTCAGCGCGCCGAACACCATCACCACGAAAGCCGTCACCAGCGCCATTACCGGGACGTGACGCGTTACCGCGTAGGACGCCGCGACCGCCACGACCACCGCCGCCATGAACACCGCGGTCGCCACGAACAGGCCGAATTTCGCATTGGCGACAAAGAAGATCACCAGCGGCCCCAGTTCGGTCGCGAGCTTGAACAGCGGATGCGGCGCGGGCTTGCTCATGTCTCGTTCGCTACCTCGATTCCTGCGATGGCGCGGGCGAAATCGCGCGCGGCGAACGGGGCAAGGTCGTCGATGCCCTCGCCGACGCCGATGAAATGCACCGGCAATTTGTGCTTCTCGGCCAGCGCGACCAGAATGCCGCCGCGCGCGGTGCCGTCGAGCTTGGTCATGACGAGGCCGGTGACGCCGGCGGTCTTGCTGAAGGCTTCGACCTGCGACAGCGCGTTCTGCCCGACGGTGGCATCGAGCACCAATAGCACCGCGTGCGGCGCCTCGGCATCGGCCTTTTTGATGACGCGCACCACCTTGTGCAGTTCGTCCATCAATTCGGCCTTGTTCTGCAATCGCCCGGCCGTGTCGATCAGCAGCACGTCGGCACCGGCCGCCTTGGCGGCATCCATCGCCTCGAACACCACGCCGGCGGCGTCCGCGCCCTGCGTACGGGCGACGACCTCGCAAGCCGTGCGCTCGCCCCAGATTTTCAGTTGCTCGATGGCGGCGGCGCGAAACGTGTCGCCCGCCGCCAGCACCACCTTGCGGCCCTCGGCTGAAAACTTTGCGGCCAGCTTGCCGATGGTGGTGGTCTTGCCCGAGCCGTTGACGCCGATCATCAGAATCACGAACGGCTTTTTCGTAGCACTGATGGCGAGCGGCCGCGCCACCGGAGCCAGCACCTTCTCGACCTCGGTGGCGACCACCGCCTTGACCTCGTCGGACGAGATCGCCTTGTCGTAGCGCCCCTCGCCGATGGCCTCGGCAATGCGCACCGCGACCTCGGTGCCGAGATCGGCGCGCAGCAACACGTCCTCGATGTCGTCGAGCATGGCACGGTCGAGCTTGCGCTTCACCACGAGGTCGGCGACCGCCGTGCCGAGCGAGGTCGAGGTGCGCTTCAGCCCGCCGGAGAGCCGCCGCCACCAGCTTTGTTTCGGTTGGTTCGTCTCGCTGTCGCTCATGTCACAGGTGTGTTAGCCGTTTCGGCGCGCAAACGAAAGCCGCCCTAAAGCAATCACATGGACACCCCCCAACCTTCCGCTGAAGAAATGCTGGCCCGCGTGCTGCATCGCGATGGCCTGATGCTGGTGATCGACAAGCCGCCCGGCATCGCCGTGCATCGCGGCCCCAAGGGCGGCCCCAATCTCGAAGCCTCGTTCGACGCGCTGCGGTTCGGCCTGCCGCGCCCGCCGGTGCTGGCGCATCGGCTCGACCGCGATACCTCCGGCTGCCTGGTGCTCGGCCGCCACCGCAAGGCAACGGCGACGCTCGGACTATTGTTCAAGCATGGCAAGATTGCCAAGACCTATTGGGCGGTGGTGGAGGGCGGCCCCGACGAGAACGAGGGAACCATCGACATTCCGCTCGGCCGCCTCAACGCCGAACGCGGCTGGTGGCAGAAGCCCGACCCCGACGGCGCACCGTCACAGACGCGCTGGCGCGTGGAGGGACGCGGCGACGGACTGACGTGGCTCAAGCTGGAACCGCTGACCGGGCGCACCCATCAATTGCGCGTGCATTGCGCGGCGATGGGCTGGCCGATCTATGGCGACACGATCTACGGCAACGCGCCGCGCACAGGCGGGCCGGGTCTGCATCTGCAATCGCGGGAGATTGTTGTGCCGCTCTACAAGAACAAGGAGGCGATTGCCGTCACCGCGCCGGTTCCGGAACATATGCGCGAAACGCTGCAGATGTGCGGGTGGGACAGCCGCGACCAGACTGCGCCTCTCATGCAGCGCACGATTGCATAAGAGCCAATTCGATAGCGCAGGCAAAGGCGCGGATTATTGCGTGTTACCCTTCATTGAATTGAGCGGGATTCTGAACCGGCCATGACAGCGCCTCAAGAACCGCAATCAATGTCGCCGGCAAAGGCCGTCGGCTACGCGATCGGCCTGCCGCTGGCGTTGTTGATTTTGCTTTTTTTGCCGGCAGGCAGCGTCACCTGGGACAAAGGCTGGATTTTCGTTGCCGTCTCGCTGGCGGCGTTCGCAGCCAGCGCGGCCATTCTCGCGCGCGTCAATCCCGTGATCTTCCGCGCACGCAGCCGCTTTCAGCCAGGCACCAAGGGCTGGGACAAGGCGCTCCTGTCGGTCATGCTGCCGACCATGGTCGCCATTGTGCCGATCGCCGCTTTCGACGCGGGGCGCATGCATTGGTCGCCGGTGCCGCTCTGGGCCGTCATTCTCGGCTACGCCGCCTATGTGGGAGGAATTGCGATCACCGGCTGGGCGCAGGCGGTGAATCCGTTCTTCGAACCGGGCGTCAGGATACAATCGGAACGCCATCAGCGCGTGATCGATACGGGACCTTATCGGTTCGTCCGGCACCCCGGATATCTCGCTGCCATCCTGATGTTCTTCGGCATGGCCATCGCACTTGCTTCCTATTGGGCGACGATACCCGCCGCCATTGCCTCGGCCCTGTTGCTTGTGCGGACCTCCTGGGAAGACCGTCTGCTTCACGCGGAGCTTCCCGGTTACGAAAAATATGCCGCGGAGGTGCGCTGGAGAATTTTTCCCGGACTTTGGTGATCGTGCCGGTAAGACCGACACCGATTCACGCGTGCCTAGAGGGCGGAGATAGAACT
>QEVP01000035.1 GCA_003576765.1 Pseudomonadota bacterium
TGTGCGGGCGATGCACACTTCGCTCATTCTCTACGCCGAGCACGAGTTCAACGCCTCGACCTTCACCGCCCGCTCGATCGCCGGCACCGGGTCGGACATGTATTCGGCCATCAGCGGCGCGATCGGCGCGCTGCGCGGGCCAAAGCACGGCGGCGCCAACGAGGTCGCCTTCGAGACCCAGAAGCGCTACGCCGACGCCGACGAGGCGGAAGCCGACATCCGTCGCCGCGTCGCGGCCAAAGAGGTGGTGATAGGCTTCGGCCACCCGGTCTATACCGTCGCCGACCCGCGCAACAAGGTGATCAAGGAGGTGGCGCGGCAGCTGTCGCGCGAGGCGGGATCGATGAAGATGTTCGAGATCGCCGACCGGATCGAGGCGGTGATGGCCGACACCAAAAAGATGTTCGCCAACCTCGACTGGTTCAGCGCCGTTTCCTATCACATGATGGGCGTGCCGACAGCGATGTTCACGCCGCTGTTCGTGATCGCGCGCACCTCCGGCTGGAGCGCGCACGTCATCGAGCAGCGTCAGGACAACAAGATCATCCGCCCCTCCGCCAACTATGTCGGGCCGGAGAACCTTGCCTTCGTGCCGATCGAGGCACGCGGCCGCGCCGGCTCGGCGCGCGCTGCTTAACGGAGCACCAGCATGCCCTATCTCGTTGCAGCCGACTGCCCGTCGGGCTCCGCCGGCCAGCGCTTCCGCGCGCTGCTCGCCGGCGGCGGCATCGTGAAGATTCCCGGCACCCACAACGGCATGGCCGCGCTGCAGGCGAAAGCGGCCGGCTTCTCCGCCGTTTACCTGTCGGGCGCGGCAATGACCGCGTCGATGGGGCTGCCGGACCTCGGCATCATCACGGTGGACGAGGTGGCGTTCTTCATCCGACAGGTGGCACGCGCGAGCGGACTGCCGGTGGTGGTCGACGGCGACACCGGCTATGGCGAAGCGCTCAACGTGATGCACATGGTGCGCAGCTTCGAGGATGCCGGCGCCGGCGCGGTGCATATCGAGGACCAGTTGCTGCCGAAGAAATGCGGCCATCTCAACGACAAGAAACTGGCCGCGCCTCAGGACATGGCGGCGAAGGTGGCCGCCGCCGCCAAGGCCCGGCGTCACCTCTACGTGATCGCGCGTACCGATGCGGCGGCGAGCGAAGGCATCGACGGCGCGGTGGCGCGCGCCCAGCTCTACATGCAGGCCGGCGCCGACGCCATCTTCCCCGAGGCGCTGACCTCCGCCGAAATGTTCCGCGCGTTTGCAGCACGCATGCCCGGCGTGCCGCTGCTTGCCAACATGACCGAATTCGGCCGCACGCCGTTCTTCACCGCTGCCGAGTTCGAGGCCATGGGTTACCGGATGGTGATCTGGCCGGTGTCGTCGCTGCGCGTCGCCAACAAGGCACAGGAAAAACTCTACGCAACGCTTGCCCGCGACGGATCGACCGAGGCGATGGTCGGCGACATGCAGACCCGCGCCGAGCTCTACGATCTGATCGGCCTTGCGCAGTTCGAAAAGCTCGATGCCTCGATCGTCGCAACGCTGCTGCCGCGCGGCGGACGCTGACGCAATGGGCAGCCGGAGGGCCGGCGCAATCATAGGCGCGATTTCGACAAGCGGCTAGAGCGTTTCACCGCTCGATGCAATCGCGAAGCGAAGCCCTGGATTGTCGAGCGCGGGCGCGTGAAAACGCTTCAGCCCGCTGAAGGCCCGGTCATCCCGGTTTCGGCCTTGTACCAGTCGAGAATCTCGGCGCCCGTCCACATCACCACGCCCTCGTGGCCGAGGATGTAGTCGTAAAGCGCTTCCAGATACTTGATCCGGTGCGGCACGCCGGTGAGATAGGGATGGATCGAGATCGCCATCACGCGCGGGGCGTCCTCGCCTTCCAAATAAAGGCGGTCGAACTGGTCGCGGCCGCGGCGCAAAATCTCGTCGGACGGCATGCGCTGCACCGCCGTCATCACCACGTCGTTGATCTCGACGGTGTAGGGCACGGACACGATACTGCCGGTGCGGGTTTTGAGCGCCAGCGGCTGATCGTCCAGCACCCAGTCGGCGACGTATTCGATGCCGGCCTCGGCCAGAAGATCGAGCGTCTCGTCGGTCTCGGTGAGACCCGGGCTTTCCCAGCCGCGCGGCGGCTTGCCGGTGAACGCCTTGATGGCCTCGACGGTGGCGGCAATCGCCGCCTTCTGATCGTCGGTGCGGTGCATCGGCTGCTGGACGAAGCCGTGCCCCATGAAATCCCAGCCAGCATCGAGCGCCGCCTGACAGGCTTGCGGATAGAGTTCGCAGCATGAGCCGTTCAGCGCAAAGGTCGCCTTGAGCCCGCGCGAGGCCAGCACATCGACGAAGCGCCAGAAGCCGACGCGCATGCCGTATTCGTGCCAGGCCCAGTTCGGCAGGTCCGGCAGCATCGGCTGCCCCATCGGCGGCGGCAGCACGGTGCGCGGCATCGCCGCCTCCGGCCGCCAGTTCTCGATGTTGACGATGGTCCAGACCGCAACCCGCGCGCCGCCCGGCAACCGCAGGCGCGGCCGCCGATGGATCGGCTGGTAATCCAGCCGGCTGCGCAGGGACTGGCCGATAGAAGTGTTGCTCACCGCTTGTTCTCCGCTTGCCGCCGCTGCCGAACGGGTCTTTGTCCGTCGGCAATAGTCCAATCAGGCTTTCGCGGCAATGGTCTCCATCTCCACCACCCATTCCGGCCGCGCCAACTGGCGCACCACCACCCAGGTCGATGGCGGCACATGGCCGGGCTTGAGATACTTTTCGCGATGCGGCTTGAGGAATCTTAGCCCGGACGGGTCGGTCGTATAGACGTTGAGCCGAACGATATCCTCCGGCCCCATGCCGGCCTCGGCGAGAATGGCGAGCGTGTTCTGCCAGATCTGCTCGTGCTGGGCCTCGAACCCCTCAGGCAGCGTACCGTCCGGCCGCATCCCGACCTGACCGGCGGTGTAGAGCCAGCGCGCGTTCGGCGGCACCTCGACGCTGTGGCTGTAAAACGCCGCCGGCGGCGCGATGGTTTGCGGATTGTTGGTCTTCAGCATGGCCCTTGTCTCCCCCCACTCCGCTAGAGCTTTGCTTCTGATGGAATCAAAAGCAAAGCTCTTCGGTTTTGTTTCGACGCGTTTTCTTCACGCGAACCGGCCGGCGCCGACCGAAGCCGGCTCTGGCCGGCGTAGGCCGGTGCCCACCCTCGGGTCAAGCCCGAGGGCATGCTTCGCTCGAAAACACTCAAATGGAAAAAGCCCGGTATGACCCGGGCTTTTTCGTTTTCACCCGGGCGCTACTTGATCGCGAGCGGATTGATCGGCGAACCGGTGCCGCCGGTGATCACCAGCGGCGGGCCGCAGAACATGAACTCGTAGACGCCGTCGGCGGCGCAATCCTCGGCCAGCTCCTTGACGAAGAAGATCTCGCCCATGGTCAGGCCCATCGCCGGGATCACCACCCAGTGCCACGGCTGCGCCACTTCCGGCGTCTCGTTCGGCCGCACTTCGACGCCCCAGGTGTCGGAACAGATCGCCGCGATTTCCTTCTCGTGGCACCAGTAGCAGTTCTCGAACTTGACGCCCGGCGCATCGCCGCCGGCATAGCCGCCCCAGGCGTTGTTCTTCAGGCAGCGCTCCATGTGGCCGGTGCGGATGATGACGAAATCGCCCTTGCCGATCGTCACGCCCTGTTTGGCCGCCACCGCATCCAGCTCATCGTTGGAGATGCCGTAGCCGTCGTCGAGCGACTCGACGCCCTTATAGCGGGCGACGTCGAGCAGCACGCCGCGCCCGACCATGCGGTCGCGCGTGTGCTCGATACCGAGCCGGTGCACGCCGCGGCTGTCGACGTGCTTGGCGTCGTGGCCGTTATACATCTTGTCCTTATAGAAGACGTGGCCGAGCGAATCCCAGTGGGTCGCCGACTGCACCGGCATGTTGATGGCATCGTCGGCGTAGCGCATGTTGGCGACGTCGTCCTGCACGCCGGCGATGGCGTCGGTGCCGGTCGCGAGCATGGTGTGGATCGGATTCCAGCGCCCGCCGAACAGGCCGCTCTGCGGGCCGGTGGGGCCAAGCGGAATGCCCATGCCGAACACCTTGCCCTTCTTCACCAGCGTGGCCGCCCGTGCGACCAGATCGGGGGTGACGAAGTTCAACGTGCCGATCTGGTCGTCCTTGCCCCAGCGTCCCCAATTCGACAGCTTGCCGTGCGCTTCGGCAATCGCTTCCCGGCTTACTTTGATCTGCATCGTCTTCTCCATATTCAACAAGATGGAATGTGAACTTCGGGTTGGGACGCTAGCCGACCCCGAGATAGAGCCGGCGCACGACATCGCTGTTGCGCAGGTCGTCAACGCTGTCGGCGGCGAACGCCACCTGACCGTGAACGAGGACGTAGCCGCGATTGGCGATCCGCGCCGCCTGCTCGAAATTCTGCTCCGCCATCATCACCGTGAGGCCGAGCGCGGTCTTCAGTTCGGCGATCTTGTCGATCATGCGGGCGACGAGAATGGGGGCGAGGCCGACCGACGGCTCGTCGATCAGCAGAATCTTTGGGCTTGCCATCAGGGCGCGCGCCAGCGCCAGCATCTGCTGCTCGCCGCCGCTCATCGAGCCGGCAAGCTGCGTGCGCCGCTCCTTCAGCCGCGGAAACACCTCGAAGCAGAAATCCATGCTGGCGGCGATGCGCTCGCGCGCCGACTGGCGATAGGCGCCGAGCGTCAGGTTCTCCTCCACCGTCAGCCGGGGAAACAGCCTGCGCCCCTCGGGGACCAGCGAGATGCCGAGATCGACGATCTCCTCGGTCGAAAGCCCGATCAGGTTGTGGCGCTCGCCGTCGATCTCCGCGACGATGGTGCCGCGCGACGGCACCACCTGCCCGGTGATGCAGCGCATCAGCGTGGTCTTGCCGTTGCCGTTGGTGCCCAGCAGCACGACGGTCTCGCCGTCGCCCGCGTGAACGCTGACGTCGGACAGGACCGTGACCGATCCGTAGCCGGCGCTGACATTCTCGATCGACAGACTATTGCCCAAGGTACGCCCTCACCACTTCGGGATGCTGCATCACGTCCTGCGGATCGCCATCGGCGATCTTGCTGCCGGCCACGATCACGACGACGCGCTGCGAGAACCGCATCACCGCGCGCATGATGTGTTCGATGAGGATGATGCCGATGCCCTTGGTATTGAGCTGCATCAGCAACTCGAGGATCTCGTCCACCTCCGAATCCGACAGGCCCGCCATCGCTTCGTCGGCAATCAGCACTTCCGGCTGCGCCGCCAGCGCCCGGCCGAGTTCGAGCTTGCGCAGCTCGACCTGGCTCAAGTTTTTCGGGCTCGACGCGGACTTGGCGAGCAATCCGACGCGCTCCAGCGTCTCCTCCGCCCTGGTCTCAAGCTCGGCCTGGCTGGAGAGGCCGGAGACAAAGGCGAGCGGCACCTCGATGTTCTCGCGAACCGTCAGCCCGCGGAACGGCCGCGGGATCTGGAAGCTGCGGGCCAGACCGAGCCGGGCCCGCTGCCACGCCGCCATCCGGGTGATATCGACCCCCTTGAACGTGACCGCCCCCTCCTCCGGCTGCAGCGCGCCGGTAAGGCAGTTGACGAACGTGCTCTTGCCGGAGCCGTTGGGGCCGATCAGGCCGACGCGCTCCCCGCTGGCGAGGGCGAAGTCGATTTCCCTCAGCGCGACGAAGCCGCCGAAGCGCTTGGTCAGACCGCGCGATGTCAGGACGGGCGCGTTACTCATCGGCGCTTCTCCCGCAGATCCTTGACGAAGCCGATAATTCCGTTGGGCGCCACCGTGATGAAGATGACCAGGACGACGCCGACGATCAGCAGGTTGAGCGCCGACGAGATCGTCACGGTAGCGATCTGCTGGAACGTCCCGAGCAAGAGCGCCCCGATCACCGGGCCGAGCCACGTCGCCGTCCCGCCGATCAGCGGCATGGCGATCGCATTCACCGCGATCGACAGGCTGAAGGCAGTGGGCGGATCGACATAGGTGACGAAGAACGGGAACGGCGCTCCGGCGGCACCGAGCAGCGCGCCGCTGATCGTCGTGGCGATCAGCTTCATCCGCAGCGACGGCACGCCGGCGCATTCGGCGGCCATCTCGTCGTCCTTGAGCGCGGCAAGGCCGCGGCCGAGCCACGAGTTCTCGATTGTGCGCGCAATCAGCACCGAGCCGATGGCAAGCACCAGCATGACGACGAACAGGTAGCGCTCGTAGCTGGAGAACAGGATGATCTCCTGCGGCCGCATGACATAGACGCCGCGCGAGCCGCCGACGAACGACCAGTTGACGACGATGGTATTGAGCACCACGGCGAGCGCCAGCGTCGCGATCGAGAAGAACACCCCTCGCAACCGCAACGTCAGGTAGCCCATGCCGAGCCCGAGCAGCCCGGCGGCCGCCGCGGCGACCGGGATGGTGACCAATAGCGGCCACTGCACCGTCTTGTAGATGATGACGCTGGTATAGACGCCGGTGGCGAAGAAGGCGGCGACGCCGAAGTTCACGTAGCCCGCGTAGCCGCCGAGGATGTTCCACGCCGTCGCCAGCGCCACGAATTGCAGCACGGTATAGGCGGCGAGGAAGGCATAGGACGAGTCGAGCTGGCTGAGCCCGAAATAAAGAACGGCGCTGCTGACGACGCAAATCAGCAGGATCAGCGGAAAGCCCAGGGACGACGACGCGCGCGCCTTGGCCCCGGATGCGGTGATGGATGGGGAAGTCATCGTCCAAAAATCCCGACAGGCCGCACAGCGAGGGTGATCAGAAGCAGACCGAAGGCAATCGCCGGCGACCACGAGGGGCCGAGGAACGTCGAGGTCAGGCTTTCGGAGACTCCGAGGATCATCGATGCCACGATCGTTCCGGGCAGGCTGGTCATGCCGCCAAGCACCGTGATGCAGAACACCCGGCCGATGAAGTCGCGGCCGAACGACGGCTCGATCGGCTGGATGATGATCAACAGCGCGCCGGCAAGGATGGCGGTGGCGATCGACAGCCCGAACGCGACCTCCTTGACCTTGACCGGACTGCCGCCGACCAGGCGCAGGGCGAGCGGATCCTGCGAGACCGCGAGGATCGCCTTGCCGATGAAGGTGCGCGACAGAAACGCGATGATGACAAGCACCAGGCCGAGGCCGACGATGAGCGGAATGAGCAGGCGCCAGGGAATCGAGATGAAGCCGATCTCGATGGTCGGGCCGATATAGGGCGCCTCGACGAAGCGGTAATCGACGCCGAAGATCAACAGCAGCGCGACCTCGATGATGAACAGGAGGCCGAAGAAGAACGCGAGCCCTTGCAGCGATTCCTCGCCTCTCTTCTCGAACGCCACGTTATAGAATCGGTAGAGCAGCCGACCCAGATAGTAGGCCGGGATCATCGCGATCGCACAGGCCGCGAGCGGGTCGATGCCGAACTGGGTATTGGCGAAATAGGCGATGAAACCACCCGTCATGATGAAGGCCGGGTGGGCGATGTTGACGATGTCGAGCATGCCGAAAACGATGGTGATGCCGACCGCGATCGCACAATAGAAGCCGCCGAGCAGAATGCCTGAGACGATGGCGTTCGAGAACAGATCGAGACTAAACGTCATATGTCACCCCAGCTATTCCAGCCCCCGGCTTGGCCGCCGGCAAGCGGGTTGGACAGCGGTTGATCCTGAGATGGTCGATCAAGGCGGGAGAAGCCCGACCCCGGCGGTGCCGGAGCCGGGCGACCTCGCTAGCGCTTGACCGATTCGAACGGCACGACCAGATCGCCGGACTTGAACTGCGGCGGGTCGATGATGACCTGCTTGCCGGCCTGCTTGAACTGCTCGACGTCGTTGCCGACAATGCCGCGATACTGGATCAACAGAATCCGCGGCTTGGCCCACTCGCCGCGATCGCCGAACTTGATGTCGCCGACCACGGTCGAGAACGAGTTGGCGCGGATGTAGTCGGCGAGCTTCTTGTCGTCGAGCGACTTGACGCCGTTGACCGCCGCCTCGAGGATCTGCATCTCCGCGTAAGCGAACGGCGGGATGTAGAGGCCGAGCGGATCGACGCCGGCCTTCTCGGCCCGCTCCTGATACTTCTTCAGGAACTCGACGACGCCCGGGAAGTTCATCGTCGGCTCGGGCGTATAGAGGTCGTAGCACACCACGTTGTTGAGCAGCGGGCCGAGCTGCTGCTTCAGCGCCGCGAACTGCAGGCCGATCATGCCGCCGCCGACCATGGTGGCGTCGAGGCCGACCTCGTGGATCGCGCGGATCATGCCGGCGGAGTCCGGCGGATAGGAGCCGATGAACAGAAGGTCCGGCTTGGTCGCCTTGATGGCGCGAACGATCGAGCCGAAGTCCATGGTGTTCGGCGGATAGCTGCGGTCGTAGACGATCTTGATGCCGGCCTTCTTGGCGTTCTCCCGCGCACCTTCGAGCGCCAGCACGCCGAACTCGGCGTCGGCGCCGACCAGCGCCACGGTCTTCGGCTTCGGGTTCAGGTTCTGGGCGAGATTGAAGTAGCCGCGCGAGAACTCGAACTTGGCCTCCGGCCCGTTCGGCTGCATCTGGAAATAGCGGTCGTAGCGGAACTGGTCGTTGGCGGCGAGCGCGAACAGCGACAGGAACACCTTGCCCTTCTGCATGACCACCGGCATGGCCGCAGCGGTCGGCACCGTCGCGTAGCCGGAGACCACGAGATCGACCTTGTCGATGTCGAGAAGCTTGGTGTAGATCGCGGGCACGGTCGCGGGGTTCGACTGGTCGTCGTAGTTCACCAGCTCGACCTTGCGCCCCAGCAGGCCGCCGCGCGCGTTCACCTCTTCCGCCCAGATCTGATAGGCCAGCAGCGCGGCCTTGCCGCCGCCTGCCAGTCCGCCGGTCAGCGCCATGCCGAAGCCGATCTTGATCGGACTGGTCTGCGCGAGCGCCGGCGTGGCCAAGGTCGCAACCGCGGACCCGGCAAGCGCCAAGGTCTGACGGCGAGTCAACTTCGTCATCTTCACCCTCCCTTATGCTGAACTTAAGCGTATTTGACGATTATCGGCAGCGCATCATGCCGCCCGAGCTGCGATTGACGGAGGCCGCGCGCGCCGGTGGCTTTTCGACGCGCGCGACCGGCGTATTAAAAGTTCACCTGATCAGCACCCTTCAGTGCAAGGATTTCGCGTGCTTCATCGGGCGAGGCGATATCGAGGCCCATGCCCTCGATGATCGAACGGACGAGGCGAACCTGCTCCGCGTTCGAGGCGGCGAGCTTGCCCGGCCCCGCCCACAGCGAGTCCTCGAGCCCGACGCGAACGTTGCCGCCCATCGACGCGGACATCGCCGCAATCCGCATCTGCGCCGCGCCGGCGCCGAGCACCGACCAGCGATACTGGTCGCCGAACAGCCGGTCTGCGGTCCGCTTCATGTGCATCACGTCTTCGACATGGGTGCCGATGCCGCCGAGGATGCCGAACACCGACTGCACGAACAGCGGCGGCTTGACCAGCCCGCGATCGAGGAAATGCTTCAGGTTATAGAGGTGCGCGATGTCGTAGCACTCGAACTCGAAGCGCGTGTCGTTATTGTAGCAGGTCTTGAGAATGTACTCGATGTCCTTGAACGAGTTGCGAAACACCAGGTCGCGCGTCGATTCGAGAAATTCCGGCTCCCAGGAGTGCTTGAAATCCTTGTAGCGGTCGAGCAGGTGGAACAGGCCGAAATTGATCGAACCCATGTTGAGCGAGGCGACCTCCGGCTTGAAGTGCTCGGCCGGCCTGACACGCTCCTCGACGCGCATGAACGGGCTGCCGCCGGTGGTGATGTTGATGGCGGCGCCGGTCTGCTGCTTGATCCGCGACAGGAAACGGCCGAACGCCTCGGGCGTCTGATCGGGCCGGCCGTTCTCGGGGTTGCGCGCGTGAAGATGCAATACGGCCGCGCCGGCCTCCGCTGCCGCCAGCGCCTCGGCAACGATCTCGTCAGGCGTAATCGGGAGATGCGGAGACATCGAAGGGGTATGAATCGCCCCCGTCACCGCGCAAGTAATCACTACCTTACGTTTGGCCGCCATTGACGTCCCCCCAACTACCTTGACCCACGAACGTACCCGCACGGCGGATACACCACCATCTTATTGATCATCTTTTCAGTAGTGAAAAGTGTTGTCAAGCGGCATCCTTCGGCCAAGGTCCATCCATTTTCCTATTTAGTCGCACCGTAAATTGGGGCATTAGAAGTCATGGTACGCATCGGCATGGGTCACGGCGGCAAATTGGCGCAAGCTTCCCAAATGCGGCCAGCGGGGCGATAGAGACGCGATGTTGAAGAAGCAAACACGGAGCCTGAAAAAGACCGAAGCAGGCAGCAGCAAGAAGACCGCGCCCCAGCGAAAGCGCGTCAGGCTTCTTCCACAGGCGCGCGAGCGAATGATTCTCGACACCGCAATCGACTTCTTTGCCGAGGAAGGATTTCGGGCCCAGACGCGCGGTCTCGCCGACCGTCTCGGCGTGTCGCAGTCGCTGATCTATCGCTATTTCGGCTCGAAAGAAGAACTCATCGAGCGCGTCTACGAAAAGACCTTCCTGTCGCGCTGGAATCCGTCGTGGGAAGACACCCTTGCCGACAGGAGCCGCCCCTTGCGCGAGCGGCTGAAGGATTTTTTGCGATCCTACCTGATCGCCGTGGACGACAGGACGTGGATTCGCATCGCCATGCATTCCAGTCTCGAGGGCAACAACCTGACGCGGCGCTACATTCAGGGGCCGGTGACCCGGCTGCTCGGGCAGATCGCGCTCGAACTGCGCGGCAACGAGGCCGGCGCAAGCGAGGAGCCATCCGAGCTTGAAATCGAGCTTGCCTGGCATCTCCACTCGACCGTCATCTATTACCTGATACGCAAGCACATCCACGAAACGCCGGTCAGCCTGGACGGTGAAGGCATCACCTCGACGATCGTCGATAATTTTCTCGATGGCGTGAAGTTCGAGACGTATCGCACCCTTTGCCGCTCGCATAAGGACGTGGCGACTTCCAAATCGTCCCCAAACAAGTCGCCCAGAAACAAGCCGTCCCGAAAAGCTGCCGCGCCCAAGACGGCCAAAACAGGGGCGGCCAAGACAGAGTCGGCCAGGACAGAGGCGGCCGAGACAGAGGCGGCGGCGCCCCGCCGCCGGCGCGCGTGACTGAGGCTATCGCCGGATCGCCCTGTCGAGGCCGTTCGCGCCGACAATCATGGCCGTGCGGGCAGCCTCGTTCAGAGCGTCGAGCGCACCATAGACCACCCGCCGCCCAGCGTGCCAGGACCGACCTAAGGACACGGTTCCGCCACAGGATCGTCACCGTTGGGCCACGTCGCGGCGATCTACAGCTAAGATATTGAGATAGATTGATAATCTGGTAGCGGGGGAGGGATTTGAACCCCCGACCCCAGGATTATGATTCCCGTGCTCTAACCAACTGAGCTACCCCGCCACGGCGGCCCGCGGCGGGGCGGGGCCCCTTGCCGACGAACCGGCGGCATATAAGAAGTCCGCCAATTCGATGTCAAGAAAAGCCGCCCGGCGTTCCGCAGAATCTGGCTCCACGGCCTGCCGGACGAGGCCCCTCGCCCGGGTCCGTCACTTCGATGCGGCTTTAGCCGCTTCGAGCGCGCTTGCGACCTCGCGCGGCATGTAGTTTTCGTCATGCTTGGCCAGCACCGTGGTGGCTGCGAACGCATCGCCCTGCCAGCGGCCTTCGACGATCACCCCCTGCCCCTCGCGAAACAGGTCGGGCAGGATGCCGTGATAGGCGACCGTGACCGCGGTGGCGTTGTCGGTAACGCGGAAGCGGATGTCCAACCCTTCGGGGGACCGTTCGACGCTGCCTGTCTCGACCAGCCCGCCAACTCGCAATTGCGTGCCTTTCGCGACCTTGCCGGCCAACACCTCGCTCGGCGAATGGAAGAACACGATGCTGTCGCGCATCGCGCCGAGCGCCAGCGCCGCGGCAAGCGACAGCACGACGCCGGCGGCGGCGATCAGCGTCAGGCGCTTTCCCTTCCGGGTCATGGCCGCCGCCCGCTTGCAAGCGGCAGGCCGAGCGCCGTCCAGGTCTCGCGCAGCGCCACCACCAGCGCCTCGATCATCGCATCGTCGTGGCACGGCGTCGGCGTGATGCGCAGCCGCTCGGCGCCGCGCGGCACGGTCGGATAGTTGATCGGCTGGATGTAGATGCCGTGCACATCGAGCAGGCGATCGGACGCCTGCTTGCAGGCCGCCGCCTCGCCGACCAGCACCGGCACGATATGGCTCTCGGTCGGCATCACCGGCAGGCCGGCCGCCTTCAGCCGCAGCGCCACGGCGCGCGCGCGCTGATGCAGCGCCATGCGCTCCTTGCCGCTGGCGCGCAGATGGCGGATGCTGGCCAGCGCGCCGGCCGCCACCACCGGCGGCATCGCGCTGGTGAAGATGAAGCCGCTGGCATGCGAGCGCACCGCATCGACCAGCGGCGCGGAGCCGGCGATGTAGCCGCCGATCACGCCGAACGCCTTGGCGAGCGTGCCCTGCACCAGATCGACGCGATGGCCGACGCCGTCGCGCTCGGCAACGCCGGCGCCGGTCGGGCCGTACATGCCGACCGCATGCACCTCGTCGAGATAGCTCAGCGCGCCATGGCGCGCGGCGACGTCGCAGATCTCGCCGATCGGGGCGATGTCGGCATCCATCGAATAGACCGACTCGAATGCGACGATCTTGCAGCGCTCTCGCGGCAGTTGCGCCAGCAGGTTGTCGAGATGGGCCACGTCGTTGTGGCGGAAGATCAGCTTCTCGACCCCGCTCGCGCGGATGCCCTGGATCATCGAGGCGTGGTTGAGTTCGTCCGACAGGATCACGCAATCCGGCAACAGCCGCGCCAGCGTGCTGAGCGCCGCCTCGTTGGCGACGTAGCCCGAGGAAAACACCAGCGCCGCCGGCTTGTCGTGCAGCGCGGCGAGTTCGCGCTCCAGCTCGACGATCGGTTCGTGGTTGCCGGAAATGTTGCGCGTGCCCCCGGCGCCGGCGCCGAGCGTATCGAGCGCCGCCTTCATCGCGGCGATGACGTCGGGGTGCTGCCCCATGCCGAGATAATCGTTGGAACACCACACGGTGATGGTGCGCTCAGCCCCCGTGGGCGTGCGCAACACCGATTGCGGAAAGCGGCCGGCGATGCGCCGGTGCGGATGAAAGACCCGGTAACGGCCCTCGCGACGCAACGCATCGATGCTCGCGGCGAACAGGCGATCGTAGTCGGGCCGCGCGGGCGTGCCGACGCCGGGCCGCGCCCGGCGGGCCACGGTTTCGACGGCATTCACAGCCGCTGCGCGATCGAGCATGGCGTTCCTCCCCTCAATTCGATTGCGGTCGCGGCGCCATCGCCGGCCCGACCTGATCGAGCACCGCGAGCAGTTCGCCGACGGCGCGCGTCGCATCCTGATTGCCGACAACCAGCCCCTTGAGATCGCGCAGAATGCCGCGCGCCTCATCGACCTTGTGGCGCTTGACCAGCGTCAGGCTCTTGTACCAGAGCGCCTCGGGCATGCGCGGCGCCTGCGCCAGCAGGCGGTCGAATACCGCCGCCGCCTCGTCGAGACGCGCCTCGCCGCCGTCGCGAAACAGCACTTCGCCGTAGGCGAACAGCGTATCGGTGCGCGCCTCGCGGTCGGCTGCGCGCTTGAGCACGGCAATGGCATCGTCGGTGCGGCCGAGTGCACGATAGCTGCGGCCGAGCATCAGCATCTCTTCGACGGTCGGCTCGCCACCCTGCACCCGCGCCTCGAGGCGCTGCACCATCGCCCCGATGTCGGGGGCGCCGTCCGCCGTCGTCGGCATGCCGGCCGGCGCTGCCGGCGCAGCAGCTTGCGCAGAGGCTTGCGCGGTGGCCTGCGGTGAACCTTGCGCAGCGGAGGGTGCCGCGTTCGCACTGGCCTGCGCCGCCGGCAGCGGGATGCGCCCATCGGCATGGGGCGATGTGCCGCGTACGATGTCGCCCCGCGCCGACAGCATCACGGCGCCGCCCGAGACGCCGAACAGCAGCACGGCAGCGGCCGCTGCCGCCACCGGATAGCGGCGCGGCACATGCAGAGTGTCGCCGGCGGTGGTCGAGGCCCGCGCCTGGCGCAGCCGCTCCAGCGCGCGCTCCGCATCCGCCGACAAGGCGGCACGCTGCCGGTCGTGAATCGACTCATCGATCCGCCCTTCGGCAAAGGCGCGATCGAGGTCGCGCAGTTCGCCGACGAGGCGATCCTTCTCGTTCTGCCATTGCCGCTCCGGCTCGTCGCCAT
This sequence comes from Pseudomonadota bacterium, assembly GCA_003576765.1. GTDB lineage: Bacteria > Pseudomonadota > Alphaproteobacteria > Rhizobiales > Xanthobacteraceae > PRO6. Next base: position 14,287 of record QEVP01000035.1, read on the forward strand.
CTGCGCCGCGGCCGAGCGGCCCGTCGGCGCTGCGCAGCCACAACGGCAGCAGCACGGCCGTTGCCGCCAGCGCACACAGGATCAGCCACGTCAGAATGCCGCTCATAGTTTTAGCCGCTCCAGATCCCGTTCGGTGAAGGCGACCGCGGGCGCGGCCTGCGCCGCGGCGGCGCGACGGCTCCGGCCAAGCCAGCGCGCCAGCCAGAAGCCGCCGAGCAGCAGGATCAACAGCGGCAGCACCCACAGCACATGGTTGGCGCCGCGCGCCGGCGGCTGCATCAGCACATAGTCGCCGTAGCGGTCGTGGAAATAGCCGACGATCTCGGCATCGCTGCGCCCGGCCTCGATCTGCTCACGGACGATGCGCAACATTTCCTTCGCGGACGACGAGTGCGAGTCCAGAATGGTTTCGCTCTGGCAGACCGGGCAGCGCAGTTTTGCCCCGATGGCGAACACACGACTGTCCACCGCGTCCTGCTGCTTGACCGGCTGCGCCAACGCCGGGGTCGTCAACACCGGGGCCACCACGGTCGGCACCGCCAGAACGGCGACCAGCACCATCGCGAGGATACGGCGCGGTCTCATCGCGTCACCCCGATCAGGCTCAGGTTGTGTTTGAGCGCCGCCTCGGTCAGCGGCCCGACATGGCGGGCCATCACGATACCGTCGCGGTCGATGAAGAACGTCTCGGGCAGGCCGTAGACGCCAAAATCGATCCCCGTGCGGCCGCTCGGGTCCTGACCGGAGCGATATGAGAATGCCCCGAGTTCGTCCTGAAAGCGCGCGGCGGCCGCCGGCGCGTCGCGATAGTTGATGCCGACGATGCGGACATCGTCGCGTGTCGCCACCTCGCGGCCAAAACCGGTCAGAAGCGCATGTTCGGCGCGGCAGGACACGCACCACGACGCCCAGAAGTTGATGACCAGCGGCGTGCCGCGCAGTTCGTCGGCCGCGACCGTGCCCTTGCCGTTGAGTTCCGGCAGCGCGAACGCCGGCACGCTGCGGCCGACAAGCTGCGAGGGAATGTAGCTCGGGTCGCGCGTCAGCCCCCAGGCCAGCACCGCCAGCATCGTAACCACGATGCCGCCGAGCACCAGCTTCCACGGCCGCACCTTCGAAGCCTGCGATTGCGCCAGAACCGTCATGCCGTCTGCTCCTGCGCAACCGTAGCCGCCGCGGGCGTGCGCGCACCGTACAGCCGCGCGCTGCCGGCAACCGCGGCACCGACCAGAACGACGAGCCAGCCCACCCACAGCCACAGGATCAACGGATTCCAGTAGCCACGCACGGTCGCGGCACCCTGCGCCGCCTCATCGCCGAGCACCAGATAGAGATCGCCCATCAGGCTGGAGGCGATGGCGGCCTCCGTCGTCACCATCTGGCGCTCCTGGTAGCTGCGCTTTTCGGGGCGCATCTCCATCACCGGCACGCCGTCGCGCGACACGTCGAAGCGGCCGGCGCGCGCGCGGTAGTTCGGGCCGTCAATGCTTTCGACACCGCGGAAGGTGACGTGGTAAGGCCCGAGCGCGATGCTCTCGCCGGGCTTCAGCGAAACGATGACCGACTGCTGGAACAGCCCCGACGCCAGCATGCCGAAGGCAATCACCAGAATGCCGAGATGCACGATCATGCCGCCGTAGCGCTGGCGTGCATTGCGCATCACCCGCCAAGCCGACGACAGCCAGCCGCCCTTGGCGACCGCGCGATGCGCCGCGACGCTACGGCGGAAGTCAAGCACGGTTGCCGCCAGCGTGAACGCCACCGCGCCGATCGCGGCGATCCCGATCGCCTCACGCACGCCGGCCAGCAGCGCGACCGCCACCGCCACGAGCGCGACCAGCGCAGGCCATCGCAAGAAGTCGGTGAGACGGCGCGCCTTGATGCTCCGCCACGGCACGACCGGCCCGATCCCCATCAGGAACACCACCGCAACCAGCATCGGGATCGCGACCTTGTTGAAGTACGGTGCGCCGACGGTGACGCGGTCGCCGCTGACCGCCTCGACGATCAAGGGGTACAGCGTACCAAGCAACACCACCGCGGCCGCGGCGAGCAGGAACAGGTTGTTGACGAGCAGCATCGCCTCGCGCGACCACGCGCTTTCCAGTTGCGTGGCGGCGGTGAGCCGTTCGGCGCGCCAGATGACGAGGCCGTAGCCGGCCACCATCACCACCGCGAGGAACGCGAGCATGTAGGTGCCGCGCCCGGGATCGACCGCGAAGGAATGCACCGAGGTCAACACGCCGGAGCGCACCAGGAAGGTGCCGAGCAGCGACAGCGCGAAGGTGGTGACGATAAGAAACACGTTCCAGGTATGGAACATGTTGCGGCGATCCTGCGCCATGATCGAGTGCAGGAAGGCGGTGCCGGTCAGCCACGGCAGGAACGAGGCGTTCTCCACCGGGTCCCAGGCCCAGTAGCCGCCCCAGCCGAGTTCGTAATAGGCCCAGTAGCCGCCGAGCATGATGCCGCTGGTCAGCGCCGCCCAGGCGAACAGCGTCCAGCGCCGCACCGCGCGCACCCATTCGGCGCCGGCGTGACCGCGGATCAGGGCGGCGATGGCAAAGGCGAACGGCACCGAGAAGGCGACGTAGCCCATGTAAAGGAGCGGCGGATGGAAGGCGAGGCCGGGGTCCTGCAACAACGGATTGAGGTCGCGGCCCTCGGGCGGTGCGGGAAAGATCTCGCGGAACGGACTCGATAGAAAAACGATGAAGCCGATGAAGCCGGCCTGCACGGCGGCAAGCGTTGCGATGATCCACGGCATCGACAGCGGATGGCTGCGCCAGTCGATCGCCACGGCAATCGCCGAGAACAGGCACAGATACCACAGCCACAGCAGAAGCGAGCCTTCGTGCGCGCCCCACAGCGCAGTGAGACGATAGAGCAGCGGCAGGCGGCTGTTGGCGTTCTCGGCGACGTAGAGCACCGAGAAGTCGGTGACGACGAACGACCACACCACCGTGAAGGCCGCAAGCGTCACCAGCGCGAAATTGACGATGAGCGCATTGCGCGCGCCGACCAGAAAGGCCGGCCGCGATCCGCGCGCCGCCAGCGTCGCGGCAAGGATCGCAAACAGGGACAGCGCGAAGGCGGTCGTCGCCGCGGACAGTCCGATCTTGACGAGACTTGCGGTCACGATACCACCTCCCGCGCCTCGGCCGTCGGCTGCGTCTCGTTGAGAACGCGCGCCAGAATGGCGATTGCGGCTGCGATACGTTCCTCGGAGAGCGCCGCGAAGCCGAAGATCAGCGTATCGGCGACGCGCGGGTGGTCGGTCTGGGTACAGGCGCCGCCGGTGGTCAGGCCGTAGAGCCCGACACCGGCGCGGCCGGCGCGGCGCTCGATCTCGATGGCGCTGGGAAAGCCCGGCGGCAAACGCCAGGCAATGTGCATGCCGCCGTTCGTGCCGAGAATATCGACGTCGCCGAAATGCCGGCGCAGGTGGTGCAGCAGGCAGTCGCGCCGCATCCGGTAGGTCTGGCGGATGCGCCGCAGGTGCCGGTTGAACGCGCCCTGTTCCATGAACTCGGCCATGGCCGCCTGCTCGAGCCACGGCTCACCGTTGCTCATCAGCGTCTTCCACGACCGTGCGGCGGCAACGAACGCCGGCGGCACGATCAGGTAGCCCAACCGCAGGCCGGCGCCGAGGCACTTCGAGAAGGTGCCGAGGTAAAATACCCGGCCGTGGTCGTCGAGGCCGCGCAGCGCGGTGAGCGGCGCGCCCTCGTAGCGGAAGTCGCTGTCGTAGTCGTCCTCGATGATGAAGCTGCCGGTGCGGCGCGCCCACTGCAACAGTGCGATGCGCCGCTCCAGCGACAGCGTCACGCCAAGCGGATACTGATGCGAGGGCGTGACATAGGCGAGCGCGCGGTTGACCTCGGGCAGGCAGGCGACGTCGAGGCCGTGCTCGTCCACCGGCACGGGACTCGATGGCAGATCGCAGCTCTCGAACAAATAGAACGCGCCCTGGTAGCAGGGGTCTTCATGGATGAAGGCGCCGACATGGCGCGCCAGCACGCTCGCCGCGAGATTGAGACCGTCCTGCGAGCCGCCGACGATCACTACTTCGTCCGGCGACACGGTGATGCCGCGCGCCGGGCCGACGTGCTCGGCAATGGCGCGGCGCAGACTGAGCAGCCCCTGCGGGTCCTGATACTCGGTCATGCGTGCGCCGGCGTAGCGCAGCTTGCTGTCGATGATGCGCCGCCATTCCTTGATCGGAAAGGAATCGGCGGCCGGCCGGCCGACCCAGAAATCGTAAGTCAGTCCGGCGCGCGGATTGACAACCGCCTGCGCACGCGGCACGCGGACGGCAAAGTCCTCGTCGTTCTCGTTGTCGCCTGCCGGTAACACGGGCGCACGGCAGCCATCGGTGCCGGTGAAAATCGCGGTCTCCGGCAGCGCGCCGGAGACGAAGGTGCCGACGCTCGGCCGGCTCTCGATGTAGCCTTCGAGCAGAAGCCGCTCATAGGCCAGCACGACGGTGTTGCGGGAGACGCCGATCTGCTCGCTCAACACCCGCGACGGCGGCAACGATTCACCGCTGCGCAAAAGCCCCCGCAGAATCATCGACCGGATCTGGTCGAATAGCTGGAACTGCAGCGAACGACTGTCGCCGTGATCAAGACGGACCGCGAGCGGCATCGCACGACCTCCCTGTCCTCCCTGTGGCACCATGCTAGGTTTGCGTGCAGCGCAATAGACAGGTCCACGCGACGACAATTGCATGGCTCCGCATTATTCTAATTCTAATATAAAGCTGGCACCAAGCACGGCCTGCGTGCACGGGTTCCCGCGCCGCTACGCCGATACCAATAAAGACGGATTATCGATCCGGGCGGCCGGGGACTTCAGCTCGCTCCATCGGCGACCGGGAGCAGCCGATAGATCCAGTAGCCGCGATGCTGATAGACGATCTCCGTGCCGGCGACGCTGCCAAGCTCGGTGGCATCGAACGGCAACAGCCGCGCCAGCAGCGTCGATTTATCCTTGGCCTCGGGAAGAAAGAACACGCGCGTGACGTCTTTTGCCTTCGGGGTGGCGACGTAGGCTGCGTGCCCCTTTTCCTTCATCCAGTGTCGCACCAGTTTGAGCGCGTCGTGCACTTGGGAGCCGGCAGGAAAATCGTGAATGCCGATGGCGAAGCGGTCCGGTCGCGCGACGCCGATCGAGAAGGCATCGCGGACGTGCAGGATGACGTAGGCCGGCTTGCCTTGCGCGAGCACCGCGAGCCTGGCCACGCCGTAACGGTCGTCGGCGAGCAGCGCATCGACGAAGGCGTCGAACGCGGCAGCGCCCGCGCCGGGTTTTAGGCCCGTGAAGCGCCGCTCGGCGTCGCGCACCGTCTCCGCCTGACGCTGCCATGGCGCCGGCAGGATCAGGGCCGCGCCATCATCGGCGCCGGCCAGCGGTGCGTCGATATCGATGAACGCCTTGAGGCGGCGCGAGGTGTCGGGCATCGCCAGCACCATGGCGCCGGCCGGCAGATGCTTGCGCAACACCTCGATCAGGCCGCGCTCCTCGTCGGGATGAATTTCTGGATGCAGCACCGGCTCGCCGATCGCGCTTTCCCACGCCACCACGGCCGCCCCGCCGGCGCCGCGCAGCACCGTGCCGCGCGCCGCGCGGTCGGTGGCTTCCGGCACGGCGATGTCGAAGGTCTCGACCTTGGCATCCGGCTGGAGAGCCAGGAGAGCCGCAAGCTTGTCGTCGGCTGCCTCCGTCACCGCGTGCCGCTCGTAAGGCACCGGTTGCGGCCGCGTCCACGACCATGCCGCCGCCGCCACCATCCCGGCCCCAAGAAAAATGAGCGCGCCGCCGATGGCGGCACGCCCACTCAAGTTAGGGGGGAGGAAACGCGGCACGGCAAACTCCTTAAACTGCGGGGCGCCCCCTGCCCCGCCGACGCGGGGCCAGCACCGCGGCCATGCCAAGCCCGGCAAGGAGGAAACCGAAACCCGCCAGGCCCGCCTGCTTGACCGGCGTGTCAAGCTCGAGGAAGCCACGGCGCTGCTTGCTGCCGCTGCGCGCTTCCAGCTTGGCGATGCGGGTTTCCAGCGCCGCCTTCTCGCGCAACTGGGTGTCGGCATCCTTGATGCGGGCGAGGCTGCGGATCAGCTTGGCCCAACCGTTGGTGTAGGTGAAGCCGCCGGGATTGACGTGCGCCAGCCCCTTGAAGTGGCGCATGATGTGCTGCTCCCACATTTCGGCGAACTCGACATCAATGGCGGTCGGGTTGTTGCCCTTGGAGGCGAAGAAACCGAAGAAGCCGCCGGGCTCGTCCTTGTCAGGCGCGGGCGGCGCCGGACGGTTGGTCTTCTGGCCGACCAGCAGGCCATCGTCGTAGAGCTTCTTCATGACACCGCGCGCATCCTCGACCAGCTTGATGCCGTCGATGGTGCCCTTGTCCATCATCTCAAGATAGCTGGTGGCGAAGCGGCCGGAGTGGCACTGCGTGCAGGTCTGCACCCAGGCTTCCTTGCGGTCCTCGAACCACGGATGCTTGATGTTGTCGGCGATGCTCTGCATCGGATTGAAGCCCCAACGCACCTTGCGCACGAGGTTGTGGCTGAACTCGCCGTTGAACTCGAAATGGCAGGTCTGGCAGGTCGGCGCGGTCTGGTTGGCAGCCTTGTAGCCGGCCGACAGCGGCTTCTCCCAATCCCAGGTGTTGCCGAGCGTGGCATAGTTGATGCCGTGCTTCGACAGCATGTAGTTCTCGAACTCGTTGTGATCGACGCCGTTGTGACAATACGAGCAGGTCTCCGGCTTGCGCGCGGCGGCGACCGAGAATTCATGCCGGGTGTGGCAGGTGTTACAGGTGTTCTGCGAGGTGTGGCACATGGTGCAGCCCTCGGCCACCTCGCGCTCCTGCATGCCGGCCCAGATGCCGGTCTCGACGTTGGCAAGCATCGACAGGGCGTGCGAGGGGCGACCGTCCGGCCACTGGCCCTGCGGCCACTTCAAGGTGTCGCGCTCGGATTCGCGCTCGGCGAACTGCTTGAGATGGCACTGGCCGCAATTGGCGGCATCCGGCATCTTCAATTCGGTCTTGTGATTACCCTTCTCGGCGTTGACGCCGATATGGCAGTCGATACAGCCGACCTCCTTCAGCGCCTCGCCGTCCTTGAGCTTGCCGAGCGAGCGCAGATTGGTCTCGACCTCGGTGATCATCTCTTTCTTGTAAGCACGCGAATCGCTGTCGGGCAGATTGCGGATCTCATCGAGATTGCCGTGTACGCTCTTCTGCCAGGTATGAACCCAGCCCGGCGTCACCGAGGTGTGGCATTCCACGCATTCCTGCCGGGTCGCGGTGATATGGACATCCGGCGGCGTGTAGAAGTCATGCGGCATGAAGTATTTTGTCATCGGGATCGGCTCCCAGAGGTTGCCGAACTTGCCTTTGCCGGCCCCCTGCTTGGGATCGTAGAACCGCTTGACCAGCGCGTCATAAAGCTGCTGGGGCGTGGCGTCCTTGGAGACGTTGAGCGCCTTGTAAAGCTCGTCGGGAATATCGGCCCGGGCATCGGTGGAAAGCATCGGTGCCGTCAGCACCAGGAACGCAGCTACTCCGTATCCGATGCAACGCAGCACGAAGTTTCCGCTGCTGACGAAATGAAACGAGCGCGCGACCATGGCAGCCACCTCCCACTATTGCATCATGATGGCGCTCGCCATCTGAATCCGGGAAGGGCCACGGTCGGCTAAACTTTTGGAACCAGAATAAAGAAAAATAAA
>QEVP01000047.1 GCA_003576765.1 Pseudomonadota bacterium
GCGGGCGAGACGGTCGCATGAACCGCTTCGCGCATCTGCTCGACCGCCTCGCCTATGAGCCCGGCCGCAACGCCAAGCTGCGGCTGATCACCGACTATTTTCGCGCGGTCGAGGATCCCGACCGCGGCATCGCGCTTGCGGCGCTGACCGGTGCGTTGTCGTTCCGTCACGCCAAGCCGGGCCTGATTCGCGACTTGATCGCGGCGCGCACCGATCCGGTACTGTTCGCACTGTCCTACGACTATGTCGGCGACCTCTCCGAAACGGTGGCGCTGATGTGGCCCGCCGCGCGCACCGGGCGCAATGAACCGCCTCCCACGCTGACCGAGGTGGTCGGCGCGTTGCAGACGCTGGCCAAGGCCGACATGCCGGCGCAGATCGCGCGCTGGCTCGACGAACTCGACGAGACCGGACGCTGGGCGCTCCTCAAGCTTGTCACCGGGGGCTTGCGTATCGGCGTCTCGGCGCGGCTTGCCAAGACCGCCGCCGCCGCCCTTGGGACCAAGGACCCGCACGACATCGAACTGCTATGGCCGGGGCTCGCGCCGCCCTATCTCGATTTGTTTGCCTGGCTCGAAGGGCGCGGCGACAAGCCGGTCAACCGCGATGCCGCGCCGTTCCACCCGGTAATGCTGGCGCATGCCATCGAGGACACCGACTTCACCGCGCTCGACGCGGCCGCCTTCGCCGCCGAATGGAAATGGGACGGCATCCGCGTGCAGGCGGTGAGCGGACGCGACGCGCAAGGCACACCGGTCGCGCGGCTCTATTCGCGCACCGGCGAGGACATCTCGAAAAGTTTTCCAGACCTCACGCCGGCGCTGCACCTGCCCGCCGCGCTCGACGGCGAGTTGCTGGTGGTGCGCGAGGGCCGCGTGCAGAGCTTCAACGTGCTGCAGCAGCGGCTCAACCGCAAGACGGTGACGCCAAAACTCATCAAGGAGTTTCCGATCCACCTGCGCGCCTACGATCTTCTCAGCGAGGACGGCGAGGATCTGCGCGAACTGGCCTTCGGCGAGCGCCGCGCGCGGCTGGAGCGCTTCGTCGCGCGGCTCGACGATCCGCGCATCGCGCTGTCGCCGCTGGTCGCGTTCGAGAACTGGCAACAGCTTGCCGCCGCGCGCGCCGATCCACGCAGCCATGGTGCCGGCGCGGATGCCGACGCGATCGAGGGCGTGATGCTCAAGCGCATCGATTCGCCCTACCTGCCCGGCCGCACCAAGGGGCCGTGGTGGAAGTGGAAGCACGACCCGCACCTGATCGACGCGGTTTTGATGTATGCGCAGCGCGGCCACGGCCGCCGCTCGTCGTACTACTCCGACTACACTTTTGGCGTCTGGACCGACGGCGCCGACGGCACCGAGCTGGTGCCGGTCGGCAAGGCGTATTTCGGTTTTACCGATGAGGAGCTGTTACAGATCGACCGCTTCGTCCGCCGTAATACCACGGAGAAGTTCGGCCCCGTGCGCCATGTCGTGCACGAGCCGGACCACGGGCTCGTGCTGGAGGTGGCGTTCGAGGGCTTGCAGCGCTCGGCGCGGCACAAGTCGGGGGTGGCGATGCGCTTTCCGCGCATCAACCGGCTGCGCTGGGACAAGCCGCCGCGCGAGGCCGACCGGCTGGAGACGCTGGAGCGCATGCTGGACCCCCTTCCTTGATCCTTCCCCGCATAGCCCGTCGAAGACGGGCGTGAACGCCCTTTTGCTGGGGGAGGGATGGGTGGGGGCGGCGAGTTCACCCCGCCGGCGGCGCGGAGACCTTTATCGACTCGCGCGTCATCATCGTCTCGTTGAACGCCGCCAGCCCGGGAAACGCCTTGCGCCAGCCGCAGTCGGCAAAGCGCAGATCGGCATAGCCCAGCACGCAAACCAGCGCGATCTGCACGATATCGAGCGGCCGCGTCAGGATCTCGGGCCGCGCCTCGAACCACGCCAGCCCCTGCCACGCCCGCTCCCACTGGTCGTCGTACCAGGTCGACCAGTAAAACTCCTTCGGCCGCAGCATCTTTTCGTAGCGGCACAGCAGCATGGCGTCGAGCATGCCTTGCGTCATCGCATGCTCGGCCTTGACCCGCCAGCGCGCGACGCCCGCCGCTGGAAACAGCTTTCTGCCGGCCAGTTCGTCGAGATATTCGACGATGATCTCGGAATCGACCAGCGTCGTGCCGTCGTCGAGGATCAGCGCCGGCAGTTTCCGCAGCGGGTTGACGTCGCGGGAATAGGTTTCGTTGAACTGGCCCGGCACCATCGAGGTCGTCACCAGTTCGATGCGGTCGATCAGCCCGAGTTCGATCGCCGCGATGCGCACCTTGCGCGCGAACGGCGAGGTTGGCGAGAATGTCAGTTTCATGAGTTCTGCCCCGCTTACGCCGCCACCACCTGTTGACGCTGCTCACCGAGCCCTTCGATGCCGAGCGTCATGACGTCGCCGACATTGAGGAACACCGGCGGCTTCATGCCCATGCCGACGCCGGGCGGCGTCCCGGTGGTGATGACGTCGCCGGGATTGAGCGTCATCAGCGCCGAGACGTAGGACACCACCTTCGGCACGTTGAAGATCATCGTTGCGGTCGTGCCGGTCTGGCGGCGCTCGCCGTTGACGTCGAGCCACATCGCAAGCTTGTGCGGATCCTTGACCTCGTCGGCAGTGACCAGCCACGGCCCGAGTGGGCCAAACGTGTCGTGGCTCTTGCCCTTGGTCCACTGCCCCAGCCGCTCGATCTGGAAATGCCGCTCGGAGACGTCGTTGCATACCGCGTAGCCGGCCACGTGTTTCAGCGCATCGGCCTCGGAGACATACTTCGCGCGCGTGCCGATGATCACTGCCAGCTCCACCTCCCAGTCGAGCTTG
>QEVP01000036.1 GCA_003576765.1 Pseudomonadota bacterium
GCGCCGCGCCCGGCTGCCGCCGCTCCGGCCGCGCCGCGCGGCTCCGGCGTGGTGCTGCGTTCACTGACTGAAGAGGAGCGCGCCGCGCGCGCCCATGCGCTCGCCGACTCGCGCCTGCGCGACATCGAGGAGCGCCGTCTCGCCGAGGAGGAGGCTGCCCGCCGCGCCGCCCGCGAGAAGGTCGAGAAGGCCGAGCGCGAGGCCGCCGAGGCCCGCAAGCAGGCGGAGGAGGCGCGCCACCGCGTCGAGGAGGAGGCCAAGCGCAAGGCCGAGGCCGAGGCCAAGAAGCGGTTCGGCGAGCCCGAGGCCAAGCCGGCGACCCCCGCCACCACCACCCGCACCGCCGCTGCCACGCCCTCGCGCGCGACGGCGGCGACCGCCGAAGACGAGGACGAGGCGCCGCGTCAGGTTCGCCGCGGCCCCGGTGGCGCACGTCCGGCCGCAGCCCCCAAGACCACCGCCAAGCCGGCGCCGCAGAAACAGCGCGGCCGCCTGACGCTGGTCACCGCGCTCAATGCCGACGACGTGCGCGAGCGCTCGATCGCCTCGTTCCGCCGCCGCACCCAGCGCCTCAAGGGCCACGTATCGAACGAGCCCAAGGAAAAGCTGGTCCGCGAGGTGACGATTCCCGAGGCGATCACCATTCAGGAGCTCGCCAACCGCATGTCCGAGCGGGCGGTCGATGTGATCCGCATGCTGATGAAGCAGGGCCAGATGGTGAAGATCACCGACGTGATCGACGCCGATACCGCCCAGCTCATCGCTGAGGAGCTTGGCCACACCGTCAAGCGCGTCGCCGCCTCCGACGTCGAGGAAGGCCTGTTCGACGTCGCCGACGAGGACGAGAGCAACCAGTTGCTGCGCCCGCCGGTGGTCACCGTGATGGGCCACGTCGATCACGGCAAGACCTCGCTGCTCGACGCGCTGCGCCACGCCAACGTGGTGTCCGGCGAGGCCGGCGGCATCACCCAGCACATCGGCGCCTATCAGGTGGCGGCGCCCTCCGGCGGCAAGATCACCTTCATCGACACGCCGGGCCACGCCGCCTTCACGCAGATGCGCGCGCGCGGTGCAAAAGTCACCGACATCGTGGTGCTGGTGGTTGCCGCCGACGACGGCGTGATGCCGCAGACCGTCGAGGCCATCAATCACGCCAAGGCGGCACGGGTGCCGATCATCGTCGCCATCAACAAGATCGACAAGCCGGACGCAAAGCCCGAGCGCGTGCGCACCGAACTGCTGCAGCACGAGGTGCAGGTCGAATCGTTCGGCGGCGACGTCGTCGATGTCGAGGTGTCGGCCAAGAACGGCACCAACCTCGACAAGCTTTTGGAAATGATCGCGCTGCAGGCGGAGTTGCTCGAACTCAAGACCAACCCCGACCGCGCCGCCGAAGGCACCGTGATCGAGGCCAAGCTCGACCGCGGCCGCGGCCCGGTCGCGACCGTGCTGGTGCAGCGCGGCACGCTCCATGTCGGCGACATCATCGTTGCCGGCGCCGAGATGGGCCGCGTGCGGGCGCTGATTTCCGATCAGGGCGCCACCGTGCAGTCGGCCGGCCCCTCGGTGCCGGTCGAGGTGCTCGGCTTCAACGGCCCGCCGGAAGCCGGCGACCGGCTTGCCGTGGTCGAGAACGAGGCCCGCGCCCGCCAGATCACCGACTATCGCGCCCACCAGAAGCGCGAGAAGCAGGCGGCGCGCGCCTCCGGCATGCGCGGCTCGCTCGAACAGATGATGTCGCAGCTCAAGACCGCGGGCCGCAAGGAATTCCCGCTGGTCATCAAGGCCGACGTGCAGGGCACGCTGGAAGCGATCATCGGCTCGCTGGAGAAGCTCGGCACCGAGGAGGTCGGCGCGCGCGTGCTGCACGCCGGCGTCGGCGGCATCTCGGAGTCCGACGTGACGCTGGCGGCGGGCTTCAACGCCGCGATCATCGGCTTCAACGTCCGCGCCCACAAGGAGGCGGCCGACGCCGCCAAGCGCGACGGCATCGAGATCCGCTACTACAACATCATCTACGATCTCGTGGACGACGTGAAGAAGGCGATGAGCGGCCTGCTGGCGCCGACGCTGCGCGAGACCATGCTCGGCAATGCCCGCATCAAGGAGGTGTTCAACATCTCCAAGGTCGGCAAGATCGCCGGCTGCCTCGTCACCGACGGCATCGTGGAGCGTGGCGCCAATGTCCGCCTGATCCGCGACAACGTCGTCATCCACGAGGGCAAGCTCGCCCAGCTCAAGCGCTTCAAGGACGACGTCAAGGAAGTGTCGAGCGGCATGGAATGCGGCATGGCGTTCGAGAGCTATCAGGACATGCGCCCTGACGACGTGATCGAGTGCTACCGCGTGGAGACCATTCAGCGCTCGCTGTGAGTCCGAATCTCGCACGGCCCGCTGAGGTAAAGAGGCGTCATTGCCGGGCTTGACCCGGCAATCCATCGTCTCGGAATAATTCTTTTTTGTTTGATGGATGCGTGGGTCAAGCCCGCGCATGACGCCAGCAAGCTTTCAGGATTCGAAACATGCCCCGTCGGCAACGCGGCAAGCCGTCATCCTCGCCCCCCGGTGCCTCGCAACGCCAGTTGCGGGTCGGCGAACTGGTGCGCCATGCCGTGGCCGCCATCCTGACCGAGGGCGGCGTCCATGACCCCGACCTCGAAGGCCGGCTCGTTACCGTGCCGGAGGTGCGGATGTCGCCCGATCTCAGGCTCGCGACCGTCTATGTGCTGCCGCTCGGCGGCGAGGGCACCGACACGGTGCTCGCCGCGCTCAACCGCAACAAACGCTATCTGCGCGGCGCCATCGCGCACCGCGTTAACCTGAAGTTTGCACCTGATATCCGTTTCCGTGCCGACGAACGATTCGAAGAAGCGGAACGGATCGAGACATTATTGAGAACACCGCAGGTGCAGCGAGACCTCGAACAGGATTCGGACGAAACGTGACCGCCATCGACACCCTGATCAGCCCCGCCGCAGCATCCGTGATGACCGACGACGACAAACAGGCCGACGCCGCCCCGCCGCCCGCGTTCCGCCCCGGCGATCCGCGCCAGGATCAGCGTCAGGATCAGCGCGGTCAAGGCAAGCACCATCAAGGCAAGCCGAAGCGCGACAAGCGCGACGTCCACGGCTGGATCGTGCTCGACAAGCCGATCGGCATGACCTCGACGCAGGCCGTCGCGGTCGTCAAGCGGCTGTTCAAGGCCAAACGCGCTGGCCACGCCGGCACCCTCGATCCGCTCGCCACCGGCGGCCTGCCGATCGCCATGGGGGAGGCGACCAAGACGGTGCCGTTCGTGATGGACGGCCGCAAGCGCTACCGTTTTACCGTGCGCTTCGGCGAGGAGCGCGACACCGACGACAGCGAGGGAGCGGTGGTGGCGACCAGCGCGGCGCGCCCGACGCTCGCCGACGTCGAGGCGCTGTTGCCGCGCTTCACGGGGGTGATCGAGCAGGTGCCGCCGCGCTATTCGGCGATCAAGATCGCAGGCGAGCGCGCCTACGACCTGGCGCGTGACGGTGAGGTCGTGGAACTGAAGCCGCGCAGCGTCGAGATTTTCCAGTTATCCGTGACGGATCAACCGGATAGCGACACCATCGTGTTCGAGGCCGAATGCGGCAAGGGCACCTATGTGCGGGCGGTGGCCCGCGACCTCGGCCGGCTGCTCGGCTGCTATGGCCATATCTGCGCGCTGCGCCGCACCCAGACCGGCCCGTTCGGCGAGGAGGACATGATTCCGCTGGATCGGCTGGAGAGTTTGTGCGATAGAGCCGCGTCTGGCGAGGGCAGTCTCGCCGACATCCTGCTGCCCGTTGAGACCGCGCTGGACGACATCCCGGCACTGGCCGTCACACGGGCGGACGCGGCAAGGCTCCATCGGGGCCAGGCCGTTCTGTTGCGCGGACGGGATGCGCCCACTTCCAGCGGCATAGTCTATGTCACCGTCGGCGGCCGGCTTCTGGCCCTCGCCGAACTGGGCAATGGCGAACTGATCCCCAAGCGCGTGTTCAACCTGACCGGGCTGACTGCCAGCACCGGCCGCAACAAGGACGTTTGACGATGTCGATTACCGCTGAGCGCAAGGCGGAGCTGATCAAGACGAATGCCACCAAGGCCGGCGACACCGGCTCGCCCGAGGTGCAGGTCGCGATCCTGTCCGAGCGCATCAACAATCTGACCGAGCATTTCCGCAGCCACGGCAAGGACAATCATTCCCGCCGCGGCCTGCTCAAGCTGGTGGCGACCCGCCGCGCCCTTCTCGACTACGTTCGCAAGAAGGACGAGGCCCGCTACCGCTCGCTGCTCGAAAAACACAACATCCGCCGCTGACGCTTTGTCCGGGCATGATCTCTTCCGAAATCCGGTTCGTCCGTTCGGAGCCATGCCCCCGGCGAGAGAACCCGCGCGCCTTCGGCGCGCGTTGCCGCATCGCGCGCGAAGGCCGCGATGCACGGGCGTCTTGCGGCGATCCGGCCGCTGAACGCCCGCGGGCATGGTGCCCGCATCCCCGGAGGGGCGAAAGCTATGGCAGGATCGCCGGCCGCTGACATCGCGCTTGTCCCGCGCCGATCAGCGGCTCGCCGTCTTGCTCATGGCTTCCGGCCTGCCGGCAAACCCGTGAGAGACAGACCACATGTTCAAGACCCATACCGTCGAACTCGACTGGGGCGGCCGTCCGCTCAAACTTGAAACCGGCAAGGTCGCTCGTCAGGCCGACGGCGCCGTCGTCGCCACCTACGGCCAGACCATCGTGCTTGCCACCGTGGTGTCGGCCAAGACGCCGAAGGAAGGCATCGACTTCCTGCCGCTGACCTGCAACTACCAGGAAAAGACCTATGCCGCCGGCCGCATTCCGGGCGGCTACTTCAAGCGCGAAGGCCGTCCGACCGAGAAGGAAACGCTGGTCTCGCGCCTGATCGACCGGCCGATCCGCCCGCTGTTCGCCGACGGCTATCGCTGCGACACCCAGGTCATCGTCACCACGCTGTCGCATGATCTGGAGAACGATCCCGACATCGTCGCCATGGTTGCCGCCTCCGCGGCGCTGACGCTGTCCGGCGTGCCGTTCATGGGCCCGATCGGCGCGGCGCGTGTCGCCTTCGTCAACGACGAATTCATCCTCAACCCGACGCTCGACGAGATGGCCGATACCCAGCTCGACCTCGTCGTCGCCGGCACCGGCGATGCCGTGCTGATGGTCGAGTCCGAGGCCAAGGAACTGCCGGAAGAGGTGATGCTCGGCGCCGTGATGTTCGGCCACCGCCACTTCCAGCCGGTGATCAAGGCGATCATCGATCTTGCCGAGAAGGCCGCCAAGGAGCCGCGCGAGGTCGCGACCCTCGACAACGCCACCCTCGAAAACCAGATGCGCGGCATCGTCGAGCAGGATCTGCGCGCCGCCTATGGCATCGCCATCAAGCAGCAGCGCCAGGACGCGGTCGCGGCCGCCAAGGCCAAGGTGATGGCGCACTTCTTCTCCGAAGGCGCGGAGCCCGCCTACGACAAGCTGCGCGTCGCCGCGGTGTTCAAGGAGCTCGAAGCCAAGATCGTGCGCTGGAACATCCTCGACACCGGCCGCCGCATCGATGGCCGCGACGTCAAGACGGTGCGCCCGATCGTCGCCGAAGTCGGCGTGCTGCCGCGCGCCCACGGCTCGGCGCTGTTCACCCGCGGCGAGACCCAGGCGTTGGTCGTCACCACGCTCGGCACCGGCGAGGACGAGCAGTACATCGACGCGCTGTCGGGCACCTACAAGGAAACCTTCCTGCTGCACTACAACTTCCCGCCCTATTCGGTCGGCGAGACCGGCCGCATGGGCTCGCCCGGCCGTCGCGAGATCGGCCACGGCAAGCTCGCCTGGCGCGCGATCCATCCGGTGCTGCCGCCGCATCACGAGTTTCCCTACACCTTGCGCGTGGTGTCCGAGATCACCGAGTCGAACGGCTCATCGTCGATGGCTTCGGTATGCGGTGCCTCGCTGTCGCTGATGGACGCCGGCGTGCCGCTCAAGCGGCCGACCGCCGGCATCGCCATGGGGCTGATCCTCGAAGGCGAACGCTTCGCGGTTTTGAGCGACATCCTCGGCGACGAGGATCATCTTGGCGACATGGACTTCAAGGTGGCCGGCACCGAGCGCGGCGTCACCTCGCTGCAGATGGACATCAAGATCGCCGGCATCACCGAGGAGATCATGAAGGTGGCGCTCGGCCAGGCCAAGGATGGGCGCATGCACATCCTCGGCGAGATGTCCAAGGCGCTCGACACGGCGCGCGCCGAGCTTGGCGAGCACGCTCCGCGCATCGAGGTGTTCCAGATTGCCACCGACAAGATCCGCGAAGTGATCGGCACCGGCGGCAAGGTGATCCGCGAGATCGTCGAGAAGACCGGCGCCAAGGTCAACATTGAGGACGACGGCACCGTCAAGGTGGCCTCCGCCTCGGGCGATGCGATCAAGGCGGCGATCAAGTGGATCAAGTCGATTGCCTCCGACCCGGAGGTCGGCCAGATCTACGACGGCACCGTAGTCAAGGTGATGGAGTTCGGCGCCTTCGTGAACTTCTTCGGCGCCAAGGACGGCCTCGTGCACATCAGCCAGCTTGCGCCGGGCCGGGTGCAGAAGACCTCCGACGTCGTCAAGGAAGGCGACAAGGTCAAGGTCAAGCTGCTCGGCTTCGACGACCGCGGCAAGACCCGGCTGTCGATGCGGGCGGTCGATCAGACGACCGGCGAGGACCTCGAAGCCAAGGCCAAGGCGGAGAAGACCGAGCGCGCCGACGCCGCGCCGCATGAGGCCGCCGGCGAGTAACGCCTGCACCGTCTCTCATCGAAAGGGCGGCCCTGTGGCCGCCCTTTTTGCTGTCTTCCCTTAGTGCAACAATGCCCCTAGCCCGTCATGGCCGGGCTTGTCCCGGCCATCCACGCCTTTCTTGCCGAGACTCTGCAAGGGACGTGGATGCCCGTGACGAGCACGGGCATAACGCATGGAGAGTAATGTGCCAGCTTTCCGGACAACGTGTTCGATCAAGCGCTGAGGAGATATCATGATGCAGCTTTACTGGTCGCCCCGCTCGCGCTCGTTCACCACGCTGTGGCTGATGGAGGAGACCGGCCAGCCCTACGAGCGGGTGCTGATCGACATCTCCACCGGCGCGCAGAAGTCGCCGGACTATCTTGCCATCAACCCGATGGGCAAGGTGCCGGCGCTCAGGGACGGCGCGGCGACGCTCGCCGAGGCGGCGGCGATCTGCGCCTATGTCGCCGAGCGCGTGCCGGACGCGAAGCTTGCGCCGGCGGTCGGCGATCCGGACCGCGCAAAATATCTGCAATGGCTGTTCTTTGCGCCGAGCTGCATCGAGCCGGCGCTGATCCAGGTTTACACCAAGCTCGATGTGCCGCCGTCCACCGCCGCCTGGGGCAGCGCGCAACAGGTGTTCGACGTGCTGGAGGCGGCGCTCGCCAAGGGGCCGTGGCTCTTGGGCGATGCCTTCTCCGCCGCCGATATCGCCATCGGCTCGGGGCTCAACTACGCGGTGCGGCTGTTCAAGATGGTGCCGTCGCGGCCTGCGTTCGACCGCTATCTCGACGCTTGCGCGGCACGCCCGGCATTCCAGCGCGCCGAGACGATCATAGCGGGGTGATCTTGTCCCGGGCGCGGTGCAGCGCTTTTGCACTGCACCGCAGAACCGGGACCGTCGCACGAGCAGGACTGCGTAACGGCCCCGGTTCAGCGAAGCAGGACTGCGTCCCGCATCGCATCCGGGGCACGCTTTCGTCGCTTGTTGAAATGATTACTCGCCCTTCAACTCGTCGGGCTGCGGCATCGAGATGATGTTGTAGCCGGAATCGACATAGTGGATGTCGCCGGTGACGCCGGTTGCGAGGTCGGACAGCAGGTAGAGCGCGGCGCCGCCGACCTCGTCGATGGTCACGGTGCGGCGCAGCGGGGCGTGGCGCTGCTGGAACGCGAACATCGCGCGCGCGTCGGCGATGCCGGAGCCGGCCAGCGTGCGGATCGGCCCGGCCGAGATGGCGTTGACGCGGATGGCGCGCGGGCCGAAGTCGGCGGCGAGGTAGCGCACGCTCGCTTCCAGCGCCGCCTTGGCGACGCCCATCACGTTGTAGTTCGGCATCACCCGCGTCGAGCCGCCATAGGTCAGCGTCAGCATCGCGCCACCGCTCTCGGGCATCAGCTTCGCCGCGCGTCTGGCGATCTCGGTGAAGGAGAAGCACGAGATCAGCATGGTGCGCGAAAAGTTGTCGCGCGTGGTGTCGGCGTAACGGCCCTTCAGCTCGTTCCGGTCGGAGAAGGCGATGGCGTGGACGACGAAGTCGAGATGGCCCCACGCCTCCTTCAGCGCGGCGAAGGTGGCATCGACGCTCGCTTCGTCCTCGACGTCGCACGGCAGCACCAGTTTCGCCCCGACCGATTCGGCGAGCGGTTTGACGCGGCGGCCGAGCGCCTCGCCCTGATAGGTGAAGGCGAGTTCGGCGCCGTGCGCCGCCACCGCCCTGGCAATGCCCCAGGCGATCGAGTGGTCGTTGGCGACGCCCATGACGAGCCCGCGCTTGCCGTGCATGAGTTGTGTCATGGGTAGCTCCGTCATGCCCGGCCTTGTGCCGGGCATCCACGTCTGACGAACGCGGACTGGATGATTGAAGGCGTGGATGGCCGGAACATGTCCGGCCATGACAAGATAACGTTTTGCGCTCCGATCATCGGACCGGCGCGCGCGATGTCACGCATCGAGCCGTTTGAACACCAGCGTGGCGTTGGTGCCGCCGAAGCCGAACGAGTTGGACAGCACGGTGCCGACCTTGGCATCGTCGATGCGCTTGCGCACGATTGGCATGTCGGAAAACGCCGGGTCCAGCTCCTGGATGTTGGCGCTCTCGCAGATGAAGCCGTTGTTCATCATCAACAGCGAATAGATCGCCTCCTGCACGCCGGTGGCGCCGAGCGAGTGACCGGTCAGCGACTTGGTCGCCGCGATCGGCGGGCATTTGTCGCCGGTGCCGAACACTTTTCGGATCGCCTCGATCTCCGGCGGGTCGCCGGCCGGCGTCGAGGTGGCGTGCGGGTTGATGTAATCGACCGGGCCCTTGACCGTCGCCATCGCCATGCGCATGCAGCGCTCGGCGCCCTCGCCCGAAGGAGCCACCATGTCGTAGCCGTCGGAGGTGGCGCCGTAGCCGATCACCTCGCCGTAGATGCGCGCGCCGCGCGCCCTGGCGTGCTCAAGCTCCTCCAGCACCACGACGCCGGCGCCGCCGGCGATCACGAAGCCGTCGCGACCCGCGTCGTAGGCGCGCGAGGCGGTGGCCGGCGTGTCGTTGTACTTCGACGACATCGCGCCCATGGCGTCGAACAGCACCGACAGCGACCAGTCGAGTTCTTCGCAGCCGCCGGCGAACACGATGTCCTGCTTGCCCCACTGGATGGTCTCGTAGGCGTTGCCGATGCAGTGATTGGAGGTCGCGCAGGCCGACGATATCGAGTAGTTGACGCCCTTGATCTTGAACCAGGTGGCAAGGGTGGCGGAAGCGGTCGACGACATCGCCTTGGGCACCGCGAACGGCCCGACGCGCTTCGGCCCCTTGGTCCGGGTGATGTCGGCGGCCTCGACGATGGTGCGGGCGGAGGGGCCGCCCGAGCCCATGATGATGCCGGTGCGCTCGTTGGAGACCTCGTTCGGCTCAAGCCCGGCGTCGCGGATCGCCTGCTCCATGGCGACGTGGTTCCAGGCCGCGCCCTCGGCGAGGAAGCGCATGGCGCGGCGGTCGATCACCTCGGCCGGGTTGAGCGTCGGGGCGCCCTGCACCTGCGAACGGAAGCCCAGTTCGGCATGCTTTTCGGCGCGGGTGATCCCCGGCCTCGCTTCGTAGAGGCTCGCGAGCACTTCCTGGGTGTTGTTTCCGATGGATGAGACGATGCCCATTCCGGTGACGACAACCCGCCTCATGTCTGCTCCGCTGTTTCGTGAACCCCGCTCGCCCGGCCGCCGCCGCGCTGCGCCCCCTTGGAAGCCCTTTTGGAATTGTGCCCGCCGGCCCCCGGCCGCGCGAGACTTTTCCGCAAGATCGTTCCGACGCTAGAGCTTTTTTGCTTTTGATGGAATCAAAAGCAGAGCTCCAGATTGTTGTTTTGACGCGTTTTCTTCACGCGAACCGGTTTCCACTTCGCTCGAAAAGGCTTTAGACCGCCTGAAGCGGGGCGTCCTGCCGGAACAGGCCGACCTTGAGATCCTTAGCGCGATAGATGATCTCGCCATCGGCCGCAAGCAGGCCATCGGCAATGCCGAGGACGAGCTTGGAGCGCATGATCCGCTTCATATCGATAGTGTAGACGACCTTGGTGACGTGCGGCAGCACCTGCCCGGAAAATTTCAGGTCGCCGAGGCCGAGCGCGCGGCCGCGGCCCTCGCCGCCGAGCCAGCCGAGAAAGAAGCCGACCATCTGCCACAGCGCGTCGAGCCCGAGGCACCCCGGCATGACGGGATCGCGCTTGAAATGGCAGCCGAAGAACCACAGGTCCGGCTTGACGTCGAGTTCGGCGCGGATCAGGCCCTTGCCGTACTCGCCGCCGGTCTCGTCGATTTCGGTGATGCGGTCGAACATCAGCATCGGCGGCAGCGGCAATTGTGCATTGCCGGGGCCGAACATCTCGCCGCGGGCGCAGGCCAGCAGGTCCTCGTACTGGTAGCTGTTCTGCCGCTCGTGCATCCGTCTCGTTCCCTGTTCCCGCCGGGCCGCGCCAGCGCGTTCCCGGATCGTCGCTGAGGATCGGCGCGCTGCGTTGGAAATGGCAGCAATTTCAAGTATCAAGCCCGGACCACGGCGCGTTGCCGGGAGCCCAGGCTCGCGCTCTCTATCATGGTGCGCGCGCCGGTCAAAGCATTCCCGCCCGCTTGCCCGTCGACTTTGTACGGGATCCGTTGAAACGGGATGCAAATGTTAGAGTTGGGCCACTAGTTGCGAAAAACTTGCATCTGCTGGCAATCTTTTCTATAGTCGCGGGTCAAGAGGGGCGGCCGCTGCCGCCGCATGTGGTTAGGATTGTGATGAGCGAGTCCAACGAACTGGTCCGGGCGGAGGAGGTCCCTGCAAACCCGCACCGCGCCCCGCTTTTGAACGGCTGCCCCTGGCATGACGTCAACGAGATGCTGCAGGCGGTGGGCCTCAGGCCGACGCGCCAGCGCATGGCCTTGGGTTGGCTGCTGTTCAGCAAGGGCGGCCGGCACCTGACGGCGGAAATGCTCTACGAGGAAGCGACCAAGGCCAAGGTGCCGGTGTCGCTCGCCACCGTCTACAATACGCTGAACCAACTCACCGACGCCGGCCTGTTGCGCCAGGTCAGCGTGGACGGCACCAAGACCTATTTCGATACCAACGTGTCCTCGCACCACCATTTCTATATCGAGGGCTCGCACGAACTGGTCGATATCCCCGACCACAGCCTGTCGCTCAACTCGGTGCCCGAGGTGCCGGAGGGCTACGAGATCAGCCGGATCGACATGGTGGTGCGGCTGCGCCGGAAGCGCTGAGCCAGCGACCCTCTCCCGGACGTGATGCGGCACGAGGTGCCGCATCCGGACATCGACGCGGCTCCGATCCCTCAAGGGACGTGTGAAGCTCAGTCGATCTTCTCGTCGGCGTAGACGCCCCACAGCCGCTGCTGCTCGATATAGCCGTCAAACCCCTTGCCGGTGATCCGGCACCAGCCCGTGTCGCAGCTTTTCACCTGCGCCACCACGCCGTCCTGCAGCCGGGCCGCGATCCGGCCGGTCTTGTCGGCGCGCTCGTAGAGCGAGGCAAGCTCGTCCTTGTGCTTCATCGTCACCACGGCGGTGCGCCGGCCCGACAGCAGCGAGTGATAGACCCAACCCTCGGCACCCTCGGAATCGCGCACGCGGCGCCAGTTCTCGAACTCCGCGGTGATCTCCACCGGCAGCCCGGCGCGGGTGTAGACCCAGCTCACGTCGTTGTCCTTGGTCGGCCCGACGCGCACGTTGACATGGTCGGACTTGAGGCTGACGAAACGTGGCAGCGGCAGCCCGCTCGCCGATCCCGTCGCATCGGTCGCGGCGGCGCCCGACCCGGCTGCGCCGAACAGCGCCCCGGTCAGCATCGCAACACCGCACAATCGTCCGAACGTCATCGATCCCCGCCCCCTTTGGTGTGCACGGGCGCCACGCTGCCGCCCGTCCGCCGCGCCATCCCGCCGCCCGGCCGTGAGGCGGCCCTGCGGGGTTCTTGTGTTGGCACGGTCATCTGCTAGAGAGGACCGAAGCGCCACGGTCCGAGGGGCGCCCTGACGACACCTCGGGGCACGGGCGGCGAGGCGGCAGTTTCAGGCAGCCCGGTTAAGGAGACCTAAACGGTCGGACTCAACGCTTCACGAGTTTAAGAGATGTCGGCTCGCAAAAAACCTCTGGTCGTCGTCACGCGCAAGCTGCCCGACAGCATCGAGACGCGCATGCGCGAACTGTTCGATACCCGTCTCAACATCGACGATCGCGCGATGACGGCGGAACAGCTCGCTGAAGCAGTGCGCAGCGCCGATATCCTGGTGCCGACCGTCACCGATCCGATCACGGCGGCCATCGTCGAGCAGGCCGGGCCGCAACTGAAGCTGATCGCCAATTTCGGCAACGGCGTCGATAACATCGACGTTCCTGCGGCGCACAAGCGCGGTATCACCGTCACCAACACGCCAAAGGTGCTGACCGAGGACACCGCCGACATGACCATGGCGATGATCCTCGCGGTGCCGCGCCGGCTGGTCGAAGGCGCGACTCTGCTGCACGACGGCAAGGAGTGGTCGGGCTGGTCGCCGACCTGGATGCTCGGGCGCCGCATCGGCGGCAAGCGGCTCGGCATCATCGGCATGGGCCGGATCGGCCAGGCGGTGGCGCGCCGCGCCCGCGCCTTCGGCCTGCAGATCCACTATCACAACCGCCGCCCGGTGGCGCCGCGCATCGAGGAGGAGCTTGGCGCGACCTACTGGGACAGTCTCGACCAGATGCTGATGCGGATGGACATCATCTCCATCAACTGCCCGCATACGCCGGCGACGTTTCATCTGTTGTCGGCGCGCCGCCTCAAGCTGATCCGCAAGGACGCCTACATCGTCAACACCTCGCGCGGCGAGGTGATCGACGAAGCGACATTGGCCAAGCTGATCGAGGCCGGCGATATCGCAGGTGCGGCGCTCGACGTGTTCGAGCGCGAGCCGGTGGTCAATCCGCGCCTGCTGCGGCTCGCCAAGGCCGGTCGCGTGGTGCTGCTGCCGCACATGGGCTCGGCGACGATCGAGGGTCGCGTCGAGATGGGCGAGAAGGTCATCATCAACATCCGCACCTTCCTCGACGGCCACAAGCCGCCCGACCGCATTCTGCCCAGCATGGTGTGAGACGGCGCGCGCCGTCGTTGCGCCTGTCGCGCCGCAAGCAAATGCCTTGCATGTCTGCGACGATGTGATCCGCTTGCCGCGCCATCGCATGCTTGCGCAGTGCTTGCTCACACCTCATTGTGCTTAAGTCGAATTGCACCGAGACCTGACGGGTCTACGGTTTCATGTATCTGCGCTTATTGGACCCCTGTCAGGCCCAATCCGAGTCGTTCGGCGTCAAGAGCAACAACAATCGCTCGCTGATTACACGGAGGAAACCATGGAAAGGACCAGTCATCGCCGCGGAATCTCTCGTCGCGACGTTATCCAGACCGCCGCTGCCGCGGGGGTCGCTGCCAGTGTCGGACCGTTCGTTCATGTCCGGCCCGCCAAAGCCGCCAAAACCCTGAAAATCCTGCAGTGGAGCCACTTCGTCCCGGCTTACGACAAGTGGTTCAACAACGAATACACCAAGGCGTGGGGTGAAAAGAACGGCACCGAAGTCACCGTCGATAACATCAACCTGTCGCTGATCCCATCGCGCGCCGCCGCCGAAGTGTCGGCGCAGAAGGGCCACGACCTCGTGATGTTCCTGTCGCCGCCGTCGGTCTACGAGGATCAGGTGGTGGACATGACCGACGTCTACGAGACCTGCATCAAGAAGCACGGCAAGCCGATCGACCTCGCGGTCAAGAGCACTTTCAACCCGAAGACCAACAAGTACTTCGCCTTCTCCGACAGCTTCGTGCCCGATCCGGTCAACTACCGCTCCGACCTGTGGGGCGAGATCGGGATGAAGCCCGATACCTGGGACGACATCCGCATCGGCGGCAAGAAGATCAAGGACAAGACCCGCATCCCGGTCGGCGTCGGGCTGTCCGCCGAACTCGACACCGCGATGGCGATGCGCGCGGTGCTCTATGCTTTCGGCGCCGGCGAGCAGGATGCCGAGGGCAACCTCGCCATCAACTCGAAGAACACCGTCGAGGCGCTCAAATTCGTCACCGCGCTGTTCAAGGAAGCGATGACGCCGGAAGTGCTGGCGTGGGACCCTTCGTCGAACAACCGCCAGATCCTCGCGGGCCGCTCGTCGCTGGTGCTCAACGCCATCTCGGTCACCCGCACCGGCGAGAACGACAAGCTGCCGATCCACGAGAAGATCGCGATCGCCAAGGCGGCCAAGGGTCCGGTGCGCCGCATCGGTCTCGAGCACGTCATGGACTGCTACGTCATCTGGAAGTTTTCCGAGAACATCGACGGCGCCAAGAAGTTTCTGGTCGACTACATCGACAGCTTCAAGGACGGCTTCATGGCGAGCCAGTTCTACAACTTCCCGTGCTTCGCAGGCACCGTGCCCGACCTCGGAAAAACCATCTCCAACGATCCCAAGGCGGTGCCGCCGGATAAGTACGCGGTGCTCTCCGACGTGCTCGACTGGGCAACCAACGTCGGCTATCCGGGCTACTCCAACGCCGCCATCGACGAGGTGTTCAACACCTGGGTGATCAACACCATGTTTGCCAAGGCGGCGACCGGCGCCGAGACGCCCGAGAACGCCATGACGCAGGCCGAGACCGCGATGAAGGCGATCTGGGCCAAGTGGAAAGAGCGCAAGCTGATCTAGCTTCCGCGCAAGCCCGCTTGCCGGGCTTCGCCTGCGGCGCAGGACGCCGCAGGCTCGTTCTGTCGCGACATACCTTGGAAAGAGGCGGGCAAGCATGGCAACGGTCGAAGCACGGCAACTGGTCAAAGCCTTCGAGGAAGTGCGCGCGGTCGATGGCATCGACCTGATGGCGCGCGAGGGCGAGTTCCTGGTGCTGCTCGGCCCGTCCGGTTGCGGCAAGACCACGTTGATGCGGATGATCGCCGGACTCGAACAGCCGACAGCCGGCGACATCGTCATCGACGGCCGCGCCGTCACCGACCTGCCGCCGCGGGTGCGCAACGTCGCCATGGTGTTCCAGAGCTACGCGCTCTATCCGCACCTCACGGTGGAGCGCAACATCTCCTTTCCGCTGCGCGCCGTCGGCATGTCGAAGGAGGACATCCGCAAGAAGGTGGACTGGGCGGCCGACATGTTCGGCATCCGCCGCTTCCTCAACCGCAAGCCGCGCCAGCTCTCCGGCGGCGAACGCCAGCGCGTGGCGCTGGCGCGTGCCGTGGTGCGCGAGCCGGCGGTGTTTCTGCTCGACGAGCCGCTGTCCAACCTCGACGCGAAACTGCGCAACTCGGCGCGCGACGAACTCAAGAGTTTTCAGCGCAGCCTCGGCACCACGACGATCTACGTCACCCACGACCAGGCCGAGGCGATGGGGCTCGGCGATCGCATTGCCGTGCTTAACCACGGTCGCGTCGCCCAGATCGGCACGCCGCAGGATATCTACCTGCGCCCGAGCGACACCTTCGTCGCCACCTTCATCGGCTCGCCGCCGATGAATCTGATCGAGGACGGCGATACCTGGTTCGGCTTCCGCCCCGAGGCGCTGGTGCCGGCGGCGCAGGTGCCGGAAGCGGCCGTGCGGGTGCCGCTGCGGATCAAGCGCGTCGAATATCTCGGTGCCGAACAACTGATCTACGGCACGGTCGAGGGCCGCGGCGGCGATGCGGCGGCGATCGCCCGCATCCCGGCCAATCTCGACATCGGCGTCGGCGCCGGCGAGGTGTGCGACTTCGCGCTCAGCCGCCATGACGTGCAGCGCTTCGACCGCAACAGCGGGCGCCGCATCGCGGAGGCGACATCGTGACGGCGGCGGCGGAGCCGGCCGGCCGCGCCGCGCGAAACAAAGTGATGGCGCGCTTCATCGACAACGAGCGGCTGCTGTGGCCGGCGCTGCTCGCGCCCGCCATCGTCTACATCGTGCTGCTGGTCGGCTTTCCGTTCCTGCTGTCGATCTTCTACAGCCTGTCGAGCGCGACGGTGGCGACCAGCGACATCCATTTTGTTGGCCTCGAGAACTTCACCCGCATCATCCACAGCGACACGTTTTGGCGCTCGCTGTGGAACACCATCGTCCTCACCGTCATCTCGCAGTTCTTCGTTCTGGTGTTCGCCGGCATCCTGGCCACCGCGCTGATCAAGGATTTTCGCGGCAAATGGCTGGTGCGGCTGTTGATCCTGCTGCCGTGGGTGGCGCCGATCTCGCTCGGCTCGATCGGCTGGCTGTGGATCTTCGATTCGATCTACAGCATCATCAACTGGACCGCGCGGGCGGTCGGGCTGTTCGGCGAGGATTTTTGGCCGATCTGGCTTGGCCAGCCGAATCTGGCGATGGCCGCGATCATCGTCGTACAGATCTGGCGCATCCTGCCGCTCGCCACCGTGATCGTGCTGGCCGGGCTGTCGTCGATCCCGCAGGACATCCACGACGCCGCCGAGGTGGACGGCGCCGGCTTCTGGCGCCACCAGTTCGAGATCACGCTGCCGCTGGTGATGCCGATCACGCTGGTCGCGGTGCTGTTCGGCATCATCTTCACCTTCACCGACATGATCGTGGTGTTCGTGCTGACCCGCGGCGGCCCTTACGACACCACTCAGGTGATTGCGAGCTGGGCCTACTTCACCGGCATTCAGGGCGGCGATCTGGCCGGCGGCGCGGCGATCTCGCTATTTCTGTTCCCGGTTCTCGTCGCGGTGGCGATCCTGTTCCTGATCGCCGCGCGCCGCTCGGAGGTGACCTGACATGACGACACGCTCGGGCGGCGCACGCCGCATCGCCGGCCGCGCCGGTCATGCGGCGATCCTGGTGTTCTTCGTCACCTTCCTCGCGTTTCCGTTCTACTGGATGCTGATCACCACCTTCAAAACGACGCAGGATCTGCACGACATCAACAACAATCCCTACCTGTTTCATGATGCGCCGACGCTCGACCACCTGCGCGTGCTGTTCAGCGACACCATGTTCCTGCAATGGATCAGCAACACCATGCTGGTCGGCCTTGCGGTGGTGATCATCACGCTGGTGCTGGCGGTGCCGGCCGGCTATGCGCTGGCGCGGATGAAGGGGCCGTGGGCGCAGACGCTCGGCATCGGCATCTTCCTCACCTATCTGGTGCCGCCGACCATCCTGTTCATCCCGTTCTCGCGCATCATCGCCGATCTCGGCCTGCAAGATTCGCTGTGGTCGCTGGTGCTGGTCTATCCGAGCTTCACGGTGCCGTTCTGCACTTGGCTGTTGATGGGCTTCTTCATGGCGATCCCGCGCGACCTCGAAGACGCGGCGATGGTCGACGGGCTGTCGCGGTTCGGCGCCTTCTTCAAGGTGGTGATGCCGATCTCGCTGGCCGGCATGCTGACCGCGGTGATCTTCGCCTTCACGCTGGTGATGCAGGAATTCGTTTACGGCGTCACCTTCATCACCTCGTCGGCGAGCTACACCATCGGCGTCGGCGTGCCGACCTTCCTGGTGCGGGGCGATGTGTACTTCTGGGGATCGATGATGGGCGCCTGCCTGATCGCCAGCGTGCCGATCGCGATCATCTACAACATGTTCGTCGATCGCTTCGTCGCCGGCTTCACCATGGGTGCGGTGAAGTAGGCCAAGGTCGGCCGCAGACAGGAACGAGAAAGCGAGAAGATGTGTCCCGGACGCGATGCGGCGTGCAACGCTGCACCGCAGGGCCGGGACCGTTACAGGCATTGTGTTATCGGGCGATCCCGGATCGGCGCCAGCAGCATTCCATGCTGCGGCGCATCCGGGATGCGGGCGCCACGCTACATGTGCCCGCCGAGGTCGGCGATACGCGCGCCGTCGCCGTTCAGCGGATTGGCCGGATCGCGGCCGTAGGCCAGCGTCTGGAAGCGCATGGCGCGGGCGTCCACCATCAGGAAGCGGCCGACCAGCCCCTCGCCGAAGCCGACGATCTCGCGAACCACCTCCAGCGCCTGCATGGCGCCGAGCACGCCGGCCAGCGCGCCGACGATGCCGGCGGCCTCGCAGGTCGGCACCGTGCCGGGCGGCGGCGGCTCGGGAAACAGGCAGCGGTAACTCGGATTCCATTCGCCGGCGGCGTTGCGCTCGTGCGGGCGCAGCGTGGTCAGCGAGCCGTCGAAGCTGCCGAGCGCGGCGGCAACCAGCGGCTTCTTCGCGAGGAAGCAGGCGTCGGAGACGAGATAGCGCGTGGCAAAACTGTCGGAGCCGTCGGCGACGATGTCGTAGCCCTCGATCACCTCGAGCGCGTTGGCCGCGGTCAGCCGGACCGGGTGGGTGCGCATCGCCACATGCGGGTTGAGCGCGGCCACGGTGTCGGCGGCGCTGTCCACCTTGAGGCGGCCGATATCGGCGGTCGCGTGGATGATCTGGCGCTGCAAGTTCGACAGCGTCACGGTGTCGTCGTCGACCACGCCGAGCGTGCCGACGCCGGCGGCGGCGAGATACATCAAAACCGGCGCGCCGAGCCCGCCGGCACCGATCACCAGCACGCGCGCGTCCTTCAGCTTGGCCTGGCCCGGCCCGCCGACCTCGTGCAGCACGATGTGGCGGGCGTAGCGTTCGAGTTCGTCGGGGCTGAGCATGGGGCCTCTCGCGCGCCGCGCCGATGAACCGGGCGGCGCGGGCGTAGACAACTGTCTTGGACCCCTGAGATATGGTAATCGGGCGCCGAGAGCCAGTCCGTCCCGACGAAGGTGTCATGATCCTCGCCCTCCGCACCGTTGCCGCGCTTGCCTTTGCCGCTCTGCTGCCGGCGGCGGCCGTTTTGCCGCCTGCGGCGGCCGTTCTGGTGCCTGCGACAGCTTTGGCGCAGACCGCGGCGCTGGGCGCCACCGATGTGGTCAAGGCAATGACCGCGGCCGACCGCATCGCGCTGCAATCCGATCTCGCCTGGGCCGGGCACTACAACGGCGCGATCGACGGCGAGGTCGGCGAGCGGACCGTGGCCGCCATCAAGGCATTCCAGAAAAGCGTGCGCGGCAAGGAGACCGGCGTGCTCAACCCGCAGGAACGCGAGGTGTTGCGCGGCGCGGCGCGCAAGTTGCAGCAGGACGTCGGCTGGACGCTCGTGACCGATCCCGCGACCGGCATCCGCCTCGGCCTGCCGCTCAAGCGCACCCCGCGCAAGATTGCCGATGCGGGGCTCACCACCTGGAATTCGCCGCAAAACACCATCCAGATCCGCCTCGTCAATCGCCGCGAGCCGGGCGCCACCACCGCGACGCTGGCCGAGCGCGAGAAGCGCGCGACCCCTGAGCGCAAGGTGACATATGCGACGGTCAAGCCGGATTTCTTCGTGCTGTCCGGCACGCAGGGGCTGAAGAAGTTCTATGTGCGCGGCGTGCTTAAGGGCGAGCAGTTCCACGCGCTGACCGTGCTTTACGACCAGGCCACCGAGGGCACCATGGAGCCGGTGGTAATCGCGATGTCGAGCGCCTTCGTGCCGTTTCCGGCCGGCGGCGCGGCGCGGCCTGCGGTCGAGTATGCGACCGGCATCGTGGTCGATGGCGACGGTGCCGTTCTCACCACCGCCGAGGCGGTCGCAGGCTGTACCTCGATCGTGGTGGCGAAGCTCGGCAACGCCGACAAGGTGGCCGAGGACAAGGCCGCCAACCTGGCGCTCTTGCGCCTCTACGGCGTGCGCGGCCTGACCGCGCTGCCGCTCGGGGGCGACGTCAAGCCGGGCGCGGTGGATGTCGTCGGGATTGCCGACCCGCAATTGCAGAACGGGGCCGCGGCGGTGAGCCTCATCAAGGCGCAAGCGAGCCGTGACGGCGGCGGCCTTGCGCTGTCGCCGGCCCCGGCGGCCGGCTTTGCGGGCGCGGCGGCATTGAGCGGCAACGCCTTTGCCGGCGTCGCCAATGGCGCGGCGCTGATCGGCGCCGACACGGTGCGAGCCTTCCTCAAGGCCCATGGCATTGCGGCGGCCGA
>QEVP01000007.1 GCA_003576765.1 Pseudomonadota bacterium
TCACCATCGCCAAGCTGCCGTTGGCCAAGGATCTCGACGACTTCCAGTTCGAGGGCACGCCGATCAATCAGACGCTCGTCAATGATCTCGCCGGCGGCGAAGCGGTAGGTCGTGCCCTCCGCCGGCGTCGCTTCGAGATTGTAGAGGTTTCCGGTCTCTTCCTGAAACTCGCGAATGCGCGTGCGCACATGGTCGAGCAGGCGCACCGCGAAGGCGTGGCCCCACGACGTAGTGATGTTCTCACAATCGGCGGTGAAGTTTCGGATCATCTCGTTAACGCCGTTGACGCCGAGCGTGGCGAAATGGTTACGGAGTGTGCCGAGGTAACGCTTGCTGTAGGGAAACAGCCCGTCGTCCATGTAGCGCTGCACCACCTTGCGTTTGATCTCCAGGCTGTTGCGGCCGATCGCAAGCAGCGCATCGAGGCGCTGGAACAGACCGGCTTCGTCACCGCGATGGAGATAGCCAAGCCGCGCGCAGTTGACCGTGACCACGCCGATTGAGCCGGTCTGCTCGGCGCTGCCGAACAGGCCGTTGCCGCGCTTCAGTAACTCGGTGAGGTCGAGTTGTAATCGGCAGCACATCGAGCGGATCATGTTCGGCTTCAATTCGGAATTGATGAAGTTCTGGAAGTACGGCAGGCCGTATTTTGCCGTCATCTCGAACAGCCGGTCGGCGTTCTCGCTGTCCCACGGAAACTCAGACGTGATGTTGTAGGTCGGAATCGGGAAGGTGAAGACGCGGCCCTTGGCGTCGCCCCTGGTCATTATCTCCATATAGGCACGGTTGATCATGTCCATTTCGGACTGCAGATCGCCGTAGGTGAAATCCATCTCCTCGCCGCCGATCACAGGCACCTGGTCGCGCAGGTCTTGGCGAGGAAACTCGTGAAGGTGAAGGTCGAGCCTGACCCGTCGTTGCGATGGAGCACCTCGATCGTGGCGTCGGGCAGCGGCAGGTCGAGGTTGAGTGCCTTGATCGCGGGGTCGGACCAGGTCGTGATCTTGCCGAGATAGATGTCGGCCAGCACCGGACCGGATAACCGAGGACGAGACGGAGCGCATGTACTTCGTGCTGTGCCACGTCTGCCAGTACAGCAGGAAGCTCAAGGAGTTCTACTACTCGGACGCGGAGGCCGCCTGATGTCCCGCGCTCTCACCCCTCGCGAACTATCTCTGCCGCGCTTTGCGGTGCGCCGTGAGGAGGCGGCCGCATCGGTTGGCGTGTCAGCGAGTAAGTTCGACGAGTGGGTGAGGGACGGTAAGATGCCGAAGGGCCATAAGATCGATGGTGTGGTACTGTGGGACGTGCAGGAGATCCGGGAGGCGTGGCTGCGGCTCCGCGACGGAGAGTTCACAGTGAACCCATTTGATCGGGTGGTCGCATGACAGAAAGCGGTCTCAAGTATTGTCTTTTCGATCCCGACCCGAACGGCAACCCGCGATATTATGTACGGCGGAACGGCAAAAAGATCAGGATCAGAGAACAGTTTAAGGCGCCAGACGGAACGATCACCCGGAAGTTCATGGATGCGTATTGGGCGGCGTTGGCGAAGCTGAATAGCGGCGTCGTCGAGGATGCTCCAAAGGCACCACGCGAGAAGACGTTCTATTGGCTCTGCGATCAGTACTATCGCTCGGGCGAATTTCGGCGCTTCGACAGGCTTACGCAAGCTGACAAGCGGAGCGTCCTCAACCGGTTCTGTGTGACGGCCGGCGATCTTCCCTACGCAGCCTTTCGCAAGGAGGATGTCGAGCGAAGCCGTGACAAAAGGAGCGACAAACCCGGCGCTGCCGACAAGTTGGTGAAGTATCTCCGGGCGCTGTTCAAATGGGCGATTGATAAGAAACACGCTACCCATAATCCCGCCGTGGGCGTTGCCAAGATCAACGAGGGGGAGGGCTGGCATACGTGGACGCCGGACGAGGTGGCGACCTACCGCAGGCACCACAGGGTCGGTACAAAAGCCCGGTTGGCTCTGGAGCTGATGATCAATGTCGGGGCGCGTGTATCGGATGCGTGCCGGATTGGTCGTCAGCATGAAAGCGACGGTTGGCTCAAATTCGTAGCGTGGAAAAACCGCAACAAGAAGTCACGCAAGACCATCGAATGCCCGATTACGGCTGAGTTGCGGGCCGCGATCGACGCGACTTCAACTGGTGATCTCACCTATCTGATCAATGATCTCGGGAAGGCATTCACCATCAACGGACTTGGCAACAAGGTGCGCGACTGGTGCGATGAAGCCGGGCTGCCTCAATGTTCATCGCATGGCCTGCGAAAAGCAGCAGCGGTGATCATGGCAGAGAATGGAGCGACCGCACCAGAGCTTTGCGCGATCTTCGGATGGTCGAAGTTGGAGACCGCAGAGATTTACATCCGCGAGGCGCAGAAACGGCGAATGGTCAGCAACGCTTTCGCCCGCCTTGACGAGTACAGAAACCGAAAAAGTGTCTCAGTGAACGGGCCAAAACCGATCGGTGAGACAAAAACGGGGAAAACCAAAGGAAAATCAAATGGGAAATAATCCGTTGGTGGGCCCGGCAGGACTCGAACCTGCAACCAGACCGTTATGAGCGGTCGGCTCTAACCATTGAGCTACAGGCCCTTTTGCGCGG
This sequence comes from Pseudomonadota bacterium, assembly GCA_003576765.1. GTDB lineage: Bacteria > Pseudomonadota > Alphaproteobacteria > Rhizobiales > Xanthobacteraceae > PRO6. The sequence goes on from QEVP01000007.1 coordinate 2,619, forward strand.
CGGGTGCGCATCCCGTATGGGCGCTTTCCATACAATGGCGCTGGCCGGCGGGCAATCCGCCGCGCCGTCGCCCATGCTCCCGTGGAGTCCCAGCCCGGCGAGCGGCCAAAATGCGAGTAGCGCCGCGTGGCGCCGAGCTTACGCCAGCGCCAGCCGCGACCTCGCCCGCCACAACAGCCCGAGCGCGATGACGAGGTTCAGGAGATTCCAGCCGAGGCCGTTGACGAAGGCCGCGGTATAGGAGCCGGTGGCATCGAAGATTACGCCGGACAGCCAGCCGCCGAGCGACATCCCCACCACGGTGGCGGACACCACGATGCCGACCCGCGTCGCCGCCTCGCGCGCCGGCATGGATTCGCGAACGATGATGGCGTAGCTCGGCACGATGCCGCCCTGGAACAGGCCGAACAGCGCCGAGATGATGTAGAGCGAGGTCAGGCCGTCGAACATCAGGAACAGGGCAAGCGCCACGCCTTGCGCCAGCGAGCTCACCAGCAGCGTGCGCAGGCCCCCGATCTTGTCGGCGAGATAGCCCGAGCCGATCCGGCTGACGATGCCGAAGCCGAGCATCAGCGACAGCATTTCGGCGCCCCGCGCCGCGCCGTAGCCGAGGTCGCCGCAGTAGGCGACGATATGCACCTGCGGCATCGCCATCGCCACGCAACAGGCGACGCCGGCGATGCACAATAGCACCGTCAGCGTGTTGGCGCTCATCGGCAGTTGCACCCTGAGCGGCGCGGCATCGTTGCGGACCTGGCGTGCCGTGCCGTTCATGCGCGCGCGCAGCACCATCAGCACGACGAGCATTGCGATGCCGGACGATACCCCGATCGCGATATGCGCCGATGGCCAGCCGATGCCGGCGATCGCCGCATGAACCACCGGCGGCCACAGGGCGCCGCCGAGGTAGTTGCCGCTGGCGGCGACGGTGACGGCAATGCCGCGCCGGCGCTCGAACCAGTGCGAGGCTTCGGCCATCAGCGGGCCGAACGTCGCCGATGCGCCGGTCCCGATCAGGAAATGCGCGGCCACGAACGACCACAGCGTCGGCGATAGCCCGGCCCAGATATAGCCGAACGTGGTGCCGATACAGCTGCTGCCGAGTGCGACGACGAGACCATAGCGGTCGCAGAGCCGCCCGGTGATCACGCCGCCGATGCCGAAGCCGAGCATCACCGCGGTGAACGCCAGCGACGCCGCCGCCCGCGTCGTGGCAAAATCGCTCTGCACCGCCGGCAGCGCCACCACCACCGACCACATGCCGACGCTGCCGATGGCGCCGATCAGCACGGCGAGGCCGAGCCGCACCCACGCCTGAGGCGAATCGGGGACGAACGGGGCGGGGGCAGGGTGGAGTGTGGTGGTCACGGGCCGCACCTTCGGCGGGCGGTGGCGCCGGGTCAAGCTATTCCATGGATGGCCGCCATGCAGGAATATCGTTCTCCGTGGCGGGCGGAGCCGGCCTCGCCACGCCCGTCCTTAACGATTTGCTAACCATACACCGGGCAAATTTTGCCGGGTGAGGTCGTCGTCACGCTCGTGAGCGCGGGGAGTCCCGTGGACGCCAGTGCGGTGAATCACATCCCGGTGGGTGGCCCCTCGGCTGCCGCGCCGGCCATCGGCAAACGGGACCGGCGTTCGCGGGGAGAGTCGGCACGCATGACGGATACGACGGCGAGCCCGGGTTCGGGGGCGGCACCGGCCGGCGGCAGCCTGTCCGGTGGGTTGCCGAGCCTTGCCGAGATCGGGGCGCTATTGCGGCGCGGCGACATCGCGCTCGCGGTCGGCGTCCTCGTCATCCTGGTGGTGCTGATCCTGCCGCTGCCACCGCTGGCGCTCGATATCTTCTTCGCGATCTCCATCACGCTGTCGATTCTGATCCTGATGACGGCGCTGTTCATCCAGGCACCGCTGGAATTCTCCGCCTTTCCGACCGTACTGTTGATCGCCACGATGTTGCGGCTGGCGCTCAACCTCGCCTCGACCCGCCTCATCCTGTCGCACGGCCACGAGGGCACCAGCGCCGCCGGCCACGTCATCGAGGCGTTCGGCAACTTCGTAATGAGCGGCAACTTCGTGATCGGGATCATCGTGTTCACGATCCTGGTCATCGTCAATTTCGTGGTCATCACCAAGGGCTCAGGCCGCATCGCCGAGGTCGCCGCGCGCTTCCACCTCGATTCGATGCCGGGCAAGCAGATGGCGATCGATGCCGACCTGTCCGCCGGCCTGATCGACGAGAAGAGCGCCCGCGAGCGCCGCAAGGAGCTGGAGGACGAAAGCGGCTTCTTCGGCGCCATGGACGGCGCCTCGAAATTCGTGCGCGGCGATGCGGTCGCCGGCCTGCTGGTGGTGTTCATCAACGTGATCGGCGGCATGATCATCGGCATGGCGCAGCAGGGCCTGAGCTTTGCCGACGCCGCGCACACCTACACGCTGCTGACCGTCGGCGACGGCCTCGTCACCCAGGTGCCGGCCCTGATCGTCTCGACCGCCGCCGGCCTTCTGGTGTCCAAGGCCGGCGTTTCGGGCGCCGCCGACAAGGCGCTGATGAAGCAACTGTCCGGCTATCCGCAGGCGCTCGGCATGTCGGCCGCGGTGATGCTGGTGCTGGCGCTGATTCCGGGCATCCCGATGCTGCCGTTCCTCGCGCTTGGTGGCGGCGCGGGCGCCCTGGCCTGGGCTGCCCGCAAGCGCAATCTCGGCGCGGCGGAGACGGCGGCGCGGGCCGCGCCGGCCGACGCGTCGCCGCAGCCGACGGCCGAGGAGCCGATTGCCGCCGCGCTCAAGATCGACGACCTCAAGATCGAACTGGGCTATGCGCTGCTGCCGCTGGTCAATGCGCCCGACGGCACCGACCGCCTGACCGAGCAGATCAAGGCGCTGCGCCGGTCGCTGGCGATCGAGATGGGTTTTGTCATGCCGGCGGTGCGCATCCTCGACAACGTGCAACTGGAGGCCAACAGCTACGTCATCAAGATCAAGGAGGTCGATGCCGGCTCGGGCCGCATCTGGCCGAACCAGTACATGGTGATGGACCCGGCCGGCAGTCGCATCTCACTGCCCGGCGTCCACACCACCGAGCCGACGTTCGGGCTGCCCGCGACCTGGATCGACGCCGGGCTGAAGGAGGAAGCCTCGCTCAAGGGCTACACCGTGGTCGATGCCGCGACCGTGCTTTCCACCCACCTGACCGAACTGCTCAAGGTCAACATGGCCGAGCTTCTGTCCTATGGCGAGGTGCAGAAGCTCCTGAAGGAATTGCCGAAGGAGCAGGGCGAACTGGTCAAGGACATCGTGCCGGCGCAGATCACCGTGTCGGGCATCCAGCGGGTGCTGCAACTGTTGTTGGCCGAGCGGGTGTCGATCCGCGACCTTGCGACCATTCTCGAAGGAATCGCCGAGGCGCTGGCGTTCTCGCGCAGTCCGTCGACGCTGGTCGAGCATGTCCGCGCCCGGCTCGCCCGCCAGATCTGCGCGCAAAACACCACCGCGAACGGCTACCTGCCCTTGATCGCGCTGTCGGCGCAGTGGGAACAGGCGTTCGCCGAATCGATTATCGGTCAGGGCGAGGATCGCAGCCTCGCCATGGCGCCGACGAAGCTGTCGGAGTTCATGACGGCCGTGCGCGACCGTTTCGAGCAGGCGGCCGAGGCCGGCGAGGCGCCGGTGCTGGTCACTTCCGTTGCGGTGCGGCCATTCGTGCGCTCGCTGACTGAGCGTTTTCGGCCACAGACAAGCGTTTTGTCGCAGGCGGAAATTCATCCGCGCGCCCGGCTGAAAACCGTCGGAAGTATTTGATGGCTGATAAGCTACTGTAATTAATTGATTTCATAGCTTTGACGGGTGCCGCCCAACGCCCCCAATCGCGGCCTATCACAGATCATCACTGCTTTGTGATGTCCCCTTCGGAACGCAAACCCGGTTTCCTACGTTTTCGTGGCGAGTGACGTTGAACCCGCCGCCAAACGCGGACGACCGATAGCGCAGGAAGGCAAAACTGCCGGTTGGATGGAGCAATCAGATCCAACGACGGAGGCCAAGATGAACCATTCGATTTACAGCGCGGATCGCATGACCCACCTGAAGATCGTGGTGGTGGCGCTGGTCACCGCGGTGACGATTGCGGGCGTCAGCGTCACGACCCGGATCACGTCGGGCGATAGCTATGAGACGGCGCGCGTTACCACGCCGGTGGTCAAGGCCACCAAGGACGTTCTGGTGACCCGCAGCGACAACACCATGGTGCGCTAACAACAGAGGAATTTGAGAGATTCACGCGGTCGCTTGACCCCCAGCCCCCCAAAGTCGCCGCGTGGATAATTGGAAGACCACCCCAAAGGCAATCAACGACCCCAAAGTTGACTTGTAAGAAAGCGCCCGCTCCCCACGGGCGCTTTTTTCTTGTCGTGGTGCGGCCGGCAGCAAAAAAGACCCGGCCGATTGGCCGGGCCTTCTTGCGAAAGAATAACAAATCGTCGGCGGTCCGCTGTCAGGCGACGGCGCCGATCCGCGAGCGCATCAGGCCGATGCTGTCGAGGTCGGCCTGTTCGCGGGCGTCTTCTTCGGCGCGTCCGCGTGCCTGGTCGCGCTCGTCGAGCAGTTCGACTTTCTTGAGTTCCTCGAAGGCGTCGGCCAGTTGGGCGCGAGCCTCGTCGAGCTGCGTCTCGAGCTCGGCCGCCGAGTGCAGCAGGTTCTCGCGGCGCGTGATCGCCGCCTTGGCGTAGGTGGGGTAGGCGAAATGCGTCGGGTCGTCGATGCCGGCGCGCTCCTGCTCGATCGCGATCTCGCGCTCCAGCTCAGCCGACATGCGCCGGAAATCGGCGATCATGGCCTCGATCTGCGTGACCCGCCGGCGCATCTCGTCCACCTGAAACTTTTTCAGGCGGATCAGGGTGTCTCGTGACTTCATCGACTCCTACTCCCCAGAAGTCCCGATCCGGACCGGGACCGTGCCGGCGCCTCTGGCCCCGCCGGCATCAGAACATGAACACGGGGCGATCATGGCGCGACAAAGTTAGCTTTCCGTTGCCGAAGTTCCGACGATTTGAGCCAACCGGGCGTAGCCGTCGGGGAGCACCGTGGCCTCGTCCTTGCCCTGGCGGAGAAAATCCTCCAGCGGCTCGTGGAGCCGGATCGCCTCGTCCACCTCGGGGCTGGAGCCTGCGCGGTAGGCGCCGAGCCGGATCAGTTCCTCCATGTCGGAATAGGTCGCCATCACCTGCCGGGCGCGCATTACGGTCGGCAGATAGGCCGGATCGGCGGATTTCGGCATGGTCCGCGACACCGATTTCAGCACGTTGATCGCCGGGTAGCGGCCACGCTCGGCGATGGCGCGCTCCATCACGATGTGACCGTCGAGGATGCCGCGCACCGCGTCGGCGACCGGCTCGTTGTGGTCGTCGCCATCGACCAGCACCGTGAAGATGCCGGTGATGGTGCCCTCGCCGATGCCCGGGCCGGCGCGCTCCAGCAGCTTCGGCAGTTCGGTGAACACGGTGGGGGTATAGCCCTTGGCGGTCGGTGGCTCGCCGGCTGACAGCCCGATCTCGCGCTGCGCCATGGCGAAGCGCGTCACCGAATCCATCAGCACCAGCACGTCGCGCGCCGCGTCGCGGAAGTATTCGGCGATCGCCATGGTGAGATAGGCGGCCTGGCGGCGCATCAGGGCCGGTTCGTCCGAGGTCGCCACTACAACGACGGAGCGGGCCAGCCCCTCCTCGCCGAGGTCGTCCTGCAAAAACTCCTGCACCTCGCGGCCGCGCTCGCCGACCAGGCCGATCACCGAGACGGCCGCCTCGACGTTGCGCGCCAGCATCGACAGCAGCACCGACTTGCCGACGCCGGAGCCGGCGAAGATGCCCATGCGCTGGCCGCGGCAGCAGGTCAGGAAGGTGTTGAGCGCACGCACGCCGAGGTCGAGCGGCGCGCCGACCCGCCTGCGGGCGTGGGCCGGCGGGGGCGGGTTGCGGAACGGCATCGGCACGGGACCCTGCGGCAGCGGTCCCTTGCCGTCGATCGGCTCGCCCATGGCGTTGAGCACGCGGCCGAGCCAGGCCGGCGAGGGCCGCACCTTGGAAGCGGCGTTGACGATGGTCGCGCGGCAGCCGCGGCGCACCCCGTCGAGCGTGCCGAACGGCATCGCCACCGCGTTGTCGCCGGAAAAGCCGGTCACCTCGCAGGGGATCGACGCGCCGCGCCCGGTCTCGATCACCACGCGGGCGCCGACCGACATCGCGTGCAGGGGGCCAGCGATCTCCACCATCAGGCCGCGGACCCCGGCGACGCGGCCATAAGTATTGACGTCGTCGATGTCGCCGATCTGCTCGGCGAGCGTCCTCACCGTGAAAGCCTTACGTTTCGCGACCATGAGGCGATCGCCTTAACCTGGTGTTTACCCGCGTCGTTAATCATTGCGTCACTGTCTCGGCGTTCGCGCACTCTTTCCCTCGATCTCGAGGGGAACGTTTGCATGAAATCCGCTGAGACCCGCTCTTAATTTGGAACCTGAACGACGGCGGACCGGAAAAGTTGATTCACTCCAGCACTTTAGGTCGATTCGACGAAAATTGCACCGGGCCTGCTTGCGGGGACGAATCAGTTTTTGTTAACCATATGTCGTCAGGATCCGAATCAGTTGTTCCACGGCGTTTTCCAGTGCCGCTCCGCGGCCGGCCTGACGCCCGCATCGGCGACGACTAGGGGACTGGCATGCGCGTATTGCTGATAGAAGATGACAGCGCGACTGCGCAGTCGATCGAGCTCATGCTCAAATCCGAGAGTTTCAACGTCTACACGACGGATCTCGGCGAAGAGGGCATCGATCTCGGCAAGCTCTACGATTACGATATCATCCTGCTCGACCTCAACCTGCCCGACATGTCGGGCTACGAGGTGTTGAAGTCGCTGCGGCTGTCCAAGGTCAAGACGCCGATCCTGATCCTGTCCGGCCTCGCCGGCATCGAGGACAAGGTCAAGGGCCTTGGCGTCGGCGCCGACGACTACATGACAAAGCCCTTTCACAAGGACGAGCTGGTCGCCCGCATCCATGCCATCGTGCGCCGCTCCAAGGGCCATGCGCAGTCGGTGATCCAGACCGGCGATCTGATCGTCAACCTCGACACCAAGACCGTCGAGGTCGCCGGCCAGCGCGTGCATCTGACCGGCAAGGAATACCAGATGCTGGAGCTGCTTTCGCTCCGCAAGGGCACGACGCTGACCAAGGAGATGTTCCTCAACCATCTCTATGGCGGCATGGACGAGCCCGAACTGAAGATCATCGACGTGTTCATCTGCAAGCTGCGCAAGAAGCTCGCCAACGCCTCCGAAGGCCGCAACTTCATCGAGACGGTGTGGGGCCGCGGCTATGTGCTGCGCGAGCCCAACGAGGACGAGGCGCGCATCCCCGCTTAAGCGGCCGCCTGATAACGACATTCCGCAACCAAAAACTCCGCCGGCTTCGGCGGAGTTTTTGTTTGTGCCTGCGGATGGTGGTGGATCAGAGCTGCGCCGGCGCCATGGTGGCAGGCTGGGCGGCGGCGGGCGTCAGCCGGTACAGGCCGCGATGCTCGGCCCACGGCCGGAACGCGTCGCTGAGCCCGATCACCGTTTCGGCGGCGCCGAGCACCAGCACGCCGTCGGGCTCGATCGCTTTGGCGAGCCCGGCGAACAGCCGGCTCTTGGTCGGCTGGTCGAAATAGATCAGCACGTTGCGGCAGAAGATGATGTCGAAAGTGCCGAGGTGGGCAAAGCCCTGCAGCAGGTTCAACTGGCGATGCTGCACCATGGCGCGGATGTCGGGGTTGATCTGCCACAGTTCGCCGATCTGCTTGAAGTATTTCATCAGCATCTGGATCGGCAGCCCGCGCTGCACCTCGAACTGGGTGTAGATGCCGGCCTTGGCCTTCTCCAGCACGCCCTGCGACAGGTCGGTTGCCAGAATCTCGATGCGCCAGCCGGCCAGCAGCGTGGCCATCTCCTTGAAGCACATCGCGATGGAATAAGACTCTTGCCCGGTCGAGCCAGCGGCGCACCAGACCCGCAGCACCTTACGCTGGGCGCGCGGTCCGGTCAGCATCGGCACGATGGTATCGCGGAGTTCGTCGAACGGTGCCTTGTCGCGAAAGAAGAACGTCTCGTTGATGGTCATCGCCTCGACGAGATCGGTGGCGAGGCTGTCGGGGCGCATCTTGATGCGCTCGACAAGCTCGCTGATGCCGGCCAGCCCGGCCCGCCGCGCCAGCGGCGCAAGCCGGCTCTCGACCAGGTATTGCTTGTCGGCGGCAAGGTCGAGGCCGGAGCGCTCCTTGAGGAAGCGGCGCAGGAAATCGTAGTCCTGGGGCGTCACAGGCGATCCCCCGCATAGATCTGGACCAGCGATCCGGCGATGCGGTCGAGCGGCAGGATCGCCGAGCACTGGCCGTCCTGCGCCACCGCGCCCGGCATGCCCCACACCACGCTCGAGGCTTCGTCCTGCGCCATGATGCTGCCGCCGGCGGCGACGATCTCGCGCCCGCCGCGCATGCCGTCGGCGCCCATGCCGGTCAGCACCAGCGCGAGCGCCGCGCCCTGCCAGACGCGCGCCGCCGAGGCGAACAGGGGATCGACCGCCGGTTTGCAGAAGTTGACCGGCGGGCCATCGTCGAGCGCGATCGCTGCTCCGGCTCCCCGTGCAACCACCTGCATGTGCGACTTGCCCGGCGCGATGTAGATGTGCCCGGTCCGGATCGATTCGCCGTCGACACCTTCCGCCGCCGGGCGCCGGCTCACCCGTGCGAGGTGCTCGGCGAGAATGGTGGTGAACATCGGCGGCATGTGCTGGGTGATCAGCACCGGCACGCGGTCGATCACCGGGCCGAGGTCGGCGGCCAACCGCATCAAGGCCTGTGGGCCGCCGGTCGATGCCCCGATCAGCAGCACGCGCGGGCGCAGCGGGCTGAACGGCCGCAGCACGCTCTCGCGCGCAGGCGCCGCCGGGGCGAGTGTGGGCTGCATCGGCGTCGTGGCGGGCGTGACCGTCGCGGGGCCGCGGGGGCTGCGCCGCTTGCGGGCGGCGAGCGAGCGGATTTTGCCGATCAGTTCGTGGCGGAACATCTCCGCCGTGCCGGCCTCGCGGGTGCTTTCCGGCTTGGGCACGTAGTCGGCGGCGCCGAGCGCCATTGCCCGAAAGCTGATCTCGGCATTCCGGCGGGTCAGCGTCGAGGCCATGATGACGGTGAGCTGCGGCAGCTTGGCCAGCAACAGCGGCAGCGCCGAGAGGCCGTCGAGATCGGGCATCTCGATGTCGAGCACCACCACGTCGGGGGCGACGCGCTCGATCTGGTTGACGGCATCGCGGCCGGTGCGTACCGACGCCACCACCGAAAGGTCGCTCTCGGCATCGATCCAGCGGGACACCAGGCCGCGGATCACAGCGGAATCGTCAACGACCATGACCCGCACCGTATCCTGCTGCACGGGAGGCCGAGTGGCGGGTGGGGTGAGGGATACTGTCATGGTCGAGGGAGGCGGCGGTCCGGCGATTGTGCCGTTCGGCGGTGGTGCCGGATGGGCCTCTGCACGTCTCCTTGCCGAAAGGCGCTGTGTCCGAAGGCGGAGGCCACCCCCCGATCGTGTCAGATCAAGCCGACTTCATGAAACTTCGCCGTCATGATCTCGCGATCGAACGGCTTCATAATGTACTCGTTGGCGCCGGCGTGCAACGCCCGGGCGATATGGGCGACGTCGTTCTCGGTGGTGCAGAATACCACCTTCGGCCGTTCGCCGTCGGGCATGCGCCGCAGGTTGCGCAGAAATTCGTAGCCGTCCATCACCGGCATGTTCCAGTCGAGCAGCACGGCGTCGGGCAGGCCGTTCTGGCAGATCGCCAGCGCCTTGGCGCCGTCCTCGGCCTCGAGAATTTCGAAGTCGAGCCCTTCGAGAATCCGCCGCGCCACCTTGCGGATGACGCTCGAGTCATCGACGATCAGACACGTCTTCATGGTTGTTTCATCCCCGAAAAATCCAGCATTCGTTCAGCCGCCGCACAGGTAAGCGATCCGTGGTCACGCCGCCGTCGCCTCTGGCAGCATGTCCAGCACGCGATCGACGTCGAGAATCACCAACAGCCGGCCGTCGAGCCGGTGGATGCCCGCCGTCATCCTGGCAAGCCGCGGGTCGAGATTGGCGGGGTTCGATTCGCGCTCGGCATCGGCGAGCTTCATCACTTCGCCCACCGAATCGATCAACAGCCCGTAGGATTCGCCGCGCAGGTCGACGCCGATGGCCATCGGCGGTCCGCCCGCCTCGCTTTTGGGCAGGCCGAGCCGCGCACGCATGTCGATCGCGGTGACGATGCGGCCGCGCAGGTTGAGAAGACCAGCGATCTCCTGAGACGCCAGCGGCACGCGGGTCAGCCGTTCCGGCATGAACACGTCCTGCACGCGCGCGATCGGGAGCCCGAACAACTGCTCTCCGATGGTCGCGGTGACGTATTCGGTCACGCTGTTGTCGTCGTTGGCAACCCTGGTGCTCATCGCTTTTCGTCCTCATGCCGCCTTGCTGGCCTCGGCGGTCTGCTCCTTGAGCGCCGCGATCAGGCCGGGACGGTCGAACTTCGCCACATAGTCATGGAAACCGGCCTGCCGGCCACGCTCGATCGCCGCCGGCGACACCATCGAGGAGAGCGCGATGATCGGCGTGGCGTTGAGCGCAGTATCGGCGCGCACGGCTTCGGCGAACTCAAAACCGCTCATGTCAGGCATCTCGATGTCGGTGAGGATGACATCCACGGGATCGCCGCCGCGCAACAGGTCCAGCCCCTCGCGGGCGCCGCCGGCGAGCTGCACGCGGTAGCCCGCCGCCTTGAGCACCGGCGCCAGCATGTTGCGGAAGAAGGCGGAATCGTCGATCAGCAGCACCGAGCGGGCGCCGGCCGACGGGCGCATTTCCTTGCGCGTGAACCAGTCGGCGAACGCCATGGGCAGGAAATGGCCGACATCGATCACCTCGGTCGCCTGGCCCTTGACGATGGCCGAGCCGAGCGTGCCGGCGGCGCCGGCCGAGACCTCGATATGCAGGTGCTCCTCGACGATATCGACGATCTCGTCGACCACGAGGCCCATCGAGCGGCTGTCGTCGGTGAACACCAGCACCGACTGCTTGCCGCTATCGCGGACCGACACGCCGTCCATCTCGACCAGCGGCATTAGGTGGCCGCGATACTGCACCATGTGCCGGCCGTTGGAGAGTTCGATCTTGTCGGCGGCGATCTCCTCGAGCCGGGTGACGAGTTCGAGCGGCACCGCCTTGGGCTGCGGCGAGCCGGCGCGGAACACCAGGAGCGAGGTGCGCGTCTCGCCGGCGCCGGCGGCGGCGTCCGTGGTTTCCGCCCCGTGCTGAAGCGTCGCCGCCGCGCCAAGCGCCTGGGCGATGCCGTTGGGGTCGAGGATCATGATCACGGCGCCGTCGCCGAGGATGGTGTTGCCCGAGAACATGCCGATGTGGCGCAGCCGCGTTGACATCGGCTTGATGACGATTTCCTCGGTGTGGAACACGCCGCCGACGACGATGCCAAAGGTCTGACTGCCGACCTGCATCACCACGATGAAGTGGCTGGCGGTATCGGCGGCCGCGCCGTCGTCGATCTTCAACAGGCGGTCGAGGTGGACCAGCGGCAGCAGCTTGTTGCGCAGTCGCAGTACGGGCGTGTCCTTGATGCGCTCGATGCGGTGTTCCGAATCGGCCTGCGCGCGCACCAGTTCGACCACAGCCAACTGCGGGATGGCGAAGCGTTCGCCGCCCGCTTCGACGATCAGGGCCGAGACGATGGCGAGCGTCAGCGGAATCTTGACGGTGACGCTGGTGCCTTCGCCGCGCACCGACTTGACGTCGATGGTGCCGCCGATCTGGTCGATGTTGCTGCGCACCACGTCCATGCCGACGCCGCGCCCGGACACGCTGGTGACGGTCGCCGCGGTGGAAAAGCCGGGCGCGAAGATGAACTTGTGGATCTGCGCCTCGGTCATCGCCTCAAGCTCGGCCTCGGTCACGAGCCCGAGCGACAGTGCCTTGGCGCGGATGCGCGCGGTATCGAGGCCACGGCCGTTGTCGGCGATGCGGATGTTGATGTGGCCGCCTTCGTGATAGGCCGACAGCCGGATGGTGCCCTGCGCCGGCTTGCCGGCGGCGGTGCGCTCGGCCGGCGTTTCGAGGCCGTGGTCGGCGCAGTTGCGCACCATATGGGTGAGGGGGTCCTTGATCAGGTCGAGCACCTGGCGGTCGAGCTCGGTCTCGGCGCCGTGCATCTCCAGCTCGATCTGCTTGCCGAGCTCGGCGGCGAGGTCGCGTACGATGCGCGGCAGCTTCTGCCAGGCGTTGCCGATCGGCTGCATGCGCGTCTTCATGACGCCTTCCTGCAACTCGGCGGTGACGTTCGAGAGCCGCTGCAGCGGCACCTTGAACTCGTTGTCCTGGTGGCGCCGGCTGATTTCGAGAAGCTGGTTGCGGGTCAGTACCAGCTCCGACACCATCGTCATCAGGTGTTCGAGGGTATCGACATTGACGCGGATCGACTGGTGGACGACCTTGTCGGCCTCCGGCGCGTCGGCATGCAGCACGGTCTTTTTCGCAGGCTCCGCCGCGGGTGTGGCCGCCGAGGGTGCCGCCGCCGGCACCACCTCGGTCTCGGTCTCCCGGAAGGCGCGTTCCAGTTCGTCGAGCGACACTTCGCCCGGCCGCAGCGGCCGCTCCAGCGCCTGTTGCACCAGCGTGCCTTGTTCGGGCGCGGCCGGTGCGGCCGGTGCCTGGGCCTCTGGCGCGGCCTCGACGGCTGTGGGGGTGCCGCCTCCCTCGGCGGCCTGGTGAAGTGCGCCGATCAGGTCGCCATCGTTGCCTTCCGGCTCCGCGCCGCTCGCTTCGAGGCTGACCAGGATGTCCTTGATGCGATCGATGGTGGTGAGAATCAGCGTCACGGCGTCGCCGGTCACCGGCATGCCGTCGCGAAACTCGCCCATCAGCGTTTCGGCGGCGTGCGCCAGCGCTTCCAGCCGCGGCAGGCCGATGAATCCGCAGGTGCCCTTGATGGTGTGAACCAGCCGGAAGATATTGCCGAGGATCTTGGTATTGTTCGGATCCTGCTCGAAGCGGACAAGCTCGTTGTCCACGACATCGAGACTTTCGTTGGTCTCGGTCAGGAATTCCTGCAGCAGATCGTCCATGAACTGAAACCTTCGCGGGCGCCCTCGCGCGCAAGGGCAGCGCGCACGGCGGGAGACCCGCAGTTTCGCCGCAAAGGGTTTAATATTGGTTGCAGGGTCCCGGCGATACGCGCGGACGACGACGGCGGGATCGCCTGCCGGCAGCACTCAAGGCGCGTTCGAGCAAAGCGGTGGCCGCTTCGCTGCCGATCCTGCCGGAACGAAAACGCGCTTACGCGGTGGCGACCGCGATGCCGTCGCCGTCGGGGGCGAGCGTGACAGTGAGTCCGCAGGCTTTGGCGAGCAGGCGCGTGTAGTAAGGCTGCACGGCGTGGGCATCGACCCCGCCCTCGTGCGTCTCTTGCAACTGGTCGGCGATCGCCTGCGGCACGCGCGCGTTATGCCCCGTGGTACGCACCCGAAAGCCCATCGTGTCGCCTTCGCCGATCGGCTCGACGGTCATCTCGCCGCCACGTGGAATGGTCTGCTGGGCGATCACCAGCATGTTGAGCAAGAGCTTGACGCGGTTCTTGGGCAGGAGCAGGCGCGGCAGGGTCCAGGTCAGCCGCGTGCGGTCGTCCTCGAACTGGCCGCGCGCCATGGTCTCGGCGTCGCCGAGGTCGATCTGCGCGCCGCTCGAACCGGCGGCGCCGAAGGCGAGGCGGCAGAATTGCAGCCGCGCCGAGGCGGTTTTCGCGCTCTTGCGGATCAGATCGAGGGCGAAATCGCGGTCGTCCGGCTTCGGATTGTCGTCCAGCACTTCGAGCCCATTGACGATTGCGCCGACCGGGCTGATGAGATCATGGCAGACGCGCGAGCACAGAAGGGCCGCGAGTTCGAGCGCGTCGGGGGCGGGAGCGGGAAGGGAAGTGCCAGACATGTCGCAAGGTCCTGCAGTGGGAGACCGGGGCGCCGGATCGGGGCCGGACGAATCGGGTGCGCCCCGTGTGATACACTGGCCGTGGCGAGGCGGCCATATCGTCGGGCCGCCGCCGTATCCTGCCGCAGCGCCGGACCGGACGCCATGACAGCCGGACCCGCCACCGCGGCGCCCGCCGTTGCCGCCCTGCTCGATCCGCTCACCGACCTCGTGGCGCAGGCCGGCGCGGCCATTGTCGCGGTGGACCGGCGTACCATGACGGTCGCGGGCAAGAGCGACGGCTCGCCGGTCACCGCCGCCGATCTCGCCGCCGACCGCGTGCTGGCCGAAGGCGTGGCGCGCCTTCTGCCCGGCATGCCGGTGGTCTCGGAGGAGCGGCCGCAGGCGCTGCGGCTGCCGTGCCGCGACAGCTTTGTGCTGATCGATCCGCTCGACGGGACCCGCGAGTTCGTGGCCGGGCGCGACGAGTATACCGTCAACCTCGCCATCATCGCGCATGGCGTGCCGGTGCTCGGCATCGTTGCCGCGCCGGCGCTGGGCGTGATCTGGCGTGGCGTGACGGGCCAGGCGAATGCCGGCGCCGAGCGGCTCAAAGTCGGACGCGACGGCAAGCCGAGCGAGCGTGTGCCGATCCGCACCCGCCCATGCCCCGCGCCCGGGGCGCCGTGGGTTGCTCTCGTCAGCCGCTCGCACCCCGACGCGGCGACCGATGCCTTCATCGCGGGTCGCCCCGGCGCAGTCCGCGAGGCCGCGGGCTCTGCGGTGAAATTCGGCCGCATCGCGGAAGGGACGGCTGACATCTATCCGCGTCTGGCGCCGACCCACGAATGGGACGTTGCCGCAGGATGTGCCGTGGTGGAGGCGGCCGGCGGCAAGGTGACGGCGCTCGATCGCACGCCGTTGCGTTTCGGCCAGAAAGCTACGGATTTCATTGTGCCCGGTTTCATCGCCTTCGGAGATCCGGCCGCGATATAGAGCGTTTTCGCGCGCAAGAAGATCGGACAGAGAGAAAACTCCCGGCCACTGGCCGGGAGTGTCCTCGACGGACTTTCTTATTTCAGCGTGCCGAACCAGTCATCGACGTCCTTCTTGATCTGGTCCTTGGCGTAGCCGTAGCGCTGCTGCAGCTTGCCTTCGAGCTGCTCGCGGCGGCCCTCGATGACGTCGAGATCGTCGTCGGTGAGCTTACCCCACTTCTCCTTGGCCGCGCCCTTGAATTGCTTCCAGTTCCCTTCAATCCGGTTCCAGTCCATCGTCGTCTCCATATGCAAAGATGACGATATAACTGTGGGGCGCAGCATTCGTTCCGGTGCTGGTACAGCCCCCTCCCTAATCCTTCCCCGCTTGCGGGGGAGGGAAGGGTGGGGGGGTATCGAGGCGTTTGATGCCTCAGCGTCAGCCCGCAGCCTTCGCTTCCTTGCGGCGTGCGTGGAGGATGAACTCGGTGTAGCCGTTGGGCTGCTCGGCACCCTTGAACACCAGGTCGCAGGCCGCCTTGAAGGCGACGCCGTCGAACGCGGGCGCCATCGGCTTGTAGAGCGGATCGCTTTCGTTCTGCCGGTCCACCACCGCCGCCATGCGTTTCAGCGCGTCCATCACCTGATCCTTGCTGACCACGCCGTGGTGCAGCCAGTTGGCAAGATGCTGGCTGGAGATGCGTAGCGTGGCGCGGTCCTCCATCAGGCCGACGTCGTGGATGTCCGGCACCTTGGAGCAGCCGACGCCCTGATCGATCCAGCGCACCACGTAACCGAGGATGCCCTGGCAGTTGTTGTCGATCTCCTGACGCACGTCGTCGGGCGCCCAGTTCGACTGCGACACCGGGATGGTGAGGATATCATCGACCTTGGCGCGCTCGCGCGACTTCAATTCCTGCTGACGCGCGGGGACATCGACCTGGTGATAGTGCAGCGCGTGCAGCGTCGCCGCGGTCGGCGAGGGCACCCATGCGGTCGAGGCGCCGGCCTGCGGGTGGGCGATCTTCTGCGCCACCATGTCGGCCATCTTGTCCGGCGCCGCCCACATGCCCTTGCCGATCTGGGCATGGCCGGGCAGGCCGTCGATCAGGCCGTTGTCGACGTTCCAGTTCTCGTAAGCCTTGATCCACGTCGCCGACTTCATGTCGTTCTTGCGGATCATCGGGCCCGCCTCGAGCGAGGTGCGGATTTCGTCGCCGGTGCGGTCGAGGAAGCCGGTGTTGATGAACATCAGCCGGGTCGAGGCGTTCTGGATGCACGCCTTGAGGTTGACCGTGGTGCGGCGCTCCTCGTCCATGATGCCGATCTTCATGGTGTTGGCCGGCAGCCCGAGCAGCTTCTCGACGCGGGTGAAGATCTCGCAGGCGAACGCCACCTCGTCGGGGCCGTGCATCTTCGGCTTGACGATGTAGATCGAACCGGTGCGGCTGTTGCGCAGTTTGCCGGTGGCTTTGATGTCGTGGATGCCGATCAGGCCCGACAGCGCCGCATCGAGGATGCCTTCGGGAATCTCGTTGCCGTCCGCGTCGAGCACGGCGTCGGTCCACATGTGATGGCCGACGTTGCGCATCAAGAGCAGGCTGCGGCCGTGCAGCGTCAGGGTCTTGCCGTCCGGCGTCTTGTAGACGCGGTCGGCGTTGAGCGTGCGCTGCAGCGTCTTGCCGCCCTTTTCGAAGTCGGCCGCGAGCGTGCCTTTGAACAGGCCGAGCGTGTTGCGGTAGACCAGCACCTTGTCGTCGGCATCGACGGCCGCGACCGAATCCTCCATGTCGAGGATGGTGGAGATCGCCGCCTCGATCACGATATCGGCGACGCCTGCGGCATCGTCCTTACCGATGATGTTGGCGCGGTCGATGCGAATGTCGATGTGCAGGCCGTGGTTGACCAGCAGCACCGCCGACGGCATCGCCGCATCGCCCTGGAAGCCGGCAAACTGCGCCGGGTTCTTCAAGGCCGTGCTCTGGCCGCTTGCGAGCTTCGCCACGAGCTTGCTGCCGTCGACGCTGTAGGCGGTGACGTCGGCATGGCTGCCCGAGGCGAGCGGTACAGCGGAATCGAGAAACGCTTTCGCCCGCGCGATCACCCTGGCACCGCGCGCCTTGTCGTAGCCGCGCGCCTCGTTCGCCTCGTGGGGAATGACGTCGGTGCCGTAGAACGCGTCGTACAGGCTGCCCCAGCGTGCGTTGGCGGCGTTGAGCGCATAGCGCGCATTGGTCAGCGGCACCACGAGCTGCGGTCCGCAGATTTTTGCGATCTCGTCATCGACGTTGGCGGTTTCGACCTCGCGTGTCGCCGGCTCCGGCACCAGATAGCCGATCTCCTGCAGGAATGCCTTGTAAGCGGCGGCGTCGAACGCCTTCCCCTTATGAGAGCGGTGCCAGGCATCGATCTTGCCTTGCAGCGTGTCGCGGAAGCCGAGCAGTTCGCGATTTTTCGGCGTGAGATCGCGCACGATTCCTGCGAAGCCGGCCCAGAACGTGTCCGCAGCAATGCCGGTGCCGGGTGCCGCTTCCTTCTCGACGAAGTCGAACAGCACGCGGGCGATTTTCAGTCCATGGGCATCGATACGGGTCATAGGCACGGTCTCACGGTTCGATTTGAGTCGGGCGGATGCGGGCGGGAGATGTCTGGCAGACGCGCCAGCGCCAGTCTTTTAGCGCGAAAGCGCTCTAAAAGAGAAGGCTTTTGCAGGACCTTGCGCAGCCGTCTTTCGTTGAAAGGGGCGGACTGTCGCGGTGCCGCCCGCCGTCGCCCGGTGCTGCCCGATGTCGCGCTCGGGCAAGGGTTGATTGACATGCCGCGCCATCTTGCGGATTTTCGTCCGACGGTCGTGGGTGGCGGCCGCGCCGGTGCATGGAGGGACCGATGACGCTTCGCTGTCTCGCCGTTGTGGCCGCGCTCATGGTTGCCACCTCGGCGCACGCCGCCGACGTCTCGCTGCTCAACGTCTCCTACGATCCGACGCGCGAGCTTTACGCCGACTTCAACAAGGCGTTTGCCGCGGCCTACAAGGCCGACACCGGCCGCGAGGTTGCGATCCGGCAATCGCACGGAGGCTCCGGCAGTCAGGCCCGGGCGGTGATCAGCGGCCTGCAGGCCGACGTGGTGACGCTGGCGCTTGCCTACGACATCGACGCCATCGCCGCGCGTGGGCTGATCGCTGCCGACTGGCAGTCGCGCCTGCCGGACAATTCCGCGCCCTACACGTCCACCATCGTGTTCCTGGTGCGCAAGGGCAACCCCAAGGCGATCAAGGACTGGGACGATCTCGCCAAGGCAGGCGTCAGCGTCGTCACGCCCAATCCGAAGACGTCAGGCGGCGCGCGCTGGAACTACCTCGCCGCCTGGGGCTACGCGCTGAAAAAATATGGCGGCGACGACAAGGCGCGCGATTTCGTGGCGCGCATTTTCAAGAACGTGTCGGTGCTCGACACCGGCGCGCGCGGCTCCGCCGTCACCTTCATCGAGCGCGGCGTCGGCGATGTGCTGATCGCATGGGAGAACGAGGCGTTCCTCGCGATGAAAGAGACGGGCAAGGGCCAGTTCGAGATCGTGGTGCCATCGATATCGATTCTTGCCGAGCCGCCGGTGGCGGTGGTCGATGCCGTTGCCGCGAAGAAGGGAACCCGCGCCGCCGCTGACGCCTACTTGAGATACTGGTATACGAAGGAGGGTCAGGAGATTGCCGCTCGCCACGGTTACCGTCCGCGCGACGCCGAGGTTGCCAAGGCGCATGCGGCGTCGTTCGCCAAGGTCGATCTGTTCACCATCGACGAGGTGTTCGGCGGCTGGGCCAAGGCGCAGAAGACGCATTTCGGCGAGGGTGGCATCTTCGACCGGATCTATCGGGACTGACGACCCGCCGCGAGAGCCGCACACGCCGTTCGTTTGGGGGCGCGTTTGAAGGGACAGGCGAGACGCAGCACGCTGCCGGGATTCGGCCTCACCATGGGGCTGACCCTGACGTGGCTGTCGCTGATCGTGCTGATCCCGCTCGCCGGGCTGTTCATTCAGACGGCGGACCTGAGCCCCGCCGAGTTCTGGGCCATCGTCACCAGCCGCCGCACGCTCAACGCGCTGAAGCTGTCGTTCGGCCTGTCGCTGGCGGCCGCCGCAACCAGCCTCGTCATGGGTATGGTGGTGGTGTGGGCGCTGGTGCGGTACCGCTTTCCGGGCCGGCGACTGTTCGACGCCATCGTCGATATTCCGTTCGCGCTGCCGACGGCGGTGGCCGGGGTGGCGCTGACCGCGCTGTTCGCGGAACAAGGCTGGCTCGGCGCGCCGCTTGCCGCGCTTGGCATCAAGGTCGCGTTCACGCCGCTCGGCATCTATGTGGCGATGGTGTTCATCAGCTTTCCGTTCGTGGTGCGCACGGTGCAGCCGGTGTTGCAAGACCTCGAGGCGGAGCTCGAGGAGGTCGCCGTCAGCCTCGGCGCCAACCGCTGGCATGTCGTTGTCCGCGTCATCCTGCCGAGCATCGCGCCGGCGATCCTCACCGGGCTTGCGCTCGCCTTCGCCCGCGCGGTCGGCGAATACGGCTCCGTGATCTTCATTGCCGGCAACCTGCCGAACGTGTCGGAGATCGCGCCGCTTCTGATCGTCATCAGGCTGTCCGAATACCGTTATGCCGACGCAACCGCCATCGCCGTGGTGATGCTAGCTGCGGCCTTTCTCGTCATCTTCGTCATCAATCGCATCCAGCGCCGGGCGCAGGCCCGCGCGCCGGCGTTGTGAGGCGCGATGGCTGAGGCCGAAAGTGCCCGCGCCGTGCGCGCTTGCGAGGCGCGCAACGATGCGCTGACCGAGCCGCGCCTCGTGCGGCTTGGCATCATCGCGCTGGCGGTGGCGTTTCTTACCGTGTTCATCGTGCTGCCGCTGGTGCTGGTGTTCGCGCAAGCCTTCCGGGAGGGCATTGCCGCTTACATCGCCGCGCTTGCCGACCCCGAGGCTCAGAGCGCCGTTGTGCTGACGCTGACGGTCGCGGCGATCTCGGTCGGGCTCAACCTCGTGTTCGGTCTGGTCATGGCCTGGGCGATCGCAAAATTCGAGTTCGCCGGCCGCACGCTGCTGATCAGCCTGATCGACCTGCCGTTCTCGGTGAGTCCGGTGATCGCCGGCCTCGTCTTCGTGCTGTTGTTCGGCGCGCAAAGCGCGCTCGGCGCCTGGCTGATCGCCCGCGACATTCCGATCCTGTTCGCGCTGCCGGGCATCGTCCTCGCCACCACCTTCGTCACCTTTCCGTTCGTGGCGCGCGAACTCATTCCCCTGATGCTGCAGCAGGGCACGCAGGAGGAGGAAGCGGCGATCTCGCTCGGCGCCTCGGGCTGGCGTGCATTCGTCCGCGTCACGCTGCCCAATATCAAGTGGGGGCTGATCTATGGCATCCTGCTGTGCAACGCCCGCGCCATGGGCGAGTTCGGCGCGGTGTCGGTGGTGTCCGGCCACATCCGCGGCGAGACGAATACCATGCCGCTGCTGGTCGAAATCCTTTATAATGAATACCAGATCATGGCCGCCTTTGCCGTCGCCTCGCTGCTTGCGCTGCTCGCGGTGGTGACGCTGGTGGTCAAGGCGGTGCTCGAACGGCGGCTTGCGGAAGGACGGCGGCAACGTGACCATTGAGGTGCGCAACATCGTGAAGCGGTTCGGCGCCTTTGCCGCGCTCGACCACGTCGATCTCAAGGTCGAGACCGGCGAACTGGTGGCGCTGCTCGGCCCGTCCGGCTCCGGCAAGACCACGCTTCTGCGCATCATCGCCGGCCTCGAATGGCCGGACGAGGGCGATATCCGCTTCGACGGCGAGGACGCGCTGCAACAGGGCGCCGGCGAGCGCCATGTCGGCTTCGTGTTCCAGCATTATGCGCTGTTCCGCCACATGAGCGTGTTCGAGAACGTCGCCTTCGGCCTGCGCGTGCAGCCGCGCGCGGTGCGCAAGAGCGAGGCCGCGATCCGCGCCCGTGTCCACGACCTGCTCGACCTCGTGCAGTTGCGCTGGCTTGCCGAGCGCTACCCGAGCCAGTTGTCCGGCGGCCAGCGTCAGCGCATCGCGCTGGCGCGTGCGCTTGCCATCGAGCCGCGCATCCTGCTGCTCGACGAGCCGTTCGGCGCGCTCGACGCCAAGGTGCGCAAGGAACTGCGCCAGTGGCTGCGCACGCTGCACGACGAAATCCACGTCACCTCGCTGTTCGTCACCCACGACCAGGAGGAGGCGCTGGAGGTCGCCAACCGCGTGGTGGTGATGGACAAGGGCCGCATCGAGCAGATCGGCACGCCGGCGGAGGTCTACGACAACCCAAGGACCGCCTTCGTCCACGCCTTCATCGGCGAGTCGATCGTGCTGCCGGTCGAGGTGCGTGACGGCCGGGTGCGGCTCGGCGCCAGCGATCTCGACCTTGCCGCCGACGGCGCCGCCTCCGGCCCCTCGCAACTGTTCGTGCGCCGTCACGACATGGATGTCGGCCCGGTCGATTCCGGCGTCCTCAGGGGCGCGGTGCGCCGCGTGCGCACCTTCGGCCCGGTGCAGCGGGCCGACGTCGCGCTGACCTCGGCTGGCGGCGAAACGCTGATCGAGATCGACACCCCGCGCGACCGCCGGCTTGCGCCGGGCGACGTCGTCGGGCTGCATCCGCGCCGCTACCGTATCTTTGCCGCCGAGGCCTGAGGCGGCCGCGGCGTTCACGATTAAGCCACGGTTGATGTGCAACAACGGCTCCCTTCCTTGGGAGAGCCTTCGATGTTGCGGATGATTCTGGCCGGCGCCGGGCTTGCGCTGGCACTGGCGCTCGGCGGCTGCGCCGACCGCCCGCCGCCGGACCAGCCGGCCTTCTATCTCAGCATGGCGCATGGCGGCGCCAAGCTCGACAGCGCGGTCGCGGCCTCGATGATTTCCGGCTATCGCCGCAACAACGGGCTCGATGCCGTTACCGTCGATCCGCAGCTGACCGCGGCCGCAGAAGCGCAATCGATGGCCATGGCGAAGCAGAACAAGCTCGACCACAATGCCGGCGGCACGCTGATCAAGCGCATCAAGGCGGCGGGCTTCGAGCCGTCGCTGGCGGTCGAGAATATCTCGGCCGGTTACCACACGCTGGCGGAAGCGTTTTCCGGCTGGCGCGATTCGCCGCCGCATCGCGATAACATGCTCAAGAAGGGCGTGACCCGGATGGGGATCGCCGCGACCTACGCGCCCAACACCAAGTACAAGGTGTTCTGGACCCTGATCCTCGCGGCGCCCGATGCCCGATGACGGCGACGTGACGGCGGCCGCACCAAAGGCCGATTGACGCCGGGCCTAAGTCTCGCCACGGTGCATCGAACCTTTCGCTTTGCGCATGCGCTGATGGACGACAGCCCCGCCACATCTCCTACGACCACCGCCATGTCTGCCGGAGCGCACCGCGTGCTGGTGCTGCAAGGCGGCGGCGCGCTCGGCTCCTACCAGGCCGGCGCCTACAAGGCGCTGTGCGAGCACGGCTTCGAGCCTGATTGGATCGCCGGCATCTCGATCGGCGCGATCAATGCCGCGATCATCGCCGGCAATCCGGCCGAACTGCGCGTGCCACGCCTCAAGGAATTCTGGGACATGGTGTCGGCGCCGGTGCCATGGACGCCGAAACTCGCCAGCGACCACGGCCGTTCGTTTTTCAATGAAGCGAGCGCGGCGACGGTGGCGGCGTTCGGCGTGCCGGGCTTCTTCACGCCGCGCTTTCCGCCGGCGCAGTTCCTGCCGTCGGCGCGGGTGGACAATCTCAGCTATTACGACACCGCGCCGCTGCGCGCCACATTGGAGCGGCTGGTGGATTTCGACCGCATCAATGCCGGCATCACGCGGCTCAGCGTCGGCGCGGTCAATATCAAGACCGGCAACTTCGCCTATTTCGACAACGCCCGCCAGCGCATCGGCCCCGAGCACATCATGGCCTCGGGCGCGCTGCCGCCCGGGCTGCCGGCGGTCGAGATCGGCGGCGAGTTCTACTGGGACGGCGGCGTCGCCTCCAACACCCCGCTCGACTATGTGCTCGATCAGGACTCGCGCGACGATCTTCTGATCTTCCAGGTCGATCTGTTCAGCGCCCGCGGGCCGCTGCCAACGACGCTGTTCGAGGTCGCCGAGCGCGAGAAGGACATCCGCTATTCGAGCCGCACCCGCCTCAACACCGACCTCAACAAGCGCATCCGCCATGCGCGGCGGGCGCTACGCGCGCTGATCGCCAAACTGCCGGAGGAATTGAAGTCTGACCCTTCGGTCGCCATCCTGAGCGAGGCGGCGAAGGAGAACAGCGTCACCGTGGTGCACCTGATCTACCGGCGCAAGACGCACCAGTCCTCGTCGAAGGATTACGACTTCTCGCGGCTCAGCATGCGCGAGCACTGGCGCGCCGGCGAGGAGGATGTGCATCGCTCGCTGCAGCGCCCGGAGAAACTGGCGCAGCGGCCGGACGAGGAGACGCTGGTGGCGCTCGACCTCACGCCGCCCAACGGCAGTTCAGGATCGTAGCGCCGCGCGGCGCAACAACGAAGCAAGGAGAACGACATGGCACTGACAGGCAAGACGGCGGTCGTGACCGGCTCGACCAGCGGCATCGGCTTGGCTTATGCGCGGGCGCTGGCGGCGGCCGGCGTCAACGTGGTGATCAACGGCTTCGGCGAAGCCAAGGATATCGAGGCCGAGCGCGCCCGCATCGAATCCGACTTCAGGGTGAAGGCGGCCTATTCGCCGGCCGACATGACCAAGCCTGCCGAAATCGCCGGCATGATCGCGTTCGGCGAGAAGACCTTTGGCGCGGTGGACATTCTCATCAACAATGCCGGCATCCAGTTCGTCTCGCCGATCGAGGAGTTTCCGGTCGAGAAGTGGGACGCGATCATCGCCATCAACCTGTCGTCGGCGTTTCATGCGATCCGTGCCGCGGTGCCGGGCATGAAGAAGCGCGGCTGGGGCCGCATCATTTCCACCGCCTCGGCGCATTCGCTGGTGGCCTCGCCCTACAAGGCCGCCTACATCGCGGCCAAGCACGGCATCGCCGGGCTGACCAAGACGGTGGCGCTGGAACTGGCGCAGTCCAGGATCACCTGCAACTGCATCTCGCCGGGCTATGTGTGGACGCCGCTGGTCGAGAAGCAGATTCCCGACACCATGAAGTCGCGCAATATGACCAAGGAGCAGGTCATCAACGACGTGCTGCTGGCGGCACAGCCGACCAAGCAGTTCGTCACCGTCGAGCAGGTCGCGGCGCTGGCGGTGTTTCTGTGCGGCGACGAGGCCAGCCAGATCACCGGCGCCAACCTGTCGATCGACGGCGGCTGGACCGCGGCGTAGAGCATGATCCCGAAAAGCCTGCCCTCGGGCTTGACCCGGGGGTGGGAACCGGTTTTCGGACAAGATCATGCTCAAACAAAAATAACCGGAGTGCCGATTCAACACGGCCGAGTCGGACACGAAGGTTCAGCGCGGGCCGTGGCCGAATGCCAGCACGTTGAGGCCGGTCGCGCGCTTCGCCATCAGGAACAATAGCACGGTCTCGAACGACAGCGCGATCGAGGTGGCGGCGGCGGCGCCGTGGGCGCCATAGGCCGGGATCAGCCAAAGGCACAGCGCGACGTTGGCGACGAAGGCGAGCGCATAGGCGAGCGCGCACAGATACTGGTGCCCGAGCATGTTCAAGAGCCGCTCCACCGGGCCGGTGGCGGCACGCACCACGAGGCCGATCACGGCGATGAACATGATGTCGTAACCGGCGACGAACTGTGGGCCGAACAGCCACAACAGCGGCTTGCCGAACGCGAGCAGGACCAGCGTCGCCGCCACCGTCGGCCAGAACGTCCAGCGGCTGGCATAGGCGACGTAGGCCGCAAGCCCTTCGTGGTCGCCGTTCACATGATAGCTGGCGAAGCGGTGGGCGGTGGTGGCCGCCATCGCGAAATGGATGAAGGAGATCAGCGCCACCGTCTTGATCACCGCGAAGTAAAGACCGACCTCGGCGGCCGGACGGAACTGCTGCAGCAGCAGCACGTCGCAGTAGGACAGGAGCAGGTAGAAGCCTTCCACCATCATGATCGGCAGCGACACCACGATCCAGCCGCGCAGATCGTGGGTCCTGGCGCCGCGCGGTACGGTGCGGGCGAGGCGGCGGTTGAGCACCAGAAGCTGCCCGGTCATCGCCAGCCAGACCGCGGCGCTGCTTGCCACCATCGCCGCCGTGGCGTCGATCCCGACGCCGAGCGCAAAGGCGCCGGCGACGAAGCCGATGATCAGCGTCTGGCGGACGATGAACTGCGGCAGTTGCGCAAGCGGCACCCAGTCGTAGGAGCGGGCGATGCCGTCCTGGGTGTTGGCGACGACGAACGGCGGCAGAATGGTGCAGCCGACATAGAGCGGCGCGACGGTCGCCGGGTCGAGCCAGGGCGTGATCAGCCAGACCACGGCGGCGAGCGTCAGCGCCACCGCCGAGGAGGCCGCCAGCGTCAGCCAGCGGCTGCCCGACAGGAAACCGCGCAGGGCGTCGAGATCGCCGCGGGCGCGGTATTCGGGAATGAGCTTTTGCGCGCCGACCGCGATGCCAAAATCCAGCATGCTGCCCAGCAGCAGCACCCAGGTCCAGACGTAGACGTAGACGCCGTAGTCGGAGGCATCCATCCAGCGCGCGAGCAGGATCTGCACGACATAGGCGAGGCCGGCGCTGATCACGCGGATGGCGAACACGGTGCCGGCCAGGCGGTTGGTGATCGAGGCGTCGCTGTCGCCGCCGAGCACGGCGCGCAGCCACGCCACCGGCCCGGTGGCGGGGCCACCGCCTCGGTCTGCTCCGGGTCCAGAGGTCATGGCCGCCGCATCGGGATGTCCGGGGGTGCAGGATCGCCGGTGCCGTGGCGCGGCGCGATCCAGGAGGCCGCAATATCGCAACCGTTCGTTAACATAGGGTTCGGCGAGCGCGGTGCGACGACGGCCGCTTTCGCATTACGAGAAGAAGGCGAGCTTGTCGGCTTGCGTCATGCGCCGTAAGGCCGCGAGTGCGTCGGCGGCCGGCGGGGCGGGCAGCGTCACCATCCCCTCAGTCAACAGCGCCTGGCCGAGCGAGACGGCCGCTTCCTCCTCCGGCGGTTCGTCGGCCGGAGGCATGACGGCGGGCGCAGGCGTTGGGAGCACGGCTGCCGGCAGCGGTTCGATCATGGCTGCCTCGGGGGCCGGGACGTCGGCTGGAGGGACGTCGGCGGGCGGTGGGGGCGCCGCACGGGTCGGCTCCGGGGCATGAACCGGCTCTGGCGCAGGAGCCGCGCCCGTATCTGCTGCGGCAGGGCCGCCGGCGGTATCGAACTGCGCCTTGAGGGCGTCGACGGCAGCAAGCGCCTCAGCCGCCTGTGCCAGCGCGGCGCGGCCCTCGTCGATGATTCGCACAAGCTCGTCGACTGCTGCGGTCGGCGCGCCGGGCGGCGGCTCGGCCTGCTGCGCCGCCAGCCGCGCCTCGATGCGCGCCACTGCGTCGAGCACCATGACGGTGTCGGCATTGCGCTGGCGGCGGGCGAATTCCTCGAGAAACCGGCGGCCGCGCGCGGTTCCCTGCAGCGCGCCGAGCAGCGCGGTGAACTCCGCTTCGTCGGCGTCGTCGTCGCGGGGCGGTGGCGGCAGGGTGGCTGCGTGCTCGGCCATCTCGGTCTCGTCGGCGCGGGAACGGTACGGGAATCTAACGATCACCACGATCTCGGCCGAGTCGCAATCGAATTGATGCCGCAGCCGGGCACCGACCCTAGAGCGTGCGCGCGAGGTCGCCCTTGACCCGGCGCAACGGAATCGAGCTTTCGATCGAAGCGACGCCGGGCACCTTGGTTAGTCGCCCGACAAGGAATGTCTCGAACTCGACCAGATCGGCCGCGGCGATGCGCAGCAGATAATCGCGGTTACCGGTCATCAGCCAGCAATCCACCACCTCGGGAAAGCGCCGGATCGCGGCTTCGAACTCCGCCAGCGCGCCGTCGATCTGGCGATCAAGCCGGACCGAGACGAACACCGAAACCCCGAAACCCAGCGCCGCCTCGTCGATCAAGGCCCGATAGCCGGTGATGATGCCTGCCTCTTCGAGCGCGCGGATGCGGCGGGCGACCGGGGTCGGAGACAGGCCGACGGTGGCGCTGAGCTCCTGAACGCTCATGCGCCCGTTGGTCTGAAGACTGCGCAGGATACGCCTGTCGATTTCGTCGATCGTGCCTGTTTCCGCCAAACTCAACCCCACAATTATCGGAAATCGGCGCTACCATAGGGTATCCCCGCCGGTCTTCGCAAGAAAACCCCGCGCGGCCCGTGTCAGGGTGGCCGTCGATCGCGTCGAGGCTCGGGCCCTGCGGGTGATGAGGACAATATGCGTCAGGACCAACTCAAGACCATCGAGCAGCGGCTCTTGTGGCTGGCGTGCTGGACCATCCATAACGCCAATCATCTCCGCCCCAGGGACGACGGCGACGTCAAGGTCGGCGGGCATCAGGCGTCGTCGGCTTCGATGGTCTCAATCCTGACGGCGCTCTATTTCGGCGTGCTGCGGCCGCAGGATCGGGTGGCCGTAAAACCTCATGCCGGACCGGTGTTCCATGCGATGCAGTATCTCATGGGCAACCTGCCGCTCGAAAAACTGCAGGCGTTTCGCGGCTGGGGCGGCGTGCAGAGCTATCCGTCGCGGACCAAGGATATCGACGACGTCGATTTCTCGACCGGGTCGGTCGGCCTCGGCGCGGCGATCCCGATCTTTGCAAGTCTGGTGCAGGACTACATCGAGGGCCATCGCTGGGGTCGCGAACTGGGGCGCATGGTCGCCCTGATCGGCGACGCCGAACTCGACGAGGGCAACATCTACGAGGCGCTGCAGGAAGGCTGGAAACACGACCTGCGCAATGTCTGGTGGGTGATCGACTATAACCGGCAAAGCCTCGACGGGGTGGTGCGCGAGGGATTGTGGTCGCGGATCGAGGCGATCTTCGGCGCGTTCGGCTGGCGCGTCGTTCGGCTGAAATACGGCGCGCTGCAACGCGCGGCGTTCGCCGAGCCGGGCGGCGAGCGTTTGCGTGAATGGATCGATGCCTGTCCCAATGCGCTCTATTCGGCGCTGCTCTACCAGGGCGGGCCGGCGTGGCGCAGACGCCTGATGGAGGATCTCGGCGATCAGGGCGAGGTCACCGCCTTGCTCGACCGCCGCTCCGACCGGGAGCTCGCCGACCTGATGGAGAACCTGGGCGGGCACTGCCTCGAAACCCTGACCGAAGGGTTTTACGGCGCGAACGACGACAGGCCGACCGCCTTCCTTGCTTATACGGTCAAGGGCTGGGGCACGCCGCTCGCTGGCCACAAGGACAATCACGCCGGGCTGATGACCCCGGCCCAGATGGCGGAGTTTCAGGCGGCGATGCTGGTGCCGCAAGGCGCAGAGTGGGAGCCGTTCGCGACCGTTGCCGACGTCGCCGCGCTCAAGGCCGCATTGGCTGATGTTCCGTTTTTCCGTGCGGGGACGCGCCGCTTCAGTGCTCCGGCGTTACCTGTCCCCGATGCGGTGAGGCTGACGGACAAGGTGTCGTCCACCCAGGCGGGCTTTGGCAAAATCCTTGACGAGATCGCCCGTGCCGGCGGGCCGCTGGCTGACCGGATGATGACGATGTCGCCGGACGTCACCGTGTCCACCAACCTCGGCGCGTTCGTGAATCGGCGTGGCCTGTTCGCGCGCGACGCCCGCGCCGATACGTTCCGCGACGAGCGCATTCCCTCGGCGCAGAAATGGGCATTCTCGCCGCAAGGCCAGCATCTGGAGCTCGGCATCGCCGAGATGAACCTGATGCTGGCGCTCGGGGCGGCGGGGCTGTCGCATTCGCTGTTCGGCGAACGGCTGATCCCGATCGGCACGGTGTACGATCCCTTCGTGGCCCGTGGCCTCGATGCCTTGAACTACGCCTGCTATCAGGGCGCGCGCTTCATCCTCGCCGGCACGCCGTCGGGGATCACGCTGGCGCCTGAAGGCGGCGCGCATCAATCGATCGGCTCGCCGCTGATCGGCATCAGTCAGGACGGTCTCGCCGCCTTCGAGCCGGCGTTTCTCGATGAACTGTCGCTGATCATGCACTGGGCGTTCGATTACATGCAGCGCGATGGCGACGGCGAGGCGGACGAGCGCACGTGGCTGCGCGATGAGACCGGAGGGGCCGTCTATCTGCGGCTGTCCACCAGACCTATCGAGCAGCCGCTGCGCCGGGCCGATCTGGATTTTGCGCGAGGCGTCATCGACGGAGCGTACTGGTTGCGCGAGCCGGGGCCGAACGCCGAGGTGGTCATTGCCTATCAGGGCGTCGTTGCGCCGGAGGCGATCGCGGCGGCGGGCTGGATAGCCGACGGGCGGCGTGACGTCGGCGTGCTGGCGGTGACGTCGGCCGACCGGTTGAACGCGGGCTGGACCGCGGCGCGGCGCGCGCGGGCGCGAGGCTATGTCGGCGCGACCAGCCATGCGGAACGGTTGCTTGCCGGGTTGCCGCCCCACTGCACGCTGGTCACGGTCATCGACGGACACCCGGCGACGCTGGCCTGGCTGGGCGCGGTGGCAGGACATCGCACCGTGCCGCTCGGCGTCGAACATTTCGGCCAGACGGGGACCATTGCCGAACTCTATCGCCATTTCGGCATCGATGCCGCCGCCATCGTTCAGGCCGCGGATAGGCTTGTCCCGGGGCGGCCGTTGCGGCGACCGGCCTGATCCCCATAGAGCGTTTCCAAGCGAAGCGGATACCGGTTCGCGTGAAGAAAACGCGACAGACCACAGGTTCCATGACACGAGGGATTTCTGCGAATTCGGCACCTATGTGGTCAGACGGTAAAAGTCTCTCTTTGCAGAGATCGCTATGCCAGTCTGTCGAATCAGCCTACCTTCTTTCTCGCTTCTCGACCTGAAAGGGGGGAACCCATGGAAAGTGCAGGTGTCGGTTGGATTGCGGCGATCATCATCGGCGGGATAGCCGGATGGCTCGCTGAAATGTTCATGAAGAGCAACATGGGCGTGCTCATGAACATTATTCTCGGTATCGTTGGAGCGATACTCGCTAATTTTCTTCTCGGACTTTTCGGTTTGGTGCTGACGGGGTGGATCGGATACCTGATCGCCGGTTTTATCGGAGCTTGTATCCTCATCGCGGTCGGGCGAATGATCAAGCGTTAGCCGTCCGATCCCGGGATGAACGCGACGTGGCGGGCGGCCGTAGTGCATCGGCCGCCCGTTTTTTTGATCGCAACCGCCGCCAATCTGGAGCGGACATCCCGGATCGAACCGACCGTAGCGGCTTGAAGGGGGCGCGCCACCTGCGAGAGCGATACGCGCTATGACGATGCAAAGCGAACGTGAGAAGATGCTGGCGGGAGAGCTCTATGATCCGTCGGACGGCGAGCTAAGCGCCGCGCGGGACCGTGCCCGGGACCTTTGCCAGGCTCTCAACGCGACCGCGGAGGCCGACAAGGACGAGCGACGGCGCATCCTTCGCGCGCTCTTCGGCGCTGGCGGCGATACGGTCTGGATGCAGCCGCCGTTCTTCTGCGACTATGGCTCGAACATCGAGCTTGGCGAGCGCGTGTTCTTCAACTTCAACTGTGTCGTTCTGGACGTCTGCCCGGTGCGCATCGGCAGTTTTGCGCAGTTCGGGCCGGCGGTGCAGATTTACACCGCGACGCACCCGCTCGATGCCGCCGAGCGCCGGCGCAGGGAATACGGCAAGCCCGTCGAGATCGGCTCCGACGTGTGGGTCGGTGGCGGCGCCATCGTGCTGCCGGGCGTCACCATCGGCCCGCGCGCGGTGATCGGTGCCGGCAGCGTCGTGACACGGGACATTCCGGCGGACGTATTCGCCGCTGGCAATCCGTGCCGCGTCATTCGTGCGATCGATCAGCAAAAATAAAGCCCCGCCATTTCTGACGGGGCCCATTGCGATCAGCCCAGTACATCCGTGGGCCGTCGCGTCGCTCGATCAAACGAGCGACAGATTCTCTGCGCTGGTCTTGCCGCGCATTTGATCGGTCTTTGACTCGAATGAGATCTTCTGGCCTTCGCCAAGGCCGGCGAGACCGGCGCGCTCAACCGCGCTGATGTGCACGAACACTTCGTTGCCGCCATTGTCCGGCTGGATAAAACCAAAACCCTTCTGGGCATTGAACCACTTCACAGTACCTGTCGTCATCTTCTCTTCTCCATGAGCACAAGCGCTCGCTGCCTCACGCGATAGTCGCGCAATGGCTTATCCAATCTCAGCGATGTCCAAGGAAAAGAGCCCGAAGGCGCGGTTACAAGGCAATGCCAACAAATCGAACAGCAACACCGTACAGGTATTCTGCGGGATAGCAAGCCACCAATTGTGTTCACTTCGCGTCATGCGTGGCATTTTGCGATTGCGTCCCTATATAAACGGCCATGAGCGGAAAACTGGTCAGTCCAGCGGCCGAGGCGCGTCGGGAACGGCAGCGGCTTGCTGCCGAGGAGGGCGCGAAGGCCCTTGCGGAATATGCTGCCGAGGCGATCGCGGTGCGAGAAAACATGTCTCGTCTGCGCGCGCTTCGCTTGGCGAAGATGCCCGACGCCTCCGCACGATCCGAACCTCGAACGAAGTCTCGCGCCAAGCCCTGACCGTCGTGTGACGACTGAAGGCCGGAAGGCGGTGCCAGCGACGGCGCCGTTCTTCGCGGCTGACGACCGCCGCCCGGCGCAAAGCGGAGGGAAGCGACCGGCCAGGCATGCTGGCCGGCCCTGCTTACACCGCGGCTTTACGCGGCTCCGCGTCGGTTGCCGCAAGACGGCCAGCGACGGGACCGTCTTCGATCCGCGGCAGAAACCACGTCAGCAGCCCGGCCAGGGGTAAGAACGCGCAGAGCTGGTAGACGTTCTCGATGCCGATGCTGTCAGCCAGCCCGCCGAGAATAGCGGCCGCGATGCCCGCCAATCCGAAGTTGAGACCGTAAAACAGTCCGCCGATCAGGCCGACGCGCTCCGGCACCAGTTCGATCGCGTAGATCAGGATTGAAGCAAAGGCGCTGGCGATGATCAGGCTGATCGCAACCGTCAGGACGCCGGTCCAGAAGAAATCGGCATAGGGCAGCAGAAGGGTAAGCGGCAGCGGGCCGAGGACGGAGATCCAGATGATGCGGTAGCGGCCGATCCTGTCGCCGGCGATGCCGCCGATCAGCACGCCCACGGCCTGAGCCAGCAGGAAGACGAACAGCATCACCTGCGACACCGGGATCGACACCCCGAACCGCTCGATCAGGTAGAACGTATAGAACGACCGGAAGCTCTCGGTGTAAGCGACCTTCGAGAACATCAGCACCGTCAGAACCGCCAGCCCGATCAGGACGGTTGTCCTCGAATGGAGCCGGCTGTTTGCGACGCCGCCGGCCAGTGCCGTTTTCAAGGCCGCGATATGCTTGCGGATGATGCCATGCTGTCCCGCCGTCCACAGCATCAGCACCATGGCGAGCAGCGCCGCCAGCGTGAACCAGGCCAGACTGGTCTGGCCGTGCGGCACGATGATGAAGGCGGCGAGCAGGGGGCCGAGCGCGCCGCCGGCCTGGCCGCCGACCTGAAAGAGCCCTTGGGCCAGCCCCTGCCGGCCGCCGGAGGCATGGCGCGCCATGCGGGTGGCTTCGGGGTGAAAGATGGCCGAGCCGATGCCGATAAGGGCGACCGAGAGCAGGATGAAGCCATAGCTCGACGCGAAACCGAGACTGGCCAGGCCGACAAGAGTGAAGCCCATGCCGATAATGGTCGAATACGGCATCGGGCGGCGGTCGGTGACGAGCCCGACGACCGGCTGCAACAGCGAGCCGGCGATCTGAAAGGTAAAGGTGATCATCCCGATCTGGACGAAATCGAGCGCATAGGCGTCCTTGATGATCGGGTAGACGGCCGGGATAAGCGACTGGATCAGATCGTTGAGCAGATGCGTCAGGCCGAGGACGACAAGGACAGCCATGAATGTCCGCGGGCGCGTCGCGGTGGAGGGAGACGAGGTCAACTCTTTATCCTTTGGATCGGAATCCCACCGAAGCGGCTGATTCTCCCCGCAAACTATCTTCATGCCAGTCTGTTGGGAACGGTCGCCGACGGAAACCGTGGCCTGCGTGGCACTCAGACCTGAAATTCGAAGAAATCAACGATTACAGAAGGATAAATGGTGCTGCCAGACAGGATTGAACTGTCGACCTCTTCATTACCAATGAAGTGCTCTACCACTGAGCTACGGCAGCACGGTCCCGGCGCCTCAAGCGGCGGGAAGGCTCGTCACCGAGCGGGCCTTCCTTGCCATAGCGGCTGCCGGGGTGCAAGCGGGCAGGCCGATAAAGCGCCGCGCCGGTCCGGTCCGCTTGCGGTTGCTCGATTCCCTTGCGCGACCGGATATCGTATGGAGCGCCATGGCCGACAAGAGCTCCCCGTCACCGCCGCAGGGCCGTGACCGCCTCGCTGCGGCACTGCGGGAAAACCTGAAGCGCCGCAAAGCGCAGGCGCGCGGCCGCACCAAAGCCGCGGACCAGCCGGCGCGGGACGATACCACCCCTGTCGCGGCCGGAAACGGGGGCAAAGACACA
Source organism: Pseudomonadota bacterium (assembly GCA_003576765.1). Taxonomy (GTDB): domain Bacteria; phylum Pseudomonadota; class Alphaproteobacteria; order Rhizobiales; family Xanthobacteraceae; genus PRO6. The sequence continues at coordinate 36,237 of QEVP01000007.1, forward strand.
TAGCCCGGCTTTTGCCGCATTCGGCTGAGATGCGGAACCGGGGCGGGGACCTCCTCCGCGCCGTGGACTGATGCGTCCTCCGGGCGGGTTTTCGTGGTGCCGGAGGCGGAAACGCTCTAGAGCTTTCCGCCTCGCCCGAAAACGCTCAAAGGCTCACCTGCGTCATCGGCAAACTCTTGAAGGAAGCGGCATGGATCGTATTCGCATCAATGGCGGCAAGGAGCTTCACGGCACCATCCCGATTTCGGGCGCGAAGAACGCCGCGCTGCCGCTGATGACCGCGAGCCTGCTGACCGACGAGACGCTGATCCTCGACAACGTGCCGCGGCTCGCCGATGTGGCGCAGCTCCAGCGTATTCTCGGCAACCACGGCGTCGATATCATGGCCGCCGGCAAGCGCGCCGGCGACAGCGAGTATCAGGGCCAGACCCTGCACATCTCGGCAAAGAACATCATCGACACCACCGCGCCGTACGAACTCGTGTCGAAGATGCGGGCAAGCTTCTGGGTGATCGCGCCGCTGATCGCGCGCATGGGCGAGGCCAAAGTGTCGCTGCCCGGCGGCTGCGCCATCGGTACGCGGCCGGTGGACCTGTTGATCATGGCGTTGGAGAAGCTGGGCGCCGCGATCGCCATCGACGGCGGCTATGTGCTGGCGCGGGCGCCGCAGGGCTTGCGCGGCGCGGCGATCGCATTTCCGAAAGTCACCGTCAGCGGCACCCACGTCGCGCTGATGGCGGCGACGCTGGCGCGCGGCACCACCGTCATCGACAACGCCGCACGCGAGCCGGAAATCGTCGATGTCGCCGACTGCCTCAACAAGATGGGCGCGCACATCGCCGGCGCCGGCACCTCGCGCATCGTCGTCGAGGGCGTGGCGCGGCTTGGCGGCGCGCGCCACACCGTGCTGCCCGACCGCATCGAGACCGGCACCTATGCGATGGCGGTCGCGATGACCGGCGGCGACGTTATGCTCGCCGGTGCGCGGCCGGAACTGTTGCAGGCGGCGCTCGACGTGCTGGTCGAGGCCGGCGCCACCGTGACGCCGACCAACGAGGGCATCCGCATCGCCCGCAACGGCAGCGGCATCGCGCCGGTCGAGGTCACGACCGCGCCGTTCCCCGGCTTTCCCACCGATTTGCAGGCGCAGTTGATGGCGCTGATGACGCGTGCGCGCGGCACCTCGCACATCACCGAGACGATTTTCGAGAACCGCTTCATGCACGTTCAGGAGCTGGCGCGGTTCGGCGCGCGCATCCAGCTCGACGGCGAGACCGCGACCATCCAAGGTGTGGAAGCCTTGCGCGGCGCGCCGGTGATGGCGACCGACCTGCGCGCCTCTGTGTCGCTGGTGATCGCCGGCCTCGCCGCCGAGGGTGAGACCATGGTCAACCGCATCTACCACCTCGACCGCGGCTTCGAGCGGCTGGAAGAAAAACTGTCCGGCTGCGGCGCGGTGATCGAGCGCATCACCGGATGAGCGCGCCATGTCCTCCCCGAAGTCCTCGCCGCCGCACCGCCATCGCCTGATCGCGCTCGACGCCGACGACCTCGCCGTCATTTCCGCCCATCTGCAGGACGCCGAGGTGCGTGCCGCCGACATCCTGTGGCGCGCGCCGGAAAAGCGGCTGGTGATCGGCCTGCGCCGGCTCGACTGGGATCAGGCGCTGGATGGCGCCCTGTCGCCGCGCCGGCTCGCTGCGGCGCTGCGGTTCGACCGTGTGCTGGCGTGCCAGGCGCGTGACATCGATCCGGCGGCCAAGGATGCCGAACTCTACCTGATCGGCATCGAGTTTCATCAGACCGCGGCCCCCGGCGGCAGCGCATTCCTCCTGTTCTCCAGCGGCGCGGCGCTCAGGCTCGACGTCGAATGCGTCGAGTGCGAACTGGCCGACCTCGACGCGGAGACGACGCTTTAGCCCGCGCCTTCCCGCCGATGGCGATGCCGGCCAGTATCAGCATTGCCGAGACCACCAGAGCGGGGTCGACCGTCTCACCAAGAACGATTGCGGCCAGACCGATCCCGACCACCGGCGTCGCGAGAACGCCGAGCGCGGTCGTGGTCGCGGGAAGGCGCCTGTTCACCACGGTCATCGCCCAATAGCCGAGCGCCGTGCCGATCACGCCATTGTAGGCCAGGGCCCAGAGCGCGCCGGTGCCGAGCCGATAATTCGGCAGCCCTTCGAAGGCGAGCGCAAGTACCGATAGGACGACGGCGGCCAGAAGGGTTTGCCAGAGCACCAGTTGCAGCGGGGTAGCGATCCAACGGTGTGCGCGCGTGTAGACGATGCTCACCGACCAGCACATCGCCGCCAGCAGCACCAGAGCATTGCCGAGGATGGCTTGCGAATTGCGCCAGTCGAACGCGCGGGGCTCGAACAGGATTAAGAGACCGGCGAGTCCGATGGCGATACCGATCATTTGCCGGACGGAAACGGGCTCTCTTAGAAATACCAGGGCGGCCGGCGCAACCCACAGGGGCGTCGTGTAGCCCAGCACAATCGCGCGGCCGGCGGTGACGTGTGTGAGGCCGGCAGCCATCAGTGTCGCGAACGCGACCATGTGGAACAACGAGATCACCAGGATGATCGGATAGTCGCCCCGTCTGGGGACGATCAGTTGACCCGTCGCGTAAAGGCTGGGTGCGAGCACCGCGACGGCCAGCGCGGTGCGCATCGCCACCGCCCACAGCGGCGTGACGTCCTGCACCAGGATCTTCATCGTCACCCAGTTGAGCCCCCAGGCCAGCACAACGAACGCGAACAGCGCCGGTGTCGTCAGGCGGCCGGTCCGGCTGGTGCGCAGGGCGGGCGGTGCCGCCGACTGGTCGGGGGTGGCGTGGGCCATGTTCGGGGTGCCTATGTAGACAGGTCAGTCTACCTAGCTTATGTAGACAGACCTGTCTACATAAAGGGCATGACTCCCGACCCGTCCGTTCCCTCCACCCGGGAGCCGGCCAGCCTTCCGGCCCGGGAGCGCATTCTGCGCGCGGCCGAACGCCTGTTTTACCTGAACGGTGTCCGTGCCACCGGAATCGACCGCATCATTGCCGAGGCGGGGGTGACGAAAGTGACTGTTTATCGGCACTTTCCGTCGAAGGACGACCTGATCGCCGTCTATCTGGACCGGCGCCACGAGACCTGGATTGCCTGGTTCAAGGAGGCGCTGGCGAAGGCCCGTGCCGCCCAGCCGTCCGCTGCCAGAAACGCGCACCCTTTCGATCCCTTGCTGCAGGCTGCGAGGGAATGGTTCGAACAACCGGGATTCCGGGGCTGCGCCTTCGCGAATGCGGTCGCCGAAGTCGGTGCGACGGTGCCCACGGTGGCCGGTATCGCCGCCCGGCATAAGACCGAGGTCCGGGATGCTATCGCGACCCTGCTTCCCGCGGACGAGACCGCCCGCGATATGGCCTGGGCTGCGACGCTCGCCTTGGACGGGGCGGTCGCCAATGCGCAATCGGGCATCGGATCCGCCGAGGCGTCCTTGAAGGGGCTGCGGGATCTGCTTGAGGCCCTTGCCTTGCGCGCACGCGCGCGCCGGGGTGGGCGGGGTTGACGGCCGGGGGGCCGCGCGCCATTGAGCAGGCTTGCAACCGGACCGCCTCCATGCCCATTCGCCTCGACAACCGCAGCGCCGATTTCGCCGACCGTTTTGCCGCGTTTCTGGGTGCCAAGCGCGAGGCCGCGCGCGACATCGAGGTGGCGGCGCGGGCCATCGTCGATGACGTTGCCGCGCGCGGCGACGCGGCGCTGATCGAGGCGACGCGCAAGTTCGACCGCTTCGCCGTCGATGCCGCGACCTTGCGCTTCACCGCCGCCGAGATCGCGGCGGCGGCCGCCGCCTGCGATGCCGCGACACTCGACGCCCTGCGGCTGGCGCGCGAGCGCATCGAAGCCTTCCACCGCCGGCAGTTGCCGCGCGACGAGCGCTTCACCGACGCGCAGGGCGTCGAACTGGGCTGGCGCTGGAGTGCGGTCGAGGCGGTCGGCCTTTACGTCCCCGGCGGCACCGCCGCCTATCCGTCCTCGGTGCTGATGAACGCGGTGCCGGCCAAGGTGGCCGGCGTCGACCGCATCGTCATGGTGGTGCCGACGCCGGACGGTGCCGTCAATCCGCTGGTGCTGGCGGCGGCCAAGCTGGCCGGAGTCGATGAGATCTACCGCGTCGGCGGCGCCCAGGCGATCGCGGCGCTGGCCCATGGCACCGCCACCATCGCTCCCGTCGCAAAAATCGTCGGGCCCGGCAATGCCTATGTTGCCGCCGCCAAGCGGCTGGTGTTCGGGCGGGTCGGCATCGACATGATCGCCGGTCCCTCCGAGGTGCTGGTGATCGCCGACGATGAGGCCAATGCCGGCTGGATCGCTGCCGACCTCCTGGCGCAGGCCGAGCACGACGCCAACGCGCAGGCGATCCTGATCACCGACAGCGCGCGGCTCGCCGCCGAAGTCGAGCACACGGTGACCGCGCAGCTCGCCACGCTGCCGCGGGCCGAGATCGCGCGCGCCTCGTGGGAGACCTATGGCGCCATCGTGCTGGTGGACCGCCTCGATGCCGCGATTGCCCTTGCCGACCGCATTGCCGCCGAGCACCTCGAGATCGTCACCGCCGACCCGGAGGCGTTTGCCGCGCGCATCCGCAACGTCGGCGCCATCTTCCTCGGCCCCCACACCCCGGAGGCGATCGGCGACTATGTCGGCGGCTCCAACCATGTGCTGCCGACGGCGCGCTCGGCGCGGTTTTCCTCCGGGCTCGGCGTGCTTGACTTCATGAAGCGAACGTCGATCCTGAAGTGCGGCCCGGAGCAACTGCGCGCGCTGGGGCCGGCCGCCATCACGCTCGGCCGGGCGGAGGGACTGGAGGCTCATGCGCGCTCGGTCGGAGTGCGCCTCAACCTGCGATGAGCAAGCCGCCGCCCAAGGACGACGCCCGGAACCGCATCACGGCGGTTATCCTCGATGAGGACTCGATCGGCCGTACCGGGCCGGACATCGAGCACGAGCGCGCCATCGCGATCTACGACCTGATCGAGCAGAACCTGTTCGCGCCGGAAGGCGCCGACGGCGGCCCCTATACGCTGCACATCGCCATCACCGGCAGCCGGCTGATGTTCGACATCCGCCGCGAGAACGGCGAGCCGGTGGTCGCGCACCTGCTGTCGCTGACGCCGTTCCGGCGCATCGTGAAGGACTACTTCATGATCTGCGACAGCTATTACGAGGCGATCCGCACCGCGACGCCGGACCGCATCGAGGCCATCGACATGGGGCGGCGCGGTATCCACGACGAGGGCTCGCGCACGCTGATGGAGCGGCTGAACGGCAAGGTGCGCGTCGATTTTGAAACCGCGCGGCGGCTGTTCACGCTGATTTCCGTGCTGCACTGGAAGGGCTGAGCGCGGATGGCGGCGCCCCCGCGCGAGCGCGCCCCGCAATCCGTGCTGTTCGCATGCGGCCAGAACAGCGTGCGCTCGCCGATGGCGGCGAGCCTGTTGCAGCGGATGTATCCGGACACGCTCTATGTGCGCTCCGCCGGCGTGCGCAAGGGCGAACTCGACCCGTTTGCGGTGAGCGTGATGGCCGAGATCGGCTACGACATCTCGCACCACCGGCCGATCACCTTCGAGGAACTGGAGGACTGGGAGGGGCTCAACTTCGACCTGATCGTCACGCTGTCGCCGGAGGCGCATCACAAGGCGCTGGAACTGACGCGCACCATCGCCGCCGAGGTCGAATACTGGCCGACGCCGGATCCGGTCGATGTCGGCGATACCCGCGCGCAGCGGCTGGCCGCCTACCGCGAAGTGCTCGACAGCCTGTCGGAGCGCATCCAGCAGCGCTTCGCGAGGGGCCGGCTCGGCAACGAGTGACGCCGCCGCCGGCCGGCTTGCGCGGTTGTGAGGCGGTGTGCGTTCGGCTACACCCGTGCCATCGTCTCATCGCTCAAGTGGGTCATGTCGCTCCGTCCGAAACTCGTTCTCGCCTCGGCCTCGCCGCGCCGTCTCACCTTGCTCAACCAGGCCGGCATCGCGGCCGACGCGCTGCGCCCGGTCGATCTCGACGAGACCCCGACGCGGGGCGAACTGCCGCGCGCCTGCGCCACCCGCCTGGCTCATGCCAAGGCTACGGCGGCGCTCGAAACCGTCAGGCGTGACGACGACCTCAATGGCGCCTTCATTCTCGCCGCCGATACCGTGGTGGCGGTCGGCCGCCGCATCCTGCCCAAGGCGGAACTGGAGACCGAAGCCGAGCAATGCCTGCGGCTTCTGTCGGGGCGCAATCACCGCGTCTATACCGGGATCGTGCTGGTGACGCCGAAGGCGGCGTTCCGCCAGCGGCTGGTGGAGACGCGCGTGCGCTTCAAGCGGCTCAACGACGAGGACATCCGCGGCTATCTGGCGACCGGCGAGTGGCGCGGCAAGGCCGGCGGTTATGCCGTGCAGGGCATCGCCGGCTCGTTCGTGGTCAAGCTCTCCGGCTCCTACACCAATGTCGTCGGTCTGCCGCTCTACGAGACGGTCTCGCTGCTCGGCGGTGAGGGCTTTCCGATCCGCGAGGGCTGGTGCGATGCCGCCTGAGGGCAAGGGCAGCGCGGACGAACGCCCGCGCAGCATCCGGCCCTGTCCGGTGTGCGGCAAGCCGGCGACGCGCGAGGCGTGGCCGTTCTGCTCCGAGCGCTGCCGCGACGTCGATCTCCATCGCTGGCTGTCCGGCAGCTACGTCATCCCCGGCCGCGACGACGACGAGGAGACGCCGGGGTAGCCGGGATTCGTGTTTCAGTCGTCATGCCCGGACTTTGATCCGGGCATCCACGTCTTTGCGACCCCCTCCCTTTATCCCTCCCCCGCAAGCGGGGGAGGGTAGGGTGGGGGTGGCCGGGACAAGCCCGGCCGGGCGCTTACGCCAGCCCCTCGCTCTTCAGCGCTTCCTGGACCTTCGGCCGCGCCGCCATGCGCGCCTTGTAGGCGGCGATGTTCTTCAGCGCCGACAGGTCGAGCTTCATGCCGTCGGCCCAGCGCAGCATGACATAGAGATAGCCGTCGGCGACGCTGAAGGTGCCCATCAGGTAGTCCTTGCCGGCGAGCTTCTCGTCCACGTACTTGAACTTGCCGAGCAGGCGGTCGCGGAAAAACCCTTTTGCGTCGTCGCTCAAGGCCGGCTGGAACAGCGGGCTGAAGTTCTTGTGCAGTTCGCTGGTCAGGAAGTTGAGCCATTCCTGCAAATGGTAGCGCTCGATGCTGCCGCAGGGCGGGGCGAGCTTCTTGTCGGCGGCCTTGTCGGCGATGGCCTGCACGATCACCGGACCTTCGGTCAACTGCTCGCCATCGTCGAGCACCAGCACCGGCACCTGGCCCTTCGGATTGACCTTCAGGAAATCGCCGCCGTCGGCAAGCTTCTTGGCCTTGAGGTCGACCTTGACGGTCTCGTGCGGGATCCCGGCTTCCAGCAGCGCGATGTGAGGCGACAGCGAGCAGGCGCCCGGCGAGTAATAGAGCTTCATGATGGCATGTTCCTTCGGTTGCGGTCGCCGACCGTACGGCCGTGGACCGGGACGGGATCATGCGACTAAAAGCGCCGCCACGGCATAGTCAAGATTGATGCAAGTGCATTAGCTGGGGTAAGCTCTGCGCTGCACGCGGGGATGACGCCATGAAACGCAAGCCGTCGCCGGAGGCTACCGAGGCGTGGAGCCGCCTGATGCGGGTCCAGGGCCGGGTGCTGAGCGCCGTCGAGCAGGATTTGAAGAAGGCCGGCTTCCCGCCGCTGGCCTGGTACGATGCGCTGTTCGAACTGTCGCGGGCCGAGGGTGGGGAGATGCGGCCGGTCGAGCTCGAGCGGCAGATGCTGATTCCGCAGTATTCGACCTCGCGCCTGATCGACCGGCTGGTCGAGGAGGGGCTGGCGGTACGCCGCGAATGCAAGCTCGACAAGCGTGGCCAGTACGTCGAGATCACCCAGGCCGGGCGCGAGTTGCAGAAAAGCATGTGGAGCGCCTACGCCGCGGCCATCGAGCGCCATATCGGCTCAAAACTGTCGGACGCCGACGCGGCGACGCTGAGCGGCCTGCTTGACCGGCTCGGCTGCTCCTGCGATGGAGCGCCACCGGCCCCGCTGCGAGACGCTGCGCCGGTGCGATGACGCCTTCCTCCACCCGCCCGCCGCCGCTCGTCTCGCGCAGCGGCCGGCACCCCCGCCTGCACGCGTGCCCGCCGGCCGCGCGCCTATCCCGGATCGTCCATGGCGCGTGACCAGATCGATATGACGCCCCTCACGTCGCGCGACGAACTGGTTGCGTGGCTGGAAGCGGGCTGCAAGCCGGCCGCCGACTTCCGCATCGGCACCGAGCACGAGAAGACACCGTTCACGCTGGCCGGCCACCGTCCGGTGCCCTATGCCGGGCCGCGCGGCATCGGCGCGCTGCTGGAGGGCATGCAGCTTCTGCTCGGCTGGGAGGCAATCGTCGAGAACGACAACATCATCGGGCTCTACGACGTCACCGGCGGCGGCGCCATTTCGCTCGAACCGGGCGGGCAGTTCGAACTGTCCGGCGCGCCGATCGAGACCGTGCATCAGACGCGGGCCGAACTGACCGCGCATCTCGCCCAGGTCCGCGAGGTGGCGAGGCCGCTCGGGATCGGCTTCCTCGGCCTCGGCATGACGCCGTCGTGGTCGCGTACCGAGATTCCGGCAATGCCCAAGGGCCGCTACGGCATCATGACGCGCTACATGCCCAAGGTCGGCACGCTCGGCCTCGACATGATGTACCGAACCTGTACGGTGCAGGCCAATCTCGACTTCTCTTCGGAAGCCGACATGGTCAAGAAGCTGCGGGTGGCGCTGGCGTTGCAGCCGGTCGCGACCGCGCTGTTCGCCAACTCGCCGTTCACCGAAGGCAAGCCGAACGGTTTTCTGTCGTTCCGCTCGGAAATCTGGCGCGATACCGATGCCGACCGCACCGGCATGCTGCCGTGGGCGTTCGAGGACGGCATGGGGTTCGAGCGCTGGGTCGATTACGCGCTCGACGTGCCGATGTATTTCGTCAAGCGTGGCGAGAGCTATATCGACGTGTCGGGCTCCTCGTTCCGCGATTTCTTCGCAGGGCGCAACCCGCATCTGCCGGGCGAGCAGCCGACGTTGTCGGACTGGGCCAACCATCTCTCGACGATCTTTCCCGAGGTCAGGCTGAAACGCTACCTCGAGATGCGCGGCGCCGACAACGTGCCGTGGGAGCGGCTGTCGGCACTGCCGGCATTCTGGGTCGGGCTTCTGTACGATCAGGCGAGCCTCGATGGCGCCTGGGACTTGGTGCGCCGCTGGAGCGCCACTGAGCGGCAGGCGCTGCGCGATGACGTGCCGCGGCTCGCGCTCAAGGCGCGTATCGGCAATCGCTCCGTCGCCGAGATCGCGCGCGACTGCCTGGCGCTGGCCGAGGCCGGCCTGCGTCGCCGCGGCCGCTGCGACCATATGGGGCGCGACGAGAGCTATCATCTCGCGCCGCTCGCGCGTACGCTCGACGAAGGCCGCACTCCGGCTGAAGAGATGCTGGAGAAGTTCCACGGCGTCTGGGGCGGCTCGGTCGAGCCGGCTTATGCCGACTACGCACTCTGACGCCGGCGTCTCCGTTTCGCGTTCACCCGGCATACAGGATGGCGGCGACAGACTGACCAACGGGAGAGGCGTGCCGTGGCGCCGTCCTGCATCGAGAGCCGTCGGGGATGCACAAAGTCTGGCTGATCATCGTTGTCGCAGTCATGCTCGGGGCGTTTGCGACGTCGCCCGAGGCATTGGCGCAGGCCGGCTTCGACCGGCCGGGCGGCGACTACAAGCGTCTCGCGCTGGATTCGGGCGATCCGGCCGAGTGCGCCATGATCTGCGAGCGCGACCGCCGCTGCCGGGCCTGGAGCTTCAGCTATCCGGCACAGCCCGGTGGCGCGATATGCCGCCTCAAGACCGGCGTGCCGAAGCGGACCAGCGATGCCTGCTGCGTATCCGGTGTGCGCGGCGCCGGCGTGGTCGAGAGCCGTACGCAGACGCTGGAGATGTCGATCGACCGCGTCGGCGGCGATTTGCGCGACTTCAGCCTCAAGGCCGACCAGGGCGGCGATGCCTGCCGCCGCGCCTGCGATGCCGACAACAGATGCCGGGCCTGGACTTTTGCGCGGGCCGGCTACGGCGGCCGCGAGCCGCGCTGCTTCCTCAAGAGCCAGATCAAGCCGCCGCGGCGCAGCCCGTGCTGCATCTCCGGTGTGGTGCGCTGAAACACGGCCCGATCGCGTTGAAGGATCATGGATAGCCATTCTCCGTCATGGCCGGGCCTGTCCCGGCCATCCACGTCTTGGTTTGCTGAGCAGCCGTCAAGACGTGGATGCCCGGCATAAAGCCGGACATGACGATGGAATCGGCCTATGTATGACCCAATCCGATCTGAACGGATTCTGCGCCAATTCTTGATCAGCCCGTGCCGCCGACGGTGATCGCGTCCATCCGCAGCGTCGGCTGGCCGACACCGACCGGCACGCCCTGGCCGTTCTTGCCGCAGGTGCCGATGCCGGCATCGAGCTGGAGGTCGTTGCCGATCATGGTGATGCGGTTGAGGTCGGTCGGGCCGTTGCCGATCAGCATCACGCCCTTCAGCGGTGCGCCGACCTTGCCGCTCTCGATGCGGTAGGCTTCGGTGCACTGAAACACATACTTGCCTGAGGTGATATCGACCTGACCGCCGCCGAAGTTGACGGCATAGATGCCGTTCTTCACCGAGGCGATGATCTCCGCCGGCGCGCGGTCGCCCGCCAGCATGTAGGTGTTGGTCATGCGCGGCATCGGCACGTGAGCGTAGCTCTGGCGGCGGCCGTTGCCGGTCGGCTTCATGTTCATCAGCCGGGCGTTCTGGCGATCCTGCATGTAGCCGACCAGAATGCCGTCCTCGATCAGCACGGTGCGGCCCGACGGCGTACCCTCGTCGTCGATCGACAGCGAGCCGCGGCGCGCGGCGATGGTGCCGTCGTCCACCACGGTGACGCCCTTGGCCGCGACCTGCTGGCCCATCAGGCCGGCGAAGGCCGAGGTTTTCTTGCGGTTGAAGTCGCCTTCGAGGCCGTGGCCGACTGCCTCGTGCAGCATCACGCCAGGCCAGCCGGGGCCGAGCACGACGTCCATCTCGCCGGCGGGCGCCGCAACCGACTCGAGATTGACCAGCGCCTGCCGCAACGCGCCGTCGGCGGCCTCGCGCCATGCGCCGGTCTCGATGAAGCGGGCATAGCCCTCGCGCCCGCCATAGCCGTGGCTGCCGCTTTCCTGGCGGTCGCCGGAGCCGGCCACCACCGAGACGTTGACCCGCACCAAGGGGCGGATGTCGCGGTAGCTCTCGCCGTCCGGGCGCAGGATTTCGACCACCTGCCAGGTGGCGCCGAGCGAGACCGAAACCTGCCGCACCCGCGGGTCCTTGTCGCGCAGGTAGGCATCGATCTCGGCGAGCAGCTTGACCTTGGCCTCGAAGGCCACGCCATCGAGCGGGTTGTCGTCGCCGTAGAGGCTGACGTTGGTGTGCGCCGGTGCCGCCGCGAAGCTGCCGGAATAGCCGCCGCGCACCGCGGCGACGGCGTCGGCGGCGCGCGTGAGTGCCGCGAGCGACATGTCGGAGGAATGCGCATAGCCGACCGCGTCGTCCTTCACCGCGCGCAAGCCGAACCCTTGCGCGGTGTCGTAGCTCGCCTGCTTGAGCCGGCCGTTGTCGAAGGCGAGCGCCTCCGACTGGCGGTATTCGAGAAACAGTTCGCCGTCGTCGGCGCCGGCAAGGCCGCGGGTCAGTTCCTTGCGGGCGGCGTCGCGGTCGAGGCCGGCGCGGTCGAACAGCGAAGAGGGAGCGGGAGGAGAAGCGGTCATGGCTGGCCTTGGTCGGGATCGCCGGCGCAATGGACCGCCGGCCGCCTCAAGATAGGAAGGATTGCCCCGGATGGCGAGCGCGGATCGCGACCTCGTTACGGCAGCTTGTCGTAGCCCTCGCCGAGGCCGTTGAGGCTGAGCGGGAAGCCGATGCCTTCCTCCGGCGTCTCGAAGATGATGAAGGTCGCGGTCTTGGCGTTGCGCAGCCGGCCGAGCAGGGTGTCGTCGAGCGTGACCTCGGCGACGCAGCCGTTGGGCAGGCAGCGCACGAAGCCGGCGCGGCCGACGTCCTGGTCGTCGAGCTTGAGCCCGAGCCCGGACGGCAGCAGCACGCCGAGCGGCGCCACCACCCGCATCAGCTTGCTCTTCTGGTCGGCGGTCTTGAGCACGATCACGGTCAGGCCGGCGTTGGAGCGATCCTCGGCGACCACGCTCTGGATCAGCGCGCATTGCTCGCTCTTGGCGCCGGGCGGAGTGTCGCACCGGATCTGCCAGTCGCCGTGCACCGAGCGTACCGCGCCCTGCGCCAGCGCGCCGCCGGCGGCCGCCATCGTCATGAGAGCCGCGGCCAAAAGCCCGGCCGCAGCCGTCGGCACAATCGCGAGCGGGCGGCGAAGCGGCGGTCGGAATCGTCGGTTTGTCGAGCCCATGCGGGCGATCCCCTGCGAGGAAATGAGGTCGGGCGGCGGCCGCAACGGCGCGTGGAACCCCGGCTTTGTGCCTGACCGGCTCTTGCACCGCAATGGCGGCGCCTTAAAGGCGGGGCGGCGCGTCGAATCAACCGAATCGAGCCGATCCGGCATCGGGACCATCGACGCGTCTGGTGTCAAGCGCCGCTCCCTGCAGGGCGGACGGTTTTCGCAAGTTTTACCGGCGATTGCGGGCATGCGGAGGGGCTTTGCGGGTCGATTGCGACATTCCCGAATCGTGCATTGCGGCAGCGGGGGAATTGTGGTTTGAGAGGCAGGATTTCGACGCGTTCCAATTCACCGGCCTGCATCATCGGGCATTCGGCTGACGGCGCGACCGCCGGCGGAGGGCCGAAGGCTGGCAAGGCGAGGAATTTCGGGCGCGGCAAACGGGACCGCAGCGGGACACGGCGGTCGCCGCCGGATTGAATGACGAGGAGCGTAAACGGCATGACGATGTCGAGGGGCCGGATCGGACGGCAGATGCTGGGCTTGGCGGTGCTGGCGGTCGCTATCATGGCGGCCAGCGGAGCCTTCGCCGAGATGGGGCAGCCCAAGCCGTGGGAGTTGTCGCTACAGGCGGCCGCCTCCCCGGTGATGGATAGCGTTCACCGCTTTCACACCTTCCTGCTGGCGATCATCACCGCCATCACGCTCCTGGTGATGGTGCTGCTGGTCGTGGTGATGGTGAAGTTCAACGCCCGCTCCAACCCGGTGCCGTCGCGCACCACCCACAACACGTTGATCGAGGTGGTGTGGACGCTGGTGCCGGTGCTGATCCTGGTCGGCATCGCGATCCCCTCGTTCCGTCTGCTGTTCGAGCAGCTCGACGTGCCGAAGTCCGACCTCACGGTGAAGGCGACCGGCAAGCAGTGGTACTGGAGCTACACCTACCCCGACAACGGCCCGATCGAGTTCGATTCGCTGATGGCGGCCGAGAAGCAGCCCCGCCTGCTCGCGGTGGACAACGAGCTGGTGGTGCCGGTCAACAAGGTGATCCGCGTGCAGACCACCGCCGCCGACGTGATCCATTCGTTCGCGGTGCCGGCGTTCGGCATCAAGATCGACGCCATTCCCGGCCGGCTCAACGAGACCTGGTTCAAGGCGACCAAGGAAGGCATGTTCTACGGCCAGTGCTCCGAGCTATGCGGCAAGGACCACGCCTTCATGCCGATCGCCGTGCGAGTGGTGAGCGATCAGGAGTTCGCCGCCTGGATCGAGGATGCCAAGAAGAAGTTCGCGGCATTCCCGACCAACGCGGTCGCGTCCGCCGACGCGGTCGCGACGAAGTAGGACGGCAGCCCGCGCGCGGGGACGCTTGAAGAAGCGAGCGCCGCGGGACTTGCAAGGGTCATAAGAACGTCAGAGGACGAAGGCTATGGCAACGAATACCGCACACGCGAGCGCCGATCACGGGCATGGCGATCACGGCCACCCGACAGGCTGGCGACGCTGGCTGTACTCCACCAATCACAAAGATATCGGCACGCTGTACCTCATCTTCTCGATGGTCGCGAGCATCATCGGCGTCAGCATGTCGATGGGCATCCGCATGGAGCTGATGTATCCCGGCGTGCAGATCTTCTCGCACACCGCCTACAACGTGTTCGTCACCAACCACGGCCTCATCATGATCTTCTTCGTGGTGATGCCGGCCCTGATCGGCGGCTTCGGCAACTGGATGGTGCCGTTGATGATCGGCGCGCCGGACATGGCGTTCCCGCGCATGAACAACATCTCGTTCTGGCTCCTGGTGGCCGCCTTCCTGCTGCTCCTGATCTCGTCGTTCGTCGAGGGTGAGCCGGGTGCGATGGGCGCCGGCACCGGCTGGACGCTGTACGCACCGCTGTCGACTTCCGGGCATCCGGGTCCGGCCGTGGATTTCAGCATCCTGTCGATCCACCTGGCCGGCGCCTCCTCGATCCTCGGCGCCATCAACTTCATCACCACCATCTTCAACATGCGCGCGCCCGGCATGACCATGCACAAGATGCCGCTGTTCGCCTGGTCGCAGCTTGTGACGGTCTTTCTGCTGCTGCTGGCGCTGCCGGTGCTGGCCGGCGCGATCACCATGCTGCTGACCGACCGCAACTTCGGCACCAGCTTCTTCGCCGCCGACGGCGGCGGCGATCCGGTGCTGTACCAGCACCTGTTCTGGTTCTTCGGTCACCCCGAGGTCTACATCATGATCCTGCCGGGCTTCGGCATCGTCAGCCATGTGGTCTCGACCTTCTCGAAGAAGCCGATCTTCGGCTATCTCGGCATGGCCTACGCCATGGTCGCGATCGGCGGCATCGGCTTCGTGGTGTGGGCCCACCACATGTTCACCGTCGGCATGTCGAGCACGGCGCAGGCCTACTTCGTGGCGGCGACGATGGTGATCGCGGTACCGACCGGCGTGAAGATCTTCTCGTGGATCGCCACCATGTGGGGCGGTTCGATCGAGTTCAAGACGCCGATGCTGTGGGCGATCGGCTTCATCTTCGTGTTCACCGTCGGCGGCGTCACCGGCGTGGTGCTGGCCAATGCCGGTATCGACCGCGTCGTGCAGGACACCTACTACGTCATCGCCCACTTCCATTACGTGATGGGCGTCGCGGCCGTGTTCGCGATCTTCGCGGGCTGGTACTACTGGTTCCCGAAGATTTCCGGCTACATGTACTCCGAGACGATCGGCAAGCTGCATTTCTGGGTGATGTTCGTCGGCGTCAACATCCTGTTCTTCCCGCAGCACTTCCTCGGGCTGTCGGGCATGCCGCGGCGCTACATCGACTATCCGGATGCGTTCGCCGGCTGGAACTACGTGTCGTCGATCGGCGCCTATATCTCGGGCTTCAGCGTGCTGATCTTCGCGTTCGGCATGATCATGGCCTTCGTGCGCAAGGAGCGCGCGGCCGGCAATCCATGGGGCGAGGGCGCCACCACGCTGGAATGGACGCTGTCGTCGCCGCCGCCGTTCCACCAGTTCGAAGTGCTGCCGCGCGTCAAGTAAGCGGCGGCGAAAGACCCGGCGCGTACGGCAACGTCCGCGCCGCATGATAAGGACGGGCGGCCGGCGCCACACGAAACGCAACGGCCGTCCGACCGCAGCGCCCGCGGCGGGCGTCGCGGAGCGATTGAGGTAACGAGCGTTGTCGATCGTCGAAAACAGCAGCATCGATCTGGCCCCGGCCATCTCCGAGGCGGGCGTTGCCGATTTCTTCGCGCTGCTCAAGCCGCGCGTGATGTCGCTCGTTATTTTCACGGCGCTGGTCGGCCTGGTGCTGGCGCCCGGCCACATGCACCCCGTGCTGGCGCTGACCGCTCTGCTGTGCATCTCCGTCGGCGCCGGCGCCGCCGGCGCGCTCAACATGTGGTACGAAAGCGACATCGACGCGCTGATGACGCGCACCGTGCGCCGGCCGATCCCGCAAGGGCGGGTGGCGCCGCGCGAGGCCTTGGCCTACGGCGTGGTGCTGTCGCTGTTCTCGGTGGCGACGCTCGGCATCCTGGTCAACTGGCTCGCCGGCGCGCTGCTCGCCTTCACGATTTTCTTCTACGTCGTGATCTACACCATCGGACTGAAGCGCCGCACCGCGCAGAACATCGTGATCGGCGGCGCCGCCGGCGCGCTGCCGCCAGTGGTGGCGTGGGCGGCGGCGACCGGCACCGTGGCGGTCGAGCCGATCCTTTTGTTCCTCATCATCTTCTTCTGGACGCCGCCGCATTTCTGGGCGCTCGCCCTGTTCCGGGCCGACGACTACGCCCGCGCCGGCGTGCCGATGCTGCCGGTGGTCGCCGGTCCCGACGCGACGCGGCTGCAGATTCTGCTCTACACCGTGGTGCTGGTGGCAGTGGCGATCGCGCCGTGGGCGCTCGGCTATTTCGATGCCGTCTATGGCGTCGCCTCGCTGGTGCTCGGCGCCGGCATGCTGTGGCTTGCCGTCGAGGTCTATCGTCACCGCGAGGGCCAGCCGGCGCTCAGCGCCGCGCGACGGCTGTTCGGCTTTTCGATCCTGTATCTGTTCGCCCTGTTCGCTACGCTGCTCGCCGAGGTCGTGATATCGGCGCTGGCGGCGCTGTTCGTCGGGTGATGAGGTTGCTGGCTGCGATGGATGACAAGGAGCCCCTGCCCGGAGTGGTTCTGACGGAGAAGCAGAAGCGCCGCCGCCGCGAGCGCTCGATCGCCATCGCGCTCGCGCTCGGCGCGCTGGTGGTGCTGTTCTTCGTGGTCACCCTCGTCAAGGGGCCCGCGGTGCTGATCCGGCCGATGTGAGGAACGCGACATGACCGCTCCGCATCTTCCGACCACTCCGCCTCCCGCCGCCCCGCCGCCGGCGCCAAGGGGCTTGCGCCGCGACGGCGCGGTCGCCGCGATATGCGGCCTCGTGGTGGCGCTGATGGTCGGCGCCTCCTACGCTGCAGTGCCGTTCTACGACTGGTTCTGCCGCGTCACCGGCTTCAACGGCACGACGCAGCGCGCGACCGCCGCTCCCGCCCACGCGCTCGACCGCACCATCACGGTGCGCTTCGATTCCAACATCCACGGCGGGCTGCCGTGGAAATTCCAGCCGGAGAAGACCGAGATCGAGGTCCGTATCGGCGAGGTGGTGACGGCCTATTATAAGGTCACCAACCAGTCGGCGCGCGAGACCGCGGGACTTGCCTCCTACAACGTGACGCCGCTTACCGCCGGCAGCTACTTCCAAAAGATCAACTGCTTCTGTTTCACCGAGCAGACCATGGCGCCGGGCGAGACGCGGGAGATGGCGGTGGTGTTTTACGTCGACGAGGCACTGACGCGTGATGGCGATCAGGACTCGTTCAAGACCATCACCCTGTCCTATACCTTCTACCCGGCCAAGGACACGCAGCCAAAACCGCTCGCAGAGGTCAAGTCCGACCGGCGCGGAGGTAATCTTTGACGTTTCCTGAGTTGAACATTGAGCGACGACGATGCGCCGCTTAAGATCGGCGCCGCTAACGGAGTGACTGAAATGGCTACGGCTCACGCCAAGCAACACGACTACCACCTTGTCGATCCGAGCCCCTGGCCGCTTGTCGGATCGATCGCCGCCCTCGTCATGGCGATCGGCGGCATCAGCTGGATGCACCACCTCTATACCGCCGCGCCGATCGTGTTCGGCGTCGGCGTCATCGGCGTGCTCTACACCATGGCGGGCTGGTGGAGCGATGTGATCCGCGAGGCCGAGCACAAGGGCGACCATACCCGCGTGGTGCAGATCAGCCACCGCTACGGCATGATCCTGTTCATCACCTCCGAGGTGATGTTCTTCGTCGCCTGGTTCTGGGCCTACTTCAACTCGGCGCTGTTCCCGGCCGATCCGGTGCATGTCACCCGCGAGGCGCTGTTCGGCGGCGTCTGGCCGCCGAAGGACATCGCCACCTTCGATCCGTGGCACCTGCCGCTGCTCAACACGCTGATCCTGCTGACCTCGGGCACCACCGTCACCTGGGCGCACCATGCGCTGCTCGAAGGCGACCGCCGCGGCCTGAAATACGGGCTGTGGTTGACGGTCATCCTCGGCGCGATCTTCACCTGCGTGCAGGCTTACGAGTACAGCCACGCGGCGTTCACCTTCTCCGGCAACGTCTATGGCGGCATCTTCTTCATGGCGACCGGCTTCCACGGTTTCCATGTGCTGATCGGCACCGTGTTCCTGATCGTCTGCCTGATCCGCGCCTATGCCGGCCACTTCACGCCGAAGCATCATCTCGGCTTCGAGTTTGCAGCGTGGTACTGGCACTTCGTTGACGTGGTGTGGCTGTTCCTGTTCGTCGCCATCTACGTCTGGGGCTATGGCGGCCCGGTCGCCGGCGCCGCGCACTGAGTTTTGAACGATCCATGAAGGGGGCGGCATCGCGGCCGCCCCCTTTTTTGTGACTCGCATTTGGGCCGGCGCACCTTGCAGGCGCGGTGCCGGCGGCGTAGCGAAAGGGCGAAGCGCCGGCACGTTGCGGCGCGAGGAGACAGGGCCGATGCCGGGGGACAAGGACGCAGGCGTGGACACGGCGCCCGTCACCCTGCCGCAGACCGTGCTGCGCGGGCTGTTGTGCGCATGCCCGCGTTGCGGCGAAGGGCGGCTGTTTACGGGCTTCCTCAATCTTCGTCCGGCCTGTGAGCGCTGCGGCCTCGATTATGCCTTCGCCAACTCCGGCGACGGTCCGGCGGTGTTCATCATCCTGCTGGCGGGCTTCGTCGTGGTCGGTTCGGCGCTCGCCGTCGAGGTCGTCTATCAGCCGCCGTTCTGGGTGCATGCGGCGCTGTGGGTGCCGCTGGTCCTTGCCGTGACGGTGTTGCCGCTGCGCCCGATGAAGGGGTTGATGATCGCTTTGCAGTATCACCACAGGGCCGCCGAGGGCCGCATCAGCGTGCGGGAGCGGCCGTGAGCGCGCCCGTGCCTCTCACCCGGTCCGGCCCGCGCGGCATCGTCGGCCTCGGCGTCGTCGCGCTGGTGATGACTGCGGTGCTGGTCAGCCTCGGCGTCTGGCAGTTGCAGCGCCGCGTCGAGAAGCACGCGGTGATCGCCGCGCTCGATGAGCGGCTTGCCGCGCCGCCCGCGGCTCTGCCGCCGCGCGCCGAATGGCCGACGCTGACGCGTGCGCGCGACGAGTTTCGCCGCGTCAGCTTTGCCGCGACCTTCGAGCCGCGCCCGCCGGCGCATGTCTATACCTCCGGCTCGGGGCTCCGCCCGGACGTCACCGGCACCGGCGCCTGGGTGTTCGCCGCAGCCGATCTCGCCGGCGGCGGCACCGTGGTCGTGAACCGAGGCTTTGCCCCGGAGACCGCGCCCGGTGCCGGCGTCTCCGACGCAACCGACACCGCGCCGGCCGGCGCGGTGCAACTCACCGGCTATCTGCGCTTTCCCGAGCGGCCCGGCTGGTTCACCCCGGCCGCCGATCCGGTTCGCCGGCTCTGGTTCCAACGCGACCACCGCGACATGGCGCGGGCGCTGGCGTGGGGCGAGCCGGCCGGCGAGGTGGCGCCGTTCTATATCGATCTCGAAGCGCCGGTGCCGCCCGGCGGCGTGCCGAAGCCGGGTCCGCTCAGCGTCCATCTCAAGGACGACCATTTGCAGTATGCGCTCACCTGGTTCGGCCTTGCGGCGGTCGTCGTCGCGACCTTCGGCTTCTGGCTGGCGGGCGCCCGGCGCGGGCGGGCTCAACGGGACGGGCGGAACTGACGCGACGGCCTTCCTTGTGAAGGCGGCCGCGACCCGGTAAAGTCTCGCTCCACCGCTGGAATTTGAAAATTTTAACATACATGTCAGGGGCTTGAGGGTTCCCTTAGGCCCGGAGGACGATCTTGACCGCCTATGTCTCGACGCGGGGCGACGCGCCCCGGCTCGGCTTCTGCGAGGCCATGCTCGCGGGACTTGCGCGCGATGGCGGGCTTTATGTGCCCGAAACGTGGCCGCGCCTCGGACCGGAGGCGATCGCGGCGCTGGCCGGGCGGCCCTACTGGGAAGCCGCCGTCGAGATTATCCGCCCGTTTGTCGGCGGCGAAATCTCCGATGCGGATCTCGGCCGCATGGCCAGCGACGCCTACGCCACCTTCCGCCACCCCGCCGTGGTGCCGCTCGATCAGAGCGGGGCGAACCAGTTCGTGCTGGAACTGTTCCACGGCCCGACGCTGGCCTTCAAGGACGTGGCGATGCAACTCATCGCCCGGCTGATGGACCATGCGCTGGCGGCCCGCGGCCGGCGCACCACCATCGTGGTGGCGACCTCAGGCGACACCGGCGGCGCCGCGGTCGAGGCGTTTGCAGGGCGCGGTCAGGTCGATCTGGTGGTGCTGTTCCCGCAGGGGCGCATCTCCGAGGTGCAGCGCCGGATGATGACGACGTCGGCCGCCGCCAACGTCCACGCGGTCGCTGTCGAGGGCACCTTCGACGACTGCCAGGCGCTGGTGAAGGCGATGTTCAACCACCACGCCTTCCGCGACGAGGTGGCGCTGT
Source organism: Pseudomonadota bacterium (assembly GCA_003576765.1). Taxonomy (GTDB): domain Bacteria; phylum Pseudomonadota; class Alphaproteobacteria; order Rhizobiales; family Xanthobacteraceae; genus PRO6. Next base: position 56,763 of record QEVP01000007.1, read on the forward strand.
CCGGCGTCAACTCGATCAACTGGGCGCGTATCGTCGCCCAGACGGTTTATTACTTCACCGCGGCGGTGGCGCTGGGCGCGCCGGCGCGCGAGGTGGGTTTCACTGTGCCGACCGGCAATTTCGGCGACGTGTTCGCCGGCTACGTCGCCAAGCGCATGGGTCTGCCGATTCGCCATCTCACCGTCGCCACCAACGTCAACGACATCCTGGCGCGCACGCTGGCGACCGGCACCTACGAGGTGCGCGAGGTCCACGCCACCGCGTCGCCTTCGATGGACATTCAGGTGTCGTCGAATTTCGAGCGGCTGGTGTTCGAGGCGACCGGGCGTAACGCCGGCGTGGTGCGCGCGCTGATGGCCTCGCTCGCGCAGTCCGGCCGCTTCACGCTGCCGGCGGCGGCGCTGGCCGCGATCCGCGCCGATTTCCGCGCCGGCCGCGCCGACGAGGAGGAAATGCAGGCCGCGATCCGCGCCGCCTGGCGCGAGGCCGGCGATCTCGTCGATCCGCACACGGCGGTGGCGCTGGCGGTCGCCGACCGCGACGCCGCCGACCGCGCGGTGCCGAACGTCGTCCTGTCCACCGCGCATGCGGCAAAGTTTCCCGATGCGGTCGAGGCTGCCTGCGGCCGCCGCCCGGCGCTGCCGGTCTGGCTCGACGGGCTGATGACGCGGCCGGAGCGCATCGACGTCCTCGCCAACGATCAAAATGCCATCGAGCGGTTCGTCAGGTCGAACAGCCGCGCCGCCAAGCAGGGGATAGCCGGATGAGCGTCGAAGTCACCAAGCTGCCGTCCGGTCTGACCGTCATCACCGATGCTATGCCGCATCTGGAGACCGCCGCGCTTGGCGTGTGGGCCGGTGTCGGCGGCCGCGACGAGAAGGAGGACGAGCACGGCATCTCGCACCTGCTCGAGCACATGGCGTTCAAGGGCACGCGCCGGCGCAACGCGCGGGAGATCGTCGAGGCCATCGAGGCGGTCGGCGGCGACCTCAACGCCGCGACCAGCACGGAGAACACCGCCTATTACGCGCGCGTGCTCAAGGCCGATGTGCCGCTGGCGCTCGACGTGTTGTCCGACATCCTGTCCGAGCCGGTGTTCGACGAGGGCGAACTCACGCGCGAGAAGGGCGTCATCGTGCAGGAGATCGGCGCGGCGCAGGATACGCCGGAAGACCTGGTGTTCGAGCACCTGAGCGAACTCGCCTATCCCGACCAGCCGATCGGCCGCTCGTTGCTCGGTACGCCGCAGACGCTGGAGCGCTTCAACAACCGCATGCTGCACGGCTACCTTGCCACCCATTATCGCGGGCCGGACATGGTGGTCGCCGCCGCCGGCCACGTCGATCATACCCGGCTGGTCGAGGATGCGGCGCAGCGCTTTGCCGGCGTCGATGCGACCGCAGCCCCGACATCGCCGCCGGCGCGCTTCGGTGACGGTGGCGCCAAGGTGGTGCCGCGCGATCTCGAACAGGCGCATCTGGCGCTGGCGCTGGAAGGCGTGCCGCAGAGCGACGCGTCGCTGTTCAGCCTGCAGGCGCTGAGCAACCTGCTCGGCGGCGGCATGTCGTCACGGCTGTTTCAGGAAGTGCGCGAGAAGCGCGGCCTGTGCTACTCGGTCTATACCTTCCATGTGCCCTATGCCGACACCGGATTCTTCGGGCTCTACACCGGCACCGATCCCGCCGATGCGCCGGAGATGATGGAGGTCATCGTCGACGTCATCAACGAGGCCATCGATACGCTGACCGAGACCGAGGTGGCGCGCGCCAAGGCGCAGATGAAGGCCGGGCTGTTGATGGCGCTGGAGAGCTGCGGCGCCCGCACCGAGCAGCTCGCGCGCCATATCCTCGCCTATGGCCGGCCGCTGTCGACCGACGAGATCGTCGCGCGCATCGATGCGGTGGACGTCGCCTCGACCCGTGCCGCGGCGCAGGCGCTGCTGTCGCGCCGGCGGCCGGCGGTGGTCGCGCTCGGCAACGGCCGGGGGCTGGACAGCGCCATCGGCTTTGCGGAAAGGTTGTCGGCGACGAGGGCGCCGGCGCGGCTTCACTGAGAAGCTTCGCGCCGGCCGGGAGCATCGGCCATGGTCCTGTTCCGGTTGTCCGTTCAAGGTGCTCCGGCGCTCGAGCCGCGCGGCGGCGGCGTGCGGTTGCGTGCGCCGCAGATGACCGATTTTCCGCAATGGGCGGCCTTGCGCGAGAATAGTCGCGCCTTTCTCACCCCGTGGGAGCCGGTATGGCCGGCCGACGATCTCACCCGCGCCGGCTTCCGTCGCCGGCTGCGCCACTATGCCGACGACATCGCCGCGGATCGCGTCTACCCCTTTCTGGTCTTCCGTGACAGCGACCACGCGCTGGTCGGCGGCGTCACGCTCGCCAACGTGCGGCGCGGCATCGTGCAGGCCGGCACGCTGGGCTACTGGATCGGCGAGCCGTTCGCCGGCCAGGGCTACATGACGGCCGCGCTGCGGGCGCTGATTCCGTCGCTGTTCGGCGAACTGCACCTGCACCGGGTTGAGGCCGCTTGCATCCCGACCAATGCCGCCTCGATCCGCGTCCTGCAGAAATGCGGTTTCGTGCGCGAGGGACTGGCGCGCCGCTATCTGTGCATCAACGGCGTCTGGCAGGATCACCTGCTGTTCGGCCTGCTGCACGAGGATTTCAAGGGGTAGGGCGCTTTGGCTTGGGGCGGTTGCGTTGCTATAACCGGCTGACTTTGCAACGGGGTCTTGAAGCGATGCGGAACGGGTCGATGACGGGGCGTGGACGATGGCGCAAGGGACTGGTGGGACTGGCGGCGGCAACGCTGCTGGCCGGCTGTGGCAGCGTCGGCGGTCCGTCCTACGATAGCGGCCCCTCGATCGGCGACCGCTTCAGCCAGCTGTTTGGCGGCAGGTCGCAGGCGGTCGGCGAGGCGCCACCGCCGCCGCGAGCGGACGAGCCGACCTGCCCCTCGGTGATGATCCGTCAGGGTGCGTCGACCTATGCCGTCGGCCTGCCGGGGCAGGAGGCGAGCGGCACCAGCCTGCGCTATCAGGGCACCATCACCCGCACCGCACGCGACTGCACGCTGCGCGATGGCGAGGTGCATGCCCGGCTCGGCATCGAGGGCCGCGTCATCGTCGGGCCGGCCGGCGCGCCGCCCAGCGTCGAGCTGCCGCTGCGCGTCGCGGTGGTGGCGGAAGGGGTCAATCCGCGGACCGTCTTCACCAACGCCTATCGCACCACGGTGGCAATCCCCGAGGGTGGCAACGTCGCCTACAGCCTGGTCGCCGAGGACATCGTCTATCCGGTGCCGGCAGGGGCGGAGGGCGATTCCTACGTGTTCTACATCGGCTTCGATCCGCAGGCGCTGAAGCCCGAGCCGCGCCGCCGCACGAAGAAGCGCTGAGGCGGCACGGCCGTTCTCCGCGACGGATGTAAAAGAAAAGGCCGGCTCAACAAGCCGGCCTTTTTATTGCTGCGATGGCGACGCGCTCAGTTGAGCTTGCTGCGGACCTCGCCGATCCCCTTGGCGATCAGGTCGTCGGCCAGCTGACCCTTGACCGACTGCGCCATGATCGCGCTGGCCGCGGCCACGGCCGCATCGGCGGCGGCGGCGCGGACGTCGGCCATCGCCTGCGCTTCGGCGAGTGCGATCTTGTTCTCGGCCGACTGGGTGCGGCGGGCGACGAAGTCTTCCAGCTTGGCCTTGGCGTCGGCGGCGATGCGCTCGGCCTCGGCCTTGGCTGCCTCGACGATGTCCTGCGCCTCGCGCTCGGCGCTGGCGCGGCGGGCGCGATAGTCGGCGACCAGCTTGGCGGCCTCGTCCTTGAGGCGGCGGGCGTCGTCAAGCTCGGCCTTGATGCGGGCGGCGCGGCGGTCGAGCGCGGTGGTCACCGCGCCCGGCACTCCGGCATAGATGAAGATGCCGATCAGCACGACGAAGGCGACGGCAACCCAGAACTCCGGTGTCGAGATCATCGCCTTATCCTCTCAGCGAGCGGTCGACCGCGCTTTGCACGGCACCCGCGTCGGGCTGCACGCCGGTCAGTTGCTGGACGATCGCCGCCGCCGAATCGGTAGCGATGCCGCGAACGTTGCCCATCGCCGTGTCGCGCGTTGCCGCGATGGCTTTCTCGGCCTCGGCGAGCTTGGTCGCGAGGCGGTCTTCCAGCGTCCTGCGCTCGCTTTCGGCCTGGGCGTTGAGCTTCTCGCGGGTCTCGGCGCTGATCGCCTGGGCCTTGGCGCGAGCCTCGGCGAGTTCGGTCTCGTAGGCTTTCATCTCGGCGTCGGACTGGTCGCGCAGCTTCTGGGCCGCGGCCAGATCGTCGGCGATCGCCTTCTGGCGGGCGGCGATGATGCCGCCGACCCGCGGCAGCGCCATCCGCGCGACGATCAGGTAGAGAATGACGAACGAGATGACGAGCCACACCAGTTGCGAGGCGAAGGTGTGGGACTCGAAGGGCGGAAACGGCGGCTTGCCGCCGTCCGCGGAGGTATGGGCGGAGGTGCCGCCCCCATGTTGTTCGGCCACGACTGCCTCCCGTCAAACGATCGCGGCCCCGCAACGGGGCTGTGACCGGCGCGTCACGTTCAGGCTCAGAGAGCGAACAGCAGAAGAAGCGCGATCAGGAGCGAGAAGATGCCCAGCGCTTCGGTCACGGCGAAGCCGAAGATCAGGTTGGCGAACTGCCCCTGGGCTGCCGACGGGTTGCGTAGCGCGGCGGCGAGGTAGTTGCCGAAGATGATGCCGACGCCGGCGCCCGCGCCACCCATGCCGATGCAGGCGATGCCAGCGCCAATGTACTTTGCGGCGATCGGGTCCATGAAGAAGCTCCTTCGTGTGTGCTGTTTGCTTGGTTGGATTGGGTTGCTTGGGAAACGCGGGCCGCTAGTGGCCCGGATGGATCGCATCGTTGAGATAGATGCAGGTCAGGATGGCGAACACGTAAGCCTGCAGCGCCGCCACCAGCATCTCCAGCGCGGTGATGGCGACGGTCAGCGCCAGCGGCAGCGCGGCGCCGACGACGCCGGCGATGCCGAGCGCGCCGAGCATGGTGACGAAGCTCGCGAACACCTTCAGCGTGATGTGGCCGGCCAGCATGTTGGCGAACAGACGCACGCTGTGCGAAACCGGCCGCGACAGGAACGAGATGATCTCGATGCCCACCACCAGCGGCAGGATCGCCATCGGGATGCCGCTCGGCACGAACAGTTTGAAGAATTTCAGGCCGTTCTTGTAGAAGCCGTAGACGATCACGGTGAGGAACACGAGAAGCGCCAGCGCCACCGTGATGATGATGTGGCTCGCCACCGTGAAGGTGTAGGGGATGACGCCGAGCATGTTCGTGACGAACACGAACATGAAGATGGTGAACACCAGCGGAAAGAACTTCATGCCGTGCTCACCCGCGGTCGAGCGCAGCATGTCGGCGATGAATTCGTAGCTCAGTTCGGCCAGCGACTGCACGCGGCTCGGCACCAGGCGCCGAGCGGCGGTGCCGCCGAGCATCAGGGCCGCGGTGAGGATGACGGCGACGAACATGTAGGCGGCGGAGTTCGTGAATGCGATCTCGTGGCCGCCGAAAGTGCCGATGGTGAAGAGGTTCTTGATCTCGAACTGGTGGATCGGATCCATTGCCCGGCCGCTCTCTCGTCGTCCCGCCGGCCGCGCCGGCGCTGAAAATCATCTCGTCCCGCTGCGGGCCTCTCAAGCGGCCTTCAGTCGGGGTCCTTCAGTCGCTCGTGGATGTCCGAAACCACGCCCGCGGACCGCATCAGGTTGACCACCCCGGCCGCGAAGCCGAGCAGGAAGAACACGATGAGACCCCATGGCGAGGTGGACAGCAGATAGTCGAACCCCCACCCGATCGCCGCGCCGACCGCAACGCCCGCGACCAACTCGGACGACAGCCGAAACCCGCGCGCCAGCGCCGAAGCCCGGGCGGCGGCCGTCTCGTTCTGCCGCTCCTCGCGGCCCGTCTCGATCTTGCGGCTGTCCTTCAGGTCGGACAGCCGGCGGTCGAGACGCCCAAGCCTTGCGGAAAGCGCAGCATCGTCAGGGCGCGGTTCGCCGGGTCGTCCCGCGTTCGCCGATCCGTCGTCGCGTGTGCCGTTCGCCATCGCTATCGACACCCGAAAAGAGGCCGCAAATCGCAGAAAAGAGACGTCCCGCACCCCTCGAAAGCCGCGCGGACCATACTGACGGGCCTCAAGCAAGTCAAGATTGGGCGAGGACAACGCAAATCGCGGAATTGATTGATTTTATTGGGGAAAATAAATCGGACCGGAAACGTTGCGGCGCTGCGGCAGGAATTGCGCCAGATCGTCGCGCCGGAGCATGATCGGCATCGATGGAATCGGGATGTCATGAGCCAGACAGGGGGCCGCCAATGCCGCGCCGCATCGATTATTACTTCTCGCTGCAATCGCCATGGGCCTATATCGGCCATGGCCCGTTCCGCGACGTCGTTGCCAGCCATGGCGTCGAGGTGGCGTGCAAGCCGGTGGTGCTGGTCGACCTGTTCGCCGAGACCGGCGGCCTGCCGCTGAAGCGGCGCCACCCGGTGCGCCAGCGCTACCGCATGATGGAGTTGCAGCGCTGGCGCGAGAAGCGCGGCCTCGATTTCGCCCTTCAGCCGAAGTACTGGCCGTTCGACGCCCGGCTTGCCGACGGCATGGTGATCGCCGCGACGCTGGCGGGACACGACCCCGACGGCGTGCTGCGCCGGGCTTTTGCCGCGATCTGGGAGGAGGAGCGCGACCTCGCCGATCCGGCGACGCTGGTCGCCATCGCCGATGCCGCCGGGCTGCCGGGGCGGGAGCTGGTGGCGCGGGCTGGCACGGATGACGTCGCGGCCGTCTATGCCGGCAACCGCAGCGATGCGCTCGCCGCCGGCGTGTTCGGCTCGCCGTCCTATGTGCTCGACGGTGAGGTGTTCTGGGGGCAGGACCGGATCGAATTGCTCGCGGATGCGTTAGCGACGGGCCGCGCGCCCTATCGGGCCGAGCCGTGAACGTCGGGGAGGCGACCATGCCGTATCGGGATCATGTCAGGCTGGTGGCGGCCGCCGCGCTGATGCTGGCGCTGCCGGCCGCCGCCGTGGCGCAGTCGGCGCCGGACGGCGAGAACGGCCGCTACACGTTTTCGACCACCGCCGACGGCGTGCTGCGGCTCGATACCCGCAGCGGCCAGGTCTCGTCCTGCACCCGCAAGGCGGGCGACTGGGCCTGCTATGCCGTGCCCGACGAACGCGCCGCGCTCGATGCCGAGATCGGCCGGCTGGTTGCCGAGAACGCGCGGCTGAAGAAGGCGCTGGCGGCGCACGGGACGGATACCGGCAAGATCGACGAGGCGCTGCCCAAGGCCGACCGGTTCAAGACGGATCCGCTGAAGCCCGACGGCGACAAGCGTGAGCGCGCGCAAAACCGCATCGAAATACCGCTGCCGAACGATGCCGATCTCGAACGCGCGATGTCGTTTCTTGAAAACGTGTGGCGGCAGCTGATCGAGATGGCGTCCCGCGTGCAGAAGGGCGTCGCCGACCGCATCTGAGGCCGCCGGCAGCCGCATCGAGGGAGACGCCATGCCATCGTCCCGCTTTGCCGCCCGCTCGGCGCTGTCGTGCGTCGAGGCCGCCGCGATCGTCTCCGCAACGCTGGAGGTGGCGACGCCGGGCGCGGGCTTCGTCGATCTGACCGCCGAGACGCGGCGCTTCCTGGCCGATGCGCGGGCGCGCGAGGGCACGCTGACGCTGTTCGTGCGCCATACCTCGGCGTCGCTGACGATTCAGGAAAATGCCGATCCCACGGTGCTCGACGATCTCATGACGGCGCTCGACCGGCTGGCGCCGCGCGATGCCGGCTGGCGTCACGACACCGAAGGGCCCGACGACATGCCGGGACACGTCAAGACCATGCTGACGGCGACCTCGTTGCAGATCCCGGTCGCGGCCGGGGCGCCGGCACTCGGAACGTGGCAGGCGGTCTATCTGATCGAGCATCGCGACCGCCCGCACCGGCGCGACGTGGTGCTGCAATTCGTCGGCGCCTGCGGCTGATCGGATAGCCCCGCGCGAAGTGGGGTGCGACGGATTCAGCCTTGCCTCCGTGGCGTATTTGCAACATACGTTGCGCGGAGGACAGGAAGCCGCCGCAGAATGCCGAACGCCATGCACCTCATTATTGCCGATGACCACCCGCTGTTTCGCGGCGCGCTGCGCCAGGCTGTCTCGGGGATCGTCAGCACGGCGACCATCGACGAGGCGGGATCGTTCGAAGAACTCACCGGGCTCCTGGAGCAGGGCACCGACGTCGGGCTGGTGCTGCTCGACCTGTCGATGCCGGGCATCAGCGGGTTTTCCGGGCTGATCTATCTGCGCGCGCAGTATCCGGCGATCCCGGTCGTCGTGGTGTCGGCGACCGACGATACCGAGACCATCCGCCGCTCGATGGATTTCGGCGCCTCGGGCTTCATCCCCAAGCGCTTCGGCGTCGAGACGCTGCGCGCGGCGCTGGCCACGGTGCTCGCCGGCGACATCTGGATTCCGCCCGACGTCGATCTCAACGCCGCCGCCGACCCGGAGATGGCGCAACTGCGCGACCGCCTGGTGACGCTGACGCCGCAGCAGGTGCGCGTCCTGATGATGCTGTCGCAGGGCCTGCTCAACAAGCAGATCGCCTACGAACTTAAAGTCTCGGAGGCGACCATCAAGGCGCACGTCTCGGCGATCCTGCAGAAGCTCGGCGTCGAGAGCCGGACGCAGGCGGTAATCGCCGCGGCGAAGATTTCCGGCAGCCACTGAGACGGGCGCCACTGCGCTCCCAACGATCGTTCAGAGCTTGCTGTCATCCGTCATGGCCGGACTTGTTCCGGCCATCCACGTCTTTTTTGATGGGCGGCCATTAAAGACGTGGATGCGCGGGACAGGCCCGCGCATGACGGCAGAGATAAAGTCAGCCGCTTCAGTCGAACAGGCTCGACACCGATTCCTCGGCGGCGGTGCGGCCGATCGCTTCGGCGATCAGGGCGGCGATCGAGATGGTGCGGATGTTCGGCGCGGCGTGGATCGCCTCGGTGGCCTGGATCGAGTCGGTGATCACCAGTTCCTTGAGCCGCGAGCCGGTGATGCGCGCCACCGCGCCGCCCGACAGCACGCCGTGGGTGATATAGGCCGAGACCGAGGTCGCGCCGTTGGCGAGCAGCGCATCGGCGGCGTTTACCAGCGTGCCGCCGGAATCGACGATATCGTCGACGAGGATGCAGGTGTAGCCCGCGACCTCGCCGATCACGTTCATCACCTCGGATTCGCCCGGACGCTCGCGGCGCTTGTCGATGATGGCGAGCGGCGCGTTGATGCGCTTGGCAAGCCCGCGCGCGCGCACCACGCCGCCGACGTCGGGCGACACCACCATCACCCTGGAGAGGTCGAACTGTTCGCGGATGTCGCGCACCATCACCGGCGAGGCGTAGAGATTGTCGGTCGGGATATCGAAGAAGCCCTGGATCTGCCCGGCGTGCAGGTCGAGCGTCATCACCCGGTCGGCGCCGGCATGGGTGATGAGGTTGGCGACCAGCTTGGCCGAGATCGGCGTGCGCGGGCCGGCCTTGCGGTCCTGCCGGGCGTAGCCGAAATACGGCACCACAGCGGTGATGCGCCGCGCCGAGGCGCGCCTCAGCGCGTCGGTGATGATCAAAAGTTCCATCAGGTGATCGTTGGCGGGAAACGACGTGGACTGGATGATGAAAACATCCGAGCCGCGCACGTTCTCCTGAATCTCGACGAACACTTCCATATCGGCGAAGCGCCGCACGCTGGCCTTGGTCAGCGGCAGTTGCAGCCACTCGGCGATGGATTTTGCCAGCGTCGGATTGGAGTTGCCGGCGACGAGCTTGATGGCCCCGTTCTTCGCCGACATGGCGGGTTTCCCCTGAACCTGTGTGGATGCACGCGTCAACATAAGCCGGCCGTCAAACGGAGCCCCAACCGTTCGGGGCCTTGCCGCAGGCGGTGTAACAAGGAGACGGCGGCGCTGGCAATACGCCTTTCCGGTTTGCCGGGGGAAATTGCCGGCCGTCCGGCCGCCGCCGGTGACGCGGTTTACGGCGCGAGCGAGATGGCGTGCAGGTGGCGGCCGTAGTCTGTCTCGCGTCGGTGCACCGAGCGGCGATAGCTGAAAAAGCGCGCATCCGCGTAGGTGCATAAGCCGAGGTCGTCGATCGTCCCGATGCCGGCGGCTTCGAGCTGCGAGCGGATGAACCCGCCGAGGTCGAACAGCGCGTGGTCCTCGCGGGCGGCCGGTGCGAAGAAACGGACGTGGCCGGGATCGGCGGCGGCAAAGCGCGCGGCGAACTCTGCGCCGACCTCGTAGCTCGGCTGGCGGATCAGTGGGCCGATCGCCGCCACGATACGGCTGCGCGCAGCGCCCAGCCGCTCCATCGCCGCGACGGTCGAGGCCAGAACGCCGTCGAGTGCGCCGCGCCAGCCGGCATGCGCCGCGCCGATCACGCGCGCCTGCGGATCGGCGAACAGCACCGGGCCGCAGTCGGCGGTGGTGACGGCGATGGCGAGGCCCGGCGTTGCGGTGACGATGGCGTCGGCGTGGGGACGCGCGTCCGTATCCCACGCCGCGGTCGCAGCGACGGCATCGGGCGAATGCACCTGATGCACGGTTGCGAAATGTGCGATGTCGGCGCCGATGGCGGCGGCGACCCGGCGGCGGTTCTCGGCGACGTGCGCGGGGGCGTCGTCGGAGCCGAGCCCGCCATTGAGGCTGGCATAGAGGCCCTGCGAGATGCCGCCCTCGCGGGTGAAGAAACCGTGGCGGATGCCGTCAAGCGCCTGAAGGCGCGGGGCTTGCAGCATGGTCATGGCATCGCGTCCTCGGGTTGGTCGGTCAGCCCGACCAGCATCGGGATTGTCGGATTGGCGATGCCGAGCACCTTGAACATCGAGCCCATGCCACCGCGCCCGCTGCTGGTCAGGCGTTGCAGGGCCACGGCGATATCCTGTGCCACCGCCGGCGCGGCCGAGGTCATCAGCGCATGCGCCCGCGCCTCGATGCCGAGCCGGCGCAGGAACGTGCCCTGCTCGACCGGGCCGTGCGCGCGGGCGCCGCCAGCCTCGGCGGCGCGCTTGAGCGCGTCGAAATCGACGTGGGCGGTGATGTCGGCGGTGCCGGGGTTCTTCAGGGGGTCGGCGTAGGCATGCCGCGCAACGGCCTGAAACGTGTCGCCGGCGTCGCTCCTGGCGTGGCCGTAGTCGATGATCAGCGCCGCGCCGCCGAAGTCGCGCACGCGGGAGGCGATGCGCAATATTTCGCCGTCCGGCCGCCACTCGAAGATGGCGCCTTGCGGGGCGGCGGCGACCTGCGGCGGCAGCAGCGTCTCGAAGCGCGGCGACGGCTTTGGCGCGACGCCGAAGGCGAGGTTGCCGTCGGCGCCGATCTCGATCACCCGCTCGTGCCAGCCGCCGTCCTGCCGCACCATCTGGTGCACCGGCAGCACGTCGAAATACTCGTTGGCCAGGATGATCGACGGCCCGTCCGGCACGTCGTCGATGCGCTCGTGCCAAAACACCTCGCCGGCATCGGCGAGCGCCTTGACCTGACGGTGGCGCAGCGCCGGATTGACCTCGATCATGTGGACGGTGACGGCCGAACGGAAGGCGGGCAGCACGCGGATGGCGCGCAACGCGTCCGCCATCATGGTGCCATGGCCGGGGCCAAGCTCGATCAGGTTGATCTCGGCCGGCTCGTCTATCATCCGCCACACCGAGGCGGCCCACAGCCCGATCAGTTCGCCGAACATCTGGCTCACTTCCGGCGCGGTGACGAAGTCGCCCTCGCGGCCGAGCGGATCGCGGGCGATGTAGTAGCCGTAGCGCGGGTGCGTCAGGCAGAGCTGCATGTAGCGCCACACCGGCATCGGCCCGGCGGCGCGGATCAGCGTGCGGATTTCCGCCTCCAGCGGCGCGATGTCGCTCATGGCGCCGGCTCCGCTTGTGCGGCGCCGCGCGGCGGCTGCCTCAGCGCGCGCGCGATCAGCACGAGGCCGGCGACGATCATCGGCACCGACAGCAGCATGCCCATGGTCAGCCCGCCCCACAGGAAGCCGAGCTGCGGGTCGGGCTCGCGGAACAGTTCGCCGGTGATGCGCGCGAGCCCATAGACGGTGGCGAAGGCGCCGACGATCAGGCCGGGCCGCTTGAGCGCGCCGGCGCGGATCATGAAAGCGAGTAGGGTGAACAGCAAAATGCCTTCGAGGCCGGCCTCGTAGAGCTGGCTGGGGTGGCGCGGCTCGGGGCCGCCGTTCGGAAACACGATCGCCCACGGCACATCGGTCGGGCGGCCCCACAACTCGCTGTTGATGAAATTGGCGATGCGGCCGAGGAACAGTCCGATCGGCCCGACCGCGCAGGTGATGTCGCCGAGCGACAGGATGGAGATGCGGTGGCGTCGCGCGAACGCCATCACCGCGATGACGCAGCCGAGGAAACCGCCGTGGAACGACATGCCGCCTTCCCATAGCCGGACGATCTCGGCGGGGTGGGCGGCGAAATAGGCCGGGTTGTAGAACGCGACGTAGCCGATGCGACCGCCAAGGATGATGCCGAGCGTCACCCACAGGATGAAGTCGTCCATCTGCGGCAGGCTGATCGGCGACGGGCCGCCCCACGCGCGCCGCGACTTGATAATCTGCCGCGCATAGAGCCAGCCGAACACGATGCCGCCGATATAGGCGAGCGCGTACCAGCGGATCGCGAACGGCCCGAACGAGACCGCGACCGGATCGAACACCGGGAAGGGAAGGACAGCGAGCGACATCGGCTCCCGCGAATCACAGCGACGCGTTCCGTGGCCCCGGTCATGACGGCGCGGATGTGGTGAAGTCAAGGCGGCGGGTTTTGGCGCTCAAGCCGGCGGCGCCCTTGAAGTCGGCGCCGCGCATCGCCATTGTGTCCCGGACAGCGGCAGCGGACGCCGGAGAGACAGATGACGCAGACCACCAACAGGCTCCTCGACGAGCTATCCCGGCTGATGAACGACGCCGCCGGCGCGGCGCAGGGCGTCAAGCGCGAGATCGATGCCGTCGTGCGCCATCAGGCCGAGCGCATCCTCGCCGACCTCGATCTGGTCAAGCGCGAGGAGTTCGAGGCCGTCAAGGAGATGGCACGGCTCGCCCGGGAGGAGAATGAGGCGCTGAAGGCGCGCCTCGCCAGCCTGGAGGCGAAGCTTGGCGCCAGGCAGGGCGGTGCCGGAACCTGACCTTGCCGGCTGCGTGCACGGCCCTTGGGTCCATCCCCGGTGGACCCGCGGATATCCTTGTTTTTCGACCCTTTTGGCGTTAAGACACCGCCGAGCTTGGCGGCCCCCGCACCCCTGGAGGCTTGCCGCGAAGCTCGTGTGAGGCCGCGATGCGGCCTTTAACTTTTTGAAAAACAAGGATGAACCCGATGGCTTCCGTCAAGGAATTGAAGGCAAGCGCACGTCCGAAGGCCGGCAAGGGGGCCGCCCGGGCAGAGCGCCGCGCCGGCCGCGTGCCGGCCGTGATCTATGGTGGCAACGAACCGCCGGTGACCGTCTCGCTCGCCGACAAGGAAGCGCGGACCGCGATCTTCGCCGGCCATTTCCTTACCACCGTCTTCGACATCGACCTCGACGGCAAGAAGCACCGGGTGATCCCGCGCGACTTCGCGCTCGACCCGATCAAGGATGTGCCGATCCATATCGATTTCCTCCGCCTCGGCAAGGGCGCCAAGATCCGCGTCAGCGTACCGCTGCGTGTCAGGGGCGCCGAGGTGTCGCCGGGCGTCAAGCGCGGCGGCACGGTCAACATCGTTGCCCACGCCGTCGAGCTGGAGGCCGATCCCGATCACATTCCGCAGTTCATCGAGGTTGATGTCAGCAAGCTCGAGATCAACAACTCGGTGCATCTCAGCGACGTCGAACTGCCGAAGGGCGTGGTGCCGGTGCTGCGTGACGACCAGACGCTGGTGACGGTGGTGCCGCCCTCCGGCTACGGCGAGGAGGCCAAGTCGGCCGATGCGGCTGCGGCACCCGCCGCCGGCGCGGCGGCGCCCGCGGCTGGCGCGGCGGCTCCCGCTGCCGGCGCCAAGGCACCGGCGGCCAAGGCGCCCGCAGCCGACAAGAAGAAGTAGGCGGGCGCGGGTCGCGCGCCGCCATGCGCCTGTTCGTCGGACTGGGCAATCCCGGCACGAAGCATCAGGGCAACCGCCACAACATCGGCTTCATGGCGATCGACGCGGTGGCACGCCGCCACCGCTTCGCGCCGTGGCGGCGCCGCTTCCAGGGCGAGGCCGCCGAGGGCGAACTGGCGGGGCAGCGCATCGTGCTCCTCAAGCCCGCGACCTACATGAACGAGTCCGGCCGCGCCGTCGGCGAGGCGATGCGTTTCTTCAAGCTGGCGCTTGGCGACGTTGCCGTGTTCCATGACGAACTCGATCTGCCGCCGGGCAAGCTGCGCATCAAGACCGGCGGCGGCAACGCCGGGCACAACGGGTTGCGCTCGATCACCGCCCATATCGGCAACGACTACGCCCGCGTGCGGCTCGGCATCGGCCACCCCGGCCTCAAGCACCTGGTCCATGCCTATGTGCTTGGCGACTTCGCCAAGGCGGAGCGGCCGTGGGTCGAGGCGCTGTGCGAGGCGGTGGCCGATCACGCCGGGCTGTTGGCCGCGGGCGAGGAGGCGACCTTCCAGAACAAGGTGCATCTGGCGATGCAGGCGCAAGGTTTTGCGGGCGACAACGGCAACGGCGATGGTTGAGCGCGGCCCGATCCCAGCCTGCTCCCTCCCCCGCTTGCGGGGGAGGGTAGGGTGGGGGTGAATAGCCAACCCTCTCCCTCTCGCTTTTCCTCTCCCTCTTTCCAGGATCCGTCATGGGCTTCAAATGCGGAATCGTCGGGCTGCCGAATGTCGGCAAATCGACGCTGTTCAATGCGCTCACCGAAACCGCTGCGGCGCAGGCGGCGAACTATCCGTTCTGCACCATCGAGCCGAATGTCGGCGAGGTGGCGGTGCCCGATCCGCGCCTCGACAAGCTCGCGGCGATCGCCGGCTCGCGCGAGATCATCCCGACGCGGCTGACCTTCGTCGATATCGCCGGCCTGGTGCGCGGCGCCTCGAAAGGCGAGGGGCTCGGCAACCAGTTCCTCTCCAACATCCGCGAGGTCGACGCGGTCGCGCATGTTGTGCGCTGCTTCGAGGATTCCGACATCACCCATGTCGAGGGCAAGATCGCGCCGCTCGACGATATCGCGACCATCGAGACCGAGTTGATGCTCGCCGACCTCGACAGCCTGGAGAAGCGCGTCGATAACCTGACCAAGAAGGCGCGCGGCGGCGACAAGGATGCCAAAGAGAGCCTCGACCTCGTGACCCGCACGCTCGAGCTGCTGCGCGAGGGCCGGCCGGCACGTTTCCTCGACCGCAAGCCGGGGGAGGAGCGCGCCTTCCGCATGCTCGGGCTTTTGACCTCGAAGCCGGTGCTCTACGTCTGCAACGTCGAGGAAGGTGCCGCCGCCACCGGCAACGCCTATTCGGCCGCGGTCGCCGCGCATGCGGAGAAGGAAGGCGCGGTCGCGGTGGCGATCTCCGCCAAGATCGAATCGGAGATCGCCACGCTGTCGCGCGAGGAGCGCGCCGAGTTCCTCGACACGCTCGGGCTGGAGGAGGCCGGTCTCGATCGCCTGATCCGCGCCGGCTACCGGCTGCTCGACCTCATCACCTATTTCACGGTGGGACCGAAGGAGGCGCGCGCCTGGACCATCACCCGCGGCACCCGCGCGCCGCAGGCGGCCGGCGTCATCCATACCGACTTCG
This sequence comes from Pseudomonadota bacterium, assembly GCA_003576765.1. Lineage (GTDB taxonomy): Bacteria > Pseudomonadota > Alphaproteobacteria > Rhizobiales > Xanthobacteraceae > PRO6. The sequence continues at coordinate 72,588 of QEVP01000007.1, forward strand.
AGAAGGGGTTTATCCGCGCCGAGACCATCGCCTATGACGACTACGTCGCGCATGGCGGCGAGGCCGGCGCGCGCGAGGCCGGGCGGCTGCGTCTCGAAGGCAAGGACTACATCGTCGCCGACGGCGACGTCATGCACTTCCGCTTCGCCAACTGAGCGCTTTTCCGCCGCGGACGCTGCGTCACCTCAAAGGCCGTGGCCACGGTCGCGGATGGCGCCGAGGTGCTCGTTGATGCGGAAGATGATGAGGACAAGCTCGGCCACGATCCGCGCGAACACCACGCCGACCAGGAGGCCGGCGATCGACGACAGGATGACGATGAAGCCGGCAAACGGGCTGATCGCCATCATGGTCAGGCCCGAACCGATACCGGAGAGCGAAAACAGCGCCATCAGCGCGATCACCAGCCAGTAGAAGGTCTTGATGATCGTCGGGGTGATGAACCGATCCCACTGGAAAAGATCGCGAAATTCAAGCATCGGGACGCTCCTGGCGTATCGTCGCAAGCTACAGGACGGAATCGGCGCACCACCCTCCGGTCATTGCCGACGGTGCAGGCAGTCGCCAGCGGCTTGTGATCGCTGCGAATAACGGCCACAATCGGGCTTTCCTCCCGATATGCACCCCCATGACAACGCCTGCGACAAACTCCCCTTCCGACACACTCGTGTTCGAGGACTTCGCCCCCGGCCATTACGGCACCTTTGGCCCGCGCCATGTTTCGCGCGAGGACATGCTGGCCTTTGCCGCGGAGTTCGATCCGCAGCCGATGCACCTCGACGAGGAGGCGGCGAAGCACTCGATGCTCGGCGGGCTGTCGGGCTCGGGCTGGCACCTCGGCTCGCTGACGATGCGGATGATGTTCGACGCCTTCCTGCACCGCGCCGCCTCGCTCGGCTCGCCGGGCGTGGAGACGCTGCGCTGGATGGCGCCGCTGCGCCCCGGTGACGATATCACCCTCGACCTCGACGTGCTCGACTGCCGCGCCTCGCGCAGCCGCCCCGAGATGGGCTTCGTCAAGCTCAAGGCGCGCGTCAGCAACGCGGCCGGCATCACGCTGTTGGAGCTGGTCAGCCCGTTGATGATCAAGCGCCGGTCCGCGGCTGCGGCGGAGGGTTAGGCACGATGCGGTTTTTCGAGGATCTGCGGGTCGGCTCCCAGCTCGATCTCGGCTCGTTCACCTTCACCGCCGACAACATCAAGGCATTCGCGCGCCAGTTCGATCCGCAAGCCTTCCACCTCGACGAGGAAGCAGGGCGGGCGTCGCATTTCGGCGGTCTCGCCGCGTCCGGCTGGCATGTCGGTTCGGTGTGCATGCGGATGCTGGTCGATCAGGCCCGGCGTGAGGCCGAAGAGGCGCGGCGGCGCGGCGAGGAGGTCGCGGTGTGGGGGCCGTCTCCGGGCTTCCGCGATCTGAAGTGGCTGAAGCCCGTGCTGGCCGGCGACACCGTCCGCTTTGCCTCCGAGGTGGTGGGCTTGCGCAAATCCGCGTCGCGGCCGGAGTGGGGTATTCTGGAGGCGCGCAACACCGGCACCAACCAGCGCGGTGAACCGGTCTATTCGATAGTCGCCTCGGCCTTCGTGCCGCACCGCAGGCGAGCCTGAGCGGGGGGTCGCTCCTGCAACAGGAGACGCTATGTCGAACGCGCGCGTGCTGGCCACCGGGCTCGCATTTCCCGAAGGCCCGATTGCCCTGCCGGACGGCTCGGTGGTGCTGGTGGAAATTCGCGCGCAGCAACTGACGCGGGTGTGGCCGGACGGTCGCAAGGAGACGGTCGCCGCGTTGCCCGGCGGTCCCAACGGCGCCGCGATCGGCCCCGACGGCAAATGCTACGTCTGCAACAACGGCGGCTTCGGCTGGATCACGACGCGCAGCGGCGTCCATGTGCCCGGCCCGCCGGCACCGTCCGAGTATCTCGGCGGCTCGCTGCAACGAGTCGATCTCGTCAGCGGAAAGGTCGAGACGCTGTTCACCCGTTGCGGCGACCAGCCGCTGCGCGGCCCGAACGACCTGGTGTTCGACCGCCACGGCGGGTTGTGGTTCTCCGATCTCGGCAAACGGCGCACGCACGACATGGACCTCGGCGCCGCCTACTACATGACACCCGGTGGCGGCCGGCTGATCGACGCGGTGCGCGGCGTGCTGCCGGCCAACGGCATCGGTTTGTCGCCCGATGAGGCAACTCTCTACATTGCCGAGACGCCGACGGCGCGGCTGTGGGCCTTCGATCTCACCGCGCCCGGCGAAATCCGCTCGCGCAGCGTCAGCTATCGCGGCGAGGCCGGCCGGCCGATCGCCGGGCTCGGCGGTTATCAGATGTTCGATTCGCTGGCGGTCGAGGCGTCGGGCAATATCTGCGTGGCGACGCTGATCTCAGGCTGCATCTCGGTGATCGCGCCCGATGGCCGGCTCGTCGAGCAGATCGAGACCGGCGACCGCCTCACCACCAACATCGCCTTCGGCGGGCCGGACCTGAAAACCGCCTACATCACGCTGTCGGGCCGCGGCGAACTGATCGCGATGGACTGGCCGCGCCCCGGCCTGCCGCTGAATTTCCTCAACAGGTAACTTGCTTCGATGGGACCGCATCATGCCCTGGCTTGAACCGGTGACGCTTGCTGGACCCGCCGCCCGCCTCGAACCGCTGGCGCCGGCGCATCATGACGGCCTCGTCGCCGCCGTCCGCGACGGCGAGTTGTGGCGGCTGTGGTACACCTCGATCCCGCATCCCGATGCCATGATGGCCGAGATCGAGCGGCGGCTCGACCTGCAACGCGCCGGCACCATGCTGCCGTTCACGGTGAAGGACGCCGGCGGCGCCATCGCCGGCATGACCACCTACATGAACGTCGATGCGAATAACCGCCGCGTCGAGATCGGCTCGACCTGGTATGCGAAGCGCGTGCAGCGTTCGGCGCTCAACACCCAGTGCAAGCTCATGTTGCTGACGCACGCCTTCGAGACGCTCGACTGCATCGCGGTCGAATTCCGCACGCATTTCTTCAATCACCAGAGCCGCCGCGGCATCGAGCGGCTCGGGGCCAAGCAGGACGGCGTATTGCGCAACCATCAGGTGTCGCCCAACGGCACGCTGCGCGACACCGTGGTGTACAGCATCATCGCCGCCGAGTGGCCGACGGTGAAGGCGCACCTGACGTTCCAGCTCGAGCGGCCGCGATAGAGCTATCTGGTGCGTGTCCCGGATGCGGTGCGGCATGTCATGCCGCGCCGCTGATCCGGGGACCGTTCCGACCGCGGCATCTGAAACGGTCCCGGCTCTGCGCCGCACCGTTGCACGCTGCGTCGCGTCCGGGACACGACGGCCCCCCGCTACGCCGTTGCTTCCAGCCGCGTCTCGGTCAACAGCCGCATCGCCGAGGATGCGTCCATCGGCTCGCCGAAGGCAAAGCCCTGCCCGAACTCGCAGCCGATCTGGTACAGCTCCACCGCGTCGGAATCGGTCTCGACACCCTCGGCGACGACGCTCATGCCGAGATCGTGCGCCATGGCGACGATCGACTTCAGGATCACCGGGCGGGTGCCGCGGCTCGACGTGCGCACCAGCGACTGGTCGATCTTGAGCGTGTCGAACGGGAAGCGGTTGAGATAGGCCAGCGACGAATGGCCGGTGCCGAAATCGTCGAGCGCGAGCCCGACGCCGAGTTCGCGGATGCGCTGGAGCATCTGCGTGGCATGCTCCGGGTTCTCCATCACCAACGACTCGGTGAGTTCGAGCTTGAGCGAGCCGCGCGCCACCGAGGAGCGCGCCAGCACGCTGCGGGTGTCGTGGATCAGGTCGTGGCGCAAGAGTTGCCGCGAGGAGACGTTGACGCTGACGAAGATCGGCTGGCGCGCGCGCATGGCGTGCTGCCACACCGCGAGCTGCCGCGCCGCCTGGTCCATCACGAACACGCCGAGATCGACGATAAAACCGCTTTCCTCGGCGATCGAGATGAATTCCGAGGGCGCCATGCGGCCGAGCTTGGGGTGGTCCCAGCGCACCAGTGCCTCGAAGCCGGCGACGGTGCGATCCTCCAGCCGTATGATTGGCTGGTAGAGGATGGCGATCTGGTCGCGCTCGATGGCGCGGCGCAGTTCGGACTCCAGCGTCAGGCGGTCGAGCTTGCGGGCGCGCATCGCCGCCTTGTAGACGTCGATGCGGTCGCCGCCGATCCGCTTGGAATGGTACATCGCCAGCTCGGCGTCCTTGACGATGTTGTCGGAGAGCGCCACCTGCGGGTCGGAGAGCGCCAGCCCGATCGAGGCGGTGATGAAGATCTCGCGCTCGTTGAAGGTGATCGGCGCGCGGATGGTCTTGCGGATGGTCTCGGCCAGCGCCGTGATGCGCGCCGGGTTCTGCTCCGACAGCAGGATCAGGCCGAACTGGTCGCCGGCGAGCCGCGCCAGCGTGTCCTGGGCTTTAAGGATGCGGGTGAGGCGGCGCGACAGCGTCAGCAGGATCGAATCGCCGACCGCCATGCCGACCGAGTCGTTGACCTGCTTGAAGCGGTCGAGGTCGATCACCATCACCGTCGGCTTCAGCGTCGGGACGGTCTTGGTCAGCGTCGCCACCGCGCGCAGGCGGTCGAGGAACAGCGTGCGGTTGGGCAGGCCGGTCAGGTTGTCGTGCACCGAGTCGTGCAGCATGCGCTCTTCGGCGTTCTTGAAGGCGGTGATGTCGGTCAGCGTGCCGACGACGCGGGCGACCTCGCCGTCGGAGCCGACCACCGGGCGCGCCTTGAGCGCGAACCACAGGAAGTGGCCGTCGGGGGTGCGCAGGCGGAAATCCTGATTGAGGCGGCCGCGACGCTGGTCGAGCACGCTGTCGAGCGCGGTGCGGAAGCGGTCCTGGTCGAGCGGATGCAGCACCTCGAGCCAGCTTGCCGCCGGTCCTTCCAGTGTGCCGCGCTTGAGGCCGAGCAGCGCCTCGGTCTCGGCGGAGGTGAACACCTTGTCGGAGGAGACGTCCCAGTCCCAGATCAGGTCGCCGGAGCCGGTCAGCGCCAGCGCCCGCTGCTCCATGTCGGAGACGATGCCGCCGCCGGTGCCGCCGGCGAAGGCATGCTGCATCACCGTGAAGCCGATCAGCATCACGATCAGCACCAGGCCGCCGAGCAGCGCCGGCCCGACGATGTCATTGGCGATGCCGCCCTCCACGGTGATGCCGGCGGCGATCACCCACACCACCAGCAGGAACCAGGTCGGGATCAGCAGCACCGCGCGGTCGAAGCCGTGCGCGGACAGGTAGACCACGAGCGCGAAGCCGAAGATCGCGATCAGCGCCAGCGACAACCGGGCGATCCCCGAGGCGACCGCCGGATCGAACAGCGCCAGCGCCACCAGCGAGCCGAGGAAGGCGAGCCAGCCCAGCGTGATGTGCGAATAGCGCACATGCCAGCGGCTGAGGTTGAGGTAGGCGAACAGAAACACCAACAGCGTTGCGGCGAGGATTGCCTCGCTGGCGGCGCGCCAGATGCGCTCGGCGCCGCCGGCAGTGTCGAGAATCTTGCCCCAGAAGCCGAAATCGATGCCGATATAGACCAGCACCGCCCAGGCCAGCGCCGCGGCCGCCGGGAACATGATGCTGCCCTTGACCACGAACAGCATGGTCAGCACCAGCGCCAGCAGCCCTGAGATGCCGATGACGATGCCCTGGTACAGCGTGAACGAGTTGACCTTGTCCTTGTAGGCTTCCGGTTCCCACAGATAGACCTGCGGCACGTTGTCGGTGCGCAGTTCGGCAACGAAGGTGATGACCGCGCCGGGGTCGAGCGTGATGCGGAAGATGTCGGCGGTGGCGCTGTCCTGCCGCTCGGGGCGGTCGCCCGACGACGGCGTGACGGTGGCGATGCGCGACAGTCCGAGGTCGGGCCACAACAGGCCGGAGCCGACCATGCGGTAGTGCGGCACGACGATCAGGCGGTCGAGCTGGTCGTCGGTGTTGTTGGCGAGCGCGAACACCATCCAGTTCTGACCGCCCTCGCGGGCGCGCACCTCGATGCGGCGCACGATGCCGTCGGTGCCCGGCGCGGTCGAAACCTGGATGCGGTCGCTGTCGCTGCGCTGGCGGTCGAGCACGGCAGTGAGATCGATGGCCGGCACGTCGCTGCGCACGCTGACGGCCTCGACGGCCTCAGCCGGCAGGGTCGCTGCAACGAGCGCGGCACCCAGAGCGAGCGGCGCGACGACGGGGGCGAGGTGCGACGCGAGGCGCCTGATCAAACGCAACGGCTTTGTCTCCGCGCTCGGGTGGGGGTCGGAACCAGCTTCGCGTCCGCTGCCATCATTGCCATGAAAGCAAGAGAAATCATAGATTTTCCACGCCCTGCCACGGGGGCCGGGGGCGCTGCCGCCCTGGTCCGCCGGCGGTCGCGACCGTCATTTGCGCGTGCGGCTTTTCCATGGTGTCCTGACCGGGCGGCTGGGAATGGGGAAGCCCGTGCTACCTCAGCCGGGCCGGCGCTGGCAACCGTCCGGCGGCGAGTTGGGAGAGACGAAACGATGGCGAGCGACGACGACAACGAGCCACGCCGCAAGGTCACGCACGAGATCGGGCAGGACCTCACGCTATTGTCGGTCGAGGAGCTGGAGGCGCGCATGATCCTGCTCGCCGCCGAGATCGAGCGGCTCAAGGCGGCGACGGCCGGCAAACGCGCCACGCGCGACGCCGCCGAGCGCTTCTTCAAGTCGTGAGCCGGCATCGGCTTGACGATATTGTTGAAATTTTATCAATCATTTAGCTCATTTACGATTGATTAAGGCTTCTGCTTTATAACCATGGCGTCCCTGATCGGACACCGAGTGGCTCCTGTCCACTCTGTTTGACGCCTCCCTGTTATCGACTTTCAAAGCCGCCGGAAACGGCGGCTCTTTTTTTGCCCGGCCGCAATCGTCCCGCGAGGGCGGGGCGGCGGCGCGCGGCTGGAAACCATATTTTTGGTTTGTGCGGCGCCTTGCCGGACTTGCGCTGGACTCGCGGCCGCGCCCGCGCAATGATTTGTTCATCATAAAGATGTCGGCTTTCCGGCTTGATGCAGTTGCATCCGCCCGGACCAGCGCGGCAAACGAGTAGCGTGGCGTGAGGCGTAAAACCATGGCGAACCGTGCGCGGGGCGATGCCGACCTCGTCCAGTTCAACGAGCGGCTGACCAACTCCAATGTCTTCGGCGCGTTGTTTCGCGAAGGCATGGACCTTGTCGAGGAGACCGCGGCCTATCTGGACGGCGACGGCCGTGCCGAGGCCAAGGCGCTCGACCGTTCCGCCAGCCTGACCTACGCCACCGAAAGCATGCGCCTGACCACGCGGCTGATGCAGATCGCCTCGTGGCTGCTGCTGCATCGCGCCGTCAAGGAAGGCGAGATGACGCTGATGCAGGCCAACCGGGAAAAGACCAAGGTCAAGCTGACCGCCGCCGATCCCGGCCCGGCCGAACTGCTGAACCGGCTGCCGGCGCGGCTGCAGGATCTCGTCACCCGTTCGATGAACCTGCAGGCCAAGGTGCGCCGGCTCGACAGCACCATCCACGCGCCCCCGCCGGACCACGCCGCGACCGGCAATCCGCTGTTGTCGCAGCTCGACCGTCTGCGCGCCGCGTTCGAGCGCTGAACCGGGCTTGATCGTCGGTATGGCCGATCCCCTGCCGGCCTCGCCCGGTTTCGATATTGCCGCTGCCGAGAGCATGCTTGGCGAGGTGTTCGCGCCATGGGTGCGCGACCTCGCGCTCGCCGTCGTTGCCGTGGAGGCCGCGCCGCCGCCCGGCGCCGGCCCCGACTGGCTGCCCGGCGCGGTGCTGCGCATGCCGTTCTCCGAGCGGCTGTGCCGTTCGGGCGGCATCATCTGCGGCCAGTCGCTGATGGCGCTGGCCGACACCGCGATGGTGCTGGCGATTTCGGCGGCGATCGGCGGCAGGCGGCCGATGACCACGGTCGATCAGACCAGCCATTTCATGCGCCCGGCGATGGCGACGGACGTGCTGGCGGATGCGCGGGTGGTGCGTGCCGGCCGCACCATGAGCTTCGGCCGCGTGACGCTGTCGAGCGCCGCCGATGGCCGCCCGGTCGCCATGGCCACCTGCACGTTCGCGATGCTTTGAGGGCGTCAGGCCAAACGAAAAGCGCCCGCGGGTGCGGGCGCTCCAAGATCGGCCGGCAGGGCCGCCTTACTTCTTCAACAGGCCCGAGAACTTCTTCTGGAACCGCGACACGCGGCCGCCTCGGTCGACAAGCTGTTGGGTGCCGCCGGTCCAGGCCGGATGCGAGGTCGGGTCGATGTCGAGGTTGAGGACGTCGCCTTCCTTGCCCCAGGTCGAGCGGGTCAGGTACTCGGTGCCATCGGTCATGACGACCTTGATGGTGTGGTAGTCGGGGTGGATGTCGGCTTTCATGATCTGCCCTGCATTGGCCGCAGCGTGCGCCGTCGCGCTCTTTGCGTCCTCGTCGATTGTCGGGGTGGAATTGCGCGGCTCTATAGCGCAGGCAGACCCTCAAGACAAGCACGGCGTGGCTCTGGCGCCGGGTGTCCGGCTGCGGCAGGCTATTCGCCCGGCGGCCCGGCGACGGCCGGTTCGCGTGAAGAAAACGCGTCAAAACAATAGTCTAGAGCACCGCTTCCGATTTATCGGAAGCGGAAAAGCTCTAGAAACGTTATAAGCCCCGAGCGCGCCGGGTCGGGATCGGGATCGGGGATATCATGAGCGGCACAGAACGGCTTGAGGTGGAACAGGGTGTGCCCGGGGCGGCGCTGGCGGGTGCGGCCGACCTGGCCGCGCCGCGGCCGGCGCGGCTGCGGCCCCTGCTGTCGCTGTGGCCCTATGTGAAGCGCTATCGCGGCCGGGTGCTCGCGGCGCTGGCCGCGCTGGTGGTCGCCGCGCTGACCACGCTGGCGGTGCCGATCGCCGTGCGGCGCATGATCGACCTCGGCTTCAGCCCGGAAGGGGTGGCGCTGGTCAACAGCTATTTCAGCGTGATGATCGCCGTGGTGGCGCTGCTCGCCGGCGCCAGCGCCTTGCGCTACTACCTCGTCACCGTGATCGGCGAGCGCATCGTCGCCGACCTGCGCCGCGACGTGTTCGCCCATCTCACCGCGCTGTCGCCGGTGTTTTTCGATTCCGCCCGCGCCGGCGAACTGATCTCGCGATTGACTGCCGACACCACCCAGATCAAGTCGGCGGTCGGCTCGTCGGTGTCGGTGGCGCTGCGCAACATCGTGCTGTTCGTCGGCGCCTCGCTGATGATGGTGGTGACCAGCCCGCGCCTGTCCGGGCTGGTGCTGGCGGCGATCCCGCTGATCGTGCTGCCGCTGGTGGCGTTCGGGCGCTGGGTGCGGCGGCTGTCGCGGCGCGCGCAGGATACGCTGGCCCAGGCTTCCGCCTATGCCGCGGAATCGATCGGCGCCATGCGCACGGTGCAGGCGTTCACCAGCGAGCGCATGGTGACGGGGCGCTTCGCCGCCGACGTCGAAACCGCGTTCGAGGCGGCGCGCGGCTCGACCCGCGCCCGCGCCGTGCTGACCGCGATCGTTATCTTCATCGTGTTCGCCAGCGTCGTCGCGATCCTGTGGATCGGCTCGCACGACGTGCTGGTGGGTTCGATGACCGCCGGCCGCCTCGGCCAGTTCGTGCTCTATGCGGCCTTCGCCGCCGCCGGCCTCGGCCAGTTGAGCGAGGTGTGGGGCGAGGTCGCCGCCGCCTCCGGCGCCGCCGAGCGGCTGTTCGAGATTTTGCGCGTCAAGCCGGCGATCGCAGCACCCGCTTCGCCGCGCCGGCTGCCGGAGCCGGCGCGTGGCGATGTGGCGCTGGACGCGATCCGGTTCGCCTATCCGGCGCGGCCGGGCGCCCTGGTGCTCGACGGCGTGACGCTGACGGTCCGCGCCGGCGAGAAGGTGGCCATCGTCGGCCCCTCCGGCGCCGGCAAGAGCACGCTGTTCCACCTGCTCTTGCGTTTCTACGATCCGGCGGGCGGGACGATCTCTTTCGACGGCGTGCCGATCCGCGACGTCGATCCGGCCGAGCTTCGCGCGCGCATCGCGCTGGTGCCGCAGGATACCGTGGTATTCGCCGCCTCGGCCCGCGACAACATCCGCTTCGGACGGCCCGATGCGAGCGACGCCGAGGTGGCGCGCGCCGCGGACCTGGCGCACGCCGCCGAGTTCATCGCGCGGCTGCCGCACGGCTTCGACACCCAGCTCGGCGAGCGCGGCGTCACGCTGTCCGGCGGTCAGCGCCAGCGCATCGCGATTGCGCGCGCGATCCTGCGCGACGCGCCGCTGTTGCTGCTCGACGAGGCGACGTCCTCGCTCGATGCCGAAAGCGAGACGCTGGTGCAGACGGCGCTGGAAGAACTGATGCGCGAGCGGACCACGCTGGTGATCGCGCATCGGCTTGCCACCGTGCTGTCGTGCGACCGCATCGTGGTGATGGATCAGGGGCGCATCGTCGAACAGGGCACCCACGCCTCGCTGGTCGCCTCAGGCGGGCTTTACGCCCGCCTGGCGCGATTGCAGTTCGAGGGAGCGTAGGTCTGATTCACTGTGGAATCAGACCTGTCGACGATCATCTATTCGAGCATGATCTTGTCCGAAAACCGGTTCCCACCCTCGGGTCGAGCCCGAGGGCAGGCTTTTTCGGGATCATGCTCTAGAGCGTTTTTGCTTTTCACGGAATCAGCGACCCGTCATGCCCGGCTTTATGCCGGGCATCCACGTCTTTGAAATTTCAGCGAAGAAAGACGTGGATGGCCGGGACAAGCCCGGCCATGACGGAACGGGGTAAACCGCTCTAACTCGCCGCCCGCATCTCCTGCTCGGCCTTGCTGTTGACGGTGCTGGTGGCGAGCCCGCTCAGCGTCTTGTCGGTAGCCTTTTCCTCTTCGAGGGTTTCCGACAGCAGCTTTGCCGCCTTGTCGTGGCCGAGTTCCTGCGCCCATGTCCGCAGCGTGCCATAGCGCGAGATTTCGTAGTGCTCGACCGCCTGCGCTGCGGCCAGCATGCCGGCATCGAGCGCGGGCATGCCCTTGTACTCGTCCATGATCTCGGCGCCCTCGTCGGTGATGCCGTCGATGGCATCGCAGGTTTTGCCGCGCGCCGGCCGGCCGATGATCTCGAACACCTGCTCCAGCCGCTCGACGTGGCGCTCGGTCTCGCCCTCGTGTTTCTCGAACGCGGCCTTCAGTTCCTTCGACTGCGTGGCCTTGGCCATCTTCGGCAGCGTTTTGAGGATTTTCTTTTCCGCGTAGTAGATGTCCTTGAGCGTGTCGTAGAACAGATCGTCCAGCGTCTTCTGCTTCGTCGCCATACAAGCCTCCAGTGGTGAAGACCCCTGCCGTATCGACTGAACACGGTGGACAGGCCGATGTTCCTTGGCGGCGAAAAAACCGATCCGCTACGGCCGCCACGCCATGCGCCGCACGGCGCGCCCCGATAGCGGATTGACGTCGCCGCCCTCGTCGCAAAAGCCCGCCTTCTCGTAGAAGCGGATGGCGCGGGCATTGTCGGCATTGACCGTGAGGCTCACGCCCGAGGGGGCGAGCCGTTTGGCCTCACCGACAAGGGCCGCCGCCAGCCCGCCGCCCCAGTGTTCGGGCGCGACCACGAGCTGGTCGAGGTAGCCGGTATCGTCGATGGTGACGAAGCCGGCCAGCGCCGCCGCCTCGCTCTCGGCGACGACGATGCGCGCGTATGGCACCAGCTCGTCGCGCCAGCGCGCCCGCCACCATGTGAGCCGGGCGGCGAAATCGATGTCGGGATAGGCTTGGCTCCAGGTGTCGAGCCATAGCGCGATGGCTGCATCCTCGTCGCCGTCGCGATAGGGCCGCAGCCGGAACGAGGGAGCCATCGGCTATCGCTCGGTGAGCTTCAGCTCGATGCGGCGGTTGCGCCGGTAGGCATCCTCGGTGGTGGCTGGGTCGAGCGGCTGGAACTCGCCGAAGCCGGCGGCGACCAGACGCTGCGGCGGCACCCCGCGCGAGACCAGATACTGCACCACCGAGATGGCGCGCGCCGCCGACAGGTCCCAGTTCGACTTGAACTGCGGGCTGGAAATCGGCCGCACGTCGGTGTGGCCGTCGACGCGCAGCACCCAGGCGATCTCGGCCGGAATCTGCTTGTCCAGTTCGACGATGGCGGCTGCAATCTTGTCGAGCTCGGTCACGCCGTCCGGCAGAAGCTGCGCCTGTCCGGTGTCGAAAAACACCTCCGACTGGAACACGAAGCGGTCGCCGACGATGCGCACGTCGGGGCGGTTGCCGAGGATGGCGCGTAAGCGCCCGAAGAACTCGGAGCGGTAGCGCGCCAGTTCCTGCACGCGCTTGGCCAGCGCGACGTTGAGGCGCTGGCCAAGGTCGGCGATGCGGCTTTGCGATTCCTTGTCGCGCTTTTCGGACGCCTCGAGTGCCGCTTCCAGCGCCGCAAGCTGGCGGCGCAGCGCGTTGATCTGCTGGTTGAGGATTTCGACCTGCGCGAGCGCCCGCGACGTCACCTGTTTTTCGGATTCGAGCGCACGGCCGAGTTCGCTGGCGCGGCTGGCGGCATCGCTGCCGGAGGCGGCGAGGCCGTCGTAAAGGCCCTTGATGCGGTCGCGCTCGCTCTCGGCCGAGGCGAGGCCGGCGCGCACCTGCGAGAGCTGGTCTTCGAGGCCGAGGCTGGAGAGCTTTTCCAGCGACAGCATCTCGCTCAGTTGCGCGATCTTGGCGTTGAGTTCCTCCAGCGCCTTGTCCTTGCCGGAGACTTCGCGCGACAGATAAAACTGCACCACGACGAACACCGACAGCAGGAAGATGACGGCGAGCAGCAGCGTCGACAGCGCATCGACGAAGCCCGGCCAGTAGTTGAAGGGCGATTCGTTCCGCCGTCCGCGTGCCAGCGCCATGTCCGCTCCGTGCTAGTTCTTTTCGGGCTGACGTGCGATCAGTTCGAGCAGCTTGCGGATTTCGCGGTTCTGCTCGCCCTGGCCGTCGGCCCATTCGCGGATCAACTGCTGCTCGCTGCGCATATGCTGCACCAGGCTTTGAATGGCATCGGCGAGATTGGCCATCGCCGTCGAGGTCGAGCGGCTGGTGGCCGACGACAGCGCGCCTTCGGTGCTGCCGATCTCGGCCAGCGTGGTGCGCAGCCGCTCCAGCACGTCGCGCAGTTCGACGGCGGACGCGGGCGTCGCCGCATCCGCCGGCTCGTCGCCGTAGCGGCGCACGGTCGTGGCGAGCCAGTCCTCCAGATCGGTGTAGAAACGGTTCTGCGCCTGGCTCGATTGCAGGTCGAGGAAGCCGAGGATCAGCGAGCCGGCCAACCCGAACAGCGACGACGAGAACGAAATGCCCATGCCGCTCAAGGGCGCGGCAAGCCCCTGCTTCAGCGCGTCGAACAGCGAGCCGGAATCGCTGCCGACCGACAGGCCGTCGATCACGCCGCCGACCGAGGTGACGGTCTCGATCAGGCCCCAGAAGGTACCGAGCAGGCCGAGGAACACCAACAGCCCGATCATGTAGCGCGAGATGTCGCGCGCCTCGTCGAGCCGCGTGCCGATGGAATCGAGCAGGTGCCGCATGGTCTGCTGGGTGACGGTGACGCGGCCGTTGCGTTCGCCGCCGAGGATCGCGGCCATCGGCGCCAGAAGCTGCGGCTGGCGTTCGAGCGCGAGGCCGGGGTCGGCGATGCGGAAATTGTTGACCCAGGTGATCTCGGGATAAAGCCGCAGCACCTGCCGGAAACACAGCACGATGCCGATCAGCAGCACCGCGCCGATCAGCGCGTTGAGGCCGGGGTTGGCCAGAAACGCCACCTGGATCTGGCGCGCGAGCACGATCAGCACCAGCGCGCACAGCACCAGGAACACGGCCATGCGCACCACGAAAATGCGGGGCGACGACAGTTTGGTCGGGTTGTGTCCCACCGGAATGGGCGGGGACGGTCCTTGAGCCATGGCGGGATCGTCGGTCCTTTTGCGGGAACAGCGCGGACCGCAATATGGCACAGCGGGAGCGAGATGAAAGGTGGTTTGGGGAGATTCTGGCGGGGGCGCACGGCGCGCCGCCGCAGGCTCGCGGTGAGGGCTGGATGGTGTCGGGTTCGATCAGGCCGCAGGCGTGCCGTTGCCATCGGACGATCGTGTCCCGGACGCGATGCGGCGTGCAACGCCGCAGCGCAGAGCCGGGACCGTTACAGGAGCGGCCTTGACGTTTGCGGCGATCCCGGATCGGCGATGCAGCACTTTCGCGCTGCATCGCGTCCGGGATGCGGGTGCTGGATAGGTGTGGAAGTTGGGTAACCCCGCTTTATCGCGGCTAGAGTTTGCCGAGCAGCACCAGGATCAACAGGATCACGATGACGAGCCCGAGGCCGCCGCCGCCGTAATAGCCGGTGCCGTAGAACGGCCCGCCGCCGATGCCGCTGAAGCCGCCGAGCAGGGCGATGATCAGGATGATGAGAATAATAGTGCCGAGCGTCATGCGTGCGTTCTCCAGCTCCGGCTCGGGGCCCGAGCCGGTCGTCATGGAAGGCAGTCATGACATGAACCGGCGGGCGGTGCGCCGGTTCCGGCACCGGTGATGGTTTTTCGTCAGGCCAGCGGCGTCAGGATCTTGACCAGCGCGCCGTGGATCGCTTCGTTGCCGCAGACGATATGGCCGGTGGCGAGCGCGTCGTCGTTGCCGGTCAGGCCCGTCGCGGTGCCGCCGGCCTCGCGCACCAGCAGAATGCCGGCGGCCATGTCCCACGGCGACAGATTGCGTTCCCAGTAGCCGTCGAGCCGGCCGGCGGCGACGAAGGCGAGGTCGAGCGAGGCAGCGCCGAAGCGGCGCAGGCCGGCGACGCGGCCCATCATCTCGGCCAGCTCGCGGCGCGCCAGTTCGAGGTCGCCGCGGCCGATATGCGGCAGCCCGCAGGCGATCACGCTGTCGTCGAGGCGGCGGCGGGCGGCGACGCGCAGGCGCTGGTCGTTGAGGAAGGCGCCCTTGCCGCGCTCGGCGACGTACAGTTCGTCGTTGGCCGGGTTGTAGATCACCGCGGCCGTCAGCACGCCCTCGCGCTCGAGCGCGATCGAGATGGCGAATTGCGGGATGCCGTGCAGGAAGTTGGTGGTGCCGTCGAGCGGATCGACGATCCAGGTGTTGGTCTTGTCGGCGCCGGCGCGGCTGCCGCCTTCCTCGCCGATGAAGCCGTAGCCGGGGCGGGCCCTGGTCAATTCCTCGTACAGGATCTCCTCGGCGCGGCGGTCGGCGGCGCTGACGAAGTTGGCCGGGCCTTTAAGCGAGACCTGCAGGTTCTCGATCTCGCCGAGGTCGCGTTTGAGGCTGCGGCCGGCGCGGCGCGCGGCCTTGACCATGACGTTGATGAGCGCGGAGTGAAGCATGGCGGCGACCGGGCAAAAGGGGCGGAGGGTTCGGCGTCTGCGTGCCCGTTGCGCGAGCCCCCGTCAAGGGCGGCCGGCGCATGGGCGTGACGGCACCTCAAATCATTTCACGCCGAGCCACTTTTTGGCGGCGGCCTCGACCCGGCCGCGATCCTCGGGCGAAAGCTGCGCATACGCCTCGTCCAGCATCAGGTCGCCCTTGCCGACGCTTTTGGCGACGAGGTGCCATTTCAGTCCCTCGATCTTGTCCATCGGCGCGCCGTGTCCGGTCACCAGCACGCGGGCAAGGCGGTTCTGGGCGATGGCGCTGCCGCGCCGCGCCGCTTTCTTCAGCAGCGCGACGGCGCCGGCCTCATCCTTGGCGGTACCGGTGCCGTTGTAGAGTGCGATGGCGTATTCCACCTGCGCATCGAGATTGTCGGCGAGGCTGGCCGCCCGCAACAGCCGCGTCGCCTCGGCCGGGTTCTTATCGACGCCGCGGCCTTCCTTGTAGAACAAGGCCAGCGCGTATTGCGCATCGGCGTTGCCGGCATCGGCCGCCTGCCGGAACAGTTCCGCCGCGCGCACGAAATCCTGCGGGAACACCTGGCCTTCGAGATACAGCATGCCGAGATTGTAGGCGGCGGTCGGCTCGCCGAGTTTTGCGGCGGCGGCAAGCAGTTTTGCGGCGGCGTTGCGGTCGGGCGGCGTGCCGCGGCCGGCCATGTGCATCATCGCCAGCGCCTGCATCGCTTCGCGGTCGCCGCGGTCGGCGGCCTGCCGATACCACAACACGGCCTTGGCATCGTCGCGCTTGACGCCGAGGCCCTGCGCATACAGTTCGCCGAGCATGGTCATCGCCTGCGGGTCCTGAAGCTCGTTCGCGCGTTTGATCGCGAGCGTCAGGGCGGTGCGATACTGGCCGCGCTGGAATGCGCCGTAGACGAGATCGATGTGCGCATCGTCGGGCGTGGCGGCCGGCGCCTCGGTGTCGCTGCGCGGCTGCGGCACCGGCGGGTCATTTTGCTGGGCCTTCCGCGGCGGCGGCTTCGCCGCGGGTTTGGGCGCGGCTTTTGCCGGAGCCTTAGGGGCCGGCCTTGGCGCCACCTTGGGTGCGGCTTTGGGCGCAGCGCGCGGCGGCGCCTGCACGCCGGGGGGCGTCAGCGAAATCTGCGCCGGCGCCGGGCTTGCGCACGCCACGCACCAGATCGCCAACGCCGCCGCGCCTGAAAACCTCATTCCTCTCCGGCCTCTTCCGATCGACGCCATCTTGAATTGAATACGTTAGAGCGTTTTCGAGCGAAGTGGAAACCGGTTCGCGTGAAGAAAACGCGTCAAAACAATAATCTAGAGCTCCGTTTCTGATTCCATCGGAAGCGGAAAGCTCGAGTGTCCGCAACGACGATTGCCGACGAGTAAAACACGATTCCGACAGGCATTGATTAACCCCTCCCGGTCCGCGGGGTTGCGGATCGGCGCGCTTAAGGGGGAGGGAGAGAGTGTGGCGCGGCAGTGGCGCCGACGGCAGCGGCGATGTCGGTCAGCGCCGCCAGCGGCCCGCGCGCATCCGCCCACACGGCGTCATCGAGCAGGATGAAGTCGGCGCCCGCCGCGGCGAAGGCTTGCGCCTCGTCGCGCGTCACGGCCGCGCCGACGCAGGGTGGCTGAAATACCTCGGCCCACCACTGGATGCGCTCGGCGATGGCCTCGGTGGAGGGGCGCCGGCCATCGGCATCGGCGTCGCCGAACAACAGATAGTCGGCGCCGGCTTCGCCCGCGACCATGGCGTCGTGCCGGGTCGGCAGCCGGCCTGCGCCCGCGATGCGCTCGGGCTTGAGGATCGGCAATGCCGCCGCCAGCGCCTCGACGCCCGCGACATGCGCGCCGTCGGCGCCGCTCTTTGCCACGAGGTCGGGATGGCCGTCGATGAGGAGCGCCGCGCCGGTGATCTGCACGGCCGGCGCCAGCGCCTTGATGCGCTTGATCAGGGTGCGCTCGTCGCCCGGCGCGAGCCGCAGCAGCACGGCGGCGATATCGGCGCCGGCGAGCAGCGCCGGCAATTCGGCCGTGAGGACCGCCGGGTCTTCGACCGGCGGCGTTGCAAGGTAAAGCCGCGGCGTTGCGCGCGCGCCGGCTGCGGGCTGCGGCGTCACGCCGCCTTCTTCGCTTCCAGATCGGCCTTCCATTCGCCCTTGCTGGCGAGGCCGTTCATGCGCGCGCGGTGGGCGAAGGCAGCCTGTGCCGCCGCGACGTTCTCCGCCTTGCCGGCCCAGGCCTTCTGCGGCGCGGCCTGCAGCGCGCGGCCGTAGGAGAAGGTGAGGTGCCACGGCAGCCCGCCGATCCGGTTCATGGCGTCGAGATGGGCGGTGGCGTCCTCGTCGGACTGCCCGCCCGACAGGAAGGCGATGCCCGGCACCGCCGCCGGCACGCATGCCTTCAAAAGCTTCACGGTCTTTTCCGCGACTTCCTGCACGCCGGCCTGCTTCGGGCACTTCTTGCCGGCTATCGCCATGTTGGGTTTCAGGATCATGCCTTCGAGCGCGACGCGCTGGACATAGAGTTCCTGAAACGTCTCCTTGAGCATAAACTCGGTCACCTCGTAGCAGCGCTCGATGTCATGATCGCCGTCCATCAGCACCTCCGGCTCGACGATCGGCACGATCGAGGCCGCCTGGCACAGCGCGGCATAGCGCGCCAGCGCATGCGCATTGGTGTGGATCGCGGCGTAGCTCGGGATGCCCTGGCCGATATCAATCACGGCGCGCCACTTGGCGAAGCGCGCGCCCTGCTCGTAGTACTTCGGCAGCCGGGTCGGCAGGCCGTCGAGCCCGGCAGTGATCAGTTCGCCCGGGCAACCCGGCAGCGGCTTTGTGCCTTCATCGACCTTGATGCCGGGGATCGCGCCGCTTTGCTCGATCAGCTTGACCAGCGGCGTGCCGTCCTTGGCCTTCTGCCAGATCGTCTCGTCGTAAAGGATGACGCCGGAGATGTGGTTGGCCATCGCGTCCTTGGCGCGGAACAGGAGTTCGCGGTAGTCGCGGCGGTTATCCTCGGTGGAGTCCACCTTGATGGCGTCGAAGCGCTTCTTGATCGTGCCGGACGATTCGTCGGCGGCCAGAATGCCCTTGCCCGGCGCGACCATGGCTCGGGCGACTTTGTTGAGGTCTGCGAGGTTCATCGTGGTCTCCTGCTCGTCAGTCGGATAGCGGGCGAATAACGCTTCGCCTGCGAATTGCGTTGTCGGGCATCAATGTCCCGACATGATGGCGGCCGCGCGGGTTGCGTTTCAGGCCGTCCGCAGCACGTCAACGCCCGGCAGCGGCTTTCCTTCCATCCATTCGAGGAAGGCGCCGCCGGCGGTCGAGACGTAAGTGAACTGATCGGCAACGCCCGCGGCATTGAGCGCGGCCACGGTGTCGCCGCCGCCGGCAACCGACACCAGCATTTTGGCGCTGGTGCGCTCGGCGGCATGCCGCGCTGCGGCGAGGGTGCCGCGGTCGAAGGGGGTGAGCTCGAAGGCGCCGAGCGGGCCGTTCCACACCAGCGTCGCGGCGTCGTCGATCGCCGACTTGATGCGCTCGATCGAGCGCGGGCCCACGTCGAGGATCATGCCATCGTGCGGGATGGCGTCGAGGCCGTAGGCCTGCGAGGGCGCGCCCGCTTCGAAATGGAAGGCGACCACCGCGTCGACCGGCAGGATGATGGCGCAGTTCTCGTTCTCGGCCTTGTCGAGGATGCGCAGCGCGGTGGCGGCGAGGTCCTTCTCTGCCAGCGACTTGCCGATGCCGACCCCTTGCGCGTGCAGGAAGGTGTTGGCCATGCCGCCGCCGATCACAAGCGCATCGACCTTGCTGACAAGGTTCTCCAGAAGGTCGAGCTTGGTCGAAACTTTTGCGCCGCCGACGATGGCGATCACCGGATGGGTCGGCGCGTCGAGCGCCTTGCCCAGCGCATCGAGTTCGGCCTGCATGCCGCGCCCGGCATAGGCCGGCAGCTTATGGCCGAGCCCCTCGGTCGAGGCGTGGGCGCGGTGGGCTGCGGAAAACGCGTCGTTGACCCAGATGTCGCCGAGCTTCGCAAGCTCCGCGACGAAGGCGGGATCGTTCTTTTCCTCGCCGGCGTGGAAGCGGGTGTTTTCGAGGCAGAGAATGTCGCCGCCCTTCATCGCGGCGACAGCCTTGGCGGCGGCCTCGCCGATGCAGTCCTCGGCAAAGGCGACCGGCTTTTTCACGACGAGGCTGAGCGCCTCGGCCACCGGCTTCAGCGAGTCCTTCGCCTCGCGCTTGCCCTTGGGGCGGCCGAAATGGGCGAGCAGGACGACCTTTGCTCCTTTGGAAGCGAGTTCGGTGATGGTCGGCGCGACGCGCGTCAGTCGCGTTGCGTCGGTGACGCGGCCCTGCTCCATCGGCACGTTGAGATCGACGCGCAGCAGCACGCGCTTGTCTTTGACATCGACGTCGTCGAGGGTTCGGAACGGTTTGGCCATGGCATCGTGTCCCGGACGCGGTGCAACGTGTAACGGGGCACCGCGAAGCCGGGACCGTCACACAGGAAAAGTCGCGGTGTGAAATGGTCCCGGTTCTGCGACGCGGCATTTCTCATGCCGCGCCGCGCCCGGGACACGTTATCGTTGCTTCAGATCAGCTTGCCGATGGCGACCGCGGTGTCGGCCATGCGGTTCGAGAAACCCCACTCGTTGTCGTACCACGACAACACCCGCACCAGCGTGCCGTTCATCACCTTGGTCTGGTCGAGGTGGAAGGTCGAGGAATGCGGGTCGTGGTTGAAGTCGATCGAGACGTTGGGCGCGTCGGTGGTGCCGAGAATGCCCTTCAGTTCCTGCTGCGCCGCGCGCTTCACCGCCTCGTTGATCTCGTCCTTGGTGGTCGCCCGCTTGGCGACGATCTTGAGGTCGATCACCGAAACGTTCGGCGTCGGCACGCGGATCGCCACGCCGTCGAGCTTGCCGTTGAGCTCGGGCAGCACCAGACCGATCGCCTTGGCGGCGCCGGTCGAGGTCGGGATCATCGACATCGCCGCGGCGCGGCCGCGGTAGAGGTCCTTGTGCAGGGTGTCCAGCGTCGGCTGGTCGCCGGTATAGGCGTGGATGGTGGTCATGAAGCCGGTTTCGATGCCGACCAGATCGTTGATCACCTTGGCGACCGGGGCGAGGCAGTTGGTGGTGCAGGAGCCGTTGGAGATCACCTTGTGATCGCGCGTCAGCTGGTCGTGGTTGACGCCGTACACCACCGTGAAGTCGGCGCCGTCGGAAGGGGCGGAGACCAGCACGCGCTTGGCGCCGGCGGTAAGGTGCGCCGCAGCCTTGTCCTTCGACGAGAAGATGCCGGTGCACTCCAGCGCGATATCGACGCCGAGCGCCTGCCACGGCAGCTTCGAGGGATCGCGCTCGGCGGTGACCTTGATCTTGCCCTGGCCGACGTCGATCGAATCGCCCTCGACCTTGACCTCCTTGGGGAAGCGGCCGTGCACGCTGTCGAAGCGCAGCAGATGGGCATTGGTCTCGACCGGCCCGAGGTCGTTGATGCCGACCACCTCGACGTCCTTGCGACCGGACTCGGCGATGGCGCGCAAGACGTTGCGGCCGATGCGGCCAAATCCGTTGATGGCAACGCGGACTGTCATTTTATTCCCGGCTCCTTCACAGTTTGATTGATGGACCGACCCTGAATGCTGCGTCGCGGCCGGGGCGGGCCCGGCCATGACGACTTAATTCAATTTCGCCAATGCCGCCTCGGCGACCGCCTCAGCGGTGATGCCGAAGTGCCGATAGAGGTCTTTATAAGGGGCGCTGGCGCCAAATCCAGTCATCCCGACGAAAGCGCCGTCGGCGCCGATCACGGCATCCCAGCCCTGCCGCACCGCCGCTTCCACCGCCACCTTGACCGGGGCGTCGCCGATGATCGCGGCGCGCGCGGGCAGGTCAAGTTCCAGCAGCAGATCGAGCGATGGGACCGAGACCACGCGGGCTTTGACGCCGCGTGCCGCGAGCAGCTTGTGCGCTTCGACGGCAATCGCCACCTCGGAGCCGGAGGCGAACAGCGAGACTTGCGCCTTGCCATCGGCGGCGAGCAGTTCGTAGGCGCCGCTGGCCGAGCGGTTGGCGGTATCGTTGCCGAGGCGAAGCTGCGGCAGGTTCTGCCGCGTCAGCGCCAGCACGCTCGGGCGGCCTTCGGCCCTGAGCGCCAGTTCCCAGCATTCCAGCGTCTCGACGGTATCGCAGGGGCGGAACACCGTGAGGTTGGGGATCGCCCGGAGTGCCGCCAGGTGCTCGACCGGCTGGTGGGTCGGGCCGTCCTCGCCGAGGCCGATGGAGTCGTGGGTCAGGACGTGGATGGCGCGCAGGCCCATCAGCGCCGCCAGCCGCAGCGCCGGGCGCATGTAGTCGGAGAACACCAGAAAGGTGCCGGAGTAGGGGATGATGCCGCCGTGCAGCGCCATGCCGTTCATCGCCGCCGCCATGGCGTGCTCGCGGATGCCGTAGTGGATGAAGCGGCCGCCATAGCTGGCCGCGTCCAGCACCGCCATGTCCTTGGCGCGGGTGTTGTTGGAGCCGGTGAGATCGGCCGAGCCGCCGACCAGTTCCGGCACCGCCGGCACCAGCACGTCGAGCGTCTGCTCGGAGGCGGTGCGGGTGGCGATCTCCTTCGGCGACGCGGCGAGATCCGCTTTACGTTGCGCCACCGCCTTGTCGAGTGCGGCGCGCGGCAGCACGCCCTTGGTGCGGCGCACGAACTCGTCGCGCGAGGCGCTGTCGGCGGCGGCAAGGCGCGCCTCCCAGTCGGTCCGGGCGGCCGCGCCGCGACTGCCGGCGGCGCGCCAGGCGGCGAGAATGTCGGCCGGCACCTCGAACGGCGGAGCGTCCCAGCCCAGCGCCTTGCGGGCGCCGGCGATCTCGTCGGCCCCGAGCGGCGAGCCGTGCGCCTTGGCGGTGCCGGCCTTGGTCGGCGCGCCAAAGGCGATGGTCGTCTTGCAGGCGATCATGGTCGGCCGGTCGGAGGCTTGCGCCCGCGCAATCGCCGCCGCGATGGCGTCGGGGTCGTGGCCGTCGATGGGCTCGGAGGCCCAGCCGGCAGCCTTGAAACGCGCCACCTGATCGACGGAATCGGCCAGCCGCAGCGGCCCGTCGATGGAGATGCCGTTGTCGTCGAACAGGACGATCAGCCGGTTGAGCTTAAGATGGCCGGCGAGCGCGATGGCTTCCTGGCTGATGCCCTCCATCAGGTCGCCGTCGGACGCCAGCACGTAGGTGTGGTGATCGACAAGGCCGCCGAACTCCGCCGCGAGATGGCGTTCGGCCAGCGCCATGCCGACGGCGGTGGCGAGGCCCTGGCCGAGCGGCCCGGTAGTGGTCTCCACGCCCGGCGTCTCGAAGTTTTCCGGGTGGCCGGGCGTCAGCGAGCCAAGCTGGCGGAACCGCTTGATCTCGTCGATGGTCATGGCCTCGTAGCCGGTGAGGTAGAGCAGCGCGTAGAGCAGCATCGAGCCGTGGCCGGCCGACAGCACGAAGCGGTCGCGGTCCGGCCAGTGCGGTGCGCTGGCATCGAATTTCAGGAATTTCGTGAACAGCACGGTAGCGACGTCGGCCGCCCCCATCGGCAGGCCGGGGTGGCCGGACTTGGCCTTCTCGACGGCATCCATGGCGAGGGCGCGGATGGCATTGGCCATGCGGGAATGGGAAATCGCGTTTGCCATGCGGGAATCCGTGGCTTGAGAAGGGCGTTGGGGGAACGGACGCCGGCGTGCGGCGTTCCGTCGGCAGCGGGAACCGGATGCTGACGGCGAGGTGCTTATCATCTGCTTCCGGCGAGTCCAAGGCGACTTATCAAAGGCGGTTGATCGAGGCGGCCCATCCGGGGTGGCTTTGGCCGCAACGATGCCGCATCGGGCGCTTTACGGTTGAGAACCGCGCGGCGCGGCGTTGCGCCAAGTCTCCATGCCACTTACCATTTGCCGAATAAGCCATTGCCGAGTCGCAATTTTACTGTTTCGTGCGGCGCCTTCCCGGAAAACAGGAGGCTTCAAGCAGGTGGCATGAGCACGCGTTTGCCGATCAGCGGTCCCGCCGCGCCCGACCAGCCCTCCCCGGAAGCGACCGCGCTGGAGGCGGCGACGCGCCGGCTCTCGGCCGCGTTGGAGGCGCTGGAGGCGGCGGTGGAGCGCCGCTGCGACGCCGATCGCGACGAGGACGAACTGGCGGCGCGCATCCACGCGCTTGGCGCCGACCGCTCGCGTCTCGCCGACGAACTTGACGGTGCGCTGGTGCGTGCCCGCGCGCTGGAGCGGGCCAACCGCGAGGTCGCCGGGCGGCTCGACAGTGCCATCGACACCATCCGCACGGTGATCGGGGAGGAGCCGTCGTCATGAAGCACGTCAACGTCACCATCAACGGCCGGCAGTACCGCATGGCGTGCGAGGAAGGGCAGGAGGCGCGGCTCGCAGGGCTTGCCCGCGACCTCGACGCCCGCATCGCCGACCTGCGCGGCAAGTTCGGCGAGATCGGCGACCAGCGGCTGGAAGTGATGTCGGCGCTGACGATCGCCGACGAACTGCTCGACGCGCAGGGCCGCATCCGCGGTTTGCAGGAGGAGATGGCGGCGCTGCGCGAGGTCCGTGTCAGCGCCACCGAGCGCGCCCGCGCCACCCAGGTCGCGGTGACGGCGGCGCTCAACGCCGCCGCCGAGCGCATCGAGAAGACCACGCGTGCGCTCAACAGTTCGGTCGGCGGTGGCACCGCGCTCGGGTAGTGCCTTGTCCCGGATGCGGTGCGGCATCGAAGGCTGGCGCTACGGCGCGGCGCGGCCTACATTGTCTCTTGCGAGGCTGTGGCGCGCGTCAGGAGCCATAGCATCCCCGGGGCCTTATCGATCCTTCAGGGAGCTGTCCCTGGCCGGGCCTGTGGGCCCGGACATATGGCGCCCACCTACTTTCGTAGGGAACTCCGGGATCGAGCGCTTCAACGGCGACTGCGGCTTCGCGCTTCTACGTTCCTCCTCACACCCTCATTCCCCATGAGCAGCCCGGCCGACGATCGCAAGCGCAGCTTGCGCGCCGCCATGCTGGCGCGGCGCGATGCGCTGCCGCCGGAACAACGCGCCCGGGCCGCGCAGGCGCTTGCGGCGCTGGCCGAGCGCATAACGGTGCAGCCGGGCGAGGTGGTCGCCGGCTTCATGCCGATCCGCAGCGAGATCGATCCGCGCCCCTTGATGCTGCGGCTCGCGGCGGCGGGCGCGCGGCTGGCGCTGCCGGTGATCGGCGAGCGCGATGCGCCGCTTATCTTCCGCCTCTGGACAGAGCATGCGCCGCTCGTCGCCGGGCCGTTCGGCATTTTGCAGCCGACGGAAGCGGCCGCGCTGTGCGAACCCGACATCGTGCTGGTGCCGCTTGCCGCCTTCGACCGCTCAGGTCATCGCATTGGCTATGGCGGCGGCTATTACGACCGCACGCTGCGCGCGTTGCGGACGCGCCGCACGCCGCGGGCGCTCGGTGTTGCATTTGCCATGCAGGAGGTCGAAACTATTCCCGCCTCCCGCCATGATGCCCTGCTCGACGCCGTGCTGACGGAGGCCGGCCTCATTGAGACAGGGACCAACGATCCACGGAGCTGACACGTTGCGAATCCTGTTCATCGGCGATGTCGTCGGCAGTTCCGGCCGCGACGCCATCGCCCGCTATCTGCCTCGTGCCATCGCCGACTGGACAATCGATCTCGCGGTCGTCAACGGCGAGAACGCCGCCGGCGGCTTCGGCATCACCGAGGCGATCTACAACGACTTTCTCGATGCCGGCGCCGATGCGGTGACGCTCGGCAACCACTCGTGGAATCAGAAGGAGGCGCTGGTGTTCATCGAGCGCGCGCCGCGTTTGATCCGCCCGATTAATTACATGCCGGGCACGCCGGGCCGTGGCGCGGCGCTGATCGAAACGAAAAGCGGCAAGCAGGCGCTGATCATCAACGCGCTGGGGCGGCTCTACATGGAGCCGGTCGACGATCCGTTCGCGCTGATCGACCGTGAACTCGCCACCTGCCCGCTGCGTGAGGTGGCCGATGCCATCGTCGTCGATTTCCACTGTGAGGCCACCAGCGAGAAGCAGGGCGCCGGCTGGTTCTGCGACGGTCGTGCCAGCCTCGTGGTCGGCACGCACACGCATATTCCGACCTCCGACCACCAGATCCTGCCGGGCGGCACCGCCTACATGACCGACGCCGGCATGACCGGCGACTACAATTCGATCATCGGCATGAAGAAGGACGAGCCGATGCGCCGTTTCACCACCGGTATTCCTTCGGCGCGGTTCGAGCCGGCAACCGGGGAGGCGACGATGAGCGGGATCGCGGTCGAGACCGACGATGCGACCGGCCTCGCGATCAAGGTCGCGCCCGTCCGCATCGGCGGGCGGCTGGAGCCGGCGGTGCCTTCGTTCTGGTGAGGCGCCGATGACCCGGCGTGTCCCGATACGGTGCGGCATATCATGCCGCGCTGCTGATCCGGGACCGTCCCGGCTTCCGCCTACGGTGGCGGTCCCGGTTCTGCGCCGCATCGTTTCACGCTGCGCCGCGCCCGGGACACGAAATGCGTCCGTGGCGCCCTATAGCTTGTAGGCCGTGCGGAATGCGCCCCAGTGGCGGCCGCCGACGCGGATCGGCACGTCGATCTCGCGCATCATCACGGTGACGCCGTTGCCCATGTCGCGGGCGTAGCTCTGGATCAGGTAGGAGCGGGTGTTGCGCCCGGCCGCGAGCCCGGTGGCGTCGTTGAAGATCCGGCGGTTGCGGCAGTGCGCGGTATTCCACGCCGGGTCGCCGGGGCGCTGCGGCTGCGAATAGACCTTGTTGTGGACCGGCAGGTAGCCGTTACGGTCGATGGCGACGCAGAACACCATGCGCTGGTCGCGGGCCAGGAACGTCTCCTGAAAGTCCGGCAGCGTGCGCTCGGCCCAGTCGAGGAAGCGTGTGCGATGCTGCACCGGGTCGGTGCCGGGGATCTCGACATAATTTTCGTCGAACAGGTCGTCGAGCGTCACCGCGCGGCCAGCGACGGCCTTGTCCAGCATCTTCGAGAGTGTCTCGCCCGCCTCCATGGCGCGGGTGACGAACTCGGTGTTCTCGTCGTGGATCGCCCACAGCACGTCCTCGATCGCATCGGTCAGCGCCGCGTCGGGTGCGACGAACTCCGCCTGCACGCCGGCCGCGGTATGCGCCACCGCGCGCACCCGGCAGGCGCCGATATCCTTCAGCGTCGCGGCAACCGGCGTTTCGAGCGGCAGCGTCTTGGCCGCCGCGCCACAGATCAACAGACCCTCCAGCGAAATCTCGTAGACCGGCGCCTTGAGCTTGCCGCCCGGCAGCGCGATCTCGATGTCGAGATGGCAGGGCAGGCGCTCGCGCATGCGCCAATCCTTCTGTCCGTCGCGGCGCAGCAGCACGGCGCAGCGGCTCTTGAGCTTGTCGGCGAACAGGGTAACGGCCTGCCCGGCCTCGGCGACGCTGCGGCCATGGGTCTCGGCCTCGCGCGTGGCCAGGTCGATGTCGCTGGCGCCGGCTCCGACCGAGGCGATGAAGTTCGAGGCGGCGGCAGCGTTGGCGGCCATGTCGGCGGTGGTGGCGTTCTGCTCGGCGACGGCCTCGCTGACATTGGCGAACACCGGGCGGATGGCGTCGATCGCCTCGGAAATGCGATGCACCGCCTCGATCGAGGAAGCGGCGTCCTGTTGCAGTGCGTCGATCTTGACGCGGATTTCCTCGGTGGCGCTCTGGGTCTGCACCGCCAGCGCCTTCACTTCCGAGGCGACCACCGCGAAGCCGCGCCCGGCGGCGCCGGCGCGCGCCGCCTCGATGGTCGAGTTGAGCGCGAGCAGGGTGGTCTGCTTGGCGATCGAGGCGATCAGGTTGACGACGTTGCCGATCGCCGCCGAGGATTCGCGCAGGCGGTCAACATTGACGCCGGCCTCGCGCGCCGCTTCGCCGGCCTGGTCGGCGAGGCGGCCGGCGTCGCGCACTTGGGTGCCGATGCCTTCTGCCGAGCGGGTGAAGGCGTCGGCGGCGTGCGCAAAACTCTCCGCGGCGGTCTGCGCCGTGCTGGTATGCCCGGTCAGCGCGTCGGTGCGGGTGCGGATCGCGGCGAGCGTCGCCGCAGTGGAGTGGGCGCCCGCCGCGACGGCGCCGGCGGCGCGGTCGAGCTGGCGGATCATCGCGCCGAGTTCGAGTTCGAGCAGTTCGAGGATTTCCCGCGCCGAATCGTCGGCGGCAGGAGCCGCGGCGGCGGCTACCGCCGGGGCGGGCGTTTCTTCCTCCTCGATCTCGACGGCAGCCTCGGGCAATCGCTTGCGAAATAGAGCCAGTGCCATGATCGTCTCGATGTTGTTATTGTCGATGTTGCCCGGATCATCCCACCGCCGTGTAAACTTCAAGTTAACCAAGTTGCGCATCGTGACAGTGGTTAGTTAAAGTTCCGGGGTGCCGCGAACGCTTTGATTTTGGCGCGCGCCGGGCCTATAAGCCGCGCCTTGCAGGGTTCCGGCGGGTCTGCCGGACGCCCCTGCCGTTCTGGCAAATATTTGGCATACAAGCACTTTCTGCGCGCCGCGCGACCGCTCGAGGAGACACCATCCGTATGGCCGGCCATTCCCAGTTCAAGAACATCATGCACCGCAAGGGCCGTCAGGACGCCCAGCGCTCGAAACTTTTCAGCAAGCTTGCCCGCGAGATCACGGTCGCCGCCAAGCTCGGCACGCCGGACCCAGCGATGAACCCGAGGCTGCGCGCGGCCATCATCGCGGCCCGCGGCGAGAACATGCCGAAGGACAATATCGAGCGCGCCATCAAGAAGGCGGCCGGCAACGAGGGCGAGAACTACGACGAGATTCGCTACGAGCGCTATGGGCCGGGCGGCGTCGCCGTGATCGTCGAGGCGCTGACCGACAACCGCAACCGCGCCGCCTCCGACATTCGTTCGTTCTTCACCAAGTCCGGCGGCAATCTCGGCGAGACCGGCTCGGTCGCCTTCATGTTCGACCGGCTCGGCGTCATCGAATACGATGCCGACAAGGCGTCGGAGGAGGCGATGCTGGAAGCGGCCATCGAGGCCGGCGCCGACGACGTGGTGTCCTCCGAGGCGGGCCATGAAATCTATACCGCGCAGGAGACGCTGCGCGAGGTCGCCAAGGCGCTCGAGGCGACGTTCGGCGAGCCGCGCAAGGCGGCGCTGACCTGGCGGCCGCAGAACACCATCGCGGTGGACGACGAGACCGGCGAAAAGCTTCTCAAGCTGATCGACACCCTGAACGAGCACGACGACGTGCAGAATGTCTACGCCAATTTCGAGCTGTCGGACGCGCTGCTGGCCAAGATGAGTGCCTAGCGCCTCGCGTTCCGTTTTTCTCTTGACCTCTACCGCGGCTGCGATCATGTGAAGCCGTTGTGGCCTCCCTTGCCGGGGGCTGCGTCACAGGAACCCGTTTGCAATGCCGAGCGACAGTCAAGGTCTTTCGCCGTCAGTGGCGATCGCGGACTGAGCCGTATCCGGCGCGTCGCCGCCTAGAGCAAGACGCCGCGCCCGCAAGGCTCACCCGCGAAAGCCGTTGGCGGCGGACCGCGAAGGTGAGCCATGAAAGAACTGAACATCGCGCCGGACGGCGTTTTCGATGCGGAGGCTTTCGCCTCCCGCCTTGCCCGCGAGCATGTCGCCGACAATGTTGAGGCCATCAACCGGCTGACGCCGGAGGAGGCCGCGCAGGTGATCGCGCGGCTGCCGGTCGAAGTGGCGATCGACATCCTCGATACCCGTGAACTGTGGTTCGGCGCGCCGATCGTCGAGGCGCTGCCGCGACCCTTAGCGCTGACGCTGTTGACCGGCATGTCGGCCGACATGGCCGCCGACATCGTGCAGCTTCTGCCGGACGAGGTGCGAAAGCCCCTGATGCAGGGGCTGGATCCCACGACCCGCGCGACAATCGAGAACCTGCTGACCTATCCGGAGAACACCGCCGGCAGCATCATGACGACGGAGTTCGTCAGCGTGCCCTCGACCTTCACCGTCGAGCAGACCTTGCAGCACATCCGCCGCGTCGAGCGCACGCGCGAGACGGTCTACGCCATCTATGTGCTCGATCCGGTGAGCAACCGCCTCGTCACCGCGATCTCGCTGCGCCGCCTGATCGCCGGAGAGGCGAACGCCAACATCCTGTCGGTGGCGCACGGCCGCGAGACCATCACCACGCGGCCGCTCACCGACCGCGAGGAGGTGGCGCGGCTGATCTCGAAATACGACCTGCTGGCGATCCCGGTGGTGGACATGGCCGGGCACGTCATCGGCATTGTCACGGTGGACGACATCATCGACACCATCATCGAGGAGAATACCGAGGACGTGCAGAAGTTCGGCGGCATGGAAGCGACCGTCGATCACTACATGCAGGTCGGCCTGCCGCAGATGATCCGCAAGCGCGGCGGCTGGCTGTGCATCCTGTTCCTCGGCGAGATGCTGACCGCGAGCGCCATGCAGCATTACGAGGTCGAGCTGGAAAAGGCATTGGTGCTGACCCTGTTCATCCCGCTGATCATGAGTTCGGGCGGCAATTCCGGTTCGCAGGCGACCTCGCTGTTGATCCGCGCGCTGGCGCTGCGCGAGGTCAGGCTGCCGGACTGGTGGCGGGTGGCGCTGCGCGAACTGCCGACCGGGCTGATCCTCGGCGGCATCCTCGGCCTGATCGGGCTCACGCGCGTCGTGCTGTGGCAGAACCTCGGCCTCTACGACTATGGCGAGCATTGGCTGCTGGTCGGCCTGACGGTGGCGGCGGCGCTGGTCGGCGTGGTGACGTTCGGCTCGGTGGTCGGCTCGATGCTGCCGTTCGTGCTGCAGCGCGCCGGGTTCGACCCGGCCAGCGCCTCGGCGCCGTTCGTCGCCACCCTGGTCGATGTCACCGGGCTGATGATCTATTTCAGCGTGGCGCTGGTGATCCTGCGCGGCACGCTGTTGTAGTTTCGGCTATCATTGGCCCATGTCTCGCGCACCGATTCGCATTCTGGGCATCGATCCGGGCCTGCGCCGCACCGGCTGGGGGGTGATCGACAGCGATGGCAACCGGCTGACGTTCGTCGGCTGCGGCTCGGTCGAGACGCGCGAGGGCGAGGCGCTGGCCGAACGGCTGCGCGCGATCCATGACGGGCTGGCGCAAGTGTTGCGCGAGTTCGTGCCGCTTGAGGCAGCGGTCGAGCAGACCTTCGTCAACAAGGACGGCGTCGCCACCCTCAAGCTCGGGCAGGCGCGCGGCGTGGCCATGCTGGCGCCGGCGCTGGCCGGCATCAGCGTCGCCGAATATGCGCCGAACCAGATCAAGAAAACGGTGGTCGGTGCCGGCCACGCCGACAAGACGCAGATCAAGGTGATGCTGAAGATTTTGCTGCCGAAGGCCGCGCCGCGCTCGACTGACGCCGCCGATGCGCTGGCGATTGCTATCACCCACGCGCACCACCGCACCAGCACGGCGCTGAAGCTGAAGGTGGCGGGATGATCGGTAAGCTCAAAGGCATCGTCGATTCCTACGGCGAGGACTACATCATCCTCGATGTCGGTGGCGTCGGCTATCAGGTGCAGTGCGGCGCGCGCACGCTGCAGGCGCTGCCCTCGCCGGGCGAGGCCGCCGTGCTGTCGATCGAAACTTATGTGCGCGAGGACCAGATCCGGCTGTTCGGCTTCCGCAGCGACACCGAGCGCGAGTGGTTCCGCCTGTTGCAGACGGTGCAGGGCGTCGGCGCGCGGGTGGCGCTGTCGGTGCTCGGTACGCTGTCGCCGTCCGACCTTGCGAGTGCCATCGCGTTGCGCGACAAGGCGCTCGTTGCGCGCTCGCCCGGCGTCGGGCCGAAGGTCGCCGAGCGCATCGTG
>QEVP01000037.1 GCA_003576765.1 Pseudomonadota bacterium
GAGACGGTAGACGAGTTCGAGGGTACGACGACAGTTGAGGCCGCGAAGGCCTTCATCGAGCGGGCGTTCGGGATTGGCGATGTTATTTCGGAGCCAGATGCCGCTGCCGCGCGTGGGCGCGCCACCGTGCGCCACGTCACACCCTATCTGTTTGTGACCAAGGAGGTCATCTATAGCGAGTCAACCCTGCTCCACGGCTTGGAGAAAGCGGACAAAGCGCGCGACATCATCGCGGCCATGCCATACTTCCTTCGCGCAACCGACGAGGCGAGCGCGATTGACGAGCGGCGGCTGCGGCAGCTGCAGCGGGCGCTCGAAAAAGAGGAGGCGAAAGCGCGCTCGCGCGCGGCTGCCGAGACAGCGCTCAAGCAGCGCGCAACCAATCTTCTTACCGAAGCTCACCGAATAGGGCTGGCCAAGTCGCCCTCGCTGGACGCGCCGGAAGCCACGCTTCTCGCCGAATTGAAGACGATAGGTGAGACGCCGCTTCAGGCGAATACCTACCCGGACGAGGGTGAACTAGGAGCCCTCAATCGGCGACGTCGAGAGATCCTGGCCGAAGTCAGTGCGCTACGTCGGCACTTGCAGGCGACCCGGACGGCGCTGCGTGAGGCGACGGGCTTCCAAGGCGCTGTTTTGCGTCAGCGTGACAAGCTCATGCTAGCCGAGCATCTGCATCTCGACGGTATCGCCGAAGTTTGTCCGGTTTGCGAGGCACCGTCCGAGCGCGGACGCGAGGCAGCCCGGGCCCTGCGGACCACTCTGACGAAAGTGCGTGCGGAGAGCGTAGCGGTGGAGCGCGTGAGGCCCCGGCTTGTCGAGCATGATCGTGCACTTGAGGAGGAGATAGGCCAGCTCAATATCGAGCTGCGCCGCATCGACGATCAGATTCAAACTTGGCTGCGCCAAAGCGAGGAGACCCGCCGGTTGGCCGATCTTGGCCAACTCCGAGCACATCTGCTTGGCCGGATCTCTTTCTTTCTTGAAGCGAGTGTCGACGAACCACGTCAGGCCACGCGCGATCTTAGCGTATTGCGAGCTGAGATCGCCGAGTTGGAGGCCCGAGTCGATAAGGAGGCGAAGGAGATCAAGCTGCGGCGGGCGGAGGCGAGAATCTCGCAGTTTGCGTCTGAGGCATTTGTCGCGCTGCCGACTGTGGCGCCCTGCATCGGGTCAGAGCTCGACTTCTCGTCGCGGCAGCCGGAAGTTACGGTCATTGAGGAGGAGAGCGGTGCTGTTCTGCGGCTTCCTGACGTCGGATCTGATCAAAACTACCTAGCGATCCACATCGCGCTCTCCTTTGCGTTACAGCGCTACTTCCAGACCGTGAATGCGCCGGTGCCAGGTCTGCTCGTGCTCGACCAGATCAGTCGACCCTATTTCCCGACAAGCGGCGAGGACGAGGACGAGGCAGAAATTTCCGGCGATGAGGAAGACGAGGACGTGCAAGCGATGCGCAAACACATCGACTTCCTATTTTCCGAGACGGCTCGGCGGAAGGGGCTACAGGTCTTGCTCATCGAGCACGCCTATTTCGCGGACGACCCCCGCTATGTGAACGCCACACGGGAGCGGTGGACACGGGCCTCGGGACAGGCCCTTATTCCGCTCAATTGGCCAGCTCGCGGCGACGAATAGCGTTCGGAATTTAGGCCATCCGTCATTCTACTCATATAGATATTGCTCGTATTCGCGGCGAGAGTAGGACTCCAGAGTCTGTCCGAAGTTTTTATGTATATTTCGGACGAATGACTGGACAGAGGCCGTCGTGTACTTATGGGGGGGCGGCGAGGACCAGCAGTCCACGTAGCACTTCATGGGCGAATGGAAGTTTGATCGGCCGGATTCGCGCCACGATCAGAAATCCCGGCTTATAAGAGAGAGCATCCGTGGACGGAGCAGCGATCAGACTCGCTGAGCTCAAGTGATGGCGCGCGGGAGTTATCGTCCTTCACACCTTCCGTCGTATCCTTCCATCAACCGATTACTGAAGCGGGGGATAGCTATGGCGGACTTACCAGTGCATCAAAAAGCGCGGCATGTGAGCCGAGAGGAACTGTACACGCTGGTCTGGCAAAAGCCGATGACCCGTCTCGCGGAAGAGTTCGGGATTAGCGGCAATGGACTTGCCAAGATATGCGACAGGATGGACGTGCCATATCCACCACGCGGCTATTGGGCCAAAAAGGAGGCGGGCAAGCCGGTAGTTGTATTCAAGCTACCACCTCGCAGGGACGGCATTCCGCAGGTAACTGATATCCATCCCACGCTCCCCAAGCCAGCGCCGTTGCCGGAAGCCGAGAGGTCCGCGACGGTCGCCGCCGCCAAGGTAGAAGCCATTGCCGTGCCGGATGGCCTGGATAATCTTCATCCGCGCGTGAAAGCGTGGATTGTGGAGCACAAGAAGCAGCAGAGAGAACGCGAACAAGAGAGCAAACGGCGAAGATACGAAACCTGGTGGACACCCCGAGTGCTCCCCGATCTGACCGAACGCGACCTATATCGTTTCCGGGTCACGAGTGCGATTTTTACGGGCGTCGAGAAAGCGGGCGGCAAAATTGAGAAGTCACCGATGACAGGAAGAGTGACCTTCGAGATTGCGAACCACGCCGTTGAATGCTCGATCGTGGAGAAGTTGGTGAAGTCGCTTAAGCAGCGCGACGAAACACGGAAGTGGACAGCCTATCCCGACCACCATCAATCCGGCCTCGACTCGTCAGGCTTCCTGCGCGTGTCGATCACTACGTACCTGGATGGCCGGCAGCCTCAATGGATCGAAAGCCAGAAGACAAAGATTGGCGACATGCTGCCTGAGATCGTCGGCACCATCATGGCGGCGGGGCCGATCTTAGAACAGAAGAAGCGCGAGCAAGAGGAATGGCAGAAACAGTATCGCAAGGAAGAGGCGCGGCGGTACGAGGCAAGGCGTCTCAAGGAAATCGACGACAAACGCTGGAATAAGCTCTGCGAATTTGCGGCGAATTGGGAACAGCGCGACAGGCTTCTTGTGCTTCTAGCCGAAGTGGAAAAGCGTGCCTTCGACGAAGGCGATATCATCGTCGGCGACAGCGCCTTGAGCGCTTGGATCGCATGGGCAAAAGAACGTGTCGAGGCGCTCGATCCTCTTCGTCAGGGCGCGGCGGGAATGTTCGATACGATTTCGAAGGTTTCGCAATGGTCATGAGCGAAGGGCGCATCACCGACGCGAGCGCCAGGCACCCTAGTTTGCAGCGCCCCGTCGCGGGAGTGCTGTCTGCACAGACCAGCACATTTGGAATCGTTCACGGGGAGATGGCGCACCCATCAGGATTCGAACCTGAGGCCTCTACCTTCGGAGGGTAGCGCTCTATCCAGCTGAGCTATGGGTGCATCTATCTTCAAATAGTGTCCGAGGTCGACCAGGGTCAATCTCGATTTCAACTTTCAAACGATCGCAAACGGTGCGAGCCCGAGGCACTGCCGATTGTGGTCGTTCGTACTCTACAGCTTCCTTCAGTTTGCTTCCGCGGCGCTTCCGTGACCACGGAAGCAGTTTCTCTGCTTCCTTCGAGTTTCGCCAATCGCTTGGTTTCCCTCGTCTTTTTTGACCCTCGCCCACAACACGCTTGACTTAGCCTTGCCTTCGGAGGGCAACGCTCTATCCAGCTGAGCTACGGGTGCGGGGCAACGGAAACCCGGCAGACAGCCCAGTGGCCGTCGCCGTTTTTGCCCTCACGCAGAGCGACGGTCCGCACCCCAGACAGGCCGCCGATAACGTGCGCAGCGGAAAACCGCGACGGCACCGTCCGCCGCCGCCTCACCGCTGAACGCGGGCCGGTTCAGCCCATCGCCTGCCGGCGCCCGCCAGTCCCGGTCCCCGCCCGTCACACCTCGCGGCGGCTTAAGAAAGCGAGGCGCTCGAACAGGTGGACGTCCTGCTCGTTCTTGAGCAGCGCCCCGTGCAGCGGCGGGATCAGCTTACGCGGGTCGCGCTCGCGCAGGCTCTCCGGCGAGATGTCCTCGTTGAGCAACAGTTTGAGCCAGTCGAGCAGTTCCGACGTCGAAGGCTTCTTCTTCAGCCCCGGCACCTCGCGCACCTCGAAGAAGATGCGCATTGCCTCCTGCACCAGGCGCTGCTTGATGCCGGGGAAATGCACCTCGACGATGCGCGCCATCGTCTCCTGGTCGGGAAACTTGATGTAGTGGAAGAAGCAGCGGCGCAAAAAGGCGTCCGGCAGTTCCTTCTCGTTGTTGGAGGTGATGATGACGATCGGCCGGTTGGTAGCCTTGATCGTTTCGCCGATCTCGTAGACGAAGAACTCCATGCGGTCGAGTTCGAGCAGCAGATCGTTGGGAAACTCGATATCGGCCTTGTCGATCTCGTCGATCAAGAGCACCGGGCGCTGCTCCAGCGTGAAGGCGTCCCACAGCCGGCCGCGCTTGATGTAGTTTTTGATATCGGACACCCGCGCATCGCCGAGCTGACTGTCGCGCAGCCGCGACACGGCATCGTATTCGTAAAGTCCCTGCTGCGCCTTGGTGGTGGACTTGATGTGCCAGGTCAGCAGCGGCGCATCGAGCGCCTTGGCGACCTCCTCCGCCAATACCGTCTTGCCGGTGCCGGGCTCGCCTTTCACCAGCAGTGGGCGCTCAAGGACGATCGCGGCGTTGACCGCGATCTTGAGGTCATCGGTGGCGACATAATCCTTGGTGCCGGTGAATTTCATCGTTCAGTGGCCTTGCTGCTTTTGTTCTGTCCGCGGCGCCGCGCCGGACGGCGGACATGAAACGACCGCCGGGACGGCGGCCGTTATAGGGGAAACCGCACGCGGTGTCAGGCGGCGCGCCGGATCAGCGAGAGAATGACCAGCACGATGATGCCGCCGATCGCCGAATTGATGATCGCAGCGATGACGCCGCTGCCCAGGCTGACGCCAAGCTGCGGCAACAGCCAGCCGGCGACCACGGCGCCGACGATGCCGATCACGATGTTGCCGATCAGGCCGAAACCGGCCCCCTCGACGATAAGGCCGGCGAGCCAGCCGGCGATAGCGCCCACGATGAGCCAGACGATGATCGATTCAATGCCCATGGCCACTCCTCATGTTGCCCGTAGCACAGGTCCGGCGCGGGTGCCGCCGGCCCGCGCCCGTTTGCCGGAAGGCCGACATCTCGGCCGGCAGCGCGTCAAGTCTATCGCGTTTTCGAGCCAAGCCAAACAGCCCGCCTCTTGACGGCCCCGCCCGCTCGGGCAATCTGGAGCCCATGTTCCTGCAGTTCTTCACCTCGCTGCGCGACGCCCAGGTTCCGGTCACGCTGCGCGAATACCTGACGCTGATGGAGGCGCTCGACGCCGACCTTGCCGGGCAGAGCGTGGAGGATTTCTACTATCTGTCGCGCGCGGCACTGGTGAAGGACGAGCGCAATCTCGACAAGTTCGACCGGGTGTTCGGCACCGTGTTCAAGGGGCTCGAAAACCTGCTCGACGCCATCGACAAGGCGGAGATTCCCGCCGAATGGCTGAAGAAGCTCGCCGAAAAGTACCTCACCGAGGAGGAGAAGAAACAGATCGAGGCCATGGGCTGGGACAAGCTCATGGAGACGCTGCGCCAGCGCCTAAAAGAGCAGCAGAAGCGCCACCAGGGCGGCTCGAAGTGGATCGGCACCGCCGGCACCTCGCCGTTCGGGGCCTATGGCTACAACCCCGAAGGCATCCGCATCGGCCAGGACGGCAACCGTAACTTCCGCGCGGTCAAGGTGTGGGACCGCCGCGAGTTCAAGGATCTCGACGGCAACGTCGAACTCGGCATCCGCAACATCAAGATCGCGCTGCGACGCCTGCGCAAGTTCGCCCGCACCGGCTCGCCCGACGAACTCGACCTCGACACCACCATCCGCGAGAGCGCCAACCACGGCTATATCGACGTGCACATGCGCCCGGAGCGGCGCAACGCGGTGAAGGTGCTGGTGTTCTTCGACATCGGCGGCTCGATGGATTCGCACATCGCCCAGGTCGAGGAATTGTTCTCCGCCGCCAAGAGCGAGTTCAAGCACATGGAGTATTTCTACTTCCACAACTGCCTCTACGAGGGCGTGTGGAAGGAGAACCGCCGCCGCTTCACCGACCGCACGCCGACCTGGGACGTGCTGCACAAATACCCGCACGACTACAAGATCGTATTCGTCGGCGATGCCTCGATGTCGCCTTACGAGATCGTGGTGCCGGGCGGTTCGGTCGAGCACATCAACGAGGAGCCGGGCGCGGTGTGGCTCGAGCGCGTGATACGCACCTACCCGCACGCCGTCTGGCTCAATCCGGTGCCGCGCAAGCATTGGGACTATTCGGAATCCAACCTGCTGATCCGCAAGATTTTCGCCAACCGCATGTTCCCGCTGACGCTCGAGGGGCTGGAGGACGCGATGAAGGAATTGACGCGGTAGAGTTAAGAGTGCCCCGGATGCTATGCAGCGCGAAGCGATGCGTTGCTGATCCGGGGTCGTTCGGAAGTTGTCATCCATAGCGGTCCCGGCTCTGCGGCGCAGCGCAAGAGCGCCGCACCGCGTCCGGGAAAAGGAAGGAAACAGACACCATGGCCCAGACCATCACGCGCGGCATCAAGACACTGCTGGCGGAGGCCAACGGCGAGATCGAGACCATGACCGTCACTGACGCCAAGGCGGCGGTCGCGCGCGGCGAGGCAGTCATCGTCGATCTGCGAGATCCGCGCGAGATCGAGCGCGAGGGGCGCATTCCCGGGTCGTTCTCCTGCACGCGTGGCATGCTGGAGTTCTGGATCGACCCGCAAAGCCCATATGCCAAGCCGATCTTTCAAGAGAACAAGAAATTCATCTTCCATTGCGCCTCGGGCTGGCGCTCCGCGCTCGCGGCCAAGACCGCACAGGACATGGGGCTGAAGCCAGTCGCGCATCTCGGCGGCGGCTTCACCGCCTGGCGCGACGCCGGCGAGGCGGTCGAGAAGGTCGAGCCGCGGAAGAGGTAAATTCCCAGTTGTTCTGTCATGCCCGGCCATAGCAGTCGCAGACTGCGTGAACTTGTCTGCGGTGCCGGGCATCCACGTCTTAACGGCAGTTCAACGAGGAAGACGTGGATGGCCGGGATAAACCCGGCCATGACGAAGGTTATGGAGAGCGTGCATGACATCATCCGACGATCCCCTCGTCTCGACCGAATGGCTTGCCGCGCATCTCGGCGACGCACGCCTGCGTGTGCTCGACGCCTCCTTCAAGCTGCCCGGTGCGAGGCCGGCGGCCTATGACGATTATCTTGCCGCGCACATTCCGGGCGCTGTGTTCTTCGACGTCGACGCAATCGCCGACCACGCGACCGACCTGCCGCACATGTACCCGGATGCGGCGCAGTTCGCCCGCGACGTGGCCGCGCTCGGCGTCTCCAGCGGCGATACCGTGGTGGCCTACGATTCCGGCTCGTGGATGGCGGCGCCGCGCGCGTGGTGGATGTTCCTCGCCTTCGGCCACACCAATATCAAAGTGCTCGACGGCGGATTGAAGAAATGGCGCGCCGAGGGAGGCGCGACCGAAAGCGGCGCCGTCACGCCGACACCGGGCCGCTTCAGCGCGACGTTCGATCCGGCGTTCGTGCGCAGCCGCCGCCAGATCGAGGACAATCTCGCCTCCCGCGCCGAACAGGTGATCGACGCCCGCAGCCGCGAGCGCTTCGAGGGCCGCGTGGCCGAGCCGCGGCCGGGGTTGCGCGCCGGCCATATCCCCGGCAGCCGCAACGTGCCCTACGGCGACCTGATCGATGCGGCCACGGCGACGATGAAATCGCCCGCGGATTTGCGCGGGGCGTTCGAGGCGGCCGGCGTCGCGCTCGACCGGCCGCTGGTGACAAGCTGCGGCTCCGGCGTCTCGGCCGGAGTGCTGACGCTGGCGCTCTACCGCCTCGGCGTGCGCGGCAGCGCGCTCTACGACGGCTCGTGGGCGGAATGGGGCCTGCCGGACGGCCCGCCGCTGGCTACCGGCCCGACGTAGCGGCAGGCGCCGGCGTGAAGGCCGGTGCAAACGGCGACGCGAAAGGATCGGGCTGCGGCGTTGCAGCCTGCGACCGGGATTTCGCGACCGCGGCCTGACGGCGCAACGCGGCGTTACGGGCCCGCTTCGCCGCCGCGGCGGTTGCCGCCTTGCGGGCCGCGATCTCGCGCTCGGATGGCCGGACCCGCGGCAGCGGCGGATGCGCGACCACGGCATCGGGCACCGCTTCAACCGCCTCAACGGTCTCGGAAACGGCTTTGGCCCCGCTCTCGGTGTCGGACGGCGGGGCGGCGAGCGCCGCCACCGCTGGCGCGGCCACGGGGTCTTCTGCGGCCGGCGCTGGATCAGCCGCGGCCTCGGCGGCCGGCAACGGCGCGGCGCCTGTCTCCGGTTCTGACGGCTCCGGCACGATGGTCTCCGTCGGCGCCGCAGCAGGCAGCGCCGCCAGCACGTCGGCGGTCGCGTCGCGAACGACCGGCTCGGGCGGGGCGGGGAACGCGGCAGCGATCGACGTCTCGTCCACCGATACAATGTCCTCGGACACGATCGCCGGAAGCACATCGACGGTCACCGCCGCGACCGGGGCGGCGACCGGGACATCCGGCTCGCTCGCAGAACCGCCGGGCGGCTCATCCACCCGCAACAGGCTCAGCGTCGGGGCCTCATCGGCATCGCGGCTGACGAACATCACCGCCGGCGGCGGCTGCCACGGCGGCAGCGCGGCGACCTGATGGGTGGCGCGCAGCAGCGCCGCCGCCCCAACCGCGAAAACCACCAGGGCCGCGGTCAGCACCGTCGCGGCAATAAGGGCACGCAAACCCGGAAGCATCGCAGGTCCATCTTGTGTTTGCCGCCGGCGCGGCGCAAAAGCACGGGATCGATCGGAACACGGCGGCATAGGCCTGCACGGCAACGGACGGACCGCGACGCCGCGAATCAGGCAGGCTCTGCCGCGATGGTAGCGTGACGGCCCGCCGGCGCCAGAGCCGGCCCGTGCCACGACGCGCCGCCTGCGGCATTTCTGCAACGCCTACGGACCGCATCACGGCAAAGGGCCACGCATCCGCATTTCCGGCCCAATTCTCATGGATGGTCGCGATTGCGCCGCGATCGCGGGCAAACGGGCGTCGATATTAAGGATCTGGTGGCGGCTTTGAACTATACGGCACGTATGATGACACGACATTCCCTGACCCTCGTCGCAGCGATGGCGCTTGCCATGGCCGGAACCGCTCTCGCCTCGGCTCAGGGCTACCCCCAGTCCTCGCCCTATTACGGCACGCCGCCCACCGCCGCGCCGCAAAGCTACGACCGCCAGCAGGCTGACCTCGATTTCGACGACGGTTTTGACGACGTCGGCCGCCCGGCCGTTGCCGCCGCCCCGCGCGGACCGGTGCTGTCGCCGGACGACCCACGCTACGGCCGCCCGTTGCAGCAGGATTATCGGCAGCAGCCCGTCGCCAATCAGGGCCCGATCCTGTCGCCGGACGATCCGCGTTACGGCCGGCCGGCCGGGGCGCCGCTCTACGCCAGCCAGCCGCAGCCCGGCATGGCGGCCCCGCAGGACGGTTTGCGCCCGCCGGGCACGGTCGGCCCGCATGACGGCACGACCGGCGCCATCAATCCCAACCAGCCGACCAGCCTCGCCGCGCTGCCGCCGGAAGACCAGCCGGAGGTTGGCGTCACCGAGCTGCCGCCGCATCTGCGCCGGCAGGAGGTCGACTTCGCCACCAAGGAGCCGCCGGGCACCATCGTGGTCGATACCGACCACACCTACCTCTACTATGTGCTGGGTGGCGGCCGCGCCATCCGCTACGGTGTCCGCGTCGGCCGCGAAGGTTTTACCTGGGCCGGCACCCAGAAGATCACCCGCAAGGCCGAATGGCCCGACTGGCATCCGCCGACCGAGATGATCGAGCGCCAGCCCTATCTGCCGCGCTTCATGGCCGGCGGCCCGGCCAACCCGCTCGGCGCGCGCGCCATGTATCTCGGCAACACCGTCTACCGTATCCACGGCACCAACCAGCCCTCGACCATCGGCAAGTTCGTGTCCTCGGGCTGCATCGGCATGCTGAACGAGGACGTCAGCGACCTTTACGATCGCGTCAAGCAGGGCACGCGCGTCGTGGTGATGCCGTCGAAGAAGCCGAAGGGCGCGCCGGCGGTCGCGGCCACGGAGCCGGCACCGAACGCAACGCCGGTGCCGCGCGAGACGCTGGCGTCGGTGCCAGGCACCGCGCCGACCGTGGTGCCGCCGCTGCCGGAGCCGGTCAGCGTGCGCTGAGCGCCGGCACCGAACCATCATCAGACATAACAGGGCGCGCGGCCAGCAAGCCGCGCGCCTTTGTCGTTTCCGGGCGGGCGCGCCGCGGTTAGAGCGCGTTTTGACCCGATTGAATCAGAGAGGCGACCTGCTCCCTCCGGCGTCATGCCCGCGCATAGCCGTTCAAAGAACGGCGTTCTGTCGAACGCCTATGTCGCGGGCATCCACGCCTTGGCGACGGTTCCAAGAATAAAGACGTGGATGGCCGGGACAAGCCCGGCCATGACGATGTTTCAATATGATCGGAATAGACCCTAGAACCGCGCCGACACGCCGACGAACGGATTGATGCGGCTGGCGGCCGGGGTGACGCCGAGATTCACGCCGGCGTCGAGCTGAAGGTTGCGGTGGACCTTGTAGGCCAGCCCCAGGCCGACCAGCACGACATCGCCGCGCGGATCGCGGGTGCCAAGCCGGGTCGCCACCTCGACATAGCTGCCGAAGCGCTCGGTCCACTCGTAGGCGAGCGACGCCGAAGCGAGCCATTCGACATGATAGCCGACCGTCGGATCGTCCTTGCGGACGTGCATGCCGGCGTTGAGGCCGAGCCCGATCTGGTCGCTGAGTTTCACGGCGAGCGGCACGATCAGCCCCGCCTCGACTGCCGCCGCGCCGATCCCGTTGCCGCGATCGGTCGGCAGTGTCACGAATGGCAGCAGAGCGAGCGCTGTCGCCCCGGGCGCCGCGAACGTATCGTTGCCCCACAGGTTGATCTTGGCGCGCAGATCGATGCTGCCGACGCCGGCCTGCCGCGTCGCCGCCAGCGGATCGCGTGGACGCGCCCGGACGATGCCATAGGGCTGCCAGATCACGTCGATTTCGGTGTCATGGGTCAGGCCGACGCGGATGTTGGTGGTGGCGAACTCATAGACCGACGTCACCGTACCGTCCGCTTCCGGACGCGAACGGGCGTAGCCGAACAGATTGGTTTCGGTCTGGACGCGGCCGGCATCGACGGTGAACGGGCTTTCCGTCATATCGGGGCGGTCGGTGGAGAGGTCGCGCAGCAGCCGGTCGGGCGTCGGGTCCGCCAGCGTGTACCGACTCTTGTCCTCCATCGCCGGCGGCACCTCGACGGCCAGCGCCGGCCCGACGGACCCGGCCAGCAGCGCTGCCACGGCAATGCCTCTCACCCGCCGTGCCCGTGCGGACGCTGCATGCCGCGCCACCCGGACGCCGACCGCCATTTCGGCATCGGCTGAGCCCCCATCCCCTCTCATACTGGCTTCCTGCTTCTGCAAATCGATTGCAAGTACCTTGACATCCTCTACAGGCTCAACCAGTTTACTGCAACTAATTTGCAATACTGTGACATGGAACCGCGGCCATGCCGGCGCGGGTGGAGAATGGCCTCGATGCGGAAGGCAAAGGTCCTATATGCCGCGGTGCTCGCGCTGGCGGGGCTGGTCGTCGGCGTTACGGCGCCGCACGCGGCGGCATCGGACGCCGCCGGGGCAAAGCCGTTCCGCGTGGTCACCACCTTCACCGTGATCCGCGACATCGCCCAGAATGTCGCCGGCGACAAAGCCATCGTCGAATCGATCACAAAGCCCGGCGCAGAAATTCACGACTACCAGCCGACCCCGCTCGACATCGTGCGCGCGCAGAAAGCCGATCTGGTGCTGTGGAACGGTCTCAACCTCGAGCGCTGGTTCGAGCGGTTCTTCCAGTCCGTCAAGGACGTCCCCGGCGTGGTGGTCACCGACGGCATCGTGCCGATGGGGATCGCCGAGGGTCC
The DNA here is from genome assembly GCA_003576765.1 of Pseudomonadota bacterium. Classification (GTDB taxonomy): domain Bacteria; phylum Pseudomonadota; class Alphaproteobacteria; order Rhizobiales; family Xanthobacteraceae; genus PRO6. The sequence goes on from QEVP01000037.1 coordinate 12,054, forward strand.
CTATACCGGCAAGCCCAACCCGCATGCCTGGATGTCGCCGAACAACGCCCTCATCTACGTCGAGAACATCCGCAAGGCGCTTTCGACCTACGACCCCGCCAACGCCGAAGCCTATGGCCGCAACGCCGCCGCCTATGCCGCGAAGATCAAGGCGCTCGATGCACCGTTGCGCGCCCGCCTTGCCGCCATTCCCGAAGCGCAGCGCTGGCTGGTGTCAAGCGAGGGCGCCTTCAGCTACCTGGCGCGTGACTACGGCCTGAAGGAAGCCTACCTTTGGCCGATCAACGCCGACGAGCAGGGCACGCCGCGGCAGGTGCGCAAGGTGATCGACCTGGTGCGCGAACAGCGCATTCCGGTGGTGTTCAGCGAGAGCACCATTTCCGACCGTGCCGCCAGGCAGGTGGCGCGCGAGACCGGCGCGCGCTACGGCGGCGTGCTCTACGTCGATTCGCTGAGCGCCGAGGACGGGCCGGTGCCGACCTATCTCGACCTGCTGAAGGTGACGGTGGAGACCATCGCAAAGGGTTTTGGGCAATGAACGTAGCCCGGCCGGGCGCGGAGATCGCACCCACGGCGACGGTGCCGGCGGCCGGCGACGGCATTCTTGTCAGCAACCTCACGGTCACCTACCCGAACGGTTTCACCGCGGTCAGCGATGCCGGCTTCGCGCTCGACCCCGGCACCATCTGCGCGCTGGTCGGCCCCAACGGCTCGGGCAAGTCCACCGTGTTCAAGGCGATCATGGGGTTCGTCGAACCCTCGACCGGCGAGGTGCGGCTGATGGGCCTTCCGGTCGAACAGGCGCTCAAACAAAACCTCGTCGCCTACGTGCCGCAGAGCGAGGAGGTCGACTGGAATTTCCCGGTGCTGGTCGAGACCGTGGTGACGATGGGCCGCTACGGCCATATGAATTTTCTGCGCATCCCCTCGCGCAGCGACCGCGCAAAAGTGGACGAGGCACTGGCGCGCGTCGGCATGAGCGCCTTCCGTCACCGCCAGATCGGCGAACTGAGCGGCGGTCAGAGGAAGCGCGTGTTCCTCGCCCGCGCGCTGGCGCAGGAGGCCCGCATCATCCTGCTCGACGAGCCGTTCACCGGCGTCGACGTCAACACCGAGGCCGCCATCGTCGCGCTGCTGCGCGAACTGCGCCGCGACGGCCATCTCATCCTGATCTCGACCCACGATCTCGGCAGCGTGCCCGAATTCTGCGACCGCGTGGTGCTGATCAACCGCACGGTGCTGGCGGCGGGGCCGACCGCCGAGGTGTTCACGCACGCCAACCTCGAGCGCGCCTTCGGCGGCAGGGACCGGACCTGAATGAGCGCGCTCGTCGCCGAACTCGCGGTGCCCTTCGCCTACGACTACATGCTCAAGGCGATGTGGGTCAGCGCGCTGGTCGGCGGCGTGTGCGCCTTTCTCTCCGCCTACCTCACCCTCAAGGGCTGGTCCTTGATGGGCGACGCGCTCGGTCATTCGATCGTGCCGGGCGTCGCCGCCGCCGCCATCCTCGGCGCACCGTTCGCGGTCGGCGCCTTCCTCGCCGGCATTCTGGCCGCCGCCGCCATGCAGGCCGTCCGGCTCAAGTCGCGGCTGCGCGAGGATGCCGTGATCGGCCTTGTGTTCACCACGCTGTTCGCACTCGGCCTGCTGATGGCCTCGATCTGGCCGACCTCGGTCAGCGTGCAGACCATTGTGCTCGGCAACATCCTCGCCATCTCCGACGAGGACGTGGTGCAGGTCGTCATCATCGCCGCGGTATCGCTCGCCGTGCTGGTGCTGAAGTGGAAGGACCTGATGGCGGTGTTTTTCGACGAGACTCACGCCCGCTCGATCGGCCTCAACGTGCGGGCGCTGAAGATTACCTTTTTCACGCTGCTCGCCGCCTGCACCGTGGCGGCGCTGCAGACGGTCGGCGCCTGTCTCGTCATCGCCATGGTGGTGACGCCGGGCGCCACCGCCTACCTGCTCACCGACCGCTTCGGCCGCCTGATCGTCATCAGCGTCGCGCTCGGCGCCGCCACCAGCTTCGCCGGTGCCTATGTCAGCTACTTCCTCGACGGCGCCACCGGCGGCGTCATCGTCACGCTGCAGACGCTGGTGTTCCTTCTCGCGTTCGTGTTCGCCCCGAAGCACGGCATGCTCGCGACACGGCGCCGCCGCATCGCCACGGAGGCCGCCGCATGACCGGCCTGATCGACTGGCTGACGGTGCCGCTCGCCTACCCGTTCATGCAGCGGGCGCTGGTCGTGTCGGTGATGGTGGCGGCGGTGTGCGCGGTATTGTCCTGTTATCTCGTGCTCAAGGGCTGGTCGTTGATAGGCGACGCCATCTCGCACGCGGTGCTGCCGGGCATCGTCGTCGCCTATGTCGTCAACCTGCCGCTGGCGGTTGGCGCTTTCGCCGCCGGGCTGGGCTGCGCGCTGTTCACCGGTTACCTCAAGGCGCACAGCCGGGTGAAGGAGGACACGGTGATGGGCATCGTGTTCTCCGGCATGTTCGGGCTCGGCCTCGTGCTGTTCACGCGGATCGAAACCGACCAGCACCTGATGCACATCCTGTTCGGCAATGTGCTCGGCGTCACGCCGCGCGATCTCGCCGAGACGGCACTGGTGGCCGGCGGCACGCTCATCGTGGTGCTGCTGCGCCGCCGCGATCTTTTGCTCTACTGCTTCGACGTCAACCACGCCCGTGCCATCGGCCTGCCGGTCGGGCTGCTGCACTACGGCCTGTTGGTACTGCTGGCGCTCACCATCGTGTCCGCGCTGAAGGCGGTCGGCATCATCCTGGTGATCGCCATGCTGATCGCACCCGGCGCCACCGCCTATCTTCTGACCAACAGTTTTGAGCGGATGCTGGCGATCGCCACCGCCATGGCGGTGGTCTCGGCGGCGCTCGGCACCGTCGTCAGCTTCCACATCGATGGCGCGACCGGCGCCTGCATCGTGCTGACGCAGGCTGCGTTCTTCGCCGCCGCGTTTTTGTTCGCGCCGGGCCACGGCCTGCTGCGGCGTCGCAGGATGGCGGCCGACCCGGAACCGGGCAGCTAAAATTCCATCGCCTCCGCCTGCGGGTCGGCCAGGCGGTTGAGACGGTCGGCGGCGGCGAGCGCAAAGCGCAGCAGCATCACCTTGCGGGTCGGCGCCGGCAGCCGATGCTCGGGCGCCTCGCAATGCAGGTGCGCGCCATAGGCGTCGGCGACGATCAGCCCGGTATCGGCCGGGAAAATCTCGCACGGCAGATCGCGGGTGAAGGCGAAGAACAGCCGGTCGCAATGGGCGCGGTAGTCGTGCCACTTGTGGTCGGCGCGCAGATCGGCGACCGACGACTTGATCTCGACGATCCATACCTCGCCGCGCGCATTGAGCGCCACCAGGTCGGCACGGCGGCCGGACGGCAGCGGCAGTTCGGCGACGCAGGCAAACCCCATGCTGCGCAGGAAACGCGCCGTGCCGCGCGCCACCAGAGTGGCGGTCGCCGACTGGCGGCCGTCGGGGATCAGGACCGGCGATTCCATATCGATCAATTTACCACGCCCCGGTCGCGCCGTCAGGCGTGGCGCGCAGAAAGACCTTGGCGCTGCCGGCAAAATCGGCCATGTCTCGGCCATGACCGACAAAGCCACACCCCGCCTCGGGGCGATGATCGTTCCCGTCACTCTGTTCCAGCAGAACTGCACGCTGTTGTGGAACGAGGACAGCAAGCACGCCGTCGTGGTCGACCCCGGCGGCGACGTGCCGCAGATCGAGGCGGCGATCGCGCAAGCCGGCGTCACGGTCGGCGAAATCTGGCTGACCCACGGCCACATCGACCACGTCGGCGGCGCCGCGGACCTGCGCGACGCGCTGAAGGTGCCGATCGTCGGCCCGCATATCGCCGACAAGTTCCTGCTCGACAACGTGGTGGCCAGCGGCGCGAATTTCGGCATGACCGGCGTGCGCAATTTTGCGCCCGACCGCTGGCTCGAGGAAGGCGACACGGTGACACTCGACGACGCCGTGTTCGGCATCCTGCATTGTCCCGGCCATTCGCCGGGCAGCGTGGTCTATGTCAACGGTCCGCTGCGCTTCGCGCTGGTCGGCGACGTGCTGTTCAACGGCTCGGTCGGCCGCACCGATCTGCCCGGCGGCAGCCACGCCACGCTGATCAGTTCGATCACGACAAAGCTGCTGCCGCTCGGCGACGAGGTGCAGTTCATCTGCGGCCACGGCCCCGGCAGCACCATCGGCCACGAGCGCCAGAGCAATCCGTTCCTGACGGGCGCCGCGTAAGCGGCGGCGCCCGCCGCAGCGCATCAGTTGAGCTTGACCACCTCGACGCGCCGGTTCTTGGCGCGGCCGTCCTCGGCATCGTTGGAGGCGGCCGGCGCCATCATGCCGACACCAGCGGCGCGCAACCGCTTCGGATCGACGCGGAAGCTCGCCGTCAGCGCCTTCACCACCGCCTCGGCGCGCCGGCGCGACAGGTCGAGATTGTAGTCGAACGCGCCCTGATTGTCGGTATGGCCGACGATCAGCACCGACAACTGCGGGCTGGCGCCGAGCAGCCCGGCGATCTCGGCCAGCGTCGGATTCGATTCGGGCTTGAGGTCGGCCTTGTTGGTGTCGAAGAAAATACCGTAGAGCGCCACGCGCCCCGTCGCGCCGATGGTGCGCGCCATCTCGTCGGCCTTGACCAGCACCATCTTCTGTTCGCGCGGCTTCGGCTCGACGACATGCACCAGTGCCACGGTGCGTTCGTTGAACGCCTTGCAGTACAGCGTGTCGTTCACCTGGAACGTGTGCACGGTGACGTAGGCGTCGCCGCCGCTCTGCGGAATCTTTGCGGCGAAGAAGCGCTGGTCGTCGATGCCGGAGGCGAGCGCGCACTTGCCGTTGGAGAAATCGGCGTCCTTCAACTGCCCGGCATAGACGAAATACATCATCAGACTCATGTCGCCGCCGCCGCCGTCGCTGGATCGGTCAAGGGCGCCGCCGCACTCCTCGCTCTTGCACGAAAACAGGATCTCGCCGCCGGCGGCCTTCACCTCGTCCTGATAGTTGCGCAACACTTCGAGCGGCGAACGCCCCGCCGGCAGAAGATAAGCGATGCGGGTGCGGGCGCCTTCGATCTCCAGTTCCTGCTTCGGCTTGTAGACCTGGTTGTTCATGCGGTCGCGCTGGCCTTCCGGGGTCTTTTCCAGCTTCGACAGCGGCACCTTGAAGTCGGTGAAGGCGAGCCGCTCGTAGCTGACGATGAACGAGCCGTCGTAGCGCTTGAGCAGAGGATTATCCCTGGCGCCGGCGATATCCCTGGTGGGAATGGTGGCATCGGCGAAGGCGGGGCCGAGCCCAAGACCGAGGCCGAGGCCGAGGCCGAGCGCCATCATCATCGCGGCGAGCGTCGCAACCGGTTTATGCATGTCGTGAGGTCTCCTGCACGGGGGACCTCACGAAACCGATTTCACCTGCCAAGACAAGATGTCGCACCCACGGCGATTGGCCGCAGCCGTCGATCGCCGTTTTCTTCGAACCGGCGGAGCCGGTCGCGCGACTTATGTCACTTGATCTGGCGCGATCAGCCCCACGGCCCACGCCGGCGGGGCGCGGCGCCACCCCACGGACCGCGCGGAGGAGCCCCGCCCGCAGGCGCGGCGCTCATCGTCATGCCGGCACCGCCGCCGAACTGCCGCGACAGCTCCTGCAAGGCGCGGATGCGGTTCTCGGTCGCCGGGTGGGTGGCGAACAGGTTATCGACGCCGTGGCCCGACAGCGGGTTGATGATGAACAGATGCGCGGTCGCGGGATTGTGCTCGGCGCTCGGGTTCTCGATGCGCTGCGCGCCGTTTGCAATCTTCGCCAGCGCCGAAGCGAGCCACATCGGCTGACCGACGATGCGCGCGCCGAGATCGTCGGCGGCGTATTCGCGGGTCCGGCTGATCGCCATCTGCACCAGCATGGCGCCGAGCGGCGCGAGGATCATCATCGCCAGCGAGCCGATCACGCCCGGGCCGTTGTTGCGGTTGCCGCCGAAGAACATGCCGAACTGCGCCAGCATCGAGATCGCGCCGGCAATCGTCGCGGTGATGGTCATCAACAACGTGTCGTGGTTCTTGATGTGCGCCAGTTCGTGGGCGATGACGCCGGCCAGTTCCTCGCGCGTGAGCGAACCCATCAGCCCGGTGGTCACCGCGACCGCCGCGTTCTGCGGATTGCGGCCGGTGGCGAACGCATTCGGCTGCGGGTTGTCCATGACGAACACGCGCGGCATCGGCAGGCCGGCGCGGCCGGCCAGGTCGCCGACGAGCCGCACCAGATCGGGCGCCGAACGGGCATCGACCTCGTGCGCGCCGTGCATCGACAGCACCATGCGGTCGGAGTTCCAGTAGGCGAACAGGTTCATGGCGGCGGCAATGACGAGCGCGATGGTGGCGCCGCCGGCGCCGCCCAGCAGATAGCCAACCCCCATGAAAAGGCCGGCGAGGCCGGCCAGCAGGATGGCGGTCTTGAAATAGCTCATCGGTGTCGTCGTCTCCTCATCGTACCGGCGGGTTCCGGCACCCGAAACATGGGGATGGCAAGGGGGTTCTCGCAAGATGCCGCACGGGGCGGGGCAATGCGGCGGCGCGTCGCGGCGACCCGCCGGCCGCCGCTCAGCAGCAGCGCGCGGCGGCGATGGCGTGAATGCCGCGGTCGCCGAGCACATGGGCCATGAAGGCGACGCCCTGGAAGATGCGGGCGAAGGCGCTGTGGCGAATGCTGAGGCCCCCGGCATAGGCGCCGAACGCCGGCATCACCGCGCGGTCGCCATCGGTGGCGAAGCAGCGCCGCTCCACCGCGCGCCCGCGCGCCGCCACCCGCGCCTTGGGGTGCAGGTGGCCGGCGATCTCGCCCCTGGCTCCGGTCGGCTCGTGGCGGAACGTCAGCGGCCCGACGGCGATGGAGCCGGCGACGGTGCCGCCGAGGTCGCGCGGCAGCGCCGGGTCATGGTTGCCGGCGATCCAGATCCAGTCGCGGCCGCGCCGCAGGGCCGCCAACGCCTCGCGCGCGGCCACGGGCAGCCGCTGGTGCGCCTCGCCATCGTGAAAGCTGTCGCCGAGCGCGATCACCGTGCGCGGATCGTGGCGCGCGATGGCGGCGGCGAGCCGCGCCAGCGTCGCCGCGCTGTCGTAGGGCGGCAGCAGCACGCCGCGCATGGCGAAGCTCGAGCCCTTTTCCAGATGCAGGTCGGAAACGACCAGCAGGCGTTCCTCGCGCCACACCAGCGCGCCGGACAGATCGGCGGCGAGGTCGACGCCGGCGATGGTGAGTGTGCGAGTTTCACGATGCGCGATAGGCATTGCACTCGTCATGCCCGGCCTCGTGCCGGGCATCCACGCCTTTCTTGCAGCCGACGGCAAGACGTGGATGGCCGGGTCACAGGCGTTTGACAGAACGCCGTTCTTCGAACGGCTATGCCCGGCCATGACGGTGGAACGATTACCGCAAAAAACATCATCGTCAATCCAGCGCCATCGCCTCTTTCACGAGTTCCTCGGCGGCCTCGGCAAGCAGCGCGTCGGAGGCCTCGCCATAGACCGCCTCGCGGCCGATTTCCAGCATCACCGGCACCGCCAGCGGCGAGATTTTATCCAGCGCGCGATGGGTGATTCGCCCATGAATGCGCGACAGCATATCGCCGAGCCGGCGCAGGTCCAAAAGCCCGGTGGCGGCATCGGCCCGTGCCGCGCGCAGCAGCACGTGGTCGGCCTGATGCTTGCGCAGCACGTCGTAGACGAGATCGGTCGAAAACAGCATCTGGCGGCGGCTCTTGTCCTCGCCTGGAAAGCGGCGGGGAATGAGCCCGGAAATAATGGCGCAACTGCGGAAGGTGCGCTTCATCAGCGCCGATTCGGCGAGCCACGCTTCGAGGTCGTCGCCGAGCATGTCGGGATCGAACAGCGCGTCGAGATCGAGCCGGCCCTGCCGGATCATCAAGGACATGTCGCCCAGCGCCCACACCGCGAGCGCATATTCGTTGGCGACGAAGCCGAGCGGACGCGCGCGCATCCGCTCCAGCCGCCGCGTCAGCAGCATGCCGAGCGTCTGGTGCGCGAGACGGCCCTCGAACGGGTAGGTGACCAGATAGTGCTTGGCGGCGCGCGGGAAGGGTTCGACCATCAGTTCGCGGGGCCGGGGAATGCGCGACAGCTTTTTTTGCAGCGACAGCCACGCGCGCACCTGATCGGGCAGGCCGCGCCATGCCGCCTCATCGGCCAGCAACAGCCGCACCCGCTCGGCGAGATACGTCGAGAGCGGAAATTTTCCGCCCATGTAGGACGGCACGCGCGCATCGCTATCGTGCGCGCGCGAGACATACACCTCGTCGTTAGCCAGCGCCTCGTAGCGCACCACCTCGCCGCCGAACACGAACGTGTCACCCGCGCTCAAGGCTTCGATGAAATATTCCTCGATCTGGCCGAGCAGCCGCCCGCCGCGCGCGATCGGCCCGGTCGCGCCGCCCTGCGCACCGTGGCGCGCGCGCACGAGACGCACCTTCAGCATCTGCTCCTCGACGATAGTGCCGACGTTGAGGCGATAGCTCTGCCGCACTTTTGGGTTGGCGACGCGCCAGCGGCCGTCCTTGCCCCGCCGGATGCGGGCAAAGCGCTCATACGTTTTCAGCGCATAGCCGCCGGTGGCGACGAACTCCACCACGTCGTCGAAATCGCTGCGCGCGAGACTTGCGTAAGGCGCGGCGCTTCTCACTTCATCGAAAAGTTCATCGCTGAGAAACGGCGCGCCGCAGGCGCAGCCCAAAACATGCTGCGCCAGCACGTCGAGCGCGCCGGTTCGCAACGGCGGGGTATCTTGCGCGTTGGCAGCGATGGCGTCGATGGCGGCCCGACATTCCAGCACCTCGAAGCGGTTGGCCGGCACCATCACCGCGCGCGAGGGCTCGTCGAGCCGGTGATTGGCGCGGCCAATGCGCTGCATCATGCGCGAGGCACCCTTCGGCGCGCCGACATTGACGACAAGATCGATGTCGCCCCAGTCGATTCCGAGATCGAGCGACGAAGTACAGACCACGGCGTTCAGCCGCCCGGCCGCCATCGCATCCTCGACCTTGCGGCGCTGCGCGACATCGAGCGAACCGTGATGCAGCGCGATGGCCAGCGCATCGTCGTTGATGCGCCATAACTCCTGAAACAGCATCTCGGCCTGGCTGCGGGTGTTGACGAACACCAGCGTGGTCCGGTTGGCCTTGATCAGATCGTAGATCTCATTGAGCGCGTGGCGCGCCGAATGCCCGGCCCACGGCAGCCGCTCTTTGGTGTCGAGCATCTCGACGATCGGCGCGGCGCCCGCCGCCGCCATCACCAGATCGGCAAGGCGCACTTCGCCCGCGCGCTGCGGCACCAGGAAGCGGCGCAGGTCGTCGGGCTCCGCCACCGTCGCCGACAGGCCGGTTGCCACCGCCTGCGGCGCAAGCCGCCACAGCCGCGCCAGCCCGAGCGACAACAAGTCGCCGCGCTTGGAGGTGACCAGCGCGTGCAGTTCGTCGAGCACGATGCGCTTCAGCGAGGCGAACAGGTACGGCGCATCGTCGGACGCAAGCAGCAGCGCCAACTGCTCCGGCGTGGTCAGCAGAATGTCCGGCGGATAGCGGCGCTGGCGCTGGCGACGCGAGGGCGGGGTGTCGCCAGTGCGCGTCTCGACGCGGATCGGCAGTGCCATCTCCGCGATGGGGCGTTCGAGGTTGCGGGCGATATCGACGGCCAGCGCCTTGAGCGGCGAGATGTAGAGCGTGTGCAGACCGCCGCTTGCGGCCCCATCGTGCCCGGTGGACGCCGTGCGCGGCCGTGCGGCGGCAAGTTCCGTCAGCGTCGGCAGAAACCCGGCGAGCGTCTTGCCGGCGCCGGTCGGTGCGATCAGGAGCGTGGCGCGGGCCGCGCGCGCGGTTTCCAGAAGCGCAAGCTGATGCGCGCGCGGAGCCCATCCGCGCGCGGCGAACCAGCGCCGGAACGCATCGGGCAGTGCGATGTCGGGGGAAGCGGCGGGCGGCACGATGCTCATGTTAGAGCATGATCCGCTGCGGGAGAACCGCCGACAATCCGCGATTTCCTGTTCGTCATGCCCGGACGCGATCCGGCCATCTCGATGAGGGAGGCAGTGCCTTTCCTGTCGGGATTGCCGGGTCAAGCCCGGCAATGACGATGGGAGGGGTTGGGACAAGACAGTGCGGGCATGCCGGAGCAGACAGGAGCCGCCCTCGCGGCCCTCGCGCGAACCCTGCGACAACCTATATGTGCGCCATGCGTCCGCACGATCTTCTCGCGCCGGAACCGGCCGGGCTGTACTGCCCGCGCGGCGATTTCCATATCGATCCGGTGCGCCCCGTGCCGCGGGCGCTGATCACGCACGGCCATTCCGACCATGCCCGCCCGGGGCACGGCGCCGTGCTGGCGACGCAGGAAACCCTCGACCTGATGCGGCTGCGCTACGGCGAAAATTTTGCCGGCACGACGCAGGCCGTGCGTTACGGCGAGGTGCTGGCGCTCGGCGATGTCGGCGTCTCGTTTCATCCGGCGGGCCATGTGCTCGGCTCGGCGCAGATTGCAGTCACACGCGGCGGCGTGCGCATCGTCGCCTCCGGCGATTACAAGGACGCTCCCGACCCGACCTGCGCCGCCTTCGAGGTCGTGCCCTGCGACGTGTTCATCACCGAGGCGACGTTCGGCCTGCCGGTGTTTTGCCATCCCGCCGCGGCGGATGAAGTCGCGAAGCTATTGGCATCGGTGCGGCTGTTTCCCGAGCGCGCGCATATCGTCGGCGCCTATTCGCTCGGCAAGGCGCAGCGCGTCATCGCGCTGATCCGCGCGGCCGGATACGATGCGCCGGTCTACCTGCACGGCGCGATGGAAACGATCACCCGCTATTACGAAACCCGCGGCATCGCGCTCGGCGACTTGCGGCTCGCACGCGAGGCCGCGAAGGCCGATCTCGCCGGCCACGTCACGCTGGCGCCGCCCTCGGCGCTGAGCGAGGTGTGGACGCGGCGCTTTCCCGATCCGGTCAACGCCTTCGCGTCCGGCTGGATGCGGGTACGCGCGCGCGCACGTCAGCGCGGCGTCGAACTGCCGCTGGTGATCTCCGATCATGCCGACTGGAACGGCCTGACAAACACCATCCGCGCTACCGGTGCCGGCGAGGTGTGGGTCACGCACGGCGAGGAGGACGCGCTGGTGCACTGGTGCACGACGCAAGGACTGATCGCCCGCCCGCTGGCGCTGGTCGGCTACGGCGAAGAGGACGAGAGCGCGGGCGAGACGGTCGCATGAACCGCTTCGCGCATCTGCTCGACCGCCTCGCCTATGAGCCCGGCCGCAACGCCAAGCTGCGGCTGATCACCGACTATT
>QEVP01000008.1 GCA_003576765.1 Pseudomonadota bacterium
ACCTGCCCGAGCAGTTCCTTCTCCAGCTCGGCATGGCGGGCGAGCAGAATGTCGAGTTTGGCGTCGGGCAGCATCGGGGCGGTTCTCGTGTGCGAACGGTCACTGCAAAAGGTGTCGCGTCGGGGTGGATAAAACCCGAGATATGGACGGAAGCAAGCGATTTTGGTCAAGGCGAGGTCGGCCGGGACGTGGCCGGCGCGCCTCGCGCCGTCGCACGCTGCGGCGGACGTTATGACGTCCGTGGTCGGGCGATCAGGAAATGACCGGCCGCGAGTTTCGCCGGAAGATGACGAAGACCGCGATCGAGGCAAGCCCGAGCAGGCCCGACAGCACGATCGCACGCGGATACTCGCTGTTGAAAACGGCGTTGTAGATTTCCAGCGACATCGTGTTGGTCTTTCCCATGATGTTGCCGCCGAGCATCAAGGTGATCCCGACCTCGCCCAGCGAACGCGCCGTACCGAGCACGAGGCCCGCGACGATGGCGCCGCGGATGTTGGGAACGATGACGTGGGTGAATGTGGACCACTCGGAGCGGCCGAGCGTGCGCGACGCTTCGCCGAAACTGCGCGAGACGCCTGCGATCGCGGCTTCGATCGGCTTCACTACTAACGGCAGCCCCGCAATGACCGATGCAAGAATCACGCCCTCAACGGTGAAGATGAGCGACAGGCCGAAGTGCTGGTCGAGCCAGCCGCCAAGCAGGCTGCGGCGGCCCAGCAGCAGGAGCAGGAAGAAGCCCAGCGCGAGCGGCGGAAACACCAGCGGAAGGGTCACGGCGATGTCGAGCGCGGTTCGTCCGGGCCATTTCGGCTGCGCCAGCGCCCAGCCCAGCCCGAGGCCGAGGATCAAGTGGACGACGAGGGTGATCGCCGCGACCCTGGCCGTCAGCAGCGCCGGATAGGCAAGTGCCGGATCGGCAAGCGCCGACCATGCGGCCTCGAGCATGGGTCAAAGACCGTAACGTTCGAGGATCTTGCGGGCCTGATCGGTCGCGAGGAAATTCACGAAGCCGTCGGTTGCCGGCGACGTCTTCTCCGCGCCGCGAACGCCGCAGACGACTTCCACGGGTTCGTAGAGCCTGGCATCGACTTCGACGAAGCCGCCGATATTGCTGCCTGCTCCGATCGCGTCGGTGGCGTTGACGAAACCGGCATCGACCTCGCCGCTGACGACGTAGCTGGTCACCTGCGGCACCGTTGCGACGGGAATCAACTTCGCGTCAACCGTCGAGGCGAGTTTCGAGCGTTCCAGAAACTGCCGGCCGGCCTTGCCGTAGATCGCGTTGGCCTGATCCGGGATGCCGATCCGCCTGATGTCGTCGCGCGTCACGTCTTCAGGCTTTGTCAGCGACAGGCCCTTGCGATAGGCGACCACCAGTTTGCCCATGCCGAGGCGCGCCGTGCGGTCGAAGTCGATCCCCTTGGCGTTCTGAAGCACGGCGCGATCGCCGCATACCAGGGTGATCTGACTGCTGTCCCGCGCCTGAGCCGTGACCTGTCCCATGTGCCCATAGATCTGCAGGATGGTGTGTCCGCTCTGGGCTTTATAGGCCGTAGCGAGTTCGGCGATGGGACGGCGGAAGCCGGCACCGGCTGCAAGCGTCGCTTCGTCGGCATGGGATTGTGTAGCCGGCGTTGTGACAAGCGAGCCAACGGCGATGACGACGGCGAAACCGGTGTGACGGAGCATGGCGATCTGACTTCCCAATGATGTCGCCGGGCTATAGCATGGCTATACATGAATGAATACAACGAAACATCCGGCCTGACCTCCGACAAAATGGCGCACGGCGAGGACGAAGGCGGCGCGTTGCCGCATCGCGAACCATCCCTCCAATCCTGGGTCGATCTCGCGGTCAGGGTTGCGCTGGATGGCCCGACCGGCCCTTTCGATCTGGATGTCGCGCTTGCGGTCGCGCAGGGAGCCTTCGTGGCGCTTGTCGGTCCTTCGGGCGCAGGCAAGACGACGTTGCTGCGCGTCCTCGCCGGCCTGATGAAACCCGGCGAGGGGCGTGTCCGCGTCGGAGCGTCGGTCTGGTGCGACACCGCCGCGCGGCAGATGCTGCCGGTCAGGCGCCGCTCGATCGGTTTCGTATTTCAGGACTATGCTCTCTTTCCGAACATGACCGTTCGCGGCAACCTGGAATACGCGATCGGTCGCGGCTTCGATTCCGACGAGGTCTTTCGCCTGCTCGATATGGTCGAGCTGCGAGGCTTGGCCGAAGCCTATCCGGCGCGTCTCTCCGGCGGACAGAAGCAGCGCCTTGCCCTCATCCGCGCACTGGCGCGGCGGCCGGACGTTCTGATGCTCGACGAACCCCTGTCGGCGCTCGATCCGGCGATGCGGCGGCAGCTTCAGGACGAAGTCAAACGCCTGCATCATGAGTTCGGCACCACCACGTTCATGGTGAGCCACGACATCGCGGAAATTCTTCGTCTGGCGGACAGGGCAATCAGGCTGGAGAACGGCCGGATCGTCGCCGACGGCGATCCCGCCAGCGTCGTGCTGCCTGCCGCGACCGGCGACGGAGCCAGGCTCTGCGGCCACCACGTCAGCGGGCCGGACGAGAATGGCGTCGCCATGGTGTTGATCGATGGGCGGCCTTGCCGAGTTCGCTATCGCGATCCGCCCCCGTCGATAAGTGCGGGCGATATTGTGATGCTCGATATCGGCGAGGCGGCCATCGCCGTGCAGCCGATGTGAACGGCTTCCGCGCGGCCTTCTTGAGCTAGATCGCGAGCCCCTCAGTGGCGGCGAACGCCTTCAACTCCTCGCGGATCGCCACGCTGCCGCAGGGCGCATCCAACAGCCGCGCCATCAGCGCCTCGGCCTTGCCGGCATCGAGATCGAGCAGCATCGCCTTGACCGGACCGTGCGCGGTCGGCGACAGCGACAGCGAGCGATAGCCGAGCCCAATCAGCGCCAGCGCGCCGAGCGGCTGCGAAGCCATCTCGCCGCACAGCGAGGCGTGCTTGCCGTGTTGGTCGGCCTTGCGCACGATGTCGCGCAGCGCCCGCAGGATCGGCGCCGACAGCGTATCGAACCGCTCGGCGACCCGGCTGTTGCCGCGATCGACCGCGAACAGGAACTGGAACAGGTCGTTGGAGCCGACCGAGACGAAATCGACCCGCTCGAACAATTCGTCGAGCTGATAGAGCAGCGCCGGCACCTCGATCATGGAGCCGATGTCGATACGCTCGGGCAGCGGGTGGCCGTGGCGGCGCAGATAGGTCAGCTCGCGCTCGACCAGCGCCTTGGCCTGGTCGAACTCGGCAACGTCGGAAATCATCGGGAACATGACGCGCAGCGCGCGGCCGCCGCCGGCGCGCAGCAGCGCGCGGATCTGGCTGCGCAAGAGGCCGGGGCGGTCGAGCCCGAGCCGGATGGCGCGCCAGCCCAGCGCCGGGTTTTCCTCCGCCGGCGCCTCCATGTAGGGCAGCGCCTTGTCGCCGCCGATGTCGAGCGTGCGGAAGGTCACCGGCTTGCCGCCGGCGGCGTCGAGCACGGCGCGGTAGAGCGCGAGCTGGTCGCCGGCGCGCGGCAGGCTCTGGCCGACCATGAACTGCAATTCGGTGCGGAACAGGCCGATGCCGGCGCTGCCGGTGTCCTCGATGTGCGGCAGATCGACGACGAGGCCGGCATTGATCATCAGTTCGGTCTTGCGCCCGTCGCGGGTGACGCTCGGGCGGTGACGCAGCGCGAGATACTGCGCCTGCCGCCGGGCGCGGAAGCGCACCCGTTCGGCATAGGCGGCCTCGATCTCCGCCGAAGGCCGGATGTAGACCGAGCCGGAGGTGCCATCGACGATCATGGCGTCGCCCTGGTCGGCGAGCCCTGCGGCATTGGGAATCTCGCCGACCGCCGCGATGCCGAGTGCGCGGGCGACGATGGCGACGTGGGAATTGGCGGTGCCTTCTTCCAGCACCAGGCCGCGCAGCCGCTTGCGGTCGTAGTCGAGCAGCGCCGCCGGTCCCATTGAGCGCGCCACCAGGATGGCGTTGTCGGGCAGTTGCTCGCGCGCGGGCGCGTGGTCCTTGCCGACCAGTTGCCGCATCAGGCGGTGGCCTAAGTCTTCGAGGTCGTGCAAGCGCTCACGCAAATAAGGGTCGGTGGAGCGCAGCATGCGGGCGCGTGTGTCGGACTGCACGCGCTCGACGGCGGCCTCGGCGGTGAGGCCCGTCGCGACCGCCTCGCGCAAGCGATGCGACCAGCCGTGGTCGTTGGCGAACATGCGGTAGGCTTCGAGCACCTCGCGATGCTCGCCGCCCTCGGCGACGTCGCCGCGCTCCAGCATGCGGTCGAGGTCGGCGCGCAACTGGGCAAGGGCGGCATCGAGCCGCTTGATCTCGGCCGGCAGGTCCTCGGCGATGTAGTTGGTGATGACGACGCGCGGCTCGTGCAGCACCACGTGGCCGAGCGCGATGCCGTCGGACAGGACCGCGCCGACCTTGTGCAGCGCGTGTCGCGCCGCAGGCTCGGCGCCGGGGCCGGCGAGCGCCGACAGTTCGCCCGAAGCGATCATCTCGGCGAGCACCATCGCCGTGGTCTGCAGCGCCTCGACCTCCTCCTCGACATAGGTGCGGTGGGCGCGGTTCTGCACCACCAGCACGCCGAGCGTGTTGCCGGCGCGCAGGATCGGCACGCCGAGGAAGGAGTTGTAGATTTCCTCGCCGGTCTCCGGGCGGAACGAGAACGCCGGGTGGCTATGGGCGTCGGACAGGTTGAGGGGCGTTGCCTCGCTGGCGACCAGGCCGACCAGACCCTCGTCGAGCCGCAGCACCGTGTTGTGGACGGCCTCCGGGTTGAGGCCCTCGGTGGCGTAGAGCTCCAGCGTGTTGTCGACCCGCAGGACGTAGGTCGAGCACACCTCGGCCACCATGTTGGCGGCGATCAGCACCACGATCTTGTCGAGGCGCTCCTGCGCGCTGACCTGCTCCGCCATCACCTCGCGGAGCCGTCTCAACAGGACGCGGGGGCTGCCCAGCGCGCTCCGCATGGTGAAAAGATCCTCAGCCTGCGAGGCCGGTGCGCTCCTTCCGCTGCGCTGGGAAGGGGCGATAGCCTCAAGGAAATGAATAACTTATACGCCGGCCCACGGCGTCCTGCGGCGGCCGCCTGCGATGTTGCGCCGGCCGTTGTCCGACAGGTTGCCTATAGCGAATTGGCAATTGCTTTGCCAAGCAAAACGCCTGCCAGCCGGCCGCGCCGGCGATGTTTTCCGCTGGCGGCGGGGCCGACGGCCGGCTTGACGCCGACGATGCACTGCACCATGTGAGGCGCGTTTCTGCTTCGCGGCAAATCGCGCTAGCATTGAACGACACGCGCGCGGCTGTCGCGCCGGGAAAGGGTTCCGATGCCGATGGACAACAGGCCGCTCGAGGCGCCGCCGCAACTGCCGCCCCGCGAAAGCGGCCTGTCGCGCTTTCTCGGCGGCTCGCCGCTCGGGGTGGCGCTGCGGCTGGTGCTGTTGTCGATCCTGGTCGGCGTCGTGCTGGCCGTGATCGGCCTCGACCCCTGGAACATCATCTTCAGCATCCGCCGGCTGTTCTGGACCATCTGGGATCTCGGCTTCGACGCCATCGACACGCTGTGGCGCTATTTCCTGCTCGGCGCGGTGATCGTAGTCCCGATCTGGCTGATCTCGCGCCTCGTGAACACCCCCCGCGGACGCTGACGCCGGCTGCCTGACGTGCCGGAGGTCGCCTTCCGCGTCACCCATGCGCGCGTGTTCGCCATCGCCGTTCCGGCGATGCTCGCGAACCTGACGACGCCGCTGCTCGGCATCGTCGCCACCACCGCCATCGGCCGGCTCGGCGAGGCCGCGCTGCTCGGCGGCGTGGCGATGGCCTCGGTGATCTTCGACTGCGTGTTCTGGCTGTTCGGCTTTTTACGGATGGGGACGGTGGCGTTCACCGCGCAGGCGGTCGGCGCATCGAATCCGCTGGAAGTGCGCGCGATGCTGGCGCGCGGGCTGTTGATTGCCGCCGTGATCGGGCTTGCGCTGGTGGCGCTGCAGGCGCCGCTGCGGCTGGTGGTGTTTCCGCTGATGGGCGGCAGCGAGGCGGTGACGCAGGCCGCTGCGCTTTATTTTGCGATCCGCATGTGGTCGGCGCCGCTGGCGCTTGCCAACTACGTGCTGCTCGGCTGGATGATCGGCCGGGCCCGCGCCGGGCTCGCGCTTGCGGTGCAGATCGTCATCAACGTCGCCAACATGGCGGCGACGCTGGCGCTGGTGCTGGGCGCCGGCATGGGGGTTGCCGGCGCGGCGTGGGCGGCGATCCTCGCCGAGGCGCTCGGCCTTGTCGTTGGTCTCGCGATCGCGCGGCGCCTGCTCGGCGGCACGCTCGGCGTGCCGCGCGCGGTGCTGCTCGACCGTGCCAAGCTCACGCGCATGATGGCCGTCAACCGCGACATCATGCTGCGCACCGCGGCGCTGGTCGGCGCATTCATGTTCTTCACCGCGCAGGGCGCGCGCGCCGGCGACATCACGCTCGCCGCCAACGCCGTGCTGGGCAACTTCATCCTGGTCGGCTCGTTCTTCCTCGACGGGCTTGCCAACGCCGCCGAACAGCTTTGCGGCCGCAGCGTCGGCGCGCGCGATCGTACCGGCTTTGCGCGCGCGACGAAGCTGGTGCTGATGTGGGGCTTTACCTTTGCCATCGCGGTGACCGTTGCGTTCCTTGCCTTCGGCACGTTCCTGATCGATCTCACCACAACGAACGAGGAGGTGCGCCGCATGGCGCGCGAGTTCATGGTGCTGGCGGCGCTCGCTCCCGTCTGCGGCGTGATGGCCTACGGCTACGACGGCGTTTACATCGGCGCGACCTGGGCGCGCGACATGCGCAACCTGATGCTGGTGTCGTTCCTCGTCTTTCTTGCAGCGTGGGCGCTGCTGACGCCGCTCGGCAATGCCGGCCTGTGGGTGGCGCTGCACGTGTTCTTCGTTGCGCGCGGGGCGTTGCAGGCGCTGCGCTATCCGGCGCTGCTGCGCACGTCCTTCGCCGGTCTACCCGGCGCTATGCCGGCCAGCGTTCCGCCGTAACCGTCGCGGCGTCGGCGCCGACGATCTCGCCGAGCGATTGGCGCTGCGTATGCCGCAGCGTCGAGACGAGGTCCGCCTTGATGTCGGCGACGAGGCCCAGCCCCTTGTAGACCAGCGACGAGTAAAGCTGGATCAGGCTGGCGCCGGCGCGGATTTTTGTCAGCGCGGCGCCGCCGGAATCGATGCCCCCGACGCCGATCAGCGGAAAGGCGCCTTCGACGCGCACATATGTCTCTGCCAGCATCCGCGTCGCCAGCGGGAACAGCGGCCGCCCGGACAGGCCGCCGGCTTCCTGCGCGGTCGCGCGGTCGCGCAGCGACGGCGGGCGCGCCAGCGTGGTGTTGCCGACGATCATGCCGTCGATGCGGCGCCGGCGTGCGATCTGCACCACGTCGTCGAGTTCGCCGAGGCTGAGGTCGGGCGCGATCTTGAGCAGCACCGGCGTTTCGCCGGCACTGGTGCGCACCCGCTCGCGTGCCTCGGTGACGCGCATCAACAGGTCGTCGAGCGCGCCGGCCTGTTGCAGATTGCGCAGGCCCGGCGTGTTGGGCGAGGAAATGTTGACGGTGAAATAGGCCGCGACCGGCGCGAAGGTTTCGATCAGCGTCACGTAGTCGGCAATGCGGTCGGGCGAATCCTTGTTGGCGCCGATATTGACCCCGACGATGCCGCCCTGCTGCGCGCGCGCCGCGAGCCGGCGCAGCACGGCGTCCGCGCCATCGTTGTTGAAGCCCATGCGGTTGATGACGCCGCCATCGGCTTCGAGGCGGAACAGCCGCGGGCGCGGATTGCCGGTCTGGGGCTTCGGCGTCACCGAGCCGATCTCGACGAAGCCGAAGCCGAGCCGCAGCAGCGCGTCGGGCGCTTCGGCGTTCTTGTCGAAGCCCGCCGCCATGCCGATCGGATTGGGAAAGTTGAGGCCGAAGGCGCGCACCGCAAGGCGCGGGTCGTCGGCGGGGCGGCCAAGCTGCGGCATCAGGCGCAGGCCGGCAATTGCCAGCCGGTGGGCGTCCTCGGCATCAAGGTGGCGCAGTAACGGCAGCGACAGGGCGTCGAAAGCCCGGATCATGACGGCAGGTCCGGCAGATCGTGCGAGCCGTCGGCGCGCAGCGTCAGGGTCGTGACGGAGAGGACGGCGCCGGGATCGAGGTCGCCATAGAGATGGGGAAACAGGTCGCCGCCGCGCGAGGGCTCCCAGCGCAGCGCGTCGCCCAGCAGGTCGGCATCGACGGCGATGAGGAACAGCCCGTGCTGGCCGGCAAAATGGCGGCTCAGCGTCTCCGGCACTTGCGCGGCAGTCGAGAAATGGATGAAGCCGTCGCGCCGGTCGTCGGCGCTGCCGGAAAATGAGCCCTGCCGCTCGGCCTCCCGCCACAGGGAGGCGGGGCAAATCTTGTAGATCGCGCGCACCGCGAGGTTTGTCCTTGAGTTTTCTGCGGTTTCCACCGCTCGGGGGCGGACCGTAGCGGTGCCGGCGGCTGCCTTCAAGCGGCATTGCGGCGGCCCCGGGGCGGATTGCATGGGATACCGGAATGAGGTAATAATTCCTAATTCGAAATTCCGGCCAGTCGCCAATCGCATTGCCCCGACGACGCACGGACCGCGCATGCTGACCCACGACAAGATCTGGACGGCGCTGGACCGGCTCGCGGCCCGCTCCGGCCTGTCGCCGTCCGGCCTTGCCAAGCGGGCCGGGCTCGATGCCACCACGTTCAACAAATCGAAGCGCATCACCAGCGACGGTCGCGAGCGCTGGCCCTCGACCGAGTCGATCGCCAAGGCGTTGGCGGCGACCGGCACGCCGGTGGACGCTTTTGTGCGGCTGATCGAGGAGACAACGCAGCGGCAGGTGCAGACGGTGCCGCTGCTCGGCTTCGCCGAGGCTGGCGCCGGCGGCTATTTCGACGACGGTGGCTTTCCCGTCGGCAAGGGCTGGGACGAGGTCGGGCTGCCGACGCTGTCCGACGAGCACGCCTATGCGCTGGAGATTTCCGGCGATTCCATGAAGCCGGCCTACCGCGACGGCGACGTCATCGTGGTTTCGCCGACCGCACCGATCCGGCGCGGCGACCGCGTCGTGGTCAAGACGCGCGATGGCGAGGTGATGGCCAAGGAATTGCGCAAACGCACCGCGAAAGCCGTCGAACTGCGCTCGCTCAATCCCGCCCATGCCGATCGCTCGCTGCCGGTCGCCGACATCGACTGGATCGCGCGCATCGTGTGGGCCAGCCAGTAAGCCCGAGAGCGGGTTGGCGGTTGCCAACATCGGGTTGAAGCGGCTACAGCGCATATCGCGCTACCGTTTCCCCTCTGTCCTCTCACCGTTCGGGCGCCTCCGATGATTGCCGGTCTGTCGATGGTCGATGTCGCGTGGCTGGTGATGGCGCTGCTCGTCGCCGGTGGTGTGACCGGCTTTCTCGCCGGGCTGTTCGGCGTCGGCGGCGGTGCGGTGCTGGTGCCGGTGCTGTACGAACTGTTCCGCGTCACCGGCGTGCCGGACGACGTGCGCATGCCGCTGTGCGTCGGCACGTCGCTCGCGATCATCATCCCGACCTCGATCCGCTCCTACCGCGCGCACCGGGCAACGCGGACGGTGGATTCCAGCGTGCTGAGAAACTGGGCCGTGCCGGTGGTGGCCGGCGTCGTGCTCGGCAGCCTGATCGCGCGCTATGCACCGGCGGAATTGTTCAAGATCGTGTTCGTGGTGATCGCCGGAATCTCGGCGATCCGGCTGTTGTTCGGGCGTGATAGCTGGCGTTTTGCCAACGATTTGCCCGGAGGTGCCGTGCTGCGCGGCTACGGGGTGCTGATCGGCGTGCTCTCGACCCTGATGGGCATCGGCGGCGGTCAGCTCTCCAACATCTTCATGACGTTTTACGGTCGGCCGATCCATCAGGCGATCGCCACCTCATCGGGGCTCGGCGTGTTGATCTCGATCCCCGGCGCGCTCGGCTACATCTATGCCGGCTGGCCGGCGGCAGCGGCAAACCCGGGCGTCGGCGCGCTGCAATTTCCGTTCGCGCTCGGCTATGTCTCGCTGATCGCCTCCCTGATCGTGATGCCGACCAGCATTTTCACGGCGCCGATGGGCGTCAGGCTCGCGCACAAAATGCCGAAGCGAAAGCTGGAAATCGCCTTCGGCCTGTTCCTGCTTCTGATCTCGGCGCGGTTCGTCGCCAGCCTGTTCTAGATTTTCATCGCCATGGCCGGCTTTGACCCGGCTATCCCCCACCCGACCCTCCCCTGCAAGCGGGGGAGGGGGATTAAGGGAGGGGAGCGGTCGCGGCAGCGAGCCACGCTCTGGTTGCCTCGTCGTCGAGGAGAGGGCCGATCTCGTGCGCGACGCGCGAATGGTAGGCGTCGAGCCAGGCAATCTCCTCCGCCGTCATCATCGCCGTGTCGATCAGGCGGCGGTCGATCGGCGCCAGCGTCAGCGCCGCGAAGGCGTTCATCGGCTGCTCGGCGCCGGCGATATCGGCGGCCACCACCAGTTCCAGATTCTCGATACGGATGCCGTAGGCATCGGTCTTGTAGTAGCCCGGCTCGTTGGACAGGATCATGCCGCGCTTCAGCGGCGTGGTGCCGATCCTGGAGATGCGCGCCGGGCCTTCATGCACCGACAGGTAGCTGCCGACGCCGTGGCCGGTGCCGTGGGCGAAGTCGAGCCCGGCCTGCCACAGATACTGCCGGGCAAATGCGTCGATCTGCGCGCCGCTGGTGCCGTCGGGAAACACCGCGCGCGCGATGGCGAGGTGGCCGCGCAGCACGCGGGTGAAGCGGTCGCGCATCTCGGCCGTCGGTTCGCCGACCGCAATGGTGCGGGTGACGTCGGTGGTGCCGTCCTCGTACTGCGCGCCGGAATCGATCAGCACGAGGTCGCCGGGGAGAATGCGACGGTTGCTTTTGCGGGTGACGCGGTAGTGAACGATGGCGCCGTTCGGGCCGCTGCCGGCGATGGTCGGGAATGACACGTCCTTGAGCGCGCCGGTGTCGCGGCGAAACGTTTCCAGCGCTTCCACGGTGTCGATCTCGGTGAGGTGACCGCTCGGCCCCTCGCGGTCGAGCCAGGCGAGGAAGCGGGCCAGCGCCGCGCCGTCGCGCCGGTGCGCCGCCTGCGTGCCCTTGACTTCGACCTCGTTCTTTACGGCCTTGAGAAGCGCGACCGGATCGGGCGCGATGCGCGGCTCGCCGCCGGCCGCCCGCACCAGCCGGCTCAGTGCGTCGGCGGCGGTCGCGCTGTCGAGGCCGATCGCCGCGCCGCCACGGGCCAGTTCGGCAAGGCGCGGGGCGAGCGCCTCGGGAGCCGCGACATCGGCGGTCTGTTCGAGATGGTCGCGCGCGCTGTTCGACAGTTTGCGGGCATCGATGAAGATCGTCGGCCGGCCTTCGCGTGGCACGACGGCATAGGACAACGGCAGCGGCGTATGCGCGACGTCGGCGCCACGGATGTTGAAGGTCCACGCCACGGCGTGCGGATCGGACAGCACCTGGGCGGTGACACCTGTTCTGGCGAGATCGGCGCGGATGCGGTCGAGTTTTGCGGCAACGTCTTCGCCGGCGAGGCTCAAGCCATGGACGGTGACGGCGCCAAGCGGCGGGGCAGGGCGCTCGCGCCACACCGTATCGATCGGGTTGCCCTCGACCGCGACCAGCGTTGCGCCGGCACGCGCGCAGGCGGCCTGCAATTTGTCCGCCGCGCTGCTGGTGTGCAGCCACGGGTCGAAGCCGAGGCGGTCGCCGGGCGCAAGATGCGCGGCGATCCAGTCCTCCGGCGGTGGGGCGATCAGCGATTCCACGCGGAAGGCACGGTCGTCGACCTGCTTGGCCGCCTGCAGCGTGTAGCGGCCATCGACGAACAGCGCGGCCTGTTCGCGCAGCACTACCGCAAGCCCGGCCGAGCCGGTGAAGCCGGTGAGCCAGGCCAGCCGTTCGTCTGCCGGCGGCACGTATTCGTTCTGGTGCTGATCGGCGCGCGGCACCACGAAGCCGGTCAGGCCGCGACTTGTCAGTTCCGCGCGCAGCGCCGCGAGCCGGGCGGCGAGCGCGACGCCGCCCTCGGCATCCTCGAACGTCTGGAAGTGAGCCTCGAACATGGCGCCAGCCTAAGGCCGGTGGCCGCGGCCGGCAATGCGCCGCGGTGCCGGCGGCGCGCGCAGCAACAGGCTGGACCAGCCTTCGACGTCGAGCCGCCGCACGAGCCTCAGGCCGCGCGCGCGATAGGCGGCAATCACCGGCCCGGCATGCGCCGGCAACAGCCCCGACAGGATGACCAGCGCGTTCGGCGCGAGATGGCGCGCAAGGTCGGTTGCCATCGCCCGCAATGGATTGGCGAGGATGTTGGCAAGCACCAGGTCGAACGGTCCCCATGCCGCGAAGGCCGGTGCGCCGAGGCCAGCGGCCTGAATGCAGTCGACGAATTCGCCGAGACCGTTGCGGCGGGCGTTGTCATGCGCCACGCGCACCGCCTGCGCGTCGATATCGCTGGCGAGAATGGGCCGGCGCAGCGCCTTGGCGGCGGCCATCGCCAGCACGCCGGTGCCGGTGCCGAGGTCGAGCACACGCACCGGCCGGCGCCGGCGCAGCACGTCGTCGAGCAGCAACAGGCAGCCGCGCGTGGTGCCGTGATGGCCGGTGCCGAAGGCGAGCGCCGCCTCCACCTCGATGCCGAGCTTGTTGGCCGGGACGCGATGGCGGTCATGGCGGCCGTGAACGACGAAGCGGCCGGCTTCCACCGGCCTCAAACCGTCGAGGCTGGCCGCCACCCAGTCCTGCGCCGCCACCGTGTCGAGCGCGAGCGCGGCGGCGGCCTCCGCGCCTGCCGCCAGTGCGACCAGATCGCGCAAGGCGGCCTCGTCCGGTGCGGCGGCGAAATGCAGCGTCACCGCCCAGCCGCCGCCCGGCTGCTCGAACGCGGTGACGGCCGCGCTATCGGTATCGATGCTCTCGGCGAGGATGTCGGCGATGCGGCGCCCGCTCGCCTCGTCAGGCACGGCGAAGGTGGCGCGGATGGCGGGCGGGGTGGCGGTCGTCATGGACACTCGCGGAAAAAAGAAAGGCGGCGGACAGCGATCCACCGGCTCTCCACACGTTGCGGACAACCCATACACAGGATCGTCAGGGATTTGTACGGCGTTTATCGACAGGATGTCCGCAGGCGTGGTGCGGCGTCCCCCACACGGTTATCCACAGACGGTGAACCGCGTTATCCACAGGATGCGGGATGGGTTCCGCGCCACCTTTCCACAGGCTTGTGCAGGAGCCTTGCACAAGCCTCGACGGTCAGCGGAACAGCGCGCGGTGGTCGCGCAGCACGACGGCTGCCGCATTGTGCCCCGGCGCGCCGGTGACGCCGCCGCCGGGGTGGTTGCCGGAGCCGCAGTGGTAAAGCCCTGCGATCGGTCCGCGATAGTCGGCCTGCCCCAGCATCGGCCGCGCCGAAAACAACTGGTTCAGCGTCAGCGCACCGTGGAAGATGTCGCCGCCGATCAGCCCGAACTCGCGTTCGAGGTCGAGTGGCGACAGCGCCTGGCGGCCGACGATGCTCGCCTTGAAGCCGGGGGCATAGGTCTCGACGGTGTCGATCATCAGATCGGCGACGGTATCGCGATGGTCGTCCCATGAGGCGCCGTCGGGCAGTTGCGGCGCGACGTGCTGGCAGAACAGGCTGGCGACATGCGCGCCCTTGGGTGCCAGGCTGTCATCGAGCGTCGACGGGATCAGCATTTCCACGATCGGCGCGCGGCTCCAGCCCTCGGCGCGGGCGTCGTGGTAGGCGCGATCCATATAGGCGAGACTTGGCGCGATGATGATGCCGGCGGTGAGGTGGTCGCCGTCGCCGGGCAGCGCCGTGAACGACGGCAGCCGGTCGAGCGCCACGTTCATGCGGAAGGTGCCGGAGCCGTTGCGCCAGCGCGCGATGCGCTTTGCAAAGACGTCCGGCACGCTGCCTTGCGGCATCAGGCGGCCGTAGAGCAGCGTCGGATTGAGGTTGCTGACGACGTAATGCGCGCGCACGCTCTCGCCGCTCTCCAGCACGACCCCGCAGGCGCGGCCGCCTTCGACGATCACGTCGCGCACGCCGGTGCCGGTGGAAATCTCCGCCCCGGCCGCGCGCGCCGCCGCCGCCATGCCTTGCGTGATCGCGCCCATGCCGCCGATGGCATGGCCCCACACGCCTTTCCTGCCGTTCACCTCGCCGAAGGCATGATGCAGCATGACGTAAGCCGTGCCCGCCGCGTAGGGGCTGGCATAGTTGCCGACCACGGCGTCGAAGCCGTACAGCGCCTTGATCAGATCGTGCGCGAAGCGCTCGTCCAGCATGTCGCCGGCCGAGCGGGTGAACAGGTCGAGCAGGTTGCGCGCATCCTCGATCGGCAGTCCGCGCAGGATGTTTGCGGTCGCAAGCGCGTTGGTGCCCTCGCGCAACGAAGCCAGGCTAAAGCCCTCGACGAGGTTCGGCGGCGCGCGCAGCACGAAAGCGCGCAGCACGTCGGCGATGCGCTCCAGTTCGCGGTTGAACGCCTCCATGCGCACGACGTCGCCTGGGCAAAGACGCTCCACGGACTCGCGGGTGTGGTTGTCGCCGGTGAGCAGAAAGCTGCCGTCGGGAGCAGGCAGGAAATTCTGCGCGCGGCGTTCGACGATGGTGAGGCCATGGTCGTGCAGCCGTAGGTCGGCGATCACTTTTGGATTGAGCAGGCTCACGGTGTAGGCGGCGACCGAGTTGCGGAAGCCGGGACAGAACTCCTCCGTCACCGCAGCGCCGCCAACTACGTTGCGACGCTCGATCACGCGCACGCTGAGGCCCGCCATGGCGAGATAGGCGGCGCAGGTGAGGCCGTTGTGTCCCGCGCCGACGATGACCGCATCGTAATCCGCCATGGCGCAAGGTTTAGCGTAACTCCGGGCACCGCGCCATGCGCCGCATTGCTGCCGCGAATGACCTATGATGGTATCCGCCGCCCGGCCGCCGGGTCTGCGACGGAGTTGTCATGTTGCCCGCCTCGCCCGAAGCCGCCTCGCGCAACGCCGCGATCCTTGCACTCCACACCGCCGCGATCTTCCTCAGCGCGCTGTTGTTGTTCTCGGTGCAGCCGCTGTTCACCAAGATGGTGCTGCCACGGCTGGGCGGCTCGCCGGCGGTGTGGTCGGTGGCGATGGCGTTCTTCCAGACGCTGCTGCTCGCGGGCTATGCCTATGCGCACTGGCTGACCACGGCTGCGTCGCGGCGCGTTGCCGTGGCGGTGCATCTGGTGCTGCTGGCGGCCGCCTTGGTCACGCTGCCGCTGTCGATCGCGGTGGGCTGGGGTGTGCCGCCGCCGTCCTATACGGCGCTGTGGCTGTTCGGCCTGTTCGCGGTCTCGATCGGCTTGCCGTTCTTCGCGCTCGCCGCCAACAATCCGCTGTTGCAGGCCTGGTTCGCCCGCTCCGGCCACCCGCACGGCGGCGATCCGTATTTCCTCTACGCCGCCTCCAATGTCGGCAGCTTTCTCGCGCTGCTGTCGTATCCGCTGCTGATCGAGCCGATGCTGACGCTGCATGCGCAAAATCTGGCATGGACCGTCGGCTACGGGGCGTTGATCGTTCTCATCGCCGCCTGTGGCGTGGTGCTGCTGCGCGCGCCGGGACGGATCGATGCGGATATGGCGGCGCCGGCCGCGCCGCCGCCGGCGTGGCGCCTGCGGCTGCGCTGGATGTTTCTCGCCGCGGTGCCGTCCGGCCTTCTGGTGGCGGTGACGGCGCATATCTCGGCCGATGTCGCCGCCGCGCCGCTGTTGTGGGTGCTGCCGCTGTCGCTTTACCTGCTGACCTGGGTGCTGGTGTTCATGTCGCGGCCGCCGCTGCCGCACCGCGTCGTGCTGGCGTTGTCGCCGCTGGCGATCGGTGGCGCCGTTCTGCTGATCGGCATCGGCAGCGTTTACAACCTGCCGCTGACGCTCGGCGGGCATCTGGCGTGCTTCTTCGTCATCGCACTCGCCTGCCACGGCGAACTGGCGCACACCCGGCCGCCGGCCGCCTATCTCACCGGCTTCTACGTGGCGCTGTCGTTCGGCGGCATGGTCGGCGGCCTGTTCACCGCCCTGGTTGCGCCTTATGCGTTCTCGTGGGTGGCCGAATATCCGATCCTGATCGCTGCCGCCGTGCTGTGTCGGCCCGCGGGAGCACCGGGGCGACGCCTGGCGCTGCTGTGGCTCGGGCTGGTGCTGGCGGCCGTGGCATTGGCGTGGCCGGCCTGGCGTGGCGGCAGCGCCTTTGCATCGATGGAGGCGAATCGCAATGAGGCGATCGCGATAGCGGCCATCGTGGCGATGCTGATCATGGTGCTGTTGCCGGCGCATCGTCTCAAAGGCGCGGCCGCGACGGCGCTGGCCCTGATGCTGGTTCACCTCTATCCCGGCGACGACGGCCGCGTCGAAACCGTGCGCAGCTTCTTCGGCGTCCACAAGATCGTCACCACCATCGACGGCCGCTACCGCGTGCTGATGCACGGCACCACCATCCATGGCGCGGAGCGGCTGCCCGCCGCCGGCGAAGCCGCGCCAGCGCGACCCGAACTGATTTCCTATTACCACGCGAACGGCGGCATCGGGCAGGCCATCGCCGCGATCCGTGCCCGCAAGAGTGCGCCGCTCCGCGTCGCGGTGATCGGGCTCGGCGCCGGCACGCTGACCTGTGCGGCCGAGCCGGGCGAGCATTGGCGTTTTTTCGAGATCGATCCCCTGATGGTCGCGACCGCGCGCGACCCGCGGCACTTCACCTTCATCACGTCCTGCGCGCCGGATCTCGCGCCGGTGATCGGCGATGCGCGCCTGACCTTCAGCGGGGAGCCGGACGGCACCTACGATCTGGTAATCGTGGACGCCTATTCCTCCGATGCCATCCCCATTCACCTTGCGACGCAGGAGGCGATGGCGATCTACAAGCGCAAGCTCGCCCCGTACGGCGCGGTGCTGATGCACGTCTCCAACCGGCATCTGGAACTGGCGAGCGTCGCTGTCGGCATTGCCGCCGCCAACGGTCTTGCGAGCTGGGTCCACACCGACGAGACCGACGACAGCGACGCCTATATCTTCTCGACCACGGTGGTGTTGTCCGCGGCCGACGCCGCCGACATCGGCGCGCTTGCCGGGCAGGGCGCATGGGTGCTGACGGAGCCGTCAGCGGGGCAGCGGGTATGGACCGACGACTACAGCAACGTGCTGGGCGCGCTGTGGCGGCAGTGGCGCGGCAACTGACCTACCAGCCGGAGCTGAACAGGCCGCGGCCGCCATAGCCGCTGTAGCCGCCATAGTAGCCGGGCGGCGGCGCGTAGGCGCGTGGGGCATCGTCATAGCCGCGTCGCCCATAGTCCGGTTCGTCGGCGGCATAGATCCGCGCGTCCCGCAGGCGGCGATAGCGCCGCGGCGCGGGAGCGGGCGCGTCGGCCATCTCGGCGGCATAGGCATCGTCGGCGAGATCGCGTTGCTGCGGGACGACCGGCTGCGCATAGAGGGGCCGCGGCACGATCTGACGCGGCACAGCCACTGGCGCGCCATTCGCGTCATAGTCCGGCGCGGCGTCGCGGCGGGCGACGGCCGTTGCCTTCGGCTGGGTCTTGAGCCGGGCCAGCGCGACGCGCGACGAGCCGGTCAACGTGACGGTGGTCTTCAGCACGCCCTGGTCCTCGACCAGTTTGTAAAGCGCGGCGGCATGGGCGCGCGACAGCCGCACGCAACCGTGCGAGACCGGTGTGCCGAGGCTCTTCTCCGAGAAGGTGCCGTGGATGGCGTGTCCTCGCTTGGTGAAGAAGATCGAGTGCGGCATCGGCGCGTCGTCGAATTCCTTGGAGAAGTGGTCCGGCTCCATGCGGAAGGCGCGATGCGTGCCGTTCGGCGTCTCGTAGGAGGGATTGCCGGTGGAGACCGGCCAGCGGTAGCGCACCTGACCGTCCACCGCGACGGTCATCTGCTGGGCATCCTTGTCCACGGTGATGGCGACATCGGCCCGTGCGCCGGTCGCCGCGATCAGCGCGGCGGCGGCGAGAGCCGGATAAACGAGGCGACGCATGACGACTTCCCTCCGCCGCAGTCCTGCCATGGCCTCGTACGGAAAGGGCCGGCTTGCCTTCGTCGCGGCGTTCAGGCCGCCATGTAAGCACACGGACAACGACGGATTCCAGCGGCATATGGCAACAGCGTTAATCACGAACACGGCATTGTCGCGGCGTTGTCTCAGGCTGGCCGGCCGCGATCGGCTCAGGCCGGTCCGCGCGGAGCGATGCAACTTTTCGGGCGCTATGGCATTTGTCAGTGGCGGGGTGCGCGTATATCGTCATGCGTCGGGCATCCTGCCGAGACGCCCGATTCAACGCTGGGGAGACCCCATGAACACTGCGAACATGATGACCGTATCACCGGGCAGCGCATCCCGTTTTACAGCGCGCCTGAAGCTGGGCCTCGTTGCCGGCGCCGGCCTGTTGGCCGTGCTGGCGTTGGCCCCGGTGACGTCCACGCCGGCCGAGGCGCAGGGCGTTTTCCGCGGCGCCGAGCAGGGCGCGCGACAGGGCGCGCGTGAAGGCAATCGCGCCGCAGGGCCGGTCGGTGGCGCCGTCGGCGGCGCGATCGGGCTTGGCGTCGGCGGTGTGGTCGGCGGCGTCAAGGGCGTGCTCGGCATTCCCGAGGGCAGCCGCCGCCAGTGCCGCGGCTATTACGACAGCCGCAACCGCTTCCACTGCTACAAGCGGCGCTGAACCCTCTCCTCGTCATAGCTCCACCGTCATGGCCGGACTTGTTCCGGCCATCCACCCCCACCCTTCCCTCTCCCGCAAGCGGGGAGGGAAGGGTGGGGGAGAGAAAGCTGGGGGAGAGAAAGCTGGGGGAGAGAAAGCTGGGGGAGAGAAAGCTGGGGGAGAGAAGCTGGGGGCGTCAAGACGTGGATGCCCGCGACAAGCGCGGGGCATGACGAGAATTTGTATGACGAGGGAATGATGTCCGCGACGTGTAACCGCACTCACGCCCGCGTCACAAAGCTGTCGACCACCTTCTTCTCGCCGGCCTTCTCGAAGGCGATGGTCAACTTGTTGCCGTCGATCCGGGTGATGCGGCCATAGCCGAACTTCTGGTGGAAGATGCGTTCGCCGAGCAAAAAATCCGACGTCGTGCCGGTCGATTTGGCGACCAGTTCGCCTTCGATGGTCAGCGGCCCACGCCGGTCGCCGCGTCCCGAGCCTGCGCCGCGCCCGCGATTGCTCTGCGCCCGTTGCCAGCCCGGCGTCGTGTAGCTCGAGCCGAACGCCTCCAGGTTGTCGAAGCGCGAGGCGCCGTAGCCGCCCGCGCCGCCCCAGCCGCTGCCGCCCTTGGATTCGGTGATCTCGACGTGGTCGGCCGGCAGTTCGTCGAGAAAGCGCGACGGCACGGTGGTCGACCAGGTGCCGTGGATGCGGCGGTTGGTGGCGAAGTAGATCTTGGCGCGGCGCCGCGCGCGGGTGATGCCGACATGGGCGAGGCGGCGTTCCTCTTCCAGGCCCGCGCGGCCCTGCTCGTCGAGCGCACGCTGGTGCGGAAACAGCCCTTCCTCCCACCCCGGCAGGAACACGGTGTCGAACTCCAGCCCCTTGGCGGAGTGCAGCGTCATGATCGAAACGGCATCCTCGCCGGCGGCGCCGTCGCGGTCCATCACCAGCGCGATGTGTTCGAGGAAGCCCTGCAGGTTCTCGAACTCCTCCATCGAGCGCACCAGCTCTTTCAGATTGTCGAGCCGGCCTTGCGCGTCGGCGGAACGGTCCTTCTGCCACATCTCGGTATAGCCGGACTCGTCGAGAATGATCTCGGCCAGTTCGGTGTGGGGGATGGCGTCGCGCTGCGCCCGCCAGCGATCGAAGCTGTCGACGAGCGCACGCAGCGCGCTGCGCGCTTTCGGCTTCAGTTCGTCGGTCTCGATCACGGCACGCGCCGCCTCGAACAGCGGAATGCGGCGCTTGCGGGCATGGTCGTGCAGCAGTTGCACAGACGCCTCGCCAAGTCCGCGCTTCGGCACATTGACGATGCGCTCGAAGGCGAGGTCGTCGGCGGGCGAACTGACGATGCGCAGATAGGCCAGCGCATCGCGGATTTCCTGCCGCTCGTAGAAGCGCGGCCCGCCGATCACGCGATAGGGCAGGCCAAGCGTGATGAAGCGGTCCTCGAACTCGCGCATCTGGAACGAGGCCCGCACCAGAATGGCGATCTCGTCGAGCACATGGCCGTGGCGCTGCAGGTCCTCGATCTCCTCGCCGATGGCGCGAGCTTCTTCCTCCGAATCCCACGCGCCGGTGACGGTGACTTTCTCACCGTCGGCGTCCTCGGTGCGCAGCGTCTTGCCGAGCCGGCCCTCGTTGTGCGCGATGAGGTGCGAGGCGACGGCGAGGATATGGCCAGTGGAGCGGTAGTTGCGCTCGAGCCGGATCACCTTCGCGCCAGGAAAGTCGTGATCGAAGCGCAAAATGTTGTCCACCTCGGCGCCGCGCCAGCCGTAGATCGACTGGTCGTCGTCGCCGACACAGCAGATGTTCTTTTGCGCAGACGTTTGTCGCGCGTTCTCCCTCTCCCCGCCTGCGGGGAGAGGGTTGGGGTGAGGGGCGGCATCAAGATGTGCGCTGTTTCCTGTCTGCCCCTCACCCGGATTGCTTTGCAATCCGACCTCTCCCCGTGAAGAACGGGGAGAGGGAAGGGCAGTCGCGTCGCTTCCGTGTGCCGGCGCCTGCGCCAGCAGCCGGAGCCACAGGTACTGGGCGACGTTGGTGTCCTGATACTCGTCGACGAGAATGAACTTGAAGCGGTGCTGGTACTGCCGCAGCACGTCCGGGTGCTCGCGGAACAGCCGGATGTTTTCGAGAAGCAGGTCGCCGAAGTCGGCGGCGTTGAGGATTTTCAGCCGCTCCTGATAGGCTGCGTAGAGCTTGCCGCCGCGGCCATTGCCGAACATCCCGGCTTCCCCGGGCGGCACCTGCGACGGCGTCAGCCCGCGGTTCTTCCAGCCGTCGATCAGGCCGGCGAGCATCCGCGCGGGCCAGCGCTTGTCGTCGATGCCGTCGGCCTGCAGAAGCTGTTTGAGAAGCCGCACCTGATCGTCGACGTCGAGCACGGTGAAGTTGGATTTCAACTGCACCAGCTCGGCGTGATAGCGCAGGATGCGGCCGCCGATGGAGTGAAAGGTGCCGAGCCACGGCATCCCTTCGACGGCATGGCCGAGCATCTGGCTGAGCCGCGCCTTCATCTCGCGCGCCGCCTTGTTGGTGAAGGTGACGGCGAGGATGTCGCCGGGGCGGGCGCGGCCGAGGCTGAGGATGTGGGCGATGCGCGTGGTCAGCACCCGCGTCTTGCCGGTGCCGGCGCCGGCCAGCACCAGCACCGGGCCGTCGAGCGTCTCCACCGCGGCGCGCTGCTCGGGGTTGAGCGCGGCAAGATAGGCTGGCGCGGCGGCAGCGCGTGCGCGGGCGGCGATGCCGCCGGCGGCAGGCTGGTGGTCGGGGACGCGCGCGGCGCCGGTGCGGTCGGGCTCGATCATGCGAATCGTCATGCCGGCAGGATGGCACTGCGGTGCCGGGAAAGGGAGCCTTGATATAGGCGCCGCGCGCCCGCTGCGACAGCTCTCGGTACCGGCGGAAAGGTTCCGCTCCATCGGTGGATTTTTTGTGCCGGCTGCCGGCTCCCGCCATCGGAACCGGGCCATTCGCCCCGGATTGTGATCATGACGAGGGTGGCCGTGTGCGCGGCGATCCCCCATCAGGCGTTTCAATTGGCAGGAGGAGATTCATATGCTGGGTTGGGTTTTGACTTTTCTGATCGTGGCGCTCATTGCCGGCCTGCTGGGCTTCGGCGGGATCGCCGGGGCGTCCATCGAGATCGCCAAGGTGATTTTCTTTATCGCCATCATTCTTTTCGTGGTCTCGCTGGTGATGGGGTTCGTGCGCGGGCGGCGGGGCATATGACGCCCCGTTTCCCTACGCCTTCGCCCTGACCGGCATCGCGATCCTGCGGCCGACCCCGTCGGGGCGCGGCAGGCCGGCATGGGCGTCGGCCACCGCGCGGATGCCGGCCATGATATCGGGCGGGAACGGCGCCGTCCTGCGTGAGCCCATATCGACGTGAAGCATGATGTTCTCTGAGGTCGCCGACAGCCAGCCCTCGGTGGCGTGGCGCAGTTCCTGAAACGTGTGAATGCGCTTGTCGTCGGCGGCAATGAGAAACGCGGCGATCTGCACCGGGTCGCCGAGGTGGATTTCGCGGATGTAGCGGACGTGGATTTCAGCGGTGAAGATCGAGCCGCCGCGGTCCGTCACATAGCTCCAGCCGATGTTCATGCTGTCGGCGAAGACATCCATGGCGCGGTCGAACATGACGTTGTAATAGGCCATGTTGAGATGGCCGTTGCCGTCGATCCATTGCGGCTCGATCTGTTGGATCGGCGCGATGAAGGGGGCGGCGATCGCGCCGGTCGTGTGTTGCGTCATCGTCAGTCCTCGGTTGCGCCGGTGGGTCGGGAAATCCGCTGGCGGCGGCGCCCGTTACGGGGTTATACGATTTTGTCGCCGGGGCGGACAATCGGGAGGGTCTTGCGGTGTCGCAATCCGTTTTCACCACTGTGGCCCGGCCGCGGGCCACGGCGCTTGCCGACGCGATCGAGGCGCTGGCCGCGCGCTTCGGCAACCGTCTCGTCACCTCGCAGGCGGTGCGCGAGCAGCATGCCCACACCACCACCTGGATTCCGCCGCAGCCGCCCGACGCCGTGGTGATGGCGCAGACCACCGCCGACATTCAGGACGTGGTGCGCATCTGCGCGCCGCGCGGCGTGCCGGTCATCGCCTTCGGCACCGGCACCTCGCTGGAGGGCCAGGTCAACGCTCCCGCCGGGGGCGTGTGCATCGACCTGCGCGATATGAACCGGGTGCTGGCCGTGCATTCCGACGACCTCGACTGCGTGGTGGAGCCCGGTATCACCCGCAAGATGCTCAATGAGCACTTGCGCGATCAGGGGCTGTTCTTTCCCATCGATCCCGGCGCCGATGCCTCGCTCGGCGGCATGGCGGCGACACGTGCGTCCGGCACCAACGCGGTGCGCTACGGCACCATGCGCGACAGCGTGCTGGCGCTGAAGGTGGTGCGCGGCGACGGCGAGATCGTCACCACCGGCACGCGGGCGAAAAAATCCTCGGCCGGCTACGATCTTACCCATCTGTTCGTCGGTGCCGAAGGCACCCTCGGCATCATCGCCGAAATCACGCTCAGGCTGCGCGGCATCCCCGATACCATCTCGGCGGCGGCATGCTCGTTCGGCAGCGTCGAAGGCGCCTGCCGCGCCACCATTCTGGCGATCCAGACCGGCATCCCGCTGGCGCGCATCGAACTGTTGAACGCCGCCCAGGTCGCGGCCTGCAACGCCTATTCCAAGCTGACGCTGCCGGAGACGCCGCTGTTGCTGCTGGAGTTTCATGGCAGCGAGGTCGAGGTGGCCGAGCAGACCCGGATGTTCGGCGAGATCGCCGCCGAATGCGGCAGCAGCGGTTTCGAGTGGGCGACGCGCCCCGAGGACCGCTCGCGGCTGTGGCAGGCGCGGCACGACGCCTACTGGGCGGTGAAGGCGCT
Organism: Pseudomonadota bacterium; assembly: GCA_003576765.1. Lineage (GTDB taxonomy): Bacteria > Pseudomonadota > Alphaproteobacteria > Rhizobiales > Xanthobacteraceae > PRO6. The sequence goes on from QEVP01000008.1 coordinate 23,647, forward strand.
ACGCCCCGGCTCGCAGGCGATCGCCACCGACGTCTGCGTGCCGATCTCGCGGCTGGCCGATTGCGTGGTCGAGACCGAGGACGACATGAAGGCCAGCGGCCTTGAGGGGCCGATCGTCGGCCATGTCGGCGACGGCAATTTCCACTGCTCGCTGTTATGCGACGTCAGCGATCCGGCCGAGGTGACCCGCGCCGAAGCCTTTATCGGCCGTCTGGTCAGGCGGGCGCAGGCGATGGACGGCACCTGCACCGGCGAGCACGGCATCGGCCAGGGCAAGCAGGAATATCTCGCCGGCGAACTGGGCGGGGCGGCGATCGACGCCATGCGCGCATTGAAGAAGGCGCTCGACCCGCAGAACATCTTCAATCCGGGCAAGATCCTGCCGCCAACGTGAAGCCGCCGACGGCGGTTGTGACTTCGCGGGCCGTGCCCGGTATACTGCCGCACTGACGGAATCGTGTGGAGCAACCGTGCAGACGACGCTGCTCGGCGTGGCGATCGCGTTCATCGTGGCGCTGGTTGCGGCCCTGGTCGGGCCGCATTTCATCGACTGGAACCGGTTCCGGCCGCAGTTCGAGGCTGCCGCCGCGCGCGTCGTCGGCGTGCCGGTGCGGGTCACCGGCGACATGCGCGCGACGCTGCTGCCGGTGCCGTCGCTGCGGCTCAAGGCCGTCGAGGTCGGCGACCAGGGCGGCGGGCTCGGCCGCGCCAGCGCCGATGCTCTCGCGGTCGAGTTCAATCTCGGCGCCTTGATGCGCGGCGAGTGGCGCGCCACCGAACTCACCGTCAACGGCATGGCGCTGGATTTCGGGCTCGACTGGCGCGGCCGTATCGCCTGGCCCGCAGGCATGGGCGGCGTCGATCTCACCACGCTTGCCATCGATCGTCTCAACGTTACCGGCCGCATCGCGCTGCACGACGGCGCCAGCCGCACCACGCTGGAGCTGGAGGACATCGCTTTCTCCGGCGACGTGCGCTCGCTCGCCGGCGCGGTGCGCGGCGAGGGCAATGCCAGCATCGACGGCGTGCGCTACCCGTTCCGCATCTCGTCCAACCCGACCGCGGGCGGGGAGGGCATGAAACTGCATGCGGTGGTGACCTCGCCTGCGCAGGCCTTTGGCCTCGATCTCGACGGGACCTTGCGCTTTGCCGCTTCGCGGCCGCAGTTCGATGGCGCGCTGACGCTCGAGCGCCGGGGAGGCGGCGACAAGGGCGGCCTGCCGTGGCGGATCGCCACGCGGCTCAAGGCCGATCCGGCGGCGGCCCGCTTCGAGCAGTTCGAGGTGACCTACGGCGCCGACACCATGGCGGCAAAACTGTCGGGCGGCGGCGAGATGCGCTTCGGTGCCGCGCCGCAGCTGCGCGTCAGCCTCGATGCGCGGCAGATCGACGCCGATCGCCTGCTGCGGGCTGCGCCCGACCCTGGCGGCGGCGCCGGCACCGGGTGGACGACGCTCAGCGCCCTGGTCGCCGGGCTGGCGCTGCCGCCGGTGCCGGTTACGGTCGAGGCCAGCGCCGAAACCGTCACGCTGGGCGGCCGGCCGGTGCAAGGCGTAACCGCGACCTTGCGCGGCGATGCCACGGACTGGGCGATCGATCGCCTGGCCGCCCGTGCGCCCGGCGCGACCGATATCGTCATCCGCGAGGCGGTGGTGTGGCCGGGCGACGGCGGCGGCTTCAGCGGCGGCGTCGAGATCGCCACCACCGACCCCGATGCGTTCGCGGCATGGCTGCGCGGGCGCAGTGATGCAGCGCCCCGCATCGAGCGGCCGTTGCGGGCGGCCGGGCGCCTCAGCATCGACGCCAGACGGCTGGCCGTCGAGGAACTCAGCGCCGATCTTGCCGGCGACAGTTTTGGCGGCCGGCTGACGCTGTCCGGGCTCGACCGCGACGACGGCCTGCGGGCCGAGGCCGCACTCAGCGCCGAGCGGCTCGACCTCGACGCAGCCGGTGCCGTGCTGCGCGCGGCGGCCGGCGGCACCATGCCGTGGCCGCGCGAGGCGCATCTTGCGCTCGATATCGCCCGTGCCGTGGTGGCCGGGCAGGAGGTCAAGCCGGTGGCGCTTCGGCTCGCCTACGGGCCGGATGCCGTCACGCTCGACAGGCTGACTTTCGGGGCCGGCAGCGGCATCGCGGTCGATGGCAAGGGCGCGTTCGACCGCGCGGCCTCGACCGGGCAGGTGACGCTGGATGCGACCGCGCCGTCGCTCGCCTCGTTCGTGGCGCTGCTGCAATCGTCGGCCCCTTCGCTGGCCGCCCGGCTGGCAAAGCTCTCCTCGCAGCGCGGTCATGTGCGGCTCAAGCTGGCCGCGACGCTCGGCAAGGATGATGCACGTCCCGACCACGGGCTGCTCAATGCCGCGCTCGACCTTGATGCGACGCCATTGACCGGCCGTGCGACGCTGACGGCGGCGCCGCCGCTTGCCGCTATCGGCGGGATCGACCTCGATGCGCTGGCGCAGACGGAAATCGGCGTCGAGGCGCGGCTTGCCGCCGGATCGGCTTCGCCGTTGATGAAGCTGGTCGGTCTCGATGGCGTGGCGGCGGTCGGCAACGGTGCCGCGTCGCTGGAAGCGGCGATGGTCGGCACGCCGCGCAAGCCGCTGCGGGTGACGGGCAAATTGTCCGGCACCGGGCTTGAAGCCTCAGCCGCCGGCACCGCCGAGCCGTTTGCCGCAAAACCGTCGGCAACGCTGGCGCTGACGCTGCGCAAGGCCGACCTGGCGCCGCTGGCCGGATTGACGTCGACCCTCCCGGTTACCGGCTCGGCCCGTATCGCGTTGTCCGATGCGCGCCTCACGGCCGAGGCGATCGATGCGCTGATCGGTGGTGCGCGGCTCACCGGCAACCTTGCATGGGGCGAGGATGCGGCGCTTGACGGCGATCTTGGCCTCGACCGCCTCAGCATTCCTGCCGTGTTCGGCTACGCCATGGGCGGCAGCACGACGGGCGACGATCTTGCGCGCCTTGCCCGCTTGCAGGGCGCGCGCGGCCGCGTCGTGTTTCGGGTGCAGCGTGCGATGCTGCCGGGTGGCGCCGAGTTGCATCCCTTGAGCGGCGTGATCCGTGCCGATGGCCGCGCGCTGACGCTCGATGCGCTGAAAGGTGGAATAGGCGGCGGCGAACTCACCGGCGATCTCGATACGCGGCGGACCGACGACGGCATGCTGCTCAGCGCCCGCGTCTCGCTCGCCGGCGCCGATGGCGCGGCCCTGCGCTATCGCGCGCTCAAGCTGCCGGCGGGGCGCGCCGGCTTGCAGATGACGCTGGCGAGCCAGGGCCGGAGCGCTGCCGCGCTGGCCGGTGCGCTGTCGGGCAGCGGGTCGCTGGCGATGGAGAATGCGCGGATCGGCGGGCTCGATCCGCGCGCCTTCGATGTCGCGCTCGCCGCCGGCGAGGGCAAGCAGTCGGTTGCCGAGGAAGCGCTGAAGGCCGAGGTGGCGCCTGCGCTTGCTGCCGGCGCGCTCGCCGTCGGCAACGCGGAGATGGCTTTCAACATCAAGGACGGGCGGCTGCGCGCCGGCCCGGCGACGCTGAACGGCGAGGGCGCGCAGGCGATTGTCTCGGGCGGCTACGATATCGCTGCCGATCAGTTCGACATGCGCGCGACGTTGACCTCGACCCGTCACGGCGCCGCGTCGAGCCATCCCGACCTGACGCTGTTCGTCCACGGCACCCCCGATCGGCCGCAGGTGATGACGGACGTGTCGTCGCTGGCCTCGTGGCTGGCGCTGCGCACTATCGAGCGCGAGACGCAACGGCTCGATGCCATCGAACGCGGCGATGCCACGGCGAGGGCGGCCAGGCCGGACACGGTTGCGCCGTCGGCGTCGCCGCCTCCTGCGCCGCCGGTGCCTCCGTCTCCGCCGCGACCGGCCCCCGAAGCCAGGCCGCCATCAATTACGCCATCCGTGCCGGCATCGCGTCCGGCCGCGACGGCACCGCAGGCCCCGGTCGTGCCCCCAGTCGCGCCTTTGCCGCCACCGGTGGAGGTTCGTCCCGCGCCCGGCGCCGCCCGCGCCGCGCCCAAAGCCCATCCGCCGGCCAACCCGCCGCTGGTGCTGACGCCGCAGCCGGCACGTCCGTAACGCTTAGGCCAGCGCCTCTTGCGGAGCGGAGGCTTGCGCGGCGCGCTGCTGCCGGCTGCCGATCAGGAGATGGGTGATGGCGCGCGAGCGGAAGTGATCGAGCACATACAGCCGGATCGCGGAGGACAGGTTCGCGGTATCGCGGCCGGTATGAATCCGCGCAATCAGCACCGACAGGCTGATGCCCTGGCGCAGCGCGATTTCCTTGAGGCCGTCCCAGAACGCATCCTCCAGGCTGACGCTGGTTTTGTGCCCGTCGATGATCACCGAGCGCTTGACGACTGCAAACGTTCTTTCGCGGTTCGCCGCGACGGCGGGGACGGCATACGGCGTATCCATGCGGCGTGTTCCTCTTCTCGGGGTTGGAGCGAGGAACAGTCTACCGTGACGCGCAGGATGCCGCTATTCGGGCAAAACCGCATGCGCGCCGGCCAGAGCTGGCGCGCCGGGTATCGTATTTGTACGCTATCGATTTGGCTGGCGGCGCCGCGTGCGGGCCAATACGGCCTTGCGGCTCACAATGGCGGGCTGGCGGAGAGCTGCGCCGGCATCTGCATCGGCTGCGCATGTGTTGCGCGCGAGCGGAAGTGATCGAGCACATATAGCCGGATGGCGGACGACAGGTTGCCCTGCTGGCGGTTGTTGTCGATCTCGCCGACCAGTTCCGACAAGGTCATGCCGCGCGCGCTGGAAATTTCCTTCATCCCGGTCCAGAAGGCTTCCTCCAGACTGACGCTGGTCTTGTGACCGGCGACGACGATCGAACGTTTGACGACCGGAGACTTCATTGCGTCACTCCTTCGTCAAGGCGATGCTGATCGAGCATCGCGGCGGCGCGTTCGGTGCGCTCGCGCTCGAGCAGGCGCTCGGTCTTGCTGCGGCCGGAACGCATCCTGTTGGCATCCGCCTGCTGGGCGGATTGTTCGCGCGCGATCCGTTTGCGCACGCGGTTGAGATTGACGAGATCACCCATGATAGTTTTCCCACCTCCCTGAGGAACGAACGGTGCCGTTCCTCAGCTTGAAGCCTGAACCGCGGCGTGTGATGTCTTGTGCATCATCGGCCGCCGCAGTTTCATCCTACCTTAGCGTGACGGACCGGGTTTCTCATACTCACAATGGGTGCGTCATCATGTCCGGTCTTACCAGCCGGTCGAACTCGGCTGCCGTGACGAAGCCGAGTCGCACCGCTTCTTCCTTCAGCGTTGTGCCGCGTGCATGCGCGGTTTTTGCAACCTTGGCGGCGTTGTCGTAGCCGATGGTCGGCGCCAGCGCCGTGACCAGCATCAGCGATCGCTGCATCAGATCGCGAATCCGCGGCTCGTTGGCACGGATGCCGTCGATGCAGTTCACCGTGAACGAGCGCGATGCGTCGGCCATCAACCGGATCGAGTTGAGCATGGCGTGCGCCATCACCGGCTTGTAGACGTTGAGTTCGAAATGTCCCTGGCTGCCGGCGACGGTGATGGTGGTGTGGTTGCCGAACACCTGACAGCACACCATGGTCATCGCTTCGCACTGCGTCGGATTGACCTTGCCCGGCATGATCGAGGAGCCCGGCTCGTTCTCCGGCAGAATGAGTTCGCCCAACCCGGAGCGCGGCCCCGAGCCGAGCAGGCGGATATCGTTGGCGATCTTGAACAGCGCGGTGGCGGCGGCGTTGATCGCGCCGTGCACCGAGACGTAGGCGTCGTTGGCGGCGAGCGCCTCGAACTTGTTGGGCGCGGTGACGAACGGCAGCCCGGTGATGGCGGCGGCGTGCTTTGCAAACAGCTTTGCGAATTTCGGCTTGCTGTTGAGGCCGGTGCCGACCGCGGTGCCGCCCTGCGCAAGCGGATAGAGTTCGCGCACGGCGATCTTGAGCCGGCTGACGCTGCTTGCGACCTGCGCGGCGTAGCCGGAGAATTCCTGCCCGAGCGTCAGGGGCGTGGCGTCCTGCGTATGGGTGCGGCCGATCTTCACGATCTTGCCGAACGCCTTCTCCTTCTTGCGCAGCGCCGCGTGCAGGTCTTCCAGCGCCGGGATCAGGTCGGCGACGATCTGCTGTGCGGCGGCGATGTGCATCGCGGTGGGGAAGGAGTCGTTCGACGACTGGCTCATGTTGACGTGATCGTTGGGATGCACCGGCGCCTTGGCGCCGAGTTTGCCGCCGAGCAGTTCGTTGGCGCGGTTGGCGATCACCTCGTTGAGGTTCATGTTGCTCTGGGTGCCGGAGCCGGTCTGCCACACCACCAGCGGAAAATGCTCGTCGAGGCCGCCTGCGATCACCTCGCGCGCGGCGCGGCTGATGGCGCGGGCGCGGCGCTGATCAAGCAGGCCGAGGTCTTGATTGGTTTGCGCGGCGGCGAGCTTGACCACCGCCAGAGCATGCACGATCGCGAGCGGCATGCGGTCGGTGCCGATACGGAAATTCTGCCGCGAGCGTTCGGTCTGCGCGCCCCAGTAGCGCTCGGACGGGACCGCGATCGGGCCGAACGTATCGGTCTCGATGCGGGTTGCGCTGGAATTGCGTTCAGCCTTGGTGGTCGCCGCTCGTTTTGCCATGATGTCCTCTTCGATTGAGACGCGCGCAGGGGCTTCGCCCGGCCACGCCCGCCTGCGTGTCATGCGCAAATCAGCCCGGCTTGTAAATTTGATTACTTCTTGCGGAAGCGGTCGAGCCGGACCACCTCGGCGCCGCCCGAGCCGTTGGCCGGCGGCTCGTCCGTGGTCGTCTCGTCGCTCTCCGTCGCCGCCGTAGCGGGTGCCGGCGCGGCCGGCATCTCGGTGGCGGCCTCGGCCGTGGCGTTTTCGCTCGCCTCGAACTGCAGCCCGAACTGCACCGACGGATCGAAGAAACTCTTGATCGCCGTGAACGGCACCACCAGCCGCTCCGGCACGCCGCGGAACGACAGCCCGACCTCGAAGCGGTCCGGCGTCACCACCAGGTCCCAGAACTGATGCTGGAGGATGATGGTCATCTCCTGCGGATGCTGGGCCTTGAGCTGCGGTGACAGTTTGACGCCTTCGGCATCGGTCAGGAACGTGATGTAGAAATGATGCTCACCGGGCAGGCCGCGTTCGGCGGTGTCCGTCAGCACTTGCCGCAGCACGCCACGCAGCGCCTCGCGCGCCAGCACGTCATATCGGATGAGGTCGGTCGCCATCGTCGGTTCCGTCGTGCTTCGCGGCGTGCCGCTTTCGATTCGCAAAGGCAAGCCGCAGTTTACTGCGCCGCCGCCGGAGCGTCAGCCACGGTGCGGCACAATTGCGGAGAAATTTTTGTCGGCAATCGACTTTATCGAAAAGGGAAGAAGTGGAGGCTTCTGTTGCCAGGTGCCTCCGAACCCCGCCTGACGGAGCTTAACCCGTCAGGGCTTTAAGATGGTCTTTCAAACTGCGTTACGCAGCCTGAGCAACCGGAGCATAGTTGTCGTTGGCAACTATTGCATGGCCCGATGTCGGCGGAACCATACCGGACAAAAACACGCCTTTTACGCCCTCGTCGATCCTGTTTCGCCCCCGCCGAAACCCGCGCGACCCGATGGTCCGTGGGCTTTGGTGGAGGCGCCGGGTGCTGCCCCCGGGTCCGAATGGTTTATTACGACGGTCATTTATTGTCATAGCCGGCAAGCCGGCAGGCTCAATATAGGCGCGGACTGCGCCGGAAAAAAGGGGAGCCGCGCGACATTTGCCGGCCCTCGTCGGCACCCTATCTGGGGACGAAGGGCGGCCGCCATGGACGCCGGCCGGACCAAGCCGCTACAACACGCCGACCAGAATCTGCCGGGCGAGCCATGCGCCAGTATCAAGACCTTCTCCGCCGCATCCTCAACGAGGGCGCCGACAAGGGCGACCGCACCGGCACCGGTACGCGCTCGGTGTTCGGCCACCAGATGCGGTTCGATCTGGCGGCCGGCTTTCCGATGCTGACCACCAAGAAACTGCCGCTGAAGTCGATCGTCCATGAGCTTTTATGGTTCCTCAAGGGCGACACCAACATCAGATATCTGCACGACCACAACGTCACCATCTGGGATGAATGGGCCGACGAGAACGGCGATCTCGGTCCGGTCTACGGCAAGCAGTGGCGTTCATGGGCGGCGCCCGACGGCACCAGCATCGACCAGATCGCCAATGTCGTGGCCGCGATCCGCCGCAACCCGGATTCGCGGCGGCTGATCGTCTCGGCGTGGAATCCGGCCGACGTGGACAGCATGGCGCTGCCGCCGTGCCACTGCCTGTTCCAATTTTATGTCGCGGGTGGTCGGCTGTCGTGCCAGCTCTACCAGCGCTCGGCCGACGTCTTTCTCGGCGTGCCGTTCAACATCGCCTCCTACGCGCTCTTGACGATGATGATGGCGCAGGTGACGAATCTCGCCCCCGGCGAGTTCGTCCACACGCTGGGCGATGCGCATCTTTACGCCAACCACCTCGAACAGGCGCGCCTGCAGTTGACGCGCGCGCCGCGCCCCTTGCCGGTGATGCGCCTCAACCCGGCGGTGACCGACATCTTCGCCTTCGCTTACGAGGATTTTGCGCTTGAGGGCTATGACCCGCACCCGCACATCAAGGCCGAGGTCGCGGTATGACGGCCAGTGGAAGCGGACCGGACATCGTGTTCGTAGTTGCCGTTGCCGACAACGGCGTCATCGGCCGCGACGGGGGAATGCCGTGGCGGCTCAAATCCGATCTCCAGCGCTTCAAGCGGCTGACCATCGGCAAGCCGGTGGTGATGGGCCGCAAGACGTTTGCTTCGATCGGCCGGCCGCTGCCCGGCCGTACCAACATCGTGGTGACGCGCGATGCCGCCTTCGCCGTACCCGGCGTGGTGGCGGCACCGACGCTCGATGCGGCGCTTTCGGTGGCGCGCGGCGATGCGCTGCGACGTTTCGTCACCGAGATCGCGGTGATCGGCGGCGCCGACACCTTTGCGCAGCTCTGGGACCGCGCGGCGCGGCTGGACATCACCGAGGTGCATGCGAGCCCCGAGGGCGACACCCGCCTGCCGCCGATCGATCGTGCCGTGTGGCAGGAAACCGCGCGCGAGCGCCATGCGGCCGGCCCTGACAACAGCGCCGACGTCTCCTATGTAACCTACCGGCGCCGCGCCTGACGTGCTGCCCGGCCTTGACAAATTGCCGCTCCGGTTGGCGCTGTTGCAGCGCAATGGCGCGTTGTATCGGCTTGCCGCGTCCCCTATAAAGCCGACCGGATGATCGCCAGCCGGGCGCCGCGGTCGCGTGGGCGCGCGCTTTGCGCGAAGGAGATGATGGATGCCGTGGAAAAATCAGGGTGGCGGCCCGTGGGGTTCCGGCCCGCGAGGCCCATGGGGGTCCGGCCCGCAATCGTCGGGACCGCGCCCGCCCGATCTCGAGGACCTGCTGCGCCGCGGTCAGGACCGCCTGCAATCGCTGCTGCCGGGCGGCCACATGAGCACCATGGGGGTCCTGCTGCTGATCGTCGGCGCGCTGGCGATCTGGGGCCTGTCCGGGTTCTTCCGCGTGCAGTCCGAAGAGCTCGGCGTGGTGCTGCGCTTCGGCAAGCATGTGCGCACCGTGCAGCCCGGCCTTAACTACCATCTGCCCTATCCGATCGAGACCGTGCTGCTGCCCAAGGCACTGCGCGTCTCCACCATCAGTATCGGCACCACCACGGTGACGGACGCGGCGCGGCGCGGCCGTGCCACCCGCAGCGTGCCTGAGGAAAGCCTGATGCTGACCGGCGACGAGAACATCGTCGATGTCGATTTCGCCGTGTTGTGGCGCATCAAGCCCGATGGCGTCGGCGACTTCCTCTTCAACATCCAGAACGCCGAAGGCACCGTGAAGGCGGTGGCGGAAAGCGCCATGCGCGACGTCATCGGCCGCAGCGAGATTCAGCCGATCCTGACCGGCGCGCGCACCACCACCGAGAACGCCGTGCAGGAGATGATGCAGAAGATCCTCGACGGCTACGGCGCCGGCATCTTGGTGCAGCAGGTGCAATTGCAGAAGGTCGATCCGCCGCAGCAGGTGATCGACGCTTTCCGCGACGTGCAGGCGGCCCGCGCCGACCTCGAGCGCTTGCAGAACGAGGCACAGACCTACGCCAATCGCGTCATTCCCGACGCGCGCGGCCGCGCCGCGCAGATCATCCAGAACGCGGAAGGCTACAAGGAGCAGGCCGTCGCCGAGGCCAAGGGCCAGAGCGCGCGCTTCCTCAAGGTCTATGAGGAATACAGGAAGGCGCCCGACGTCACGCGGCAGCGCATCTATCTCGAAACCATGGAGAAGGTGCTGGCCGGTGCCGACAAGTTGGTAACTGACGGCAACGGTGCCCAGAGCGTGGTGCCCTACCTGCCGCTCAACGAGCTGACGTCGCGCCGTGCGCCGTCGGCTGGGGCCGGCGCGTCCCAGACCCAGAGCGGAGGCAACCGATGAAGGCGGGAATTTCTGGCGTCGTCGCGCTGCTCGTCCTGCTCGTCATAGTCGTGGTCGGCTATTCCTCGCTATTCTCCGTAAGGGAGACCGAGCAGGTGCTGCTGGTGCGGCTCGGCGAGCCGGTGCGCGTCGTCACCGAGCCGGGGCTGCATTTCAAGGCGCCGTTCATCGATAGCGTGATCTCGATCGACAAGCGCATCCTCGACCTCGAGAACCCGGCGCAGGAGGTGATCGCCTCCGACCAGAAGCGGCTGGTGGTCGATGCCTTCGCGCGCTACCGCATCAAGGATGCACTGCGCTTCTATCAGAGCATCGGCACTGTGCAGGCCGCCAATATCCAGCTCGGCACCCTGCTCAACGCCGCGTTGCGCCGCGTGCTCGGCGAGGCAAGCTTCATCCAGGTGGTGCGCGACGAGCGCGATACGCTGATGGCTCGTATCCGCAGCCAGCTCGACCGCGAGGCGCAAGGCTACGGCATCTCGGTGATCGACGTGCGCATTCGCCGCGCCGACCTGCCCGAGCAGAACAGTCAGGCGGTCTATCAGCGCATGCAGACGGAGCGCCAGCGCGAGGCGGCCGAGTTCCGCGCCCAGGGCGGCCAGAAGGCGCAGGAAATCCGCTCGCGCGCCGACCGCGAGGCGACCGTCATCGTCGCCGATGCCAACTCGCAGGGCGAGCAGATCCGCGGCGAGGGCGACGGCGAGCGCAACCGGCTGTTCGCCGAAGCCTATGGCAAGGATCCGGAGTTCTTCAATTTCTACCGCTCGATGACGGCCTACGAGACCGGTCTGAAGAACAGCGACACCCGCTTCCTGCTAGATTCGCACTCGACCTTCTTCAAGTTCTTCAACCCCTCGGCGGCGCCGGCCAACCCCGCCGGCGCGGCGGCGCGCTGATCGCGCCGTCTACCGGCCAGCCCGCCGTCTCCCGCCCGCGCGCCTCGCAGGCTCGCGGGGCCCTCGCGGCGGCATTGACACGGCCGCGCGGAGACGCTTTCAAGGCAGGAGCGCGCTGAAGGAAGCGCAAGGGGAAGCGGAATCTGATGGGGACAATAGCGTTCAACGACCTCCTCGTCGGCATCGGGTTCCTGTTGGTGATCGAAGGGCTGTTGTTCGCAGCGCTCCCCGCCTTCATGCGCAGCGCGATGGCCAGTGTGCAGGTCACGCCCGATCACGTCCTACGGGCGGTCGGGCTCGTGTCCGCGGTGGTCGGCCTCATTGTGATCTGGCTCGTCAGGCAGTAAAAAAGCGAAGCGGAAGGGCCCGACGGCAGAAACGTCTTCGTGAGGACGCCTGCCGGTTTTTCGCCGCAATCCGCGCCGTTGATGCGGGCGGCTCGAGCCGTTCCGCCGCGCCGCGCAGGATTTAGCCACGAGCAGCCCGCTCGTTCCGTTTCAAGGGATATCGTGCCAGGAGACCCCCGACCCATGTCCGCTGCGATTGCAACCTTGCGTGACCGGCTCGCGCCGCCGTTCGCGGCTCTTTGTCTGGGCGCGGCTTGCGCCGTCGCTTCGTTGTCGCCGGCGCTGGCGCGCGGCCCCGACGGCATCGCCGACGTCGCCGAAAAGGTGATCGACGCGGTGGTCAACATCTCCACCTCGCAGACCGTGGACGGCAAGGCCGAGATGCGGCGCAACATGCCGCAACTGCCGCCCGGCTCGCCGTTCGAGGAGTTCTTCGAGGACTTCTTCAAGAACCGGCGCGGCGACAAGGGCAACACCCCGCGCAAGGTCAATTCGCTCGGCTCGGGCTTCATCATCGATAGCGACGGGCTTGCCGTCACCAACAATCACGTCATTTCCGATGCCGACGAAATCAGCGTCGTGCTCAACGACGGCACCAAGTACCGTGCCGAGGTGGTCGGCCGCGACAAGAAGACCGACCTTGCGCTGTTGAAGTTCAAGCCGTCCAAGCCGCTGACCGCCGTCAAGTTCGGCGATTCCGACAAGCTCAGGCTCGGCGAATGGGTGATCGCCATCGGCAACCCGTTCAGCCTGGGCGGCACGGTGACCGCCGGCATCGTCTCGGCGCGCAACCGCGACATCAACTCCGGCCCCTACGACAACTACATCCAGACCGACGCCGCCATCAACCGCGGCAACTCGGGCGGGCCGATGTTCAACCTCGACGGCGAGGTGGTCGGCGTCAATACCGCGATCATCTCGCCCTCCGGCGGTTCGATCGGCATCGGCTTCGCGGTGCCGTCGAAGACCGTGGTCGGCGTCATCGATCAGTTGCGCGAGTTCGGCGAGACCCGCCGCGGCTGGCTCGGCGTGCGCATCCAGCAGGTCACCGACGAGATTGCCGAGAGCCTGGAGATTAAGCCGCCGCGCGGCGCGCTGATCGCCGGCGTCGACGACAAGGGGCCGGCCAAGCCCGCCGGCATCGAGCCCGGCGACGTGGTGGTCACCTTCGATGGCAAGGACATCAAGGAGATGAAGGATCTGCCGCGCGCGGTCGCCGATACGGCGGTTGGCAAGGAGGTCGATGTCGTCGTCATCCGCAAGGGCAAGGAGATGACCAGGCGCGTCAAGCTCGGCCGGCTCGAGGATGGCGAGAAGCTGATCGAAGCCTCGGCCAAGTCGTCGGCGCCCGACACCGCCGTCAAGCCGCCGGCGCAGAAGGCGCTCGGGCTCGACCTGTCGGCGCTGACCAAGGAGGCGCGGACGCGCTACAAGATCAAGGATAGCGTCAAGGGCGTGCTCATCACCGATGTGGACGGTGCCTCCGATGCCGCCGAGAAGCGGCTCTCTGCCGGCGACGTGATCGTCGAGGTGGCGCAGGAGGCGGTCACCAACGCGGCCGACGTCAAGAAGCGCGTCGATCAGCTCAAGAAGGATGGCAAGAAGTCGGTGCTGCTTCTGGTGTCGAACGCCAGCGGCGAACTGCGTTTCGTGGCGCTGTCGCTCGACTAGAATCTATTCCGATCATATTGAACCGTCCGCCCCCTCCCTTTTATCCCTCCCCCGCTTGCGGGGGAGGGATAAAAGGGAGGGTGCCGCCGCGATGTGAATGCCCGCGACATAAGGCGTTTTCGAGGTCGGATCCCGTCGAGAGGCGGAAAAGCTCTGACCGTCTTCGTCCGGTAGGTTAGCGCCCGCCGTGTCGTATCCCGGTGCCGACGTCGAGATAGCCGCCGATCCGCACGCAGGTATCGCTGCCCTCCAGTCGCACGAATCCCGCGCCGAACTCCGCGCAGCTTCTCACGGCCGGCTTCGGCTTGGCGAGATGTGCCGATGGAGCCTGCCGTGCCGCCGCGCCCGGTGTGCGGTCCGACTGGGCCATGGCCGCGACCGGCAGCGACAGCGGGATCAGCAGCGCGAGAAGCGTTAGGCGTTTCATCTGGACATTCCCGAAACGATGGTCACGGTATAGCGTTTTCCAGTGGGGCGGGCACCGGTTCGCGTGAAGAAAACGCGTCAAACCCGAACCGCGCGACAGGAGATGCCGATGCCTACGATCCGGGGCGTGCTCGAGACCGCCATTTACGTCGATGATCTCGCCCGCGCCCGCTCGTTCTACGAGGATGTCATGGGATTGCGGCCGATGCATGCCGATGGCCGCATGACCGCCTATGATGCCGGGTCGGGCGGCGCCTTTCTGGTGTTCAAGCGCGGCGCATCGAACCACCGGACCACGCTGCCGGGCGGGGCGATCCCGGCGCACGACGGGCAGGGGCCCCTCCATTTCGCGTTCGCGATTCCGCGTGCCGCGCTCTCCGACTGGGAGGCGCATCTGGCGCAGGCACATGTTGTGATCGAGGACCGGGTGACGTGGCCGCGTGGCGGTCAGAGCATCTATTTCCGCGATCCGGACGGGCATCTGGTCGAACTGGCGACGCCGGGGCTGTGGCCCAACGACGGGGCGTGACCACGCATGCGCGGCCGGCGGACTGTCGCCGGGATCGGGCCGTCGGCCGGCAACGGCGGCGCCGTTCAGCGCGGCGAAGAGGTCGAGCTCGGGGGCGGCGCGTCACCGTTCCTGATGCTGCGGGCCGGCTCGTCGTAGCCGTGGCGGCTTGAGTAGAACAACAGCACCATCAGGCTGACGCCGATGATCAGCGAAAATCCGACGCCGAGCGTCATGGCGATGTAGCCGTGGGTCGAGACCTCGGCGTCGGTGATGGCGGTCATGCCGTCGAACACGAACCAGCCGGTGCCGCCGAGCAGCGTCAGCAGAAACAGGACTAGCAGAGCTGTACCGATGCGCATGGATATTCTCCCTTATCGATCCCCTCATCGATCCTTGGGGAGCGAACGATTGAAACCATTCTAGCACAAAACAAACATTCAAAAAGTATGTTTTGCGTGATGTCCGTGGGTTGTTGTGACGGGGACGCGGCGGTTCGACATTGTGTCAGCGCAACTTTGCGGCACCGCGTCATCGGGAACCGACACGGCCGGCTCCGCCGGCGGGCTTAGGTTTGATAGGAGGCGATCTCGACCAGGCTGCCGTCGGGATCGCGGCAGTAGACCGAGCGCAGGGTGCCGCGGGCGCCTTGCCGGTTGACCGGCCCCTCCACCACCTCGACGCCGCAGGCGCCGAGATGCGCCACCACCGCCTCGGGCGTGGCCTCGGTGAGGAAGCACAGGTCGTCGCTGCCCGCCATCGCGTGGCGCGCGGTGAACCAGTCGGCCGGGTCGGCCGCCGCGGGCCGCAGGTTGATCTTGTTCCGGCCGAACACCACCGAGGTCCGCGGCGGCCGCCCGCCGCCGGGGTCGAAGGTGTGAATCTCCGCGCCGAGCACGGCCGCGTACCACCCAGCCGAGCGGGCGACGTCGCTGACATTGACGACGATGTGGTCGAAGCCGGTGATCGTGACCGGGGCCGGGGCGGAACTGTGCGGCATGGGCTGTCCTTTGCCTCGACTTATTTTGATGGTGAACGGATCGTCAAGGTTCCTCGCCTATAGCGGACGAGGGCAGGGCGCCCACGAACCCGCTGCATCGGGGATGTGGGGCGACATGGCGGGCCACATTGGATGGAGCGGCAATGCACGATCGAGGCGCGGCGGGACGGGCATGGCTGGTAGCGGCGGTTGCGGTGGTC
The DNA here is from genome assembly GCA_003576765.1 of Pseudomonadota bacterium. Classification (GTDB taxonomy): domain Bacteria; phylum Pseudomonadota; class Alphaproteobacteria; order Rhizobiales; family Xanthobacteraceae; genus PRO6. The sequence continues at coordinate 39,183 of QEVP01000008.1, forward strand.
GTGCTGGGCACGGCGCCGGGCAGCTTCTCGCCGGCCTCTGCACAAGGCGTGACCGCGGCCGCCGACTATCAGCAGCGGCTTCAGGTTTACCTGTCGGCGCGCCGCGCCTTCGAGGCGGAGGCGGACGCCTACTGGACGGCGATCGCCGAGAAGCGCCGGCTGCGCTTCGCCAAGCGGCGCGACGGTCGCGCCATCGGCCTTGATGACTATGTGCTGGCGCAGCCGCCGGTTTATGCCGGGCCGGCGCGTCCGGTCGATCCGACGCCGGGCGGGCGGCCGCCCCGGGTCGAGCGCAAGCCGCTGCCGGTCGTCGCCGATTTCCTAAAGGCTGCCGCCGAGCACTATCGTTTCTCGCCGCAGCGCCCGGCGACGGAGCTGGCCTTCAAGCGCGCCTATGCCCGCGCCGCCAGCGAGGCCGGGCTGACGCGCGAGCAGGCGGTCAGGGTCTATGCCTTCGAGACCGGCGGCAACGGCACCCACGACATGCAGTCGGGCCTGAGCAAGGCGCGCCCCGGCGCGCGCGCCATCTCGACCGCGCTCGGCTACAACCAGCTTCTCACCGCCAACAGCGTCAACCTGATGGCCGAGCAGGGGCCGCACATCGTCGCCGCGCTCAATGCGCGCGCCGCGCGCCTGTCGGGCGCCGAGCGCAAGGCGCTGGAGCACAAGATCGCCGTGGTCCGCCGCATGGTCGCGGTCGCCCGCTCGGTGCCGGGAAGCTGGAGCGAGCAGCAGAAGCTCGCCGCCACGCCGCAGGGCCATGGCATCCACGCCATGGTGCTCGACGTCGATGTCGGTCCGCTTCTGCAAACGCACAAGCTGATGACCTCGGTGATCTTCGCCCGCCGCAAGGGCTATACCCGGCCACTCAGCGCCGCCGAACTGGAAATGATGAACCTGACCGGCGACGGCAACGGCTTCGACATGGTGACGATGCCGCAGGCCTTGCGCGAGCGGGTGCCGACCGCGAATTTCTTCCAGCGCAGCGGCTACGAGCGCAACCCGGTGGCGATCCGCCATAACACGGTGGCAAAACTGCTCGCGGTCACCGACGCCCGCATGGACAGCGCCGGACAGGCGCCGGGCGCGCGCGAACTGGCCGGCGCCTTCACCACCGTGCTGTCGTCCAGCGACTGACAGGTCCGGCGCGAGCGTAATAAGGAAAGACCGCGATCCTTTCGGATCGCGGCCCGATGCCGGTTAGGGCCGGCGGTCGGCGCTATTTTCCGACGCCCTTTTCCTTGAAGTACTTCAGCGCGCCGGGGTGGAACGGCACCGGCGACCGGTCCTGCACCTGGTTGTCCAGCGAGAAGCTGTTGGCCTCCTTGTGGACCGCAACGAGGTCGGCCTTCTTCTCCACCAGCGTCTTGACGATGGTGTAGGCGTCGTCGTCGCTCATCTTGTTGCCGGTCACGATGATGTTCCACACCTCGGCGATGGTGTTGTCCTTGTCGTAACCCGGATAGGTGCCGGACGGAATCTTGCCGGCGCTGTACAGGTTGCCGTACTTCGCATTCATCTTGTCGACCACCTCGCTGTGGTCGATCAGCTTCAGCTTCATGCCGGGCGTCGCGGCAAGGTCGGTCACCGCCGCGGTCGGCAGGCCGCCGACCCAGAAGAACGCATCGATCTTGCGGTCCTTGATGGCGTTGACGGACTCGGCGACGCCGAGCCGCTCGCGCGTCATGTCCTTGTCCTTGTCGAGCCCGGCCGCCTCGATGACGCGAAACGCCATCACCTCGGTGGCACCACCCGGCGAGCCGGTCGAGACCCGCTTGCCCTTGAGGTCGGAAAGTTTTTCGATGCCGGTGCCCTCGACGGTGACAACGTGCATGCGGTTCGGATAGACGACGAGCAGGGTCTGCAACGGCACCTTGCCGCTGGTGAACTTGCCTTCGCCCTTGACTGCGTCCTGTGCCGCGTCGGCCATGGTGAAGCCGAGTTCGCTCTGGCCCGAGGCGATCAGCTTGAGGTTATCGACCGAGCCGCCGGTCACTTCGGCGGTGGCCTGCACGTTGGGCAGGTTCTTCGACAGCACGTTGGCGATGGCGCCGCCGAGCGGATAATAGACGCCGCCGGTGCCGCCGGTGCCGATGGCCATGGTCTTCTGCTGGGCATCGGCCGTGCCGGACGCCATCAGCCCTCCGGCGAGCGCGATGGCGAACGCAACGGCAGTTGTCTTGAAGTTGATCAGCATAAGGTTCTCCCTGGTGGTCATGAAGTCGGCGCCGGTTGTGCCGACGCGCGTGTTCTGGCCTGCCACAACAATACACCCCCTCCGATCAGCAGTCCCGGCAGATAGGTGTAGCCGATGTCGCGCCCTATGATCGCTTCCACGAGGGCTTCGATCAAGCTCGGGAAGATGAGCAGAAGCCCCGACAGCAGCAGCAGCATCTCTTCGACGAAAGTATTGCGCCGCAAGCCCCAGTATTGCGCCGCCGCGGCCAGCATCAGCAAGCCGAGCGACGTCTTGAGCGTGATCGCCACGATATCGAGCCAGCTTCCGCCTTGCGGAATGGCTAGCAGCAGGCCGATGCCTTGTGGATCGAGCACGAAGACGAACGGCACCAGAAACGCCGGCAGCGTGTATTTCCACGATTGCAGCGTCGTCCGGTAGGGATCGCCGCCGGTGATCGCGGCGGCGGCGAACGGCGACAGCGCGGTCGGCGGCGACACTTCGGACAGCACCGCGTAGTAGAAGATGAACATGTGGGTGGCGAAATCCGGCACGCCGAGCTTGATCATGGCCGGTGCGGCGACCACCGCGCAGATGATGTAGGAGGCTGTCACCGGCACCGCGAGGCCAATGATCCACACGATCAGCGCGGTATAGATCGAGGTCAGGAGCAGGCTGCCGCCGGCATAGTCGATGACGATGGTGGAGAACTTCAGCCCGAGGCCGGTCAGCGTGACGACGCCGACCACGATGCCGGCGCAGGCGCAGGTGGTGGCCGCGCCGAGTGCGCTGGTGGAGCCGTCGGCCAGCGCGCGCACCAGTTTTTTCGGCACCAGCGCGGTATCGCGGCGCAGGAAGCTCAGCGCGAGCGTGGTCAGGATCGCGTAGAACACCGACAGCGCAGGTGAGTAGCCGACCACCATGAAGATCACCACGGCGATCAGCGAAACGAAATGAAAGCCGTAGCGGCGGGTCATTTCGCCGAGGGTCAGTTCCGGCTTGTAGGCGACGTTGCGCGCGCCGAAGCGCCGCGAGTCGATCTCGACCATGATGAACAGCGACAGGTAGTAGAGAATGGTCGGGATCGTCGCCATCCAGATCACGTCGAGATAGCTGATCTTGAGAAACTCGGCGATCAGGAAGGCGGCCGCGCCGAGCACCGGCGGCGACAGGATGGCGCCGAGGCCGCCGGCCGCGAGCAGGCCGCCGGCGGCGTTCTTTTCGAATCCCGCCTTCTTCATCATCGGATAGGCGACCGTGCCGATCATGACGGTGGTGGCGACGCCGGAGCCGGAGGGGCCGCCGAGCAGGAACGACGACAGCACCACCGTGCGCCCTGCGCTGTTGGCTTTTCCGCCCATCAGCGCCAGCGAGAAGTCGATGAAGAATTTTCCGGCGCCCGACTGCTGAAGGAATGCGCCGAAGATGCAGAACAGGATGATCAGCGTTGCCGAGACATCGACGGCGACGCCAAAGATGCCTTCAAGGGTGATGAACAGGTGGCCGACGAGGCGCGACAGATCATAGCCCCGATGCGTCCACGGTGCGGGCAGGTATGGGCCGAACATCGCGTAGGCGATGAAGAACAGCGATACGACCGGCATGATCGGGCCGGTGGCGCGCCGCGTCGCTTCCAGGATCAGGACGATGAAGATCAGACCGACGGTGACGTCCCAGACATCGGGAACGGTGGCGCGGTCGGTGAAGTCGTCGCCGCCGGCGAGCGCATAGGCGATGGTCGCCATCGCCAGGATGCCAGGGACGACGTCCCACCATCGGATGTGATTGCGGAAACGGGCGGCGAGGGGAAACAGCAAAAAGCTCAGAAGCAGCGTGAAGGCGACGTGGACGTAGCGCAGTTCCTGCGTCGGGACGATGGAGTAGGCGGCATAGAGGTGGAACAGGCTCATGACGACCGCAATCGCGGTCACCGTTGTGCCGGCCCAGCCGAACAGCCGGTTGGTGGCGCCTTCTTCCGCTTCGACGAATGCCTCGGCCTTTTGCAGCGCATCGTCGGAGACGGCAACGATCTCCTCGCTGGACGAAGTCGGTTCGGCCATAGTCCCCCCGGGAAGTTATTTGCGATCTCGCCGGACGATGATTGCCGACGTTCTGGTATGTCGTGGTAACGCGGCTTCGTTACGGCCGGCGCGCGGCACGCGAAGCGGCTGTTATGTGCGGGTCAACAGCGCTGCATCTTCAGGTCCGCTCCGTGGTGGTTGATCCGTACCGCGATCTTGACCGAATTTTGCAACCGGGAGAAGTCATTTATCGCGGCGTGTGGAAACGCGTGTGTGGCGCCACGCCGTATAATGTCGCCTGATTGAGCGAGGCGTGGGCTATCGTGCGGGCGCGGCGATCGGCCTGATGCCGAGCGCCGCGATCGCGGCCATCGCCAGCGATATAAGCAAGTTGTAGCCGGCGAGAGATAGCCCCAGGAAGCGCCACTGCACCGCGTCGCAACGAATCACCTTGGCGCCTTCGAGCCGGTCGAGCAGGCTTGCGGCGTCGCCGAGGTCGGCCGCCGTGCCGGCGCATGCCGTCGGCCCCGGCCACCAGCCCCATTCCACGCCGGCGTGGTAGGCACCGAGCCCGGCATTGATCAGCATCGCAGCCGCGATGACGGCAAAGCCGACGATGAGGGCGCGGCGCGGTGCGCGCGGCGCGGCCAGCGCCAGCACCGCCGCGAGCGGAATGACAAGGTAGTAGGCGTAGCGTTGTTCGAGACAGAGCGGGCAGGGGCGGATATCGAGCACCAGTTCGAAGAACCACGCGCCCGCAATCGTTGCCGCGCCGATGAGGGCAACGGCGAGCGCGGCGAGGCCCGCCGGGGCGCGGCTCCGCGCCGCGGCCGCCATCGCAACACCGCCGGCAGTGCTGAGATCGTCTGTCATCGTCCGCGTGCCTATCCCGGCCCCGCGCGGCTGTCGAGATCGCATCGATCACAAAGCGCGGCGTGGATTGTGCCGTCGCGCCTTGACCCGGCTTCGCCCGCCGCTATGATCCCGCCCGCTTCGCGCCCTGCCGCCTCGCGGGGGCCGGCGGATGCCCCTGTGGCGGAATTGGTAGACGCGCTCGACTCAAAATCGAGTTCCGCAAGGAGTGCTGGTTCGATCCCGGCCAGGGGCACCATCAAACCGATGGCCGCCTCTTATTCGATTGCGAACACCATCTCGACCGAGACCCGATACGTGTTCTCGCCGGTCGCCACCGGCACGGCCTCGGCCGCCTGTGGCGCTGCCAGCGCCGCCTGCCGGGCGAACGCCATCGGGCGCGGCCGGTTCGTCTGTTCGCTCATCTTGATGACGCGGCCGAGCTTGATGCCGGCAGCCTCCGCGAGCGTCTTTGCCTTGTCGAGCGCATCGGCCACCGCCCGCTTGCGCGCCTCCTTCATGATCGACGCGGTATCGTCGTTGACGAAGCGCAGATTGCCGCCTTCGTTGACGCCGAGCGTCACCGACTTGTCGAGCACGCTGCCGACGGCCTTGAGATCGCGCACCCGCGCCGTGACCGAATTGGTGACGCTGTAGCCGATGATCTTCGGCTCCTTGAGGTTGTTGTCCTTGCTCGGATGGCGATAGCGCGGGCGGATGTTGATGCCTGAGGTCTGAAGGTCGCGTTCGGCGATACCGGCCTCCTTCATGGCGTCGAGCACCTGGCGCATCGCGGCGTTGTTTGCGGTCATCGCTTCGCGCGCGGTGTCGGCCTCGCGCAGCACGGTGAGATCGAGGATCGCCATGTCCGGCGCGGCGTGGACTTCTCCCTCGCCGGAAATCTGGATGCGCGGCGTCGGTGGCTTGTCGTCCGCCGTGGCGGGAGAGGCGATCAGGACGGCGGCGAGTGCCGAGGCAAGAACGGGCGCGGCAAGGTATTTGGCGACGGGGCGCCTGGACGCGATCTGGGTGAGCATGATGTCTCCGGTATCGTCGAAAAGGAACCCGTTGACGCACAATTGCGGCCGGGGTGAGGTTAAGTGCGGGATGGCGGGGGTGCGACGCGGCAACTCGCGGCCAACGAAAAATTGCTGTGGACTCGGACGCGGACTGCGAGGACAATGCCGGCCAGGATTGATGAAGGGAGTTCTTGCCATGAGCCAAAGAGACCCCTTTCTCCTGACCCCCGAAGAGTGTGACGAAGTCGCAACGGAAGTGCTGGCGACTTGCGACACGCTGCCGGAGAGCTGGCAGAAAACCGCGGCGCTTGCCGACGCACGGCACTACATGCGGGTTGCCGAGGTCAAGCGCTGGATGCGGAGCCGGGAGCTGCGTCCGCCGGAATGACATCGAAGGAGGGGACGCCGCACGACCTGGCCGTTCGGATCGCCGGCCGGCGCTCGCGCCGGCGGGTGGCGGACGGCTTCGTGCGCCAGACCTTCGTTCAGCCGCGCGAGGCGGCGCGCGAGACTGCGCGCGCCTTTTTCGGCCGCTACCCCAAGGCAGCCTACATGACCGAAGTGGAGGCGTGGCGGGAACTGCCCGGCGGCGAGATCGAATTCACCATGCGGCGGCTCAGCACGGCGGACTGACCGACGATTGACGGCAGTATTAGTCTGTCCCGGCCGCGTGCGGCGTACCGGCGGCGTGCGCCAGCGCGCGCAGGAAAAACGGCCGGAACAGGTCCGGGTGCTCGCACATCGGAAAGTGGCCGAGCCCGTCCATGACGTCGAGCCGGGCGCCCGGCATCAGCGCCTGAAGCCGGCGGCCATCCTCCGGCGTCGCCGAGTAGTCGTAGCTGCCGCACAACAGCGCCACCGGCGTCTTTCCGGTATCGATGCGTGGAGCGATTACCGCGCCGTCGAACTCGTCGCTGTAGAAGGCGAGGTCGCCCGGATAGACGCCCGGCGCGCCTTGCGAATAAATCCAGACGGCGCGGCGGCGGTCCGCCTCGGGACTTGTCGGGCTCATCAGGCCGCGCACGAAGCTTGCGTTGTGCAGGCCGCCATGGACGCCGACATGGTGCTGATAGGGGTTGCGGCGGCCTTTCGAGCGGAACGGCGGCTCGATCGCCACCACGCCGCGCACCAGGTCGGGACGTTCCGCGGCCATCACCAGCGCCATCGCCGCGCCCATCGAGCCGCCGGCAACGAGCGCCGGGGCGCCGATCACCTGCTCGATCAGCGCCACGCACCAGCCGAGATACTGTTGCGACGACAGCCGGTAAGGGCCGCCGTCCCAGTCGCGCGGCGGCATCGAGCGGCCGTGGAATGGCAGGTCGGGGGCGATCAGGCGCCATGACTGCGCCAGTTCGACGTCGGCAAGCTGGGCCTGAAACTGGCGGGCATCGGCGCCGGCGGTATGCAGCAGCAGCACCGGCTCTCCCTGTCCCGCGCTCTCGACGAACATGTCGTAGCGTGTCCCGCCGCAGTTCACCGCGTAATAGCCGCCGCGGATCTGGCCGAGGTCGCGAGCGAGCGCCGGCGCCTTCGCCACCGGGCCTGCGGTGAGGCGCTCGAATAGTCGCTCCAGCAGCGGCCGGGCCTGAGCGATCCGCAGGGGATCGCCGGACAGCGTGAAGGCGGGATTGGCGAGTTGCAGTGCGGTGAAGGCGTGGAACGTCGGCGGCGGCGGCTTTGCCAGCACCCTGGCCCAGTCGTCGGCCGAGGCCGCGATCTCGATATCGACGTCGGTCTCGTCGGAAAAACGCGGCGCGCCGTCGTCGAGCACGATGACGAGGACCGCATCGTCGCAGCGGATGCGCAAGGCGGCCTTGAGGCCGCGGCCCAGATGCGCAAGCTCGGGATCGGACAGGGCGGCCGCAAGCCGGGCGCGCAGTTGCCCGGCGCTCATGCCTTCGTGGCCCCGTCACCGGCAAGGAAACGGTAGATCTCGGTGTGATCGGCACCCGGCGGCAGCGCGTCGCGGGCCTGTTCCCACATCGCCGCGATCGACTGCACCTGCGGCACGTCGAGGTCGAGATGAGTGGCGAGATCGGCGGCGATCCGCAGGTCCTTGGCCATCAGCGCCAGCGCGAAGCCGGACGCGAAACTTTCCGAGATGACGAACTGCTTCATCTTCACTTCGGTCGAGTTGTTGCGCCCGGTCGAGGCGTTGAGCACGTCGATGATGGTCTCGGGGGCGAGCCCGAAGCGGCCGCCGACCAGAAGCGCCTCCGATGCCGCGACCAGCCCCGCCGCCGACACATAATTGTTGAGCGCCTTCATCGCGTGGCCCGAGCCGGTCGGGCCGGTCGCGAACACCGCCTTGCCCATCGCCTCGAACAGCGGCCGCGCCCGCTCGACCTGGTCGGCCGCACCGCCGGCCATGATCGCCAGCGTGCCGTCGCCAGCGCGCCGCACCCCGCCCGACACCGGCGCGTCGAGCAGCGGCAGCCCACGCGCGGTCAGATCGGCGGCGAGTGTCACGGTATCGGTCGGTGCCGACGAACTCATGTCGATCACCAGCGTGCCGGCGGCGAGTTTTGCCGCGATCCCCTGCGCGCCCAACAGCGCCTCGCGCACGATTTTGCCGTTGGGCAGCATGGTGATGACGGCGGCGGCGTTATCGGCGGCCTCCGGGCCGCTGGCGAAGGCGGCGCCCACCTTCGCCTTGAAAGCCTCGCGCGCGGCGGGCTGCGGATCGACCCCGCGCACCTCGAAGCCGGCAAGCTTGAGCCGCGCCGCCATCGGCTGCCCCATGGCGCCGAGGCCGATGACAACGACGACGGCGGGTGGCGTGATTGCGGCAATGGGAGCGTTTTCGGCCATGGCGGCGCCTTTCTTCCGCTGCGCGGCCCGGCCGCTCAGCTCATTCAATGAAATCCCTCGGTCATATAGCGGAGAGCCAATATATCAGACAAGCAGACAATCTGCTGAACCTGGGGTGTTGGCGTCTAGCGGCGCGGCGACGCCTGTTTGTCGCTCGCCTTCAAAACCGTCAGCGCGACCTGCGCCGCCGTCTCGATATGGCGCTGGCAGGCGGCGCAGGCCCGTTCGCCGTCGCGGGCGCGAATGGCGTCATAAATCTCGCCCAACTCGGCGACGCTGCCGCTCAGCCGCCCCGGCTGGGTCATCGAGGTGACGCGCAGCAGCGTGATGCGGTTGTGCAGCAACGTCAGCATCTGCTTGACGAACATGTTGCCGGCGCCGTCCATCAGCACCGCGTAGAAATGGCTCTTGGCCTCGATCAGCGCGCTGCGGTCGTTGCTGTCGGCGGCTGCCGCGGCGAAGTGCTCCACCGCCTCGCCCAGTTCGGCGATGTCGTCCTCGCTGCCGTTTTCGGCAAAGGCGCGGCCGGCGAACCCTTCGAGCAGCGCCCGCACCTGATAGAGCTGGCGGGCCTCGTCGTAGGTGATCGAGCTGACCTCCGGGCCGCGGTGCGGGATGGTCGTCACCAGCCCCTCGGCCTCGAGCTGCCGCAGCGCCTCGCGGATCGAGGTGCGGCCGACGCCGATCTGCTCGCACAGTTCGCGCTCGATCAGCCGCTGGCCGGGCTTGAAGTGCCCCGCGGCAATCGCCGAACGCAGCTTGTTTTCCACCAGCAGGCGCAACGTGGCCGCCTGCCGGGGGACCTGGAGATTGAAGTCGGCCATCTATCGATTCTCGATCCTGGCCGACAATCAGTCAATCTGGACCCGCCGGTCAAGGGAGCCGGGCGGCAAACGCCGTTCCGCCCGCCGCCGGGGGCGGGTGGCCGTCAGTCGCGCTCCTCGATGGCCCGCAGCGCGATGGCGCCGGCCTGGGCGCTGTTGGCGATCTCGACGAACAGCAGCGCCATCTCCTCGAACACCGAGCGGTCCTGTTCGCCCTCCGTCACCTGGTCGAGTTCCGACAGCAGCGACAGGATCGCGGTGATGCGATCTTTGTGGTCGCGCGCCTGCGCCAGGCCGCGCCGCGACAGCCGCCGGCGCTCCAGCGTGCTGAAGCGGTCGAGCGCGACCGCGAGCGTGTCACGGCAGCGGCAATCGAGGCCGGAAAACAGCAGCACATGGCGCAGCCGCTCGATCAGGTTGGCGGTGTCCTCGACTGTCGGCGTCAACTCCGGCACCGGCACCGGAAGATCCTTGGGGTTTTCGTGCATGAGGCGTTCTCCATGGTGCGCGAGGGCTACGTTGGCCGTCCTCCGGTGATCTTTTCACTTGAGCATGATCTGGTCCGAAAACCGGTTTCCACCCTCGGGTCAGGCCCGAGGGCAGGCTTTTGCGGGATCATGCTCTACACGGCGCGGCTGAATGTCCTGTCGGATTGCGTCAGGTAGGCGTCGAAGGCCGATGCGACGGTGCGCACCAAGAGGCGGGCATGGTCGGCGACCACGACCCTCGGCCCGTCGAGACGGACGATGCCGTCGTCGGCAAGGGTGCGCAGCCGCGCCAGCGCCGGCGCGAGATTGTCCGGCGCGGCGTCGTGGCGGGCGCTGACCGCGGCGACGTCGACGGCAAGGTCGCACATCAGCCGCTCGATCAGTTCGGCGCGCAGCCGGTCGTCGTCGGTGAGCCGATAACCCTTTGCGGTGGCGAACTCGCCTCGCATGACATGGTCGGCGTAGCGGCCGAGCACCACGTCGTTCTGCACATAGCCTTGCGGCAGGCGGCCGATCGCCGAGGCGCCGAAACCGATCAGGGCGTCGCAGGGATCGGTGGTGTAGCCTTGAAAGTTACGCCGCAGCCGACCTTCGGCCTGCGCGCGGGCCATGGCATCGTCCGCGCGCGCGAAGTGGTCGAAGCCGATCCGTACGTAGCCGGCGTCGACCAGTGCCTCGGCAATCGCTTCGGCCTGGTCGTGGCGCGCATCGCTCGCGGGCAGGTCGGCCTCGTTGATCTTGCGCTGGTGCTTCTTGAAGTCGGGCACGTGCGCATAGCCGAACACCGAAAAGCGGTCGGGCCGCAGGTCGAGGCATTGCCTTACCGTGTCGATGCAGGAAGCAACGGTTTGCAGCGGCAGGCCGTAGATCAGGTCGAAGTTGATGCCGCGCACGCCCGCGGCGCGCAGCCCTTCGACGGCGGTCGCGGTGGTGGCGACGCTCTGGATGCGGTTGATCGCCTTCTGCACGCGCGGATCGAAACTCTGCACGCCGAGGCTGGCGCGGGTGATGCCGGCCTCGCCGAGCGCCACCGTCATCTGTGGCGTCAGCGTGCGCGGATCGATCTCGACGGCGACCTCGGCCTCGGCTGCGAATGCGAACCTGTCGCGCAGCAGCGCCGCCAGCGACAACAGCACCTCGGGCTCGACGATGGTCGGCGTGCCGCCGCCGAAGTGGACGTGATGCACGGGGAGAGAGACGGGTACCTTTTCCGCCACCAGCTCGATCTCACGGCGCAACACGCCGATGTAATCGCCGATCGGCTCGTCGCGCCGCGTGATGGTGGTGTGGCAGCCGCAGTACCAGCACATCGAGCGGCAGAACGGCACATGAAGATAAAGCGAGGTTTTGGTCGAGGCCGGCAATGCCGCAAGCCATTGCGCGTAGCTGGGCGCGGCGATGGCCGGTGAGAACAGCGGTGCGGTCGGGTAGCTCGTGTAGCGCGGCAGCCGCTCGTCGTAGTGCGCTCTCAGCTTGTCGCTCACCCGCGTTGCCTCCCTCAAGCCCGGCGTCACGGTCGCTGCCGCCGAATAGGAAAAGTGCCTGCGCCATCGGCCTTTCTGCCGCATCCAAGGGCGCGTGCGACAGCGGGCCGACAAGCGATTGGGCCAATCTCACTATGCCTGCGGCTTTTGGAGCTGTTCTTGTTCTATATCAAACAGCGTGCATATGCCTTTGCATAGGGTTGCGGTCGCGGCGGCGACTTTCGCCGACGCGGTCGGCTCATAGGATCCCGCATGTCCAACCCTTCGGTTGCCGAAACCAGCGATCAGCGCACCGCGCTTGCCATGAGCACCGTGGCCTTCACGGTGTGCTTTGCCGTGTGGACCATCTTTTCCATCATCGGCATTCGTATTCGTGAAGAACTGGGCCTCAGCGAAACGCAGTTCGGCCTGCTCGTCGGCACGCCGATTCTGACCGGATCGCTGATCCGCGTCGCGCTCGGGATCTGGACCGACCTTTATGGCGGTCGCATCGTGTTCACGCTGACGATGCTGGCGGCGGCGGTCGCGACCTTCCTGTTGTCGTGGGCTACCACCTATCCGCAGATGCTGCTGGCCGCGCTGGGCGTCGGTATCGCCGGCGGTTCGTTCTCGGTCGGTGTCGCCTATGTCGCGCGCTGGTATCCGGCCGAACGGCAGGGTACCGCGCTCGGCATTTTCGGCGCCGGCAATGTCGGCTCGGCGGTGACGAAATTCCTCGCGCCGTTCGTGCTGGTCGCGTTCGGCTGGCAGATGGTGGCGCAGGTGTGGGCCGCCGGCCTCGTGGTGATGGCGGCGATCTTCTGGTTCACCACCAAGGACGATCCCGTGCTGGTCGAGCGTCGCCGTACCGGCGTGCGGCCGGCGAGCGCGTGGCTCGAACTGGAGCCCTTGAAGAACGTCCAGGTGTGGCGTTTCTCGCTCTATTACTTCTTCGTGTTCGGCGCCTTCGTCGCGCTGGCGCTGTGGCTGCCGCAATACCTCATCAACGTCTACGGCATGGACATCAAATATGCCGGCATGCTGGCCGCGTTCTTCTCGGTGCCGGGCAGCATCTTCCGCGCCTATGGCGGGCACCTGTCCGATGTCTACGGCGCGCGGCGGGTGTTGTACTGGACCTTCCTGGTTTCGGTCGCGGCCACGTTCCTGCTGTCGTACCCGCCGACCGACTACACCGTCTACGGCACCAAGGGGCCGATCACCTTCCATCTGGAGATGGGCGTCGCCTCGTTCATCGCCACCGTGTTCGTGCTCGGCTTCTTCATGGCGCTCGGCAAGGCCGCCGTCTACAAGCACATCCCGGTCTATTACCCCAAGCACGTCGGCTCGGTCGGCGGTCTCGTCGGCATGATCGGCGGGCTCGGTGGCTTCGTGCTGCCGATCCTGTTCGGCGTGCTTCTCGACCTCACCGGGCTGTGGACGAGCTGCTTTATGGCGCTGTTCGTGCTGGTTACCGGCGCGCTGATCTGGATGCACCTCGCCGTTCGCCAGATGGAGCGCGAGGCGACCGCCGAGACCCTGACCGAGCTGCCGCCGTTCCCCGAGATGCTCGGCATGCCGCGACCGGAGGCGCGGGTGAAGGCCGACGGCACCATCCTCACCGACTGGCGCCCGGAGGACGCGGCGTTCTGGGACGCGAAGGGGCGGCGCATCGCAAGGCGCAATCTGTGGCTGTCGATCCCGTCGCTCTTGCTATCCTTCGCGGTCTGGCAGGTGTGGTCGGTGGTGGTGGCGAAACTGCCGCTGGTCGGCTTCCAGTTCACCACCGATCAACTGTTCTGGCTCGCGGCATTGCCGGGATTGTCCGGCGCGACGCTGCGCATCTTCTATTCCTTCATGGTGCCGGTGTTCGGCGGCCGGCTGTGGACCACGCTGACCACCTGGTCGCTGATCATACCGGCGCTCGGCATCGGCTTTGCCGTGCAGAATCCCGAGACGCCCTATGCGGTGCTGCTGATCCTTGCCCTATTGTGCGGCTTCGGCGGCGGCAACTTCGCCTCCTCGATGTCGAACATTTCGTTCTTCTTCCCGAAGGCGGAGAAGGGCAACGCGCTGGCGCTCAATGCCGGGCTCGGCAACCTCGGCGTCAGCGTGGTGCAGTTCGTGGTGCCGCTCGCCATCACCGCCGGCGTGTTCGGCTGGTTCGGCGGCGATCCGGCGATGGTGCGCGAAGCGGGCGGCGAGACGCCCTTGTGGCTGCAAAACGCCGGCTTCGTCTTCGTGCCGTTCATTGCGCTGGCTGCCTTCGCCAACTGGTTCGGCATGAACGACATCGCCTCGGCGAAAGCCTCGTTCGCCGAGCAGGCGGTGATCTTCCAGCGCAAACACAACTGGATCATGTGCTGGCTCTATACCGGCACCTTCGGCTCGTTCATCGGCTATTCCGCCGGCTTCCCGCTGTTGTCCAAGGTGCTGTTTCCGGACGTCAACGCGTTGCAGTTCGCCTTTCTCGGGCCGCTGGTCGGTGCGCTGTCGCGCTCCGGCACCGGCTGGCTCGCCGACCGCTACGGCGGCGCGCGCGTCACGCTGTGGGTGTTCGTGCTGATGATCGTCGGCGCCGCCGGCGTGTTGTGGTTTATCGCCACGAAGGACCAGCCGGGCGCGTTCTTCGGCTTCTTCGGCTCTTTCCTGCTGCTGTTCTTTGCCAGCGGCGTCGGCAACGCCTCCACCTTCCAGATGATCCCCGCGATCATGGGCAAGGAGATGATCCGGCTGATGCCGGACGCCGACGCGGAGGCGCGCCGCCTGCAGGCGGAGAAGGAGTCCGCGGCGATCACCGGCTTTACCTCGGCGGTGGCGGCGTTCGGCGCCTTCTTCATCCCCAAGAGCTACGGCACCTCGATCGCGCTGACCGGCGGACCGCAGGCGGCGCTGTGGGGCTTCCTGATCTTCTATGTGAGCTGCGTCGTCATCACCTGGGCGGTTTATGCCCGCAAGGGCGGCCTGCTCCACGACATCGAACGCGCGCGCACGCGCCCACCCGTTGCGGCGCCCGCCGCCGGCTGACCGAGAGGCAAATATGTCGCATTTTCTCGATCGACTGACGTTCTTCCGCCGCACCGTTGGCGAGTTCTCCGAGGGCCATGGCATCGTCACCCACGAGGACCGCTCGTGGGAGGACGGCTATCGCCGGCGCTGGCAGCACGACAAGATCGTGCGCTCCACCCACGGCGTGAACTGCACCGGCTCGTGCTCGTGGAAGATCTACGTCAAGGGCGGCATCGTCACCTGGGAGACGCAGCAGACCGACTATCCGCGCACGCGCCCCGATCTGCCCAATCACGAGCCGCGCGGCTGTTCGCGCGGCGCCTCCTATAGCTGGTATCTCTATTCCGGCGCGCGGGTGAAATATCCGATGATCCGTGGCCGCCTGCTCAAGCTGTGGCGGCAGGCGCGCGCAACGAAAACGCCGGTCGCGGCCTGGGCCTCGATCGTCGGGGACGCCGACAAGCGCAAGTCCTACATCGGCATCCGCGGCCATGGCGGCTTCGTGCGCGCCACCTGGGACGAGGTCAACGAGATCATCGCCGCCGCCAACGCCTACACGGTGCGCGCCCACGGCCCCGACCGCGTCATCGGCTTCTCGCCGATCCCGGCGATGTCGATGGTGTCGTATGCTGCCGGCTCGCGCTACCTGTCGCTGATCGGCGGCGTCTGCATGTCGTTCTACGATTGGTATTGCGACTTGCCGCCGGCCTCGCCGCAGACCTGGGGCGAGCAGACCGATGTTCCCGAGAGCGCCGACTGGTACAACGCCGGCTTCCTCATCCTGTGGGGCTCGAACGTGCCGCAGACGCGCACGCCCGACGCTCACTTCTATACAGAGGTGCGCTACAAGGGCACCAAGAGCGCCGTCGTCAGCCCCGACTACGCCGAGGCGACGAAATTCGCCGACATCTGGCTCAATCCGAAGCAGGGCACCGACGCGGCGCTGGCGCTCGCGATGGGCCACGTCATCCTGCGCGAGTATCACCTCGACCGGCAGGTGGCGTATTTCGACGACTACGCCCGCCGCTTCACCGACATGCCGTTCCTGGTGCAGCTCACCGAGAAGGACGGCCGCTATGTGCCCGACCGCATGCTGCGGGCGAGCGACTTCGAAGGCGGCCTCGGCGAGAGCAACAATCCAGACTGGAAGACGGTGGCGATCGACGAGGCGAGCGACGAGCCGGTCGCGCCGCTCGGCTCCATCGGCTACCGCTGGGGCGAGAGCGCCAAGTGGAATCTCGAGGAAAAGGACGGGCAGGGCTATACGACGCGGCTCAAGCTGACGCTTGCCGGCGGCGATGCCGAGATCGTCCCCGTCGATTTTCCTTACTTCGGCGGCCGTGCCACCGAGCACTTCGTGGCGACGTCGCACGGAGAGGTGCTGAGCCGCAACGTGCCGGTGCGCACCCTCGTTACGGCCGACGGCGCATCGGTCAAGGTCGCAACCGTCTACGACCTGATGCTGGCCAACTACGGCCTCGACCGCGGGTTCGGCGGCGACCACGTCACGGCCTCCTACGACGACGATGTGCCGTTCACGCCGGCCTGGGCCGAGCGCATCACCGGCGTTAAGCGCGACGCCATCGTCACCGTCGCCCGCGAGTTTGCGACCAACGCGGAGAAGACCAACGGCCGCTCGATGATCATCATCGGCGCCGGCATCAACCACTGGTACCACATGGATATGACCTACCGGGGGGTGATCAACCTCCTGGTGTTCTGCGGCGCGGTCGGCCAGTCCGGCGGCGGCTGGTCGCACTATGTCGGGCAGGAGAAGCTCAGGCCGCAGACCGGCTGGACGCCGCTCGCCTTTGCGCTCGACTGGAGCCGCCCGCCGCGGCAGATGAACTCGACCTCGTTCTTCTATGCCCACACCGACCAGTGGCGTTACGAGACGCTGACGGCCGACGAAATCCTGTCGCCGACCGCGCCGGAGGGCGACTGGAATCGCAGCTTCATCGACTTCAACGCGCGCGCCGAGCGCATGGGCTGGCTGCCTTCCGCGCCGCAACTCAAGGAGAACCCGCTGACCATCGCCGCGAAGGCGGAAGCTGCCGGCGTCGAGGTGAAGGATTATGTCGCGCAAGGATTGAAGTCGGGCGACCTCAATCTCTCCTGTCACGATCCCGACGATCCGGACAACTGGCCGCGCAATCTGTTCGTGTGGCGCTCGAACCTGCTCGGCTCGTCGGGCAAGGGACACGAGTATTTCTTAAAACACTTGCTCGGCACCCGACACGGCGTGATGGGAAAGGACCTCGGCCCTGAAGGCGCGGTGCGCAACCGCGAGGTCAAGTGGCGCGATGAGGCGCCGGAAGGCAAGCTCGACCTTCTGGTGACGCTCGATTTCCGCATGTCCACCACCTGCGTCTATTCCGACATCGTGCTGCCGACCGCCACCTGGTACGAGAAGAACGACCTCAATACATCCGACATGCACCCCTTCATCCATCCGCTGTCGGCGGCGGTGGACCCGGCCTGGGAGGCGCGCTCCGACTGGGAGATTTACAAGGGCATCGCCAAAGCGTTCTCGCAGGTCGCCCCCGAAGTGCTCGGCGTTGAGCAGGACGTGGTGCTGACCCCGATCCAGCACGACTCGCCGGGCGAGATCGCGCAAGCGCTCGACGTCAAGGATTGGGCGCTGGGCGAGGTCGAGCCGGTCCCCGGCCGCACCATGCCGGCGGTCAACGTGGTGACGCGCGACTATCCCAACATCTACGCGCGCTTCACCGCGCTCGGGCCGCTGATGACTTCGATCGGCAATGGCGGCAAGGGCATCGCCTGGAAAACGCAACACGAGGTCGATGCGCTCGGCCATCTCAACGGCGTGCATCGCGACGGCGCCGCCAAGGGCCTGCCGAAGATCGAGACCGACATCGACGCCGCCGAGGTGATCCTGATGCTGGCGCCGGAGACCAACGGCGAGGTGGCGGTGAAAGCGTGGCATGCGCTGTCCAAGGCCACCGGTCGCGAGCACGCTCACCTCGCGGAAACCAAGGAAGACGAAAAGATCCGCTTCCGCGATATCCAGGCGCAGCCGCGCAAGATCATCTCGTCGCCGACCTGGTCGGGTATCGAGAGCGAAAAGGTCTGCTACAATGCCGGCTACACCAACGTCCACGAACTGATCCCGTGGCGCACGCTGACCGGCCGCCAGCAGCTTTATCAGGATCACTTGTGGATGCGCGCCTTCGGCGAGGGGCTGGTGACATGGAAGCCACCGGTCGATCTCAAGACCACGCCGGAGGTGCGCGGCCGTAAGCCGAACGGCAATCCGGAGATCGTGCTCAACTTCATCACGCCGCACCAGAAGTGGGGCATCCACTCCACCTATAGCGACAACCTGATGATGCTGACGCTCAATCGCGGCGGCCCGGTGGTGTGGATTTCCGAGAACGACGCGCGCAGCGCACGCATCGTCGATAACGACTGGGTGGAGGTGTTCAACGCCAACGGCGCGCTGACCGCGCGCGCGGTGGTGTCCCAGCGCATCAAGGAGGGCATGATGCTGATGTATCATGCGCAGGAAAAAATCATCAACACGCCGGGCTCCGAGATGACCCGCCAGCGCGGCGGCATCCATAACTCGGTGACGCGCACCGTGCTCAAGCCGACCCACATGATCGGCGGCTACGCCCAGCAGTCCTACGGCTTCAACTACTACGGCACGGTCGGCGCAAACCGTGACGAGTTCATCATCGTGCGCAAGATGGCCGAGGTCGACTGGCTCGAAGGCCCGCTCACGGATACGCCGAAGGAGGCTGCGGAATGACTGTTCGCGCTCAGATCGCGATGGTGTTGAATCTCGACAAGTGCATCGGCTGCCATACCTGCTCGGTGACCTGCAAGAACGTCTGGACCAACCGCGAAGGCGTCGAATACGCCTGGTTCAACAACGTCGAAACCAAGCCCGGCCTCGGCTATCCGCGCGAGTGGGAGAACCAGTCGAAGTGGAACGGCGGCTGGCGGCGGCGCCGCAACGGGCGCATCGAGCCGAAGATGGGCGCGAAGTGGCGCATCCTCGCCAACATTTTCGCCAACCCCGACCTGCCGGAGATCGACGACTACTACGAGCCGTTCACCTTCGACTACGAGCACCTGCACACGGCGAAGGAATCGCGGGCGTTCCCGACCGCGCGGCCGCGCTCGTTGGTCTCGGGCGAGCGTATCGAAAAGATCCAGTGGGGACCGAACTGGGAGGAAATCCTCGGCGGCGAGTTTGCAAAGCGCGCGCAAGACGTCAATTTCGAGGGTGTGCAGAAGGAGATTTACGGTCAGTTCGAAAACACCTTCATGATGTACCTGCCGCGGCTGTGCGAGCACTGCCTCAACCCGGCCTGCGTCGCGGTGTGTCCGTCGGGGGCGATCTACAAGCGCGAGGAGGATGGCATCGTTCTGATCGATCAGGACAAGTGCCGCGGCTGGCGCATGTGCGTGTCCGGCTGTCCCTACAAGAAGATTTACTACAACTGGTCGTCAGGCAAATCCGAAAAGTGCATCTTCTGCTATCCGCGCATCGAGGCCGGGCAGCCGACGGTATGCTCGGAGACCTGCGTCGGGCGCATCCGCTATCTCGGCGTACTGCTTTACGACGCCGACGGCATCGAGGCGGCGGCCAGCGTGCCCGACGAGAAGGACCTCTACCAGGCGCAGCTCGACCTGTTCCTCGACCCCAACGATCCGGCGGTGATCGCGCGGGCGCGAGCCGATGGCGTGCCGGAGGCGTGGATCGAGGCGGCGCGCCATTCGCCGGTGTGGAAGATGGCGATGGAGTGGAAGGTGGCGTTCCCGCTGCACCCGGAATACCGCACGCTGCCGATGGTGTGGTACGTGCCGCCGCTGTCGCCGATCCAGTCGGCGGCCGCCGCCGGCAAGATGGGCGTCGATGGCGACATGCCCGACGTGCGCTCCTTACGTATTCCGCTGAAGTATCTCGCTAACCTCCTCACCGCCGGTGACGAGGAGCCGGTGGCGCTGGCGCTCGAACGGATGCTGGCGATGCGCGGCTATATGCGCGCCAAGACCGTGGATGGGCGGCTCGACGAGCGCATCGCAGAACGCGTCGGCCTGACCGGCGCGGCGATCGAGGAGATGTACCAGGTGATGGCGATCGCCAATTACGAGGATCGCTTCGTCATCCCGACCGCGCATCGCGAATGGAGCGAGGACGCCTACGACCTGCGTGGCTCCTGCGGCTTCTCGTTCGGCAACGGTTGTTCGGGCGGCACCTCGGAGGCCGACCTGTTCGGCGCCGCGCGCGCCAAGAAGCCGTCCAATCCGATGGAGATCGCGTGATGGCCATGCTTGTCACCCCGAGCTTCAAGGCGCTGTCGGCGCTGCTCAGCTATCCGACGCCGGAGTTGGCCGCCGCCGGCGGCGAGATCGCGGCGGCGCTGGCGGGCGACGGCGCGGTGCCGGAGGCACAACGCGGCGCGCTGGTGCCGCTGATCGACGAGTTTGCGGCCGGCGACATCTACGAGTTGCAGGAACGCTATGTCGATCTGTTCGACAAGACGCGGCGACTGTCGCTGCATCTGTTCGAGCACGTCCATGGCGAGAGCCGAGACCGCGGGCAGGCCATGGTCGATCTCGCCAATCTCTACGAGCGCGGCGGGCTGATGCTCGCGGCCAACGAACTGCCCGACTATCTGCCCCTGTTCTTCGAATATCTGGCGACGCGGCCGCGCGCGGAGGCGCGGGCGCTGATCGCCGAGATCGATCACATCCTCGCGCCCTTGGAGGAGCGGCTAAGCGCGCGCGGCTCGCCTTACGCCGCCGTGTTCACGGCGATCCGCGCCATTGCAGGGGCGACGACACAGGCGCAGCCCGCTGACGCGGCCGACGAGCCTGACGATCTCGCGGTGCTCGATGCCGAGTGGGAAGAGGCGGCCGTCACCTTCGGTCCGGGCGAGGCGCTGGACGGCTGTTCGGTGGACCGGCTGCGCACGCAGATGCGCGCGGCGCGGCGCGATGCGCGCCAGGTGCAGGCATAGGGAGGAGGGACCATGTTCGAGACCGTCAATGCCATCGTGTTCGGATGGTATCCCTATCTCTGCCTGATCGTGTTTCTGCTCGGCAGCCTGCTGCGCTTCGACCGCGAGCAGTACACCTGGAAATCCGGCTCCTCGCAGTTGCTGCGGCGGCGTCAGCTACGCTGGGGGTCGAACCTGTTCCACGTCGGCATTCTGGTGATTTTCGTCGGCCACGCCGGCGGCCTGCTGACACCGATCTGGGTGTTCGACATGCTCGGCATCAGCCATTCGTTCAAGCAGGGTATGGCGATCGTCATCGGCGGCGTCGCCGGCGTCGCCTGCTTTGTCGGCATTGCGCTTTTGGCGCATCGCCGCCTGTTCGATCCGCGCATCCGCGCCACGTCGAGTTTCGGCGACACCGCGGTGCTGCTGCTGCTATGGGCGCAGCTCGTCCTCGGCCTAGCTACCATTTTCGTGTCGCTCAATCACATGGACGGCCACGAGATGGTGAAATTCATGAACTGGGCGCAGGGCATCGTGCTGCTGCGGCCGGACGCGGCGTCTTACGTCGCCGACGTGCATCCGTTGTTCCGCGCGCACATCGTGCTCGGAATGACCATCTTCCTGGTGTTTCCGTTCACGCGTCTCGTCCACATCTGGAGCGCACCGATCTGGTATCTCGGCCGGCCCGGTTACCAGATCGTGCGCACGCGTTTTGCCAAGCGGGCGCCGCGTCCCGGCGCGTCGCTGGTGCGCAAGGCGCCGCAGCCTGCGGAGTAATGGCAATGGTTACGCTGGTCATCGATCATGGCGCCAAGCGCCACGCACAAAGCGCGCCCGAGGATGGTGCGGCCGCACCGCCCGCCGAACCGGTGGCAATGCCACAGGTCAGCGTCAACGGCGTCGTCATTGCGCGTAAGGCGATCGCCGCCGAGGTGCAAAATTGCCCGGCGGCCAATCCGGGGGAGGGCTGGCGCGCGGCGACGCGCGCGCTGGTGATCCGCGAGTTGCTGTTGCAGGAGGCGCGGCGCCTGCAACTCGTCCCGGTGCAGGAGGTCGATCCCGACGGACGCAAGGAAACCGAGGAGGATGCACTGGTGCGCGCGCTGATCGCGCAGGAAGTGGCGGTGCCGCAGGCCGATGAGGCCACGCTGCGGCGGTTCTACGCCGCCAACCCGGCGCGCTTCACCACGCCGCCGCTCTATGAGGCCGACCATATCCTGATTGCGGCGCGCAACGACGATGCGGCCGCCTTTGCCGCCGCGCGCGAACAGGCTGCGGCATTGGCGGCACAGCTTGCCGTCGCGCCGGAGCGGTTTGCCGACCTGGCGCGGGCGCATTCGGCCTGCCCGTCGGCGGCGCTCGGCGGCAGCCTCGGCCAGATCGGGCCGGGCGACACCACCGCCGATTTCGAGCACGCGCTGGAACGGCTGGCCCCGGGCGACATCTCCGGGCCGGTCGAGACGCGTTACGGCGTCCACCTGATCCGCCTCAACCGGCGTATCGACGGCGAACTGCTGCCGTTCGACATGGTGCGCGAGCGCATCCGCGCCTATCTCGAAGAACATGTGCGCCGGCAGGCGGCCGCGCAGTACATCGCGCTGTTGATCGGCCGTGCCGACATCCGCGGCATCGCGCTCGACGGCGCCGACACGCCGCTCGTGCAGTAGGGGTGTATTATGCTGGGCACCCTGATCGCTTCGTTGGACGATCCTGCCGTGGTGACGCGGCTTGTTGCGCTGCTCGACGAGCCGGACCTTACGGCACGGCTCGAAGCGGCAGCCGGTTCGCTCGGCCGCGCGCCGGCGGAGGTGACTGCCTCGCTGGTGCGGACCTTTGTCGAGACCGCGTCCGACGACGTGTGGCTGCAACTGATCGGCATCATGAACCGTGCCGACGATCCGACGCTGGCGGCGATCCGCGCCATTTTGACCAAGGCGCTGCCGGAAGCGGCAGTGACGATCGTTAAGTCGTCTTTCCCGGCGTGAGATTACTCATCCCGACCGTACCTGGAGCATGATCTTGCCGACATGGGCGCTCGATTCCATCAAGGCGTGCGCCGCGCCGGCTTCCTCCAGCGGAAACACCTTGTGGATGACCGGCTTCACCGCGCCGCTTTCCAGCAGCGGCCAGACATTCTCGCGCAAGGCATCGGCAACCAGGCGCTTCAGCGCAACGGAGCGGGCGCGCAGCGTCGAGCCGGTGAAGGTCAGCCGCCGCAGCATCAGCGGCATCAGGTCGAGGTTGGCGCGGCTGCCTTGCAGGAAGGCGATCTGCACCAGCCGCCCTTCGATTGCCAGCGCCGCAAAGTTCTTCTGGATGTAATCGCCGCCCACCATGTCGAGGATGACGTTGACGCCGTTGCCGCCGGTGAGGCGGGCAACCTCCTGCACGAAGTTCTGCGTGCGGTAGTTGATGGCGGCGCTAGCGCCGAGCGACCGGCAGAAGTCGCATTTGTCGTCCGAGCCGGCCGTGGCGTAGACGGTCGCGCCGAGCTGTTTGGCAAGCTGAATCGCCGTCGAGCCGATACCCGACGAGCCGCCGTGAATGAGCACGCTTTCGCCGCGCGCGAGCCGCCCGCGCGTGATCATGTTGTCGTACACGGTGAAATAGGTTTCGGGCACGCCTCCGGCCTCGAGCAGCGACAACGGCTTGGGAACGGGAAGGCACAGCGGATAATCGGCGATTGCGTATTCGGCGTAGCCGCCGCTCACCACCAGCGCGCAGATGTCGGTGCCGGTCGCGTTTTGCGGCACGCCGTCGCCGACGGCGACGATGCGGCCCGAGATTTCGAGGCCCGGAATGTCGGTGGCGCCGGGCGGCGGCGGATAGTTGCCGGCGCGTTGCAGGCAGTCGGGACGGTTGACGCCGGCGGCCGCCACTTCGACCAGCACCTGCCCGGGGCCGGGCTGCGGCACGGCTGCGGTTTCGAGACCGATCACCTCGGGCCCGCCGGCGCCGTTGAAGCGAACCTGGCGCATCGTTGAGGGAATGGTCATCGCGTTATCCTCCGCTGCATCTGGAGCTTTGTTTTCGATGGAATTCTGGTCGCCGTTGAGCGGTGCGTTCTGCGCCGGAAACCCTTAGCCTGCAAGATTCATTGCCGGCCGCCAATCCACGTGTTTCAACGCGTTTTCCCCGTGCCGGGCAGTTCTACCTTGGTTTACGCGTCATGGGAAAGGCCGCAGGCGGGCCGGCCGGGGTGCTGATGATCGCCGAGAAGGCCGACATGATCGCGGCCGCCGCACGCTCCTAGTCAGGAGCGGAGATCGCGCCTGACCTCGGTGACGCTCGGATCGTCGGCATTGGCGGAGACCGTGAATCCAAGCTCGCGGCACATTTGCAGCATGGCGACGTTGTCGTTCAGCACCTGTCCCGTCAGCGCCGTCAGCCCTTCGGCGCGGGCGTAGCGGATCAGCAATTGCATCAGGGCAAAGCCCAGCCCGCGGCCCTTGAGGTCGGAACGGACCAGCACGGCATATTCTGCGGTCTCATACAGCGAGTCGGAGTGCAGGCGGACCACGCCGGCGATCGCCTGCGTTGCCGTCTCGTATGCCACGAATGCCATGGAGCGCGCATAGTCGAGTTGCGTCAGGCGGGCGATGAACGGATGGGTAAATTCCTTCAACGTCCCGAGGAAGCGCAGCCTGAGGTCGGCGGCATCGATCGTATCGAGGAAGCTGCGCAGCGCCGGTTCGTCCTCCGGGCGGATCGGGCGGTAGGTGACGTGCATGTCCTTGACGTCGAGATCGCCCTGCCAGGCCGATGGATAGGGGCGGATGGCAAGCCGCGTCTGCCCGGCGAACAGTGCCTGCGGCGGCGCGATGGCGAACCGCGCGTCGAGCGCCAGCACGCCGGTCTCGTCGGCGATCAACGGGTTGATGTCGAGTTCGCGGATCTCAGGAAGATCGACCGCCATCTGCGACAGCTTCACCAGCGTCAGCGCCACCTCGTCGGGCTTGACCGCCGGCACGTCGCGATAGGCGCGCAACAATTTTGCCACGCGGGTGCGCTCGATCAGGTCGCGGGCGAGCGCGAGGTCGAGCGGCGGCAGCGCCAGCGCCTTGTCGTCGATGATCTCGACCGCGGTGCCGCCGTGGCCGAACACCATGACCGGGCCGAAGGTCGGATCGTCGGCGATGCCGAGGATCACTTCGCGCGCCTTGGGCCGCACGATCATCGGCTGGATCAACACGCCGTCGATGCGGGCGTCGGGGCGGTGTCGCTGCGCCCGCTCCAGAATGCCGGCGACGGCTTCGCGCAGCGCCGGCGCATCGGTGATGCCAAGCACGACGCCGCCGATATCCGACTTGTGAACGATGTCGCGCGACAGGATTTTTGCCGCAACCGGTAATTTCTGCGCAAAGAAAGGCTCGGCCTGTTGCACCGCCTCGTCGGCGTCGTGCGCGGCAAGGGTCGGCACCGTCGGGATGCGATAGGCCGAAAGCAGGGCCGCGGCGTCGAGCGGGTCGAGCCACGTCCGTCCGTCGGCCAGCGCGGCCTCGACGATGCGCCGGCCCGCCGCCGCGTCGGGCGTAAACGTTTCGGCGATGGCCGGCGGCACGGCGCTCAGCGCCGACAGTGCCTCGCGGTGGTGAGCGAGGTGCATGAACGCGCGCACCGCCTCGTCGTCGGTGGCGAAGTGCGGCACGGCGGCGCTTTCGAAGGCGGCGATGGCGTCTCGGTCGGCGCCGATCCAGGCGGCCAGCACCGGCTTGGGCGCGACGTCCTCGCGGTGCGCGGCGACGCGCGTTGCCACGGTTGCGGCAATGGCGGCGGCGTCGGCAACGGCGGTCTCGACGTTCATCACCAGCACGGCGTCGCTTGCCGGGTCGGCGAGCAGCGCGTCGAGTGCGGCGGCATAGCGCGCGCCGTCGGCGTCGCCGACGATATCGACGGGGTTGGCTTTCGACCAGGTCGGCGGCAGCACGCGGTCGAGGTGCGCGGCGGTCTCCGGCGACAGGTCGGCCGGCGTGCCGCCGAGTTCGACAAGACGGTCGATGGCGAGAATGCCGAGGCCGCCGCCGTTGGTGAGGATGGCAAGCCGCGACCCTTCCGGCGGGCGGCTCTGGCCGAGGATCGATGCGCAGTCGAATAGGTCCTGCAGGCCGATGACGCGCAGCAGGCCGGCGCGCCTGAACGCCGCGTCGTAGACCGCATCGGCTCCGGCCAGCGCACCGGTGTGAGTAGCCGCGGCCTTGGCGCCTTGCGCCATCCGCCCCGACTTGACCACGACCACCGGCTTGACGCGCGCCGCCGCGCGCGCGGCCGACATGAACTTGCGCGCGTCCTTGACCTGCTCGGCATAGAGCAGGATGGCACGGGTGCGCCCGTCGAGCGCGTAGAAGTCGAGCAGGTCGGCAACGTCGACGTCGAGTTGGTCGCCGACCGAGACGATGCCGGAGAACCCGATCCGCTTCGGCGCCGCCCACTCGACCATCGCCGCGGCGATGGCGCCCGACTGCGAGATCAGCGCAAGGTGACCGTCGCCGGGCATGTGGGCGGCGAAGCCGGCATTGAGCCGCGCGCGCGGCACCATGACGCCGAGGCAGTTGGGGCCGATCAGGCGCAGCCCGTGTGCCCGTGCGTTGTGGTTGGTTTCCTCCGCGATCGAGCCGGCGCCGCGCCCGAGCCCGGCGCTGATGATGATGGCGCCGGCGACGCCGGCGGCCCCCGCCTCGGCGACGATGTCGGGGATGGCCGCCGCCGGCGTGGTGACGACGATGACGTCGGGCACGAAGGAAAGATCGGCGATGCGGCGATGCGTGCGCAGGCCGGCGATTTCGGCGTGGCGCGGATGCACGATGCCGATCGGCCCGGCAAAGCCGGCGCTGCGGATGTTGTGCAGCACGGCCGCGCCGAGCGAGCCCGGTCGCGGGCTGCCGCCGACAAGTGCCACCGATTGCGGCGCGAGGAGGTGATCGAGGCGATAGACCGACACGCGCCGCTCCTTATCAGATGTCTTGCGTCAGATAATTTGTACCAGATGTCGCAACGCGCCGCGCACCGTGCGCGATGCGCGGCGTCTTTCGCATCATGCGGCCGACTTGACCTCGATCTGCTTGGCCTGCTTCGGCGCCGGTTTCCGCACCGTCACGCGCAGCACGCCTTTGGCGATCTCCGCCGAGATGTCTTCGGGCTTGACGCCGGCCGGCAGTTCGACCGAGCGTGCGAAGGAGCCGAACGAGCGCTCGACCAGGTGGTAGTCCTTGTACTTTTCCTCGCGCTCGTTCTTCTTTTCGCCGCGGATGGTCAGGATGTTGTCGGACAGGTTGAGTTCGACGTCCTTCTGCTCCAGGCCCGGCAGTTCGGCGCTGATTTCGATCGTGGTGTCGGTCTCGCCGACGTCCATGCTCGGCAGGTTGAGCGGCCCCGCCGACAGCGCCGGCAGGTTGCGCGTGAAGCCGTCGAACAGGCGGTCGATCTCCTGTTGCAGCACCGAGAACGGATTGAGGCTGCGGCGGGTTGCGGGTTCGGTTCCGATCGATATCGGGGATTTGCTCATCATGGCCCTGTCTCCTGTTGAGCTCGGTTGGCTCGCTCGAAGTTTAGAAAGGGCCGGGCCGGGAGGCGTTGATGAAGATCAAACAGCGCCGGCGAGCCTGACGTAGCGTCAGGCAGCGTTGCGGAGGATCGTGCCATGCAAGCCATGGTTCTCGAACGGGCCGGCGCGCCTCTCGTTCTGCGCGAGCGGCCCGATCCCGTTCCCGGCGCCGGAATGGTGCGCGTGAAGGTGTCGGCATGCGGCGTGTGCCGCACCGACCTTCATGTCGTCGATGGCGAATTGCCGGATCTCGTTTATCCGATCGTGCCGGGTCATGAGGTGGTGGGCCGCGTCGACAGGTTGGGAATAGGCGTGATGAACCTGCGCGTCGGCGACAGGGTCGGGGTGCCATGGCTCGCCGCCACTTGCGGCGTGTGCTTCTACTGCCGCAACGGATCGGAAAACCTCTGCGACCGGCCGCAGTTCACCGGATATACGCGCGACGGCGGCTTTGCCTCGCACCTGATCGCGGATGCGCGGTTCTGTTTTCCGCTCGGCGAGACCGAGGACGACGTGGCGCTGGCGCCATTGTTGTGCGCCGGCCTGATCGGCTGGCGCTCGCTGGCGATGGCCGGCGAGGGCCTGCATCTCGGCATCTACGGGTTCGGTGCGGCCGGCCATATCGTCGCCCAGGTCGCCCGCTGGCAGGGTCGCTCGGTCTATGCCTTCACGCGGGGCGACGACCGCGCGGCACAGCACCTGGCGCTCGCGCTCGGCGCCTGCTGGGCGGGGAGTTCCGACGCGGCGCCGCCACATCCGCTCGATGCGGCGATCATCTATGCGCCGGTCGGCGATCTGGTGCCGCTGGCGTTGCAGGCGGTGCGCAAAGGTGGCCGGGTAGTCTGCGCCGGGATCCATATGTCGGATATCCCTTCGTTCCCTTACCGCATCCTGTGGGAGGAACGGCAACTCGTCTCGGTCGCCAATCTGACGCGGCGGGATGCGGCCAACTTCTTTGCCGTCGCGCGGCAGGCCGGTATCGTCACGCGCACGACCACCTACCCGCTGGAACGGGCCAACGAGGCGCTGGCCGACCTGCGCCGCGGTGCGCTCGTCGGTGCCGCGGTGCTGCAGCCCGGCTGAGCGGTACCACCGCCTGCAGCTTGGCTGTGTTATGGTGAGAGCCGGAACCGGCAGGGCCGCCTGTCATGATGTCGCGTCGCAATGCCATCGCTTGCGCACACTCGGACGGTGCCGTCGGTCCGGGCACGGCTTTTGATTGCAAGACTGCATTCCGGCGGATCGCGGACGACGCGCTCGCCGCCATCCGAACGCAGCATGCGAAAGCCTGCGTCGGCAACGCCGAAGCCATCCATCAGATCCGCGTCGCCCTGACGCGGCTGCGCGCGGCGCGCGCGTTCTTTGCCGCGATAGCGACCGATGCTGCCTGGCGGGACCTGAAGGAGGAGATCGGCTGGCTCAACCGCCGGCTGGGCGCGGTGCGCGATTGCGATGTGATGCGCGGCTATGCGCGGCGCAAGGCTTTTCGCGACTGGGCGGCGCGGGCCGGCATCGAGGGCAGCCTCGACGAGGCACGCCACCGCCGGCGCCTTGCGACGGCGCTGCGGTCGGCGCGCTATCGCAACCTGATGGCGGCGCTCGCGCAGTGGACCGCGGCGGGGCCGTGGCTTGCGCGGCCGGACGCCGCAAGCCGGGCGCGGCGCAGCGAGCCGCTCCGGACCTATGCCGAGAAAAAGCTGCAACGCTGGCGCGGCCGCATCGCCCGCAAGGGGCGCGATGTCGGCCGGCTCGGCGACCGCGCGCGCCATGACCTGCGGATCGAGGACAAGCGCTACCGCTACATGGTCGACGCGCTGGCCGCGCTCGACCCGGCGTTGCAGGACGTCTGGCAGGATAGTGGCCGGCTCGCCAGGCGCGTGCAACGGGCGCTCGGCGATCTGCGCGACCTCCAACGTTTCCGCAAGCTGGGGGGCAAACGGGCAAAGCTGCCCGACTACAAACGGGCGAAGAGGCGGCTGTTGCGCCATGCCGACGCCGCGCTGCGCCGGCTTTGAGGGGAGCTACCCGCCGCCCGTGCCGTTGACATGGATCAACGAGCGGGGCGGCGATCGGCGTAAGACGGCGCCGGATGTGTCGTCGGCATGACCGACGAGGATGACGGAAAGAGGCCATGCGGTTCGTTCGTTTGGTACCCTTTGTAATTCTTGCTGCGGCGTTCTGGGCTGCCGCGGCCACCGCTGCGGACGCCGCGAGCCGCGCGCAGGGACAAAGGCTTGCGCGCCTCTATTGCGCCTCGTGCCATGCGATCGACAAGGTGAGCCCGAGTCCGCTTGCGATCGCGCCGCCGTTCCGCACGCTGCACGAACGCTATCCTGTCGAGACGCTCGAGGAGGCGCTCGCCGAAGGAATCATGGTCGGGCATCCGACCATGCCGCAGTTTCAGTTCGACCCGGATCAGATCGCCGACTTCCTGCTCTTTCTCAAGTCGCTTGAGTAGCCGGCCGGCCGACGCCATGACAGCGTGAAGGCTTCAAAACGGGAAGGGATAGGCTCATGCGCGCCCATCAGATCATGACACGCAACGTCGTTACCGTTACGCCGGAGACGGCGATTGCCGATGCCGCCGCGACGATGCTGAAGCACCACATCAGCGGCCTACCGGTGGTCGATGGCGCGGGCCAACTGGTCGGCATCGTTTCGGAGGGCGATTTCCTGCGCCGCTTCGAGATCGGCACGCAACGCAAGCGGCCGAACTGGTTGCAGTTCTTCCTCGGACCGGGGCGCGAGGCAAAGGAGTTCGTGCAGGAGCGCGGCCGCAAGGTCGGCGAAGTGATGACGCCGGAGCCGGTCACCGTGACCGAGGACACCACGCTGGAAGACCTGGTCCAGTCCATGGAAGGGCACGGCGTCAAGCGGCTGCCGGTGATGAGCGGCGATCAGCTCGTCGGCATCGTGACGCGGGCCAATCTGTTGCGGGCGGTCGCCGGCCTCGCGCGCGAGGTGCCCGATCCGACCGCCGACGACGATCACATTCGCGAGCGGGTGACGCGGGCGCTGATGGCCACCGGCTGGCGCCCGGTCGGCTTGCAGGTGACGGTGCGCGACGGCGTCGTGCATCTGCACGGCATCATCGTCGACGAGCGCTCGCGCCAGGCCAGCATCGTCGCCGCCGAGAACGTCTCGGGCGTCAAGGAAGTGCACGATCATCTCTGCCTGGTCGATACGTGGTCCGGCTACTACGTCGAGTCGCCGGACGACAGGGCGAGCGCCGGCTGAGCGGGGCGTCATGGCGGGGCTGGTACGGATCATCCTGATCGTGGCGGGGGCCATCGCCGCCCTGTTCGTCGCGCGCGATGCCGTGAACTTCCAGTTCATCGAGATGATCGTCACGATCCTCCTGCTCGGAGCCGTCGTGGTGTTCGCCGCGCTATGGGGCCTGCGCCGGCGGGGCTAGAAACTATTCCGATCATATTGAAACATCGTCATGCCCGGGCTTGATCCGGGCATGACGATCAGTATCGCCGCAGCCAGCCGTAGTGCCGCATCAGGCGCTTTTCGCCTTCCAGCACCACCATCGCGACAAACCCGGCGGCGACGATCATCATCCCGTCGGCAAGCCCGACCGGGCGCGTCGCGAACAGCCGCTGCAGCACCGGCCAGTAGGTGAACGCGACCTGCGCGACCACTACGGCCGCGATCGCCGCCAGCACCGGCGGCGTGCCGAGCGCCCCGCGCCAGGTGAATGACGTCATGTACAGGTAGCGGACGTTGAACAGGTAGAAGATCTCCAGCACCACGATGGTGTTGACCACCATCGTCCGCGCGGTGTCGAGGTCGAGCCCGCGGCCGAGCGCGTAGAAGAACACCGCCAGCGCCCAGGCCGCGAAGATCAGCGACACGAACACGATGCGCCACACCAGGAACGGCGACAGCAGCCCCGCGCCCGGCGGCCGCGGCGGCCGCTCCATGACGCCGGGCTCGGTCGGCTCGAAGGCCAGTACCAGGCCGAGCGTGATCGTCAGGATCATGTTGATCCACAGAATCTGCGCCGGCGTCATCGGCATGGCGAAGTTGAGCACGATGGCGATGATGACGGTCAGCACCTCGCCGCCGTTGGTCGGCAGCGTCCAGTTGATCACCTTGCGGATGTTGTCGTAGACGGTCCGCCCCTCGCGCACCGCGGCGACGATCGAGGCGAAGTTGTCGTCGAGCAGCACCATCTGCGAGGCTTCCTTGGCCGCCTCGGTGCCCTTGCCGCCCATTGCGATGCCGACGTCGGCCTGCTTGAGCGAGGGGGCGTCGTTGACGCCGTCGCCGGTCATGGCGACGATCGCGCCGTCGGCCTGAAGCGCGCGCACGATGCGCAGCTTGTGCTCGGGGCTGGTGCGCGCGAACACCGCCGTATTGCGCACCGCGTCCTCGAAGGCGGCGTCGCCGAGATTGTCGAGGTCGTGGCCGGTCAGCACGCGGGGCGTGTCGGTCAGCCTCAACTGCCGGGCGATGGCGGCAGCGGTGGCGGCGTGGTCGCCGG
This sequence comes from Pseudomonadota bacterium, assembly GCA_003576765.1. Classification (GTDB taxonomy): domain Bacteria; phylum Pseudomonadota; class Alphaproteobacteria; order Rhizobiales; family Xanthobacteraceae; genus PRO6. The sequence goes on from QEVP01000008.1 coordinate 70,851, forward strand.
TGATCATCTTGACGTCGATGCCGGCCGAGCGGCATTCGGCAATGGCCGCGATCGCCTCGTCGCGCGGCGGGTCGATGAAGCCGACGATGCCGAGAAAGGTCAGGCCGCGCTCGGCTGCCGCGGGCGACAGGTGCTGCGGCGTGCCGGCGACCGGCTTCATCGCAAAGCCCAGCACGCGCTCGCCGGCCGAGGCCGCGGCCGCGATCCGTTCGTTCCAGTAAGCGGTATCGAGCGGTTCCTCGCCGTCGACGCGTGCCTGCGTGGCGCACATCTCGAGCAGGCGTTCGGGCGCGCCCTTCACGAAGACGACGCTGCGGTCGTAGGGGACCTGGTTGAGCGTCGCCATGTAGCGGCGCTCCGGATCGAACGGGACTTCGTCGGCCCGGCGCCATTCGGCGCGCACCGTGTCGGGGTCGAAACCGGCCTTCATCGCCAGCGTGATCAGCGCCCCCTCCATCGGGTCGCCTTCCACGGTCCAGGTGCCAGCGGCGTGCCGGAGGTGGGCGTCGTTGCACAAAAGGCCGGCGCGCACCAGCGCCAGCACCGGGGCGAGGGCGGCCGGCGCCGCGCCGGCTCCCCATGCACCGTGCTCCGGTGCATAGCCAGATCCCTCGATGGCGATCTCGCCGTCGGCGAGCACGATGCGGCGTGCCGTCATTTCGTTGCGGGTCAGCGTGCCGGTCTTGTCGGAGCAGATCACCGACACCGCACCCAGCGTTTCGACCGCGGGGAGCCTGCGGATCACCGCCTGGCGCCCCGCCATGCGCCGTACACCGACGGCGAGCGTGATGGTGATGACCGCCGGCAGCCCCTCGGGCACCACGCCGACGGCGAGCGCCACCACGGCGATCATCGCGTCCGCCCAGTCGAACTGGCGCGCATAGACCGCGAACAGGAACAGTGCGGCCGAGGATGCGATCACGACCCATGTGAAGCGGCGGCCAAAACTGTTGATCTGCCGCAGCAGCGGCGTCGTCAATTCCTCGATGCTGCCGAGCAGCGTGCTGATGCGCCCGATCTCGGTGGCGGTGCCGGTCGCGGTGACGACGCCGCTGCCTTGGCCGGCGGCGACCATCGTTCCCGAATAGGCCATCGAGATGCGGTCGCCGAGCGGGGCGTCGGCCTTGACCGGGGTCTCGCCCTTTTCCGCGGCCACCGACTCCCCGGTCAGGATCGCCTCGTCGATCAACAGTCCCCGCGTGCGGATCAGCCGCAGGTCGGCCGGCACCCTGTCGCCCGGTTCGAGCAGGACGATGTCGCCGGGAACGAGATCTTCCACCGGCACGCTGGCGCGCTGTCCGCCGCGCAAAATGCTGGCGCGCGGCGAGATCATGCGCTGGATCGCCGCCAGCGCGTTTTCCGCCTTGCCTTCCTGGATGAAACCGACGACGGCGTTGATCGCCACGACGATGACGATCACCGCGGCATCGACGGTGTGGCCGAGGCTGAAGGCCGCCACGGCACCGGCCAGCATGAAGTAGATCAGTGCGTTGTTGATCTGCGCGAACAGGCGCGCGAGCGGATGGCGCCGCGGGGCCGGCGGCAACTGGTTGCGGCCGTGACGTTGCAGGCGCCGCGCCGCCTCGTCCGCGCCCAATCCGTCCGGGTCGGCGGCAAGCGCGACGAGGACATCCTCAGCCGGCCAGGCGTGATAAGGCCGGCCGACATTGCCGGCCTGCGGCGAGGCGGGCGGCGCGGGCAGGCGCGCATCGTCGCGCCCGCCGTCATGGCGAGCGACAGTTGCGGTAGCGCGGCGGCCCGTCTCCGTCGCAGTCTGTCCCGGCATCGGTTCGCTCAACGCTTCGACTGCGCCGCCATCGCCGCTTGCGGCCTTCTCGCGTTACGCCGCCGTCACGCTGCCTTGGACTGGAGCGGCGCTTCGGCCGCCGTCGGCATCGGCTGCGGCTCGCCGTCGCCCGGCGGCAGCGACGAGCGGGCCAGCGCGCTGGCGATCGTCATCGATTGCTGCTGCCAGGCGAGGCCATCGGCCATCACCCGCTGCATCGCGCCCGCCGCCCAATCCTGATACTCGCGAAACAGATCGACGGCAGTCTCGGCCCGGCAAACGCGCTCAGCGGCATCGAGCGCCGCCTGCGTGCCGACGTGGCGCCGCTCGAACCAGCCCTGGGCGAAACGCTCCATGCCGTCGAGCAGTTGATCGTGCGCCTCCCAGAAACTGCGGGCATTGTGGCGCAGCGCTCCCGAGAGCGCCGAAGGCGGCATCATCATGCGCTGCATGGCAGCGAACTGCTCTGTCATGTTGGTCTCGGTCATGGTGCTCTCCCTGTGTGACGTCGCCTTGTGCCCCCGTCCCCGATAAGCCCTCACTGGTCCAGAACGTAGCTGCCGGGCGCCGGCGCCAGCGTTCCGCTGTGCGCAAGTCCCAGCGGCGGCGGCGCCACCGGCGCCGACGAATTTTGCTTGAGCCACTCGGCCCATGCCGTCCACCACGATCCCGGTGTCGGCTTGTTGCGTTCGCGCCAGTTCTCCGGCGAGACGTAAGGCGTCTCGTGCGGATGGTAGCCGACCCGGAATTGGCGCTTCAGGCTTCCGGGCGGGTTGACGATACCGGCATTGTGGCCGCCGGAGGTCAGCGCGAAGGTGATATCGACGTCGGCCTGCAGATGAATCTTGTAGACCGACTGCCACGGCGCGATGTGATCCCATTCGGTGCCGACCACGAACATCGGCACCTGGATGCTGGAGATGCTGATCGGCGCGCCATCGACGACGTAGCGGCCGGCGGCGAGGTCGTTATTGAGGAACAGCCGGCGCAGATATTCGCTGTGCATACGGTAGGGCATGCGGGTCGCATCGCCGCTCCACGCCATCAGGTCGGAGATGGTCGCGCGTTCGCCGAGCAGGTAGTCGCGCACGAGCCGCGACCAGATCAGATCGTTGGAGCGCAACAGCTGGAACGCGCCGGCCATCTGCCGGGCTTCGAGAAGCCCCTTCTTCCACATCATGTCTTCGAGGAAGGTGACCTGGCTTTCGTCGATGAACAGCGTGAGTTCGCCGGCGTCGGCGAAGTCGGTCTGCGCCGCGAGCAGCGTCAGCGTCTTCAGCGTCTCGTCGTTGCGGCGGCCGAGCGCCGCCGCCGCCATCGCCAGCAGCGTGCCGCCGAGGCAGTAGCCGACGCCGTGGATCGGCTGGCCGGGGACGATCTCCTTGACGGTGGCGATCGCCGCGTCGATGCCGAGCGAGAGGTAGTCGTCCATGCCAAGGTTGCGATGTTCCGGCTGTGGATTGCGCCACGAGATCATGAACACCGTGTGACCGCGCTGCACGAGGTAGCGCACCAGCGAGTTGTCCGGCGACAGGTCGAGGATGTAATATTTCATGATCCAGGCCGGCACGATCAGGATCGGCTCCGGATGCACCGCCGCGGTCGTCGGCGTGTACTGGATCAGTTCGATCAGTTCGTTGCGGAAGATCACCGCGCCCGGCGTGCAGGCCACGGTTTCGCCGACCTTGAACGCCTCGGCGCCGACCGGCGGCTCATGGGTGACGAGACGCCGGATGTCCTCGGTGAGGTGGGCGAGGCCGTCGCGCATATTCCGGCCGCCGCTCTCGAAGGTGCGGCGCAGCACCACCGGGTTGGTCGCGGGAAAATTGCTCGGCGCGCACAGATCGAGCACCTGCCGCGCCATGAACGAGACGGCCTGCGCGTTGTGGCGCGTCACGCCGGGCACGTTGGCGGTCGCCTGTTCCCACCAGTGCTCCTGCATGAGAAACGCCTGATGGATGACGTTGAACGGCCAGCGCGACCAGGCCGGATCGGCGAAGCGCCGGTCCTGCGGCAGCGAGGAGACGCACGGCGCCGGTTCGGCGGCGTCCTCGATGGCGCAGGTCAGCGCGTAGCGGAACAGTTCGACGCTGCGCTCGGCGGCAAGAACGGCAAGGCGCTGCTGCAAGGTGGGCGCCAGCGCGAGATGGCTCGCCCAATCGATCGCGGCGAGGAACAAAGACACCGGCGAGCGGCCCCCGCTCAGGCCGGCGGCGGTTGCCCGCATCATGCGGTCGAGATCGCGCAGGCCCGGTGCTGCCGGTTCGTCGGTCCGCAGTGTTTCAGGTGCGATGGGCGAAGCGCTGCGCGGCTCGGGCGCACGCGGCAGCGGCTCACGGGCCGTGCCGGCCTCGGGGGCACTGCGCTGGAGGTGTTGAACCGGCATGTCGGAACCCTGCGCTATCGAAACCACTCATGGCATGTCGGGGCCGTGCGGCACGTTGAGCTACCTCAACCTTCCGGCGCATTCACGACGTGCGATCCTGACATAGTGTCGCGGCGCCATTGCGGCGGCCGGCGTCAGGCGTTCATGCGATGCAGGCTGTGGCGGTTGCGCAGCGCGATGTGGCGGGCTCCGGCGAAATCCAGCACGCCCTGCGCATGAAGCTGCGACAGCGTGCGCGACACCGTTTCCAGCGTCAGGCCGAGATAGTCGGCGATGTCGCGGCGGCTCATCGGCAGCGCCAGCATTTTTGCCGAGGCGAGGCGGCGGTCCATCTCAAGTAAAAAAGCGGCGACGCGCTCAGTTGCGGTCTTGCGGCCGAGCAGCAGCATGTGGTCCTCGGCGTGGCGCAGGTCGCCGGCGGTGATCGCCCACAGGCTGCGGGCGACGCCGGCGTCGCGTTCGGCAGCGTGCTCGAGGCTCTCGCGGCGGACGAAGCGGACGCGGGTGTCGGCGATGGCTTCGGCGGTGAGGCGATGAACCTCGCCCGAGGCGAGTCCGAACACGTCGCCCGGCAGGTGGAAGGCGCCGATCTGGCGTCGCCCGTCGGACAACAGCTTGTAGCTGCGCACCGCACCGCTGGAAACCTGGTAGACGTATTCGGCCGGCTCGTCCTCGCCGTAGATTTCCTCGTCGCGCCGGTAGTGGAACTCGGTGACGGCAAGGCCGATGTGGTCGATGGTTCGGAACGGATCGGCCGAGACAGAGGCCGGGGAACGGGGGGTGGCACGGGCGTCGAGAACCGGGGTCGAAGTCGTTGTGGTGAACATCCGCCGTCTCCCTGCGTGACGATGGCGGATTTCTAGCCGGCACTCTTTGCCGCCTCTACCTCGGGCAAACTCTTAACGGAGGCTCCCTTAAGGGATTCTACGGAGGCGCATTGTCGCGCCGCGGCCGCTCGCGCATGGCCGCCTGAATGCAGCCGGTCAGGCTGACCTCGAGATGCGGCTTGCTCAGCACGCATTGAATGTCGGCTTCCGCCGCGCGTGCCGCGACGTGCTGATCGGGAAAGCCGGTGATGAGTACGATCGGCGTCTCGATGTGGTCCTGACGCAGGCGGCGCGCCAATTCCAGCCCGTCGATCACGTCCATCTTGTAGTCGAACACGAAGCAATCCACCGGGTGCTCGGCCGGCAGGGCGTCGAGCAGCAACGCGCCGCTCCCGAACGTCCGGACGTCGAAGCCGTCGGTTTCCAGCAGGAAACGCAAGGAGACCAGCACCGCCGGGTCGTCGTCCACGACGTAGACCGTGTATTTGCGGGCCGCGGGCAAGGGCAGGCACCTCGGTGAAAGAAGACCGCACGTTACCGGTCCCGCTGCCGAAAGCCTTGACCTGCCTCAATCTTTGAGCGTGCCGGCGCGCATCACAAGCCGCACGATTTCGGAGACGCTGCCGGCCTGCATCTTGGTCATCACGTTGGCCCGATAGATCTCCACCGTGCGCGGGCTGATATCGAGATCGCGCGCGATCAGCTTGTTGGATTGCCCGGCGACGATGCCGTCCAGCACCTGGCGCTCGCGCGGGGTCAGCGAGGCGATCCGGGCGGCGATGTCGTCGCGCTCGGCCGCGCTTTCCGCAGCCGTCGCGTGGCGCCGCAGCGAGGCTTCGATGGCCCGGATCAGGTGCTCGTCCTCGAACGGCTTTTCGAGGAAATCGGCGGCGCCTAATTTCATCGCCTCGACCGCGAGCGGTACGTCGCCGTGCCCGGTCATGATCAGGGTCGGCGGCGGCGCCTCCTGCGCCGACAGCCGGCGCAGCAATTCCATGCCGTCGATGCCGGGCATGCGCAGGTCGGACACGACGCAGCCGAATTCCAGTTGCGGCAGTGCGCTGAGAAACGACGCCGCGGATTCGAACGAAGATACCTTGAAGCCCGCGGTGCCGAGCAAGAACTCGAGCGAGTCGCGCATCGCCGGATCGTCATCGACGACATAGATGGTGCCCCTGTGCGTCATGGCGATGGCTCCTGCGCCGCCGGCAAAGTGAACCGGAAGGTGGCGCCCTGATCGGAATTGGTTTCGGCCCACATGCGTCCGCCATGCGCCTCGACGATGGTCCGGCTGATCGACAGCCCGACGCCCATGCCGGTGGCCTTGGTGGTGAAGAAGGTGCGAAACAGGTCTTTCTCGACCTCGCCGTTGAAGCCGTGGCCGGTATCGGCGACCGCCACCTCCACCATCCGGTCGCCGGCGCGGCGGCTCGACACGGTGAGCACGCGCTGCGGCGACTGGCTCATCGCCTCGAGCGCGTTGCGGAACAGGTTGACCAGCACC
>QEVP01000009.1 GCA_003576765.1 Pseudomonadota bacterium
ACCATCCGGTCGCCGGCGCGGCGGCTCGACACGGTGAGCACGCGCTGCGGCGACTGGCTCATCGCCTCGAGCGCGTTGCGGAACAGGTTGACCAGCACCTGCTGGATCTGCACGCGGTCCACCAGCACGAGGTCGTGCGCGGGGTCGAGGGCGAACCGCAACAGCACGTCCTGCTCGCGCGCGCCGGTGAAGCCGAGCGCGCCGGCTTCCTCGATCAGCCTGGCGAGGCTTTCGATCTGCTTTTCGGTCTCGCCGCGCGCAACGAAATCGCGCAGGCGGCGGATGATCTCGCCGGCGCGCAGCGCCTGCTCGGCGGCGCGGTCGAGTGCCGCCTCGATCTTGTGGATGTTGGGGTCGGAGCTCGCTTCGAGCAGGCGGCGCGAGCCCTTCATGTAGTTGCCGATCGCTGCCAGCGGCTGGTTGATCTCGTGCGCCAGCGCCGAGGCCATCTCGCCCATCGCGCTCAGCCGCGAGACGTGGAACAGCTCGGTCTGTAGTTCGTAGAGGCGCGTCTGCGTGCGCTGATACTCGGTGAGGTCGTGCGCAAAGCCGGTGAAGTAAGGCTCGTTGCCGGACCGCGTCTCGCCGACTGACAGGTGCATGGGAAAGGTCGTACCGTCCTTGCGCCGGCCGGTGACGATGCGGCCGATACCGATGATGTGGCGTTCGCCGGTCGCCTGGTAGCGGGCGAGGTAGCCGTCGTGCCGGGAATGGTCGGGCTCCGGCATCAGGATGCGGACGTTCTGGCCGACAGCCTCATGTTCGGTATAGCCGAACGAGCGCACGGCCGCGCTGCTGAAGAACTGGATGATGCCGTGACCGTCGATCACGATCATGGCATCGGGAACGGTCTCGAGGATCGAGCGCAGATGGCCCTCGCGGGTCCGCAACGCCTCTTCGAGCTGCTTCTGCTGGTCGATGTCGAGGATGACGCCGCCCAGCCGGTCCGGCGTGTCGCCATCCCCTCTGGCCAGGCCGCCGCGCACCCGCACCCACGACGCCCCGCCGGGCGCACCTTTGATCCGGCATTGGACATCGACGTTACTGTCGTTCGCAAGGGCGTCGCGAAACACCTTTGCGGTGCGCTCGCTGTCTTGCGCCTCGAGCAGACCGAGGAAGGCCGCAAGCGTGACGGGGCCGTCGCCGGCAAGGCCGAACAGGGCGCGCGCGGCCTTCGACCAGACGAAGGTCTGGCGCGCGGGATCAAACGTCCACGTTCCTATTCCCGCCCGTTCGATCCCGAGCCACACCTGCTCCCCGAGCGAGGGGGCCGCGGGGACGGACGGACCGCTCCGGTCCATGCTGATCGACCTCCGCCTCCCGGTTACGATGGAAACGGGGCGAGGTCAAAGCGGGTGGCTTCGTCGCGTTCGGGAAAATAGTCCGTGCGACGGGGCCTGCCGTTTTCGGGCGGGCTGCTGCCGCTGTGGTCGGTCAGAATGTTGCGCCGACGGTCCGCATGAAACGCGCAAACCTGTCGTCGTTTGCGTAGGCGATGTTGATGCGCATGGCCGGCGGGGCGGCTATCGCCTCGGGATTGAACGCCGTTCCCGGCGCCAGCAGGATGCCGTGCTCCGCCGCCGTTCGCGAAAGCTCCTTGTCGTCGATGCCGGCCGGCAGCATGCACCACATGTAGAAGCCGCCGGCGGGCTGGCCGAACACCGGCAGCCGCAGTCGCGACAGGCTGTCATGCGCGGTGCGGGTTGCCACCTCGATGCGATCGACCAGGCGCTTGAGGTGGTTGCGGTAGCGGCCGCTGGTGATGAGGTCGTAGACGATCTGCTCGATATAGCCGGAGCTGTTGGTGCGGGTGATCATCTTCACGTCGGCCAGCGCGGACACTGTGTCGGGGTCGGCGGCGATGTAGCCGCAGCGCAGGCTGGCCGACAGCGTCTTGGCGAAGGTGCCGACATAGATGACGCGGTCGAGCTGGTCGAGCGCCGCCGGCCGCGGGCTGGTGGCCGGCAGCACGTCGGCGAACGGGTCGGTATCGACGATGCGCAAATTGTGCGTGCCCGCGATCTGCATCAGCCGGTACGCCACAGGCAGGGTGATCGAGCAGCCTGTAGGATTATGCGCGAGCGACTGGGTGAAGAACAGCCGCGCGCCGGTTGCGGCGGCCCGCTGCGCCAGTTCGTCGAGATCGGGACCGTCGGGATTGCGCCGCACGCCGGCGAGCTTGGCTTTGGCGAGGTGGAGCTTGCCGAACAGCGGATAGTAGCCGGGATTGTCCACCAGCACCGTCTCGCCCGGCTCGACGAAGTGCCTGACGATCATGTCGAGCGCGTCGTTGGCGCCATGGGTGAGCAGCACCTGCTCCGGCGTGACGTTGATCGACCGCTCCGCCAGCGTCAGTGCGATACGCTCGCGCAGCGCCGGCAACCCCGCCGGCGGACCGTAACTTTCCGGCAGGATGCGCTGGCCGGGGCGGGCAACCGGGCGCAGCGCGCGCGCCATTTCCGGGCCTTCCATCCACGCCGCCGGCGGACGGCCGTCGCCGATCCGCACCTCGTAGCGCTTCTCCAACTGTTCGCGCAGCAGCCAGATGATATCGACGGCCTCGACCTTGGCGGGCGAGGGCGGCTCGCCGCGCTTGGGTCTGTGCTGCGAGACATAGAAGCCCGATCCGGGCCGGCTCTCGACCCGGCCCGCCGCGACCAGCCGGTCGTAGGCTTCGACGGTGGTGTTCTTGGAGACGCCGAACGTCTGCGCGGCGGAGCGGATCGAGGGCAGCCGCTCGCCCGGACGGATCAGCCCGCGGTCGATGCGCCCGACAATGGCCTCGTAAATGGCCTCGACGCGGGAGCGACCGTTGATGCGGTTGGGGCTGTAAACTGTACCCATCGTTTGACTGGTACGGACCATCTCCAAAAAGCGCAAAGCGTTCCTTGTACTGTACCCACCCACGGTTACGGTTGAGAAGCAAAACGTTGCCGCACGAGCCGTCCTTGCGGCGCGGCAGCGCGCAAGGGAGGTCGAGGAATGAGTGCCCGCCGGGACGGTGCCAACCGAAGCTCGCGGATCGCCGGCTTTCACCGCCGGTCGCCGGCCGAGCGGCTCGACCTGGTAGCGGCCTTCGCCGGCCTCGACGACGCCGAGGTGGCCCATCTCGCCGACATGGGCAACCTGCCCGTTGTGCTCGCCGACCACATGATCGAGAACGTCGTCGCCACGATGAACGTGCCGATCGGCATCGCCACCAATCTGAAGATCGATGGCGAGGACGTGCTGGTGCCGATGGCCACCGAGGAATCGTCGGTGGTCGCCGCGGTGTGCAATGCCGGGCGCCAGAGCTACGACGGCGGCTTTACCACCTCCGTTTCCGGCACGCTGATGATCGCGCAGGTGCAGGCGGTGGACGTGCCCGATCCGCACGCGGCGCGGCTCCGGCTGCTCGAACGGCGCGACGACATCAAGGCGATCTGCGACGCCTGCGATCCCCTGCTGCTCAAGATCGGCGGCGGCTTCCGCGACCTCGAGGTCCGCATTCTCGACACCGCCGGCGGCGCGATGCTGGTGACGCATCTCATCGTCGATACGCGCGATGCGATGGGCGCCAACGCGGTCAACACCATGGCGGAGGCGGTCGCCCCGCGTATCGCCGAGTGGAGCGGTGGCCGGGTGTTTTTGCGCATCCTGTCCAATCTCGCCGACCGGCGGCTGGCGCGCGCCCGCGCCGTGTGGACAACGGACGCGATCGGCGGCGCCGGCGTGCGCGACGGCATCGTCAGCGCTTATCACTTCGCCGAGGCCGATCCCTATCGCGCCGCGACCCATAACAAGGGCATCATGAACGGCATCAGCGCCGTGGTGCTGGCGACCGGCAACGACACCCGTGCGGTCGAGGCTGGCGCCCACGCCTATGCGGCGCGGAATGGCCGCTACGCAAGCCTGACGCACTACGAGATCGATGCCGGCGGCAATCTCTGCGGCTCCATCGAACTGCCGCTGGCGGTCGGGCTGATCGGTGGCGCCACGAAAATCCATCCCACGGCGCAGGCGTGCCTGAAGATTCTCGGGGTGAGCACCGCCGAACGGCTTGCGCGCATCGTCGCCGCGGTCGGTCTTGCGCAGAATTTCTCGGCACTCAAGGCGCTGGCGACGACCGGAATCCAGGCCGGGCATATGGGCCTGCACGCGCAGAACGTCGCGATGATGGCCGGCGCCATCGGAGAGGAGATCGACGCGGTCGCCCGGCGTCTCGTTGAACAGAAGGCGGTCCGCATCGATGTCGCGCAGGCGATCCTCGCCGATCTTCGACGCTAGAGACGCATCATCCGCTCCGGCAGCGTTCACGCTCACGGATCCATAACCAAGGTACAGAAGGGAGAGACGACATGGCGAAACAGGTGGGCGGCTTCTGCATGACGGCAGCGGCGCTGGCGGTGCTGATGGCGGCAAGCGCGGCGCACGCTGAAATTCCCAACAACACCGTGAAGCTCGGGGTTTTGACCGACCTGAGCGGCTTTGCCTCCGACTCCACCGGCGTCGGCTCGGTGGCGGCGGCGAAACTCGCCATCGAGGATTTCAAGAAGGAAAAGCGTGACCTCAAGGTCGAGTTGATTCAGGGCGACCACCAGAACAAGGCGGACATCGGCAGCGCGCTGGCGCGGCGCTGGGTCGATCTCGAAAAGGTCGATGCCATTCTCGACGTGCCGTTCTCGTCGGTGGCGCTTGCCGTGCAGGAAGTGGTGCGCGGCACCAAAACCGCGTTCATCGCCTCGGGGCCGGGCACCTCGCTCTTGACCGGCGAGAAGTGCTCGCCCAACACCGTGCACTGGAGCTACGATACGTGGTCGCTGGCGCATGGCACCGCGCTCGCGCTGTTGCGCGCCAAGAAGGACACCTGGTTCTTCGTCACCGCCGACTATGCCTTCGGCCATTCGCTGGAGAACGATGCCGCCGCCGTGGTCAAGGCGGAGGGCGGCAAGGTGCTCGGTGCGGTGCGCCATCCGACCGGCACGGCCGACTTCTCCTCGTTCCTGTTGCAGGCGCAGGCTAGCAAGGCCAAGGTGGTCGCGCTCGCCAACGCGGTCGGCGACACCATCAACTCGGTCAAGCAGGCGTCCGAGTTCGGCCTGCAGGCCGGCGGTCAGGAACTGGCCGCGCTGTTGATGCAGGTGACCGACGTCAACGCCATCGGCCTCAAGGTCGCCAAGGGGCTCTACCTGACCGAAGCGTTCTACTGGGACATGAACGACGGCAGCCGGCAATTCGCCGACCGCTTCGCAGCGCTGACCGGCGGCAAGCGGCCGACGATGATCCAGGCCGGCGTCTATGCCGGCACGCTGCACTATCTGCGCGCGGCGGCCGCCGCCAACAGCAGCGACGCCAAGGTGGTGGTGGCGAAGATGAAGGAGATGCCGTCGCACGATCCGCTGTTCGGCGAAGGCAAGGTACGCGAGGATGGCCGCCACATCCACAACATGTACCTGTTCCAGGTGAAGGCGCCGGAGGACTCCAAGGGGCCGTGGGACTACTACAAGCTGATCCAGACCATTCCCGCGGCGGAAGCGTTCCGGCCGCTTGCCGAGGGCAACTGCCCGATGGTCAAGAAGTAAGCCATCTCGTCCTCGTCATGCCCGCGCGTCTGACGCGGGCATGACCGTGGAAGCGAGGCTATTCCGCCGCCTGCGCGTAGTCGGCGATCGGCGGGCAGGCGCAGACGAGGTTGCGGTCGCCGTAGACGTTATCGACGCGGCCGACCGGCGACCAGTATTTGTCGGTGCGCGACGAGCCGGCCGGGAAGCAGCCCTCGGCACGGGTATACGGCCGCCGCCAGTCGTCGTCGGCGATGTCGTGCACGGTATGCGGGGCGTGGCGCAGCGGCGCATCGTCGATCTTGAAGCGACCAGCCTCGATCTCGGCGATCTCGCGGCGGATCGCAATCATCGCTTCGCAAAAGCGGTCGATCTCGGCTTTCGATTCCGACTCGGTCGGCTCCACCATCAGCGTCCCGGCCACCGGGAAGCTCATGGTGGGCGCGTGGAAGCCGTAGTCGATCAGCCGCTTGGCGATGTCGTCCACGGTGACGCCGGTCGCAGCCTTGAGCGCGCGCGGATCGAGGATGCACTCGTGCGCGACGCGGCCGTTGTGATTGCGGTAGAGCACCGGGAAGTGCCCGTCGAGCCGTGCCGCGATGTAGTTGGCGTTGAGGATGGCAATCTCGGTGGCGCGCTTCAAGCCCGCGCCGCCCATCAGCAGCATGTAGATGTAGGAGATGGTCAGGATCGAGGCCGAACCGTAGGGCGCGGCCGTGACCGGTCCGACGGCTCCGTCCTCCGCATGCAGCGGATGGCCCGGCAGGAACGGCGCAAGGTGCGCCTTGACGCCGATCGGCCCCATGCCCGGCCCGCCGCCGCCGTGCGGGATGCAGAATGTCTTGTGCAGGTTGAGGTGGCTCACGTCGGCGCCATAGTCGCCGGGGCGGGCGAGGCCGACCTGCGCGTTGAGATTGGCGCCGTCGAGATAAACCTGACCGCCATGGGCGTGCACGACGTCGCAGATGTCGCGGATGTGCTCCTCGAACACGCCGTGCGTCGAGGGATAGGTGATCATGATCGCGGCGAGCCGCTCAGTGTGCTGCGCCGCCTTGGCGGTGAGGTCGGCGAGATCGACGTTGCCGCCGTCGTCGCAGGCGACCACCACCACGTCCATGCCGGCCATATGGGCGGAAGCCGGATTGGTGCCGTGCGCCGAAGACGGGATCAGGCAGATGGTGCGCTGCGGCTCGCCGCGCGCGGCGTGATAGCCGCGGATCGCGAGCAGGCCGGCGTATTCGCCCTGCGCGCCGGAGTTCGGTTGCAGCGATACCGCGTCGTAGCCGGTGATCTCCGCGAGCCACTTTTCCAGCGTCGCGAACAGCGCGTGGTAGCCTGCGGCCTGCGCGGGCGGCGCGTACGGATGGATGTTGCCGAACTCGGGCCACGTCAGCGGGATCATCTCCGTGGTGGCGTTGAGCTTCATGGTGCAGGAGCCGAGGGGGATCATGGCGCGGTCGAGCGCGAGGTCGCGGTCGGCAAGTTTTCGCATGTAGCGCAACAGATCCGTTTCGGAGCGGTAGGTGTGAAACACCGGGTGGGTGAGGAAGCGGCTTGTGCGCTTCAGGCTGTCCGGCAGCGTCTCGCGGGCCTCGCGTTCGACGTCGGCGTAAGTGAGGCTGCCGCCGAAGGATCGCCACACCGCCTCGACGATGGCCGGTGTCGTGGTTTCGTCGAGCGCGATGCCGAGCTTTGAGCCGTTGCGGCGCAGGTTGAGGTTTTCCGCCTCGGCGCGGGCAAGGATATCGGCAAGCTTGTCGCCGGCCTCGACGGTAAGCGTGTCGAAGTAGGCCGCATGCAAGGGGGCGAAGCCGAGCCGGGCGAGCCCGGCGGCCAGCACGACGGCGTGGCGGTGAGTGCGCCGGGCGATCTGCGTAAGGCCCTCGGGACCGTGATAGACCGCGTACATGCCGGCGATCACCGCCAACAGCACCTGCGCGGTGCAGATATTCGAGGTCGCCTTCTCGCGGCGGATGTGCTGCTCGCGGGTCTGCAAGGCGAGGCGATAGGCCGGCGCGCCGCGCGCATCGACCGACAGCCCGACGATGCGGCCGGGCAGCGAACGCTTGAGCGCATCGCGCACTGCCATGTAGGCGGCATGGGGGCCGCCAAAACCCATCGGTACGCCGAAACGCTGCGCCGAGCCGATGGCGATGTCGGCGCCGAGTTCGCCGGGCGGCGTCAGCAGCGTCAGCGCCAGCGGATCGGCGGCGAGCGCGGCAATGGCGCCCTTGTCGTGCAGCGCGGCGATGGCGGCGCGGGGATCGGCGACCGCGCCGCTCGAGCCGGGATATTGCAACAGGGCGCCGAACACGTCTGCGCCGTCGAGGTCGCGCGCCGGGTCGCCGACGATCAGCGACCAGCCGAGAGGCTCGGCGCGGGTCTTCAGCACGGCCAGCGTCTGCGGATGCACGTCGTGGTCGACAAAGAATGCCTTGCTCTTGTTCGTCGCGGCGCGCGCGGCCAAGGCCATCGCTTCCGCCGCCGCGGTCGCCTCGTCGAGCAGCGAGGCATTGGCGATGTCGAGCGCGGTCAAGTCGCAGATCATGGTCTGGAAGTTGAACAGCGCCTCCAGCCGGCCCTGGCTGATTTCCGGCTGGTAGGGCGTATAGGCCGTATACCAGGCTGGGTTTTCGAGGATGTTGCGCTGGATCACCGCCGGCAGGATGGTGCCGGAATAGCCTTGGCCGATCAGCGAAGTGAACACGCTGTTCTGTGCCGCGATCGCGCGCATGTGGGCGATCGCTTCCGTCTCGTCGAGCGGCGGGCCGAGGTCGAGCGGCGTGCGCTGGCGGATCGACGCCGGCAGCGTCTCGGCGATCAGCGCGTCAAGGTGTGATGCGCCGACCGTCTCCAGCATGGCATCGATATCGCGCGGCGACGGCCCGACGTGGCGGCGCACGAAGTCGGCGGCGGCGTCGGACTGCGGAATGCGGGGCGTGGTCATGTCTGTTTCCTTGGAAACGAAAAAGTCGCTTCGCATGACGTCGTCATGCCCGGCCTCGTGCCGGGCATCCACGTCTTACTTTCTTTTCTCGCAGCACAGACGTGGATGGCCGGGACAAGCCCGGCCATGACGGGGCAAGACCGTCGGGTTTCTTTCCATGTTCGTGCGGCTCTCAACGTCTGCCGCCTAAGCCGTGTGCGCCGTGTAGGCGGCCTCGTCCATCAGGCCGTCGAGTTCGGCCTTGTCGGCGATGCGCAGCTTGAACAGCCAGCTCCCCGCCGCGTCGGTGTTGATCTGTGAAGGCTCCGCGGTCAGCGCCTCGTTGACCTCGACCACCTCGCCGGTGATCGGCGCATAGACGTCGGAGGCGGCCTTGACGGATTCCACCACCGCGGCAGCCTCGCCCTTCTTAAGCGTGCGGCCGACTTTCGGCAGTTCGAGGAACACCACGTCGCCGAGTTGTTCCTGGGCGTAGTTGGTGATGCCGATGGTGGCGACGTCACCCTCGATGCGGAGCCACTCGTGGTCCTCGGTGAACAGGGTCGTCATGAATGATCCTCAGCGCTGATAGGAATGGGGAACGAAGGGCATGGCGGCGACGCGCAGCGGCAGGCGCTGGCCGCGCACCTCGGCGAAGACGGTGGTGCCGTCCGCGGCCTGCGCGGGCGGCAGATAGCCCATGGCGATAGGAGCGTTGACGCTCGGCCCGAAGCCGCCGGAGGTGACGGTGCCGACCGGCTCGCCCGCCTCTGCATCGGCGAACAGCTTTGCGCCCTCGCGCACCGGGGCGCGGCCTTCGGGCTTGAGGCCGACGCGGCGGCGGCTGACGGGTGCTCTTTGCGCAAGCTGCGGCAAAATCGCGTCGGCGCCGGGGAAGCCGCCGGCACGCGCGCCGCCTAAGCGCCGCACCTTCTGGATCGCCCATGCGAGCCCGGCTTCGGCCGGCGTGGTGGTGGTGTCGATGTCGTGGCCGTAGAGGCAAAGGCCGGCCTCCAGCCGCAGGCTGTCGCGCGCGCCGAGCCCGATCGGCCACACCTCGGGCTCTGTCAGCAAGGCGGTTGCCAGCGCCTCGACCTCGGCGGCCGGCACCGAGATCTCGAAGCCATCCTCGCCGGTATAGCCGGAGCGCGAGATCAGGCAGGCGATGCCGCCGACGTCGTGCGGCGCCACGTCCATGAAACGCATCGCGGCGGCGGCCGGGCTGAGCCGCGCCAGCACGGCCGCGGCCTGCGGCCCTTGCAGCGCGATCAGGGCCCGCTCGTCCAGCCGTTCGACCTCGCAGAGATCGGTGACGTGGGCGCGCAGATGCGCCTCGTCGGCGTCCTTGCAGGCGGCGTTGACGATCAGGAACAGGTGGTCGCCGGCATTGGTGACCATCAGGTCGTCGAGCAGGCCGCCGGCGTCGTTGGTGAAGAAGGCATAGCGCTGCCGTCCGGCCGGCAGTCCGAGAATATCCTGCGGCACCAGCCGTTCCAGCGCGCGGGCGGCGTCCTCGACGCGCCCCGACTTCGGCCGCAGCACGATCTGGCCCATGTGGGAGACGTCGAACAGCCCGGCGGCGGTCCGCGTGTGCAGGTGTTCCTTGAGCACGCCGGTGGCGTATTGCACCGGCATCTCGTAGCCGGCGAACGGCACCAGCTTGGCCCCGCGCGCGACGTGCAACGCGTAAAGGGGCGTCCGTTGCAGCAGCGGCGGATCAGTGTCGCGGGCAGCCGTCTCGCGGGCAGCCGTGTTGCAGGCAGTCATGGGTCGCTCCGGCAAGGGCGGGTTCGATCGTCCCGCATCCTGTGTAGAAGCCCCATCTGTCGCTGCGCCTGAGAGTATTATCCCGTCGGCGGATGCCGCGGCCAAAAGCCCGGCGTCTCTTTCCAGATGTCGTCCCGATCGCGAAGGTCCTTTTGCCTGAGAGTTTCCGGGGCGGTTGCTCCTTCGGCGCCGGCGTAAAGCCGGTCTCTCCCGACGCGATCGTCATGGTCGATAGGTAGGAGGGAAACACGGCTTTCCCAAGACTGTCAACGGAGGCCCCCGACATATCCAAGGCGGAAAAAGCCGCCCGGCGCGGCCCGCCCCGGCAGGCCCCGGCGGGGGTCCTCCATAGGCCGGCTTGGCCCGGCAAACCCTTGGTCCCATATCCACTTTCTGGACAGGGCAGGGCCCCACCGCTACAAGCGAGGCCGGAGAGGCAAGTGGCGGAACAACCGCCGCGGACAACAGAGTTGGACCGAGATGAGTGGCGTCAACGAGATCAGGTCGGCGTTCCTGGATTACTTCGCCAAGCACGGCCACGAGGTGGTGCCGTCGTCGCCGCTGGTGCCGCGCAACGACCCGACGTTGATGTTCACCAATGCCGGCATGGTGCAGTTCAAGAACGTGTTCACCGGCGTCGAGAAGCGGCCCTATCGCCGCGCCGCTTCGTCGCAGAAATGCGTGCGCGCCGGCGGCAAGCACAACGACCTCGACAACGTCGGCTATACCGCGCGCCATCACACCTTCTTCGAGATGCTCGGCAACTTCTCGTTCGGCGACTACTTCAAGGACGTCGCCATCGAGCACGCCTGGAACCTGATCACCAAAGAGTTCGGCCTGCCCCGGGAGCGCCTCATCGCCACCGTCTATTCGGAGGATGACGAGGCGTTCAACCTGTGGAAGAAGATCGCCGGGCTGCCGGACTCCCGCGTCATCCGCATCCCGACCTCCGACAACTTCTGGCAGATGGGCGACACCGGCCCGTGCGGGCCGTGCTCGGAGATTTTCTACGACCACGGCGAGCATATCCCGGGCGGCCCGCCCGGCTCGGCCGACGAGGACGGTGATCGCTTCATCGAGATCTGGAATCTCGTGTTCATGCAGTTCGATCAGGTCGCGCCGGGCCAGCGCAACCTGCTGCCGCATCCCTCCATCGATACCGGCATGGGGCTGGAGCGCATCGCCGCAGTGCTGCAGGGCAAGCACGACAATTACGAGATCGACCTGTTCGCAGCGCTGATCCGCACCATCGCCGATTTCACCGGCGTTGCCGGCGACGGCCCGCAAAAAGCCTCGCACAGGGTCATCGCCGATCACCTGCGCGCCTCGTCGTTCCTGATCGCCGACGGCGTGCTGCCGTCCAACGAAGGCCGTGGCTATGTGCTGCGCCGGATCATGCGCCGCGCCATGCGGCATGCGCAGTTGCTGGGCGCACGCGAGCCCTTGATGTGGCGGCTGGTGCCGGCGCTGGTGCACGAGATGGGGCAGGCTTATCCTGAACTGGTGCGCGCCCAGCCCTTGATCACCGAAACGCTCAAGCTGGAAGAAACCCGCTTCCGCAAGACGCTGGAGCGGGGCCTTGCCATCCTCGACGAGGAATCGAGCGGGCTTGGCTCGGGCGACCGGCTCAAGGGCGAGACTGCGTTCACGCTTTACGACACCTACGGCTTCCCGCTCGATCTCACGCAGGACGCGTTGAAGTCGCGCGGCATCGCGGTCGATCTCGACGGCTTCAACGCCGCGATGGAGGAGCAGCGTGCAAAGGCCCGCGCGGCGTGGGCCGGCTCCGGCGACACCGCGGCGGAAACGGTGTGGTTCACGCTGCATGAGCGCCATGGCGCGACGGAATTTCTCGGCTACGAGACCGAGACCGCCGAGGGCGTGGTTGCCGCGTTGGTCAAGGACGGTCACGAGGTCGAAAGCCTTAAAGCGGGTGAGAGCGGCGCGGTCGTTCTCAACCAGACCCCGTTCTATGGCGAGTCCGGCGGTCAGGTCGGCGATGTCGGCGTGATGGTCGGCGAGGGCGTGCGGGCACACGTCACCGAAACTCACAAGAAGGCCGGCGACCTGTTCGTTCACTCCGTCACGGTGGAGGATGGCACGCTGACGCCCGGCACGGCGTTGCAGCTTGAGGTCGACCACGCCCGCCGTGCAAAAATCCGCGCTAACCATTCGGCGACGCACCTGCTGCACGAGGCGCTGCGCCAGGTGCTCGGCGATCATATCGCGCAGCGCGGCTCGCTGGTCGCGCCCGACCGGCTGCGCTTCGACTTCGCCCATCCCAAGCCGATCTCGGCCGACGAACTGCGTCAGGTCGAGGATATCGCCAACGCGGTGGTGCTGGAGAACGGCGAGGTGACGACGCGGCTGATGGCGGTGGACGAGGCACGCGCCTCCGGCGCGCGCGCGTTGTTCGGCGAAAAATACGGCGACGAGGTGCGCGTGGTGTCGATGGGCGCCGGCTCCGGCAACGCGCTCGGCTGGTCGGTGGAATTGTGCGGCGGCACGCATGTCAGGCGCACCGGCGACATCGGCGTGATCTCGCTGATCGGCGAGGGTGCGGTCGCCTCAGGCGTGCGCCGCATCGAGGCGCTGACCGGCAATGCCGCGCGCCACGCCGCCAACATCCGCATCGACATCGCCAAAGCCGCGGCGGCGGAGCTGCGCACCACGCTCGAGGAGATGCCGGCGCGCATCGCCGCCCTTCTGGAGGAGCGAAAGAAACTCGAGCGCGACCTTGCCGACGCGCGCAAGAAGCTGGCGATGGGCGGCACGAGCGCGGGCGACGCCAACGGCGCTGCCGCGCGGCAGGTTGCCGGCACCACGCTGATGGCGCGCCGGGTCGAAGGCATCGAGATGAAAGATTTGAAGAGCCTCGCCGACGACGGCAAGAAGCAGATCGGCTCCGGCGTCGTCGCCATCGTCGGCGTCACCGGCGACGGCAAGGCCGGCATCGTGGTCGGCGTCACCGGCGATCTCACCTCGCGCTTCAACGCCGTCGATCTGGTGCGCAAAGGCTCCGAGGCGCTCGGCGGCAAGGGTGGCGGCGGCCGCCCGGACATGGCGCAGGCCGGCGGCCCGGACGGTTCCAAGGCCGACGCCGCGCTGGAGGCGATCGCCGCCGCGATGGGGGCTTAGCGGCCTTTGCCGTCACCCGCGGGCTTGACCCGCGGGGTCCACCCCCACCCAACCCTCCCTCCGCAAGCGGAAGGGATCAAGTGAGGCGGGCTTTGTGTCCCGGACGCGGCGCAACGTGAAACGATGTGCCGCAGAGCCGGGACCGTTGCAAGTGCTGCAACTGGTACGATCCCGGATAGCAGCGCGGCATGTCATGCCGCGCAGCATCCGGGATGCGCGGCGTCTTCGACGGGTCGAAGGGCAGTTACGCCCATCTTCGACGGGTGAAGGCCCGGCCATGACACTGTTTGCTCGGAATAGCGGCCTCTACCCCAACGCCTTGCCGAGGTTGTCGGCCACCTTGTCGAGGAAGCCGGTGGTCGAGAGCCAGCGCTGCTCGGCGCCGACCAGCAGTGCCAGGTCCTTGGTCATGAAGCCGGCTTCGACGGTATCCACGCAGACCTTCTCCAGGGTCGTCGCGAATTTCGCCAGCTCGGGATTGTTGTCGAGCTTGGCGCGGTGAGCGAGGCCCCGCGTCCAGGCGAAGATCGAGGCAATCGAATTGGTCGAGGTCTCGTTGCCTTTCTGATGCTCGCGGTAGTGGCGCGTCACGGTGCCGTGCGCGGCCTCAGCCTCCACCGTCTTGCCGTCGGGGGTGAGCAGCACCGAGGTCATCAGCCCCAGCGAGCCATAGCCTTGCGCCACCGTGTCGGACTGCACGTCGCCGTCGTAATTCTTGCAGGCCCACACATAGCCGCCCGACCACTTCAGCGCCGAGGCCACCATGTCGTCGATCAGCCGGTGCTCGTAGGTCAGTCCCTTGGCCTCGAACTCCTTTTTGAACTCGCGGTCGTAGATGTCCTGGAAGATGTCCTTGAAGCGGCCGTCATAGACCTTGAGGATGGTGTTCTTGGTCGACAGGTAGACCGGATAGCCGCGCAACAGGCCGTAGTTGAGCGAGGCGCGGGCAAAATCCTTGATCGAGTCGTCGAGGTTGTACATGCCCATGGCGACGCCGGCGCCGGGCGACTTGAACACTTCCTTCTCGATCACGCTGCCGTCCTCGCCGACGAACTTCATGGTCAGCGTGCCCTTGCCGGGGAACTTGAAGTCGGTGGCGCGATACTGGTCACCGTAGGCGTGGCGGCCGATGATGATCGGCTTGGTCCAGCCGGGCACCAGGCGCGGCACGTTGCTGCAGATGATCGGCTCGCGGAAGATCACGCCGCCGAGGATGTTGCGGATGGTGCCGTTCGGCGACTTCCACATTTCCTTGAGGCCGAACTCCTTCACCCGCGCCTCGTCCGGAGTGATGGTGGCGCATTTGACGCCGACGCCGACCTTCTTGATGGCGTTGGCGGCGTCGATCGTCACCTGATCGTTGGTCTTGTCGCGGTATTCCATTCCGAGATCGAAATACATCAGCTCGATGTCGAGGAACGGGTTGATCAGCTTGTCCTTGATGTACTGCCAGATGATCCGGGTCATCTCGTCGCCGTCGAGTTCGACGACGGGGTTGGTCACCTTGATTTTAGCCATGAGACATCAAGCCTTTGGTTTTGCGGGTGGTCCGTCAGGGGAGAGGCCGAAGGCGCCTTCGGCGCCGTGCCTATAGCACCGCGGGAGCGCGTGCGGAAGCCGCGAGGACCGGCTTTGCAGCGCGGCTTGTTACAGCGCGGCCTGGGTGGCGGTGCCGGCGACGATGTACCAGGTCACCACCGGGCCGCAGATCAGCGTGCCCGGCAGGCTCGATCCGGTGCGGCGGAAGGTGAAGGTGCTGACCACGGCGACGGCGGCGAGCAGCGGCACGAACTGGATCGCCAGGATCGTGGCGAGCGGCACGAAGGCCGGGTCGGGCAGCGGGTTGATCAGCCGGCCGGTGAGGGCCAGCGCGCCGTACTGCACGGCGAGCAGCACCGCGAAGCCCAGCGTGAGCGCCGCGATGCTGGTGAGATACGCGCCGGCGGCGGGCGCATCGGGGCGGCTGAAATTGCGGTGCAGGACGTGCAGGGCGATGGCGAAGAATGCCGTGAACGGCACCACATAGATCGCGAAGATCAGCCACTGCTTCGGGCTCATCGGCTTCAGCGCCACCACCCAGAAGCGGAAGTCCGCCTTGAAGGCGAGGTCGGTGAGCCGCAGTGCGACGAGGCCGGCAATCACCGTGATCGCCGCGATCACCACCGAAGGCACGATGATGCTGACGCGGCGCGCCCGCTTCGGCGCGAACGGCGCCAGCGCCAGCGCGATCACGGCGTTGACGAGCGCCCATACCAGGATCTGGTTGGTGATGCCCTGCGGCAGCCATTTCATCGGGGTGACGAAGGTGCCGCCGAGTGCCAGCGCCGGGTAGTAGGTCAGCGCCGGCACCAGCGCCGACAGGATGAGGATGACAGCCTTGGCCGCGCCGGCGGGCTGCGGCGGCGTGTCAACGGCCACGCCACTGGCGCGGGACAGGCGAAGCGCCGCAAACGCCGGCAGCGCCAACAGGGCATCGAACACCCCGATCAGCAGCGCGACGAAGCCGATCAGGGCCAGTGCCGTGCCGGTTTCCTTGCGCGGCCAGATCTGGTCGTCGCCCGGCAGCGGCCGGCCGCCTTGCAGGGTCTTGGAGAACCAGTCGAGGCTCGCCGCGACCGCCTCGCGCGAGAGGTGTTCGCCAGGGTGGGTGACGGCCGGCGTGTAGAGCGCGCGCCCGGTGCCCTTGGCGATCTCGCCGTAGACCCGGCCCGGCTCGACGGTGCCGCTTGAGCCGAACAGCGCCCACAGCTTCGGGCTCGCCGCGGCGTCGCGGCCGCGCACCACGCCCCACATCAGATCGGCGAACTCGTCGTACTGCCCGAACACCACCGCGGCGTTGCGCGGCCATGTCGGCGTGCCGTCGGCGGCAAACGGCTTGCCGGTCGCCGAGCCGACCAGCACCATGGCCTTGTAATCCTGCGGCCTCGCCGCGGCGGCGGCGAGCACCGCCCAGCCGCCCATCGAGTGGCCTTCCAGGCCGATATTGTTCTTGTCGACGACATCGAGCCCGCGCAGGTAGGCGAGCGCGTCCGGTCCGCCGAAACCGTGCGCGAACGCCGGCGGATCGCTAAAACCGTGGCCGGTCTGGTCGATCGCCAGCACGACATAGCCGCGGCGGGCGAACTCGATGGCGAAACTCGACTGGGTTTCGCGCGAGTTGATGTAGCCGTGCACGGCGAGGATGGCCGGGGCCGGCTGTTGCGCCGTCGCCGTGCGCGGCACGTAGAGCAGCGCGCTCATGGTGTTGCCGGCGGCGCCGCGGAAGCGGATGTCGGACACGGTGACGCCGTTCGCGGTCTGGGCGGTGTAGGCGAGAAAGCCCCCGAGCCCGATCAGGACGATCCCGACGATCAGCCAAATCCCTCTGCCGCGCATCGGCCTGCCCTTCGTTCCGATCGTCGCGACCGGGTGTGAACTCAACGCGTGTCCGGTTGCCATCCTTATAGCGTTTCGGCCGAAAGGGGGAGCGGCGGCGGCCGGGTTGTGGATGGCCGCGCGGGGGCGCGCCCCGCCACAATTTCCTTGAGATTCGCCGCCGGACGCGCCAAGCGAGGCGGACAAACCCGTAAAACTCTCCAAAGCCCGCACCCAACGAGGACTGCCATGCCCGGCGCCGGCACCGATCGATCGCACCCTTCATCCGGCGGCGCCGCGCCGGTGGTGATTCTGGTCGAGCCGCAACTCGGCGAGAACATCGGCATGGCGGCGCGCGCCATGGGCAATTTCGGGTTGACCGATCTCCGCCTCGTCAATCCGCGCGACGGCTGGCCGAACGTCGCCGCGCAGCGTGCTGCCTCGGGTGCCGATCACATCATCGGGAACGTGGCGCTGTTCGATACGGTCGCGGCGGCGGTCGCCGACTGCTCGCTGCTCTACGCCACCACCGCCCGCGCCCACGATCAGGCCAAGCCGGTGGTCGGCCCGGACGCGGCGGCCACCGAGACCGCGCGCGAGATCGCCGCGTCGGGCCGCGTCGGCATTTTGTTCGGGCGCGAGCGCTACGGGCTTCTCAACGAGGAAGTGGCGCTGGCCGACCGCATCGTCACGTTTCCGGTCAACCCGGCCTTCGCCTCCCTCAACCTCGCGCAAGCCGTGCTGCTGATGGGCTACGAATGGTTCAAGCAGGTGAACGGCGGCGCGCTGCCGTTCACCGCGCTAGAGCGCTCGGAGCGCGCCTCGCAGCACCAGATGCAGGCATTTTTCGACAATCTGGTGCGTGAACTGGACAAGGCCGAGTTCCTGCGCCCGCCGGAGAAGCGCCCGACCATGCTGGTCAACCTGCGCAACATCTTTACCCGCATGGAGCCGACCAAGCAGGACCTGCATACGCTGCACGGCGTCGTCACCGCCATCGCCGAGGGCCGCAAGGGGCCGGCCAAGGGCGGCGTGCTCGACGAAACGCAGGCGACGCGGCTGCGCGCGCTCCTGGCCGAGCACGGCCAAAACCGTTCGCCGCACGACAGCGGCACGGTGCGGGGGCTGGCGCGGCTGTTGCGCCGCAATCCCACCGATGCCGAGCGCGCGCTGTGGAACGCGCTGAAAAGCGACCGCCGCTTTGCCGGCGCCTTCAAGCGGCAGACCCCGGTCGGCCGCCACATTCCCGATTTCGTCTCGTTCGAGCGGCGGATCGCGATCGAACTGATCAATCCCGGCGAGACCGACACCATCGTCGCCGACCGTGCCGAGCGCCAGGCGTGGCTTGAGGCGCGCGGTTACCGCGTGGTGCGGCTGACCGCCGCTACGGTCGAGCAAAGCATCGACGCGGCGCTGGCGGCGCTGGCCGAGCCCTGACGGACAAGGCCGTTCACAGCCGCGTCCACAGCACCGGCACTGCCGACACCAGCATGGCGATGCCCGACAGCGTCAGCAGGCCGAGCACGATCTGGCGGAAGGTCGTGTCGCTGATGCCGATATAGGTCCGCATGCCGAGAAAAGTCGGGATCAGCATCGCCGGCAGGACGATGGCGAACATCGGCAGCATTTTTGCCGTGACGACGCCGGTGGCGACGTAGCTGGACATGGTCACGGTCAGGATCGCCAGGTTGAAGTTCTGGATGATCGAGCGCTGGGTATCCTTGTCGTAGCGGCGCAGCGCGCACCACAGTGTCGGAAATACCCCTGCAAAGCCGCCGAAACCGCTCATCACGCCGCTGGCCAGGCCGACCGCGCCATCGGCGACCGCGCCGCCGACGGTGAGCGGCGGCAACCGCGGCGACAGCAGCATGATCGGACACCAGATCACCAGAAGCGTGCCGAGCAGGGCCTTGAACACGGTGATATCGATCAGCGGCAGCACCATCATGCCGATCGGGATGCCGGCAAGCCCTCCGACCAGAAACGGCCACAGCAGCTTGAGGCTGAATCCACGTCGCACGGTGAACACGGCGAGGAGTTGCCCCATCATGGCCCCGAACACCACCATCGGCGCGAGCATCTGCGGCTCCACCACCCAGACCCAGATCGAGGTCGAGACCAGCGCGAAGGTGAAGCCGGACAGGCCCTGCACGAAGCCGGCGACTGCGGCGCCGAGGATGACGATGGCAATGACAAGGAGGGACATTGTCCGGCGGCGCTCCTCACGGCCTCGCGTCCGATCGGATCGGAAGCGCGGCGCTGGATGCTGGTTCGATGCAGACTTGAGGGGGAGCGCCGGAGCTGGGCGTCATGCGAATCGGGCGGCGGGCGAGGCGTGCGGTCTATAGAATCTATCGAAGGAGCATCTCGATGCGCACCGGCCCTTGAGCCGGGCGGCATGGCCATCGCGCATCATCCGGGAGCGCGCGGCCATAGCGGCAGAGCGGTTGCGGCAGGGATCGACACGACGGGATAAAGCGACGCCGCCGCGGCGAACCGCTGGCGGCGTCGGGGTGATTATTGTCCGGCCTTGACCTGCGCCACGGCCTCGGGAAGCAGTTCGTCCATCTTCTTGCGGACCTCGGCGTCGCTCACGCCGTGGCCTGCGAGGTCGCCCGCGACCTTGCGCAGCACGTCGTTGTCGCCGGCCTCCTCGAAATCGGCCGCCACAACCTCCTTGGCGTAGGCGTCGGCCTCGGCGCCCGACTTGCCGAGCTTTTCGGCCGCCCACAGGCCGAGCAGCTTGTTGCGCCGGGCGAGCGCCTTGAACTTCTGCTCCTCGTCGAGCGCGAACTTCTTCTCAAAACCTTCCTGGCGCTTGTCGAACGTTGTCATGGTTTTCAGGGTTCCGATGGCAGGAGAAAGCGTTTCCGCCGCATTGCGGCGAGGGGCGTGCGCGCATAGATAATCGGCTGCGTCAGCCAAGACAACGGCCTCCGGTGTCCCAGACCACGGCACCAGAGTCGCAGGGACCGGGTAAAACCCAGTAAAAACCCCGGGAGAGCCGGTCGATCGATTGTATCGGCAGGCTCGATGCGTTAGGTTGCGGACGGGTCTGGTTCGCGTTCTGTTTCTCTGCCCTGGCCTGCGCAGCACGCTCCGCTGCGGGTCGCGCTGTCACACGGAGCACACCCTTCCCATGGATTTCAACAAAACCCGGTACATCCCCATGAGCCGTCGTCGCCGCATCTATGAAGGCAAGGCCAAGGTCCTCTATGAGGGTCCCGAGCCCGGAACGCTGATCCAGCACTTCAAGGACGACGCCACCGCCTTCAATGCCAAGAAACATCAGGTGATCGAAGGCAAGGGGGTGCTGAACAACCGGATCTCCGAATACATCTTCCAGCATCTCAACGACATCGGCGTGCCGACGCACTTCATCCGCCGCCTCAACATGCGCGAGCAGTTGATCCGCGAGGTCGAGATCGTGCCGCTGGAGGTGGTGGTGCGCAACGTCGCGGCCGGCTCGCTATCGCAACGCCTCGGCATCGAGGAAGGCACGCAGCTGCCGCGCTCGATCATCGAGTTCTACTACAAGAACGACCAGCTCAACGACCCGATGGTATCGGAGGAGCACATCACCGCGTTCGGCTGGGCGACGCCGCAGGAGATCGACGACATCATGGCGCTGGCGATCCGCGTCAACGATTTCCTGTCCGGGCTGTTTCTCGGCATCGGCATCCGGCTCGTCGATTTCAAGATGGAATGCGGCAGGCTGTTCGAGAACGAGATGGTGCGCATCATCGTCGCCGACGAGATTTCGCCGGATTCGTGCCGGCTGTGGGACGTCAAGTCGAACGAGAAGCTCGACAAGGACCGCTTCCGCCGCGATCTCGGCGGTCTCGTCGAGGCTTACACCGAGGTCGCCAAGCGGCTCGGCATCATGAGCGAGAACGAGCGCCCGGCCGGAGCCGGCCCGGTACTGGTGAAGGGCTGAGCCGCGATGAAGGCGCGCGTCACCGTCACGCTGAAATCCGGCATCCTCGATCCGCAGGGCAAGGCCATCGAGGGTGCGCTGAAGTCGCTCGGCGTCGATGGCGTCGCGAGCGTCAGGCAGGGCAAGGTGTTCGACATCGAGCTGGCCGGCGGCGACCGGGCGCGCGCCGAGGCACTGCTGAAGGAAGCCGCCGACAAGCTCTTGGCTAACACCGTGATCGAAAACTATCGCGTCGAGGTCGTGGGATAGTGTTGGCAGTCGTCATGGCCGGGCTTGTCCCGGCCATCCACGTCTTTCTTGCCCCCACCCCACCCTCCCCCGCAAGCGGGGGAGGGATAAAGGGAGGGGGCGTGGATGCCCGCAACAAGTGCGGGCATGACGGTAGCTGGTTTGTTTGTCATAGCCTTGAAATGAATAACGCACCAAGCCTGACATGAACTCCGCGATCCTCGTCTTCCCCGGCATCAATCGCGAGCGCGACATGGCGCGCGCGCTGACGCTGATCACCGGCCACGCGCCGGCCATGGTGTGGCACGCCGAGACCGAATTGCCGCCCGGCACCGATCTCGTGGTGCTGCCCGGCGGCTTCTCCTACGGCGACTACCTGCGCTGCGGCGCCATTGCCGCGCGCGCCCCGGTCATGGATGCGGTGCACCGCTTCGCCGAGGGCGGCGGGCTGGTGCTCGGCGTCTGCAACGGCTTTCAGATTCTTTGCGAGGCAGGGCTTCTGCCGGGCGTGTTGATGCGCAACGCCGGGCTGAAATTTATCTGCCGCGACGTGCATCTGCGCGTCGAACGCTCCGACACGCCGTTCACGCGCGGCTACAATGCGGGGCAGGTGATCCGCGTGCCGGTGGCGCATGGCGAAGGCAATTTCGTCGCCGACGACGACACGGTGCGCCGCCTCGAAGGCGAGGGCCGGGTGCTGTATCGCTATTGTTCGGCCACCGGCGAGGTCGCTGACGACCACAACATCAACGGCGCGGCCGCTTCCATTGCCGGCATCGTCAACGCGCGCGGCAACGTGCTCGGCATGATGCCGCACCCCGAAAACCACGTCGAAGCCGTGATGGGCCCGACAGACGGCCGCGGCCTGTTCGCCGGCCTCGTTGATCATCTGGGGCGGGCGGCGTGAGCCTCGTTTCCCGGTCGTGGCGCCTCTGTCTTTCACGTCTCCCCGTTCACGGGGAGAGGTCGGAACGCGAAGCGTTCCGGGTGAGGGGCAGCTTCACCTCCCCGTCATTGCCCCTCACCTTGTCATTGCCCCTCACCCCAACCCTCTCCCCGCAAGCGGGGCGAGGGAGCAGGCTTCCAATGCGGGATTGCCAGTGAGTACGACTCTGCGTAACGAACCCGCGATCACACCCGAGTTGGTCGCCGCCCATGGCCTCAAGCCCGACGAATATCAGCGCATCCTCGACCTGATCGGCCGCGAGCCGAGCTTCACCGAGCTTGGCATCTTCTCGGCGATGTGGAACGAGCATTGCTCCTACAAGTCCTCGCGCATCCATCTGCGCGGCCTGCCGACCAAAGCGCCCTGGGTGATCCAGGGTCCGGGCGAGAACGCCGGCGTCATCGACATCGGCGACGGGCAGGCGGTGGTGTTCAAGATGGAGAGCCACAACCACCCGAGCTTCATCGAGCCGTATCAGGGCGCGGCCACCGGCGTCGGCGGCATCTTGCGCGACGTGTTCACCATGGGCGCGCGCCCCATCGCCTGCCTCAACGCGCTGTCGTTCGGTGCGCCTGAGCATCCGAAGACCCGCCACCTCGTGTCCGGCGTCGTCGCCGGCGTCGGCGGCTACGGCAATTCATTCGGCGTGCCGACGGTCGGCGGCCAGGTGCGCTTCCACAGCCGCTACGACGGCAACATCCTCGTCAACGCCATGGCGGTCGGTCTCGCCGATGCCGACAAGATTTTTTACGCCGCCGCCTCCGGCGTCGATATGCCGATCGTCTATCTCGGCTCGAAGACCGGCCGCGACGGCATCCACGGCGCCACCATGGCCTCGGCGGAGTTTGACGACGATAGCGACGAGAAGCGCCCGACCGTGCAGGTCGGCGATCCGTTCGCAGAAAAGCTGCTGCTGGAAGCCTGCCTCGAAATTATGGCCAAGGGCTGCGTCGTCGCCATTCAGGACATGGGCGCGGCGGGGCTGACCTGTTCGGCGGTGGAGATGGGCGCCAAGGGCGACCTCGGCGTCGATCTCGATCTCGACGCGGTGCCGACGCGCGAGCGCGGCATGAGCGCCTACGAGATGATGCTGTCGGAGAGCCAGGAGCGCATGCTCATGGTGCTCAAGCCGGAGAAGGAGCAGGAGGCCGAGGCGATCTTCCGCAAGTGGGGGCTCGATTTCGCCATCGTCGGCCGCACCACGCCGTCGAAGCGCTTCGTCGTCCGTCATGGCGGCGACGTGATGGCCGACCTGCCGATCAAGGAGCTGGGCGACGAGGCGCCGGTTTACCACCGCCCGCATGTCGCCTCTCCCGCGCTGCCGGTGCTGCACGCGCGCGACATCAAGGCGCCGATGCCGGTCGCGGACGCGCTGGAGAAGCTGATCGGCTCGCCGGAACTGTGTTCGCGGCGCTGGGTGTGGGAGCAGTACGATCACGTCATCGGCGGCAACACCGTGCAGCGGCCGGGTGGCGACGCCGCCGTGGTGCGCATCGAGGACGGGCCGAAGGCGCTGGCGCTGACCGTGGATGTGACGCCGCGCTACTGCGAGGCCGATCCGTTCGAGGGTGGCAAGCAGGCGGTGGCCGAAGCCTGGCGCAACATCACCGCGGTCGGCGGCAAGCCGCTTGCCGTCACCGACAACCTCAACTTCGGCAACCCCGAGCGGCCCGAGATCATGGGCCAGTTCGTCGGCTGCCTGCGCGGCATCTCGGACGCCTGCGTCGCGCTCGATTTCCCCATCGTGTCCGGCAACGTCTCGCTCTACAACGAGACTAACGGCCGCGGCATTCTGCCGACGCCCTCGATCGGCGGCGTCGGCCTGATCGACGATTTTACGCAAGCGGCGACGCTGGCCTTCAAGGCCGAGAATGAGGCGATTTTGCTGATCGGCGAGACGCAGGGCTGGCTCGGCCAGTCGGTGTACCTGCGCGATCTCTGTGGCCGCGAGGAGGGCGCCCCGCCGCCGGTCGATCTCGCCGCTGAGCGGCGCCATGGCGATGCGGTGCGCGGCATGATCCGCGGCGGCGTCGTGAGCGCCGTGCATGACTTGTCGGACGGCGGCCTTGCGGTGGCGCTGGCCGAGATGGCGATGGCCGGTACCATCGGTGCGGTGCTCGACGCCGCGCCGGCCGAGATCGTGCCGCATGCGTGGTGGTTCGGCGAGGACCAGGGGCGCTATCTCGTCACCGTGCCGGACGCGCACCTGCTCGGCGTGCTGACCAAGCTCAAGGCGGTCGAGGTGCCGGTCAGGCAGATCGGCAAAACGGGCGGCGACGCGCTCGCCATCGCCGGCGAGCGGCCGGTCGCGGTCGCGGAGCTCAAGGCTCGTTTCGAGAGCTGGCTGCCGGACTACATGGCCGGCAAAGGGTAGAGCTACGTTGGCACCCTGACGTCTGCCATCCGAACGTGTCCCGGACGCGGTGCAGCGCGCAACGCTGTACCGCAGAGCCGGGACCGCGACAGAACGGGCCTCTGCATTTTCGGCGATCCCGGATCAGCGCCGCGGCATGTCATGCCGCAGCGCGTCCGGAATGCGGGTTCGGCAAGACGCCCCCTCAGCCGCGCAGCGTGCCGCCGGTCTTCTTCGTGACATCGGCGACGATCCTGGCCGCCACCGCCTCGATCTCCTGATCGGTCAGCGTCTTGTCGCGCGGCTGCAACGTCACGGCGATCGCCACCGACTTCTTGTCGTCGTCGATGCCCTTGCCCTCGTAGACGTCGAACACCGTGACATGGGCAATCAGCTTGCGGTCGGCGCCTTGCGCGGCGCGCACGATGTCCTGTGCCTTGACGGTGCGGTCGACGATGAAGGCGAAGTCGCGCGACACCGGATGGAACGGCGACAGGTCCAGCGCCGGCTTGGCACGGGTCGGCCGTGCCTTCGTCTCGGGCAGCCGGTCGAGGATGATCTCGAAGGCGACCATCGGTGCGTCGGCATTGAGCGCCTTCAGCGCGCGCGGGTGCAGTTCGCCGAAAAAGCCGAGCATGTTGTGCGGGCCGATCTGCAACGCGCCGGCGCGGCCCGGATGCAGCCAGCCCGGCGCATTCTTCGCCTCGGAGAGTGGTGTCACCTGGATCGCCTGCACCGGAGCGCCGGCGCCGGCCAGCGCCGCCAGCGCGTCGGCCTTGGCGTCGAACGCATCGACTGGGGCGCTGCCGCTCCAGTGCCGGCCGGGGCCGCGCGAAGATGCAAGCCCGGTGCGCACGCAGCTTGCCGCCACAAACTGATCCTGCGGCCGGTCGCCACGAAACACCTGGCCGACCTCGAACAGCGCGACGTCGCCGAGCCCGCGGTCGATATTGGCCTGCGCGGCGGCGATCAGGCCGGGCAGCAGGCTCGGCCGCATGTCGGAGAGATCGGCGGCGATGGGGTTCGCCAGGGTCAGTTCGGGCTTGCCGCCGCCGAACAGCGTCGCCTGCGCATTCGAAATGAACGACCACGTCACGGCTTCGGTGAGGCCGCGCGCGGCGAGCGCGCGCCTGGCGCGGCGGGTGCGCAGTTGCAGCGGCGTCAGCACGGCCTTGCGCGGATCGTCGCCGCGCGGGAACGGCGTCAGCGGCACGCGATCGACGCCGACGATGCGCACGATCTCCTCCACGATGTCGGCCTTGCCCGTTACGTCGGCGCGCCATGTCGGCACCGCGATCTTTACTACCGGCCCGCTGCCGGCCACCGTGAAGCCGAGATGGGAGAGGATGCGGCGCGCTTCCACCAGCGGCACCTCGATGCCGGAGAGCCGCTTTACCTCGTTCAACGGGAAGTCGATGATGCGGTCGTCGCCATGGGTTTTTCCGGTGACGACGATCTCCGACGGCGTGCCGCCGCACAATTCCATCACCAGTTCGGTGGCAAGCTCCAGCCCCGGCACCATGAAGGCGGGATCGACGCCGCGCTCGAAGCGATAGCGCGCGTCCGAATTGATGCCGAGCCTGCGGCCGGTCTGGGCGACGTTGATCTCGTTCCACAGCGCCGATTCGATCAGCACGTCGGTGGTGGTCTCGTCGCAGCCCGACGCCTCGCCGCCCATGATGCCGGCAAGCGATTCCACGCCGTTGTCGTCGGCGATCACGCAAGTCGTGCTGTCGAGCGTGTAGGTCTTGCCGTCGAGCGCCAGCAGTTGTTCGCCGTCCCGCGCCCGGCGCACCGTGAGGTTGCCCTTGACCTTGGCGGCGTCGAACACATGCAGCGGCCGGCCGCGGTCGTAGGTCATGAAGTTGGTGATATCGACCAGCGTGTTGATCGGGCGCAGCCCGATGGCGGTCAGGCGCCGTTGCAGCCAGTCCGGCGACGGGCCGTTGTTGACGCCGCGGACAAGGCGCAGCGCGAAGCCGGGACACAGCGTCTCGTCCTCGACGT
This sequence comes from Pseudomonadota bacterium, assembly GCA_003576765.1. Lineage (GTDB taxonomy): Bacteria > Pseudomonadota > Alphaproteobacteria > Rhizobiales > Xanthobacteraceae > PRO6. Next base: position 26,197 of record QEVP01000009.1, read on the forward strand.
TGACGGTGACGGGGCACGGAAACTGGCCTTGCACCGCCTTGATCGTCGGATCCTTGAACGTGCCCATGTCGGCGGCGGCGAGGTCGCGGGCGATGCCGTGGACGCCTGTCGCGTCGGCGCGGTTGGGCGTTAAGTTGATCTCGATCACCGGATCGCCGAATCCCGCCCATTGTGCGTAAGGCGCGCCGACGGGGGCGTCGTCCGGCAGCTCGATGATGCCGTCGTGGTCGTTGGAGAGTTCGAGTTCGGCGGCCGAGCACAGCATGCCGCGGCTCTCGACGCCGCGGATGGTGCCGACGCTCAGCGTGATGTCCTTGCCGGGAATGTAGCTGCCGGGCGGCGAGAACACGCTTGTCAGGCCGGCGCGCGCGTTCGGCGCCCCGCACACCACCTGCACCGGCGCACCGTCGCCGGTATCGACCATGCACACGCGCAGGCGGTCGGCGTTCGGGTGCTGCTCGGCGGAGATCACCCGCGCGATCACGAACGGCGCAAGGCGGCTGGCCCGGTCCTCGATGCCCTCGACCTCAAGCCCGATCATGGTCAGCTTGTCGGCGAGTTTTTCCAGCGGCTCATCGGTGTCGAGATGGTCCTTGAGCCAGGAGAGGGTGAATTTCATGACGACAGCCCTCCCGCCAGCGTCGGGATGTCGAGCGGCTTGAAGCCGTAATGGGTGAGCCAGCGTGCGTCGCCTTCGAACAACTGGCGCAGGTCGGGCATGCCGTATTTCAGCATGGCGATGCGGTCGATCCCCATGCCCCAGGCAAACCCCTGGTAGACGTCGGGATCGAGATCGCAGGCGCGCAGCACGTTGGGATGCACCATGCCGCAGCCGAGAATCTCCAGCCAGTCCTCACCCTCGCCGAAGCGGATTTCGTCTCTCGCGCGGCGGCACTGGATATCGACCTCCAGCGACGGCTCGGTGAACGGGAAGAACGACGGGCGAAAGCGCATGTTGACGTTGTCGACCTCGAAGAACGCCTTGCAGAACTCGGCGAGAATCCATTTCAGGTGGCCGAGGTGCGAGCCCTTGTCGATCACCAGCCCTTCGACCTGATGGAACATCGGGGTATGGGTCTGATCGGAATCCTTGCGGTAGGTGCGGCCGGGGCAGATCACGCGGATCGGCGGCTTTTGCGTCAGCATGGTGCGCACCTGCACCGGCGAGGTGTGGGTGCGCAGCAATAGCCGCGAGCCGTCTTCCTTCGGGTTGAAGAAGAAGGTGTCGTGCATCTCGCGCGCCGGATGGCCTTCCGGGAAGTTGAGGCGCGTGAAGTTGTAGTCGTCGGTCTCGATGTCCGGGCCTTCGGCGATCGCGAAACCCATGTCGGCGAAGATCGCGGTCAGCTCGTCCATCACCTGGCTCAGCGGATGGATACGGCCGGCGTCGGTCGGTGCCTCGCGTAAGGGCAGCGTGACGTCGAGCGTCTCACGGGCGAGCCGGGCATCGAGGGCGGCGGCGGCCAGCACCTCGCGGCGCTCGCTGAGCGCGGCGGTTACCGCGTCCTTGACCTGGTTGATCGCCGCGCCCCGGCTCTTGCGTTCCTCCGGGGGCAGCTTGCCGAGGGTGGCAAGCTCGGCCGACAGCGAGCCCTTCTTGCCGAGCGCGGCGACGCGAACCGCGTCGAGCGCCGCCTCGTCGGCGGCGGCCGCGACGGCGGTGAGAATTTGCGATTGGAGAGAATCGAGATCGGACATCGGCCGTCACCATTGCATAACGTCATGCCCGGCCTCGTGCCGGGCATCCACGTCTTGCGGCCCATCCACGGCAAAAGACGTGGATGGCCGGGACAAGCCCGGCCATGACGACATCATGAGAATGTCAGGAAGGGCGGCCGGGCGGATATAGTCAGGCGGCGCTGGGCAGCGCTGCCTTGGCCTTCTCGACGATGGCCTGGAACGCGGCCGGCTCGTGGATGGCGAGGTCGGACAGCACCTTGCGATCGACGGTGATGCCGGACCGGGCGAGGCCGTCGATAAAGCGGCTGTAGGTCAGGCCGAACGGGCGCACCGCGGCGTTGAGGCGCTGGATCCACAGGGCGCGGAAGGTGCGCTTTTTGCGCTTGCGGTCGCGGAAGGCGTACTGCTGCGCCTTGTCCACCGCGGCCTTGGCGGCGCGGATGGTGTTCTTGCGACGGCCGCGGAAACCCTTGGCGGCCTTGTAGACTTTCTTGTGCCGGGCGTGGGAGGTCACACCGCGCTTGACGCGAGCCATGACGAAACTCCTCTGGAATACAATGGATTACGGGACGCCGCGCATACCGCGCGGCCGGGTTCAGCTCAGGCGTTCGGCAAGAAGTATTTCTTGACGTTGTCGCCGTCGGTCTTGAACAGCACGCGGGTGCCGCGTAGCTGGCGGATCTGCTTGGTTGTCCGCTTGATCATGCCGTGGCGCTTGCCGCGCTGGGCGTGCTTGACCTTCCCGGTGGCCGTAACCTTGAAGCGCTTTTTGGCGCCAGACTTGGTCTTCAGCTTGGGCATTTGGCTCTCCTACAGGCCACAAACCGCCGCGCAAGCGCGGCGGGCAGCCAAAAAATGCTCGCTAGAGCGTTGAAAGTGCGCTGATTTTTGCGAAATTCGCAAGATAGCGCGGGCATCGCCACGGCAGCCCTTGATCAGCCGGGCGATGGAGGCTGGGCTTATGCCAGAGGATGGCGGCAAAGGCAACGGGGAGAAGCGTGTCCCGGCGCGATGCGGCATTCCTCATGCCGCTTCGCAGAACGGGGACCGTTACACAGACAAGTGGTCGCGACGGCCCCGGATCAGCAGCGCAGCGCTGGCGCGCTGCGCGGCGTCCGGGCACGGCTCTGCTGGTCTCGACCATTGGGCTTGTCGAATGCCGGACCGGCCGCGCGTCAGCGCGGCGCCAGCACCATGACGACCTGACGGCCCTCGAAGCGGGCGTCCTGCTCCACCTTGGCGAGGTCGGCGACTTCCGACTTGACGCGATCGAGCAGTTTTGTGCCGATCTCCTGGTGCGCCATCTCGCGACCACGGTAGCGCAGCGTGATCTTGACCTTGTCACCTTCCTCGAAGAAGCGCTTCATCGACCGCATTTTCACGTCGTAGTCGTGATCGTCGATCATCGGCCGGAGCTTGATCTCCTTGATTTCGACGGTCTTCTGCTTCTTGCGGGCTTCGGCGGCCTTCTTCTGCGCCGAGAACTTGTATTTCCCGTAGTCCATGATCTTGCAGACGGGCGGGCTGCTGTTCGGCGCGATCTCGACGAGGTCCAGCCCGGCCTCGTTGGCCATCCGGATGGCTTCGATCGTCTCGACGGCACCGACATTGGTGCCGGCGGCATCGATGAGCTGGACTTGCAGGCTGCGGATGGCGTCGTTGATGCGCGGCCCATCCTTGACGGTGGGCGGCGGAGCTCTGTTGGGACGGCGAATGGGATGATCTCCAATGTTGTTGACAAGCGTAGTCAGTGTGAAGCATTCGGTCGGCACGGGCAAGCGCAACGCTGTCGCGATGACGCCGGTCGCGCCCTCGCGGGGCGCGGGCAGGCGCGTACGCGCCCGGCGGATGCTCCGGCTCCGCCCACATAGAGCGGCCGGCTGCGCTCCGCAAGCGGCGCCGCCGTCTTTGCCGCGGGAGAACCAATGACCGCCCCGGATACCCCCGCCTTTCTCGATGTCGGCAGCGGCGCCGGGCGCCGCCGGATCGCGGTGCGCGCCCGCGCCGGGCGTGCGCCGGGGCTGTTCTGGCTCGGCGGTTTCATGTCCGACATGGCCGGCACCAAGGCGACCGCCCTCGACGGGTTTGCCGCCGAGCACGGCCGGGCCTGCGTGCGCTTCGATTATTCCGGCCACGGCGAATCCGGCGGCGCCTTCACCGACGGCACCATCGGGCGCTGGCTTGAGGAGGCGCGCGCGGTGTTCGACGCCTATTGCGAGGGGCCGCAGGTGGTGGTCGGCTCGTCGATGGGCGGCTGGATCGCGTTGCTGCTGGCGCGCGCCCTGGCCGCACGGACGGACGATCCGGCCTCGATCGCCGGCCTCGTCCTGATCGCGCCGGCGCCGGATTTCACCGAAGAGTTGATGTGGAAGGAACTGCCGCCCGACGCGCGCGCAGCGATCCTGCGCGACGGGGTGTGGAACCTGCCGTCGGACTATGGCGACCCTTATCCGATCACGCGCGCGCTGATCGAGGACGGCCGCAACCACCTCGTGCTCGGCGGCTCGATCGCGGTCGGCTGCCCTGTGCGCATCCTGCAAGGGGTGCAGGACCCCGACGTGCCGTGGCGTCACGCCTTCCGCATCACCGAGCGGCTGCCGGCCGACGACGTGGTGCTGACGCTGGTGCAGGACGGCGACCACCGCCTGTCGCGGCCGCAGGACATCGCCCGCATGCTGGCGGCAGTGGCGGAGTTTTGAGCATCGACCTCTCTGGAGGCCGATTCCATCACGCTGAATCAGGCTCGTCGATTATTCGTTTTATTCGAGCATGATCTTATCCGAAAACCGGTTCCCACTTTTCGGGATCATGCTCTACCCGCCGATCCCGATCGAGGCGAGGACGCCGCGCGCCTCGCCCTTGATGAGCCTGCGCACTGCGTTCGAGGCCGCGACCTCGCCCTGGTTGGCGTAAGCCTCGTGGTTCTTCTCGATGTCGTCGAGGTCGTAGAGGTAGTTGACCATCAGCCCGGCCGACTCACGCAAGCCCTTCGGCGAGCGGTCGCCGAGCCAGCCGATGCGCTCCAGCCGTGCGCCGTTGCCGAGATGGAACCGCGCCACCGGATCGACCGGCAGACCGCGCGGCGTCTTGGCCTTGAGGAAATAATGCGCGGCAAGCGGCTCCAGCAGCGCGCGCAAGGCGGCGGCGCGCTCGGCGTCGTCGGGCCAGCCGGGGTCGTCGAGTGCCGCGAGCAGCGGCCGGTCCTCGTCCGAGACCACGGTGTCGCGTTCCTTGGCGAGCCACGTCATGAACCCCGGCACCGGCGACAGCGTCACGAAGGTGTCGAGCTTCGGCAACTCGCGGCGCAGTTCCTCGACCACCTGCTTGATCAGGAAGTTGCCGAAGGAAATGCGCGCCAGCCCGCGCTGGCAGTTGGAGATCGAGTAGAACACCGCGGTGCGGGCGCTGGCCACGGCGACCGGCTCGCGGTCCTCGGCCAGCAAGGGGGCGATGGCCGACGGAATGGCTTCGGTCAGCGCCACTTCGACGAAGATCAGCGGTTCGTCCGTCAGCGCCGGATGGAAGAAGGCGTAGCAGCGCCGGTCCACCGGATCGATGCGGCGGCGCAGGTCGTCCCAGTCGTGAATCTGGTGCACGGCCTCGTAGCGGATGACCTTTTCCAGAATGTTGGCCGGCGTCGACCAGTCGATCCGGCGCAACACCAGGAACCCGCGATTGAACCACGATCCGAACAGGTGCACGAGATCGCGGTCCACCACGGCAAGGTCGCGGTGCTGCGGGATCAGGCCGAGCAGATCGGCGCGCATCGCCACCAGCGCCGCGGTGCCGCCGGGCGCGCGGTTGAGCCGGCGGAACAGTTCCTGCCGGCGCGGCTCGGAGGCGAGATGCAGGTCGCCGGTATCGCCGTCAAGCGCGGTCTGCCACGCAGCGATCGCCCCGGCGAGCCGCTCGGTGTCGGGGCCGAAATCGCGCGCCAGCGTTGCGAAAAAGGTGATGCGGCCGCCGTCGTCGAGCGCCTGGTAGCGGTCGAGTACGGCGCGGGCGGTGGCGGTGCCGGACGCCTCGCCGTGGCCGGTCAACAGTTTCTCGCTGAGGTCGATGAGGTCGGCGGCGCGCTTCTCGGGATCGACCGGCGCCGGCGGCAGCCGCAACAGCGCCCGGCCGCGCTCGGTGATCGAGGCCAGAAGATCGGACACGAAAGCATTGCTCATGGTCGCTCCTGTAGCGTGAGCCGCCGCATCATCCTGTCACGGAACGCGGCTTGCGAAAATTGACGTGTGCGCGAGCGGTTGCCGCTTGGTTTCCGTATCCCGGACACTTGCCGCATGCCTTCCCTAATGCGCCTCCTCCCAGTTGCCGGCCGCCCGCGCCTCAACGGCGAGCGGCACCGACAGCACGACTGCCGGGAACGGCGCGTCCCGCATCACCCGCTCGACCACCGGCAGCGTTGCCGCCACTTCCTCGTCGGGCACCTCGAACACCAGTTCGTCGTGCACCTGCAACAGCATTTTCGCCGACAGTTTTGCCTCCGCCAGCGCCGCGTCCATGCGGATCATGGCACGACGGATGATGTCGGCCGCCGTGCCTTGCAGGCGCGCGTTGATCGCCGCGCGCTCGTTGAAGGCGCGCAGCGAAGGATTGGACGCCTTGATGTCGGGATAATGACACTTGCGCCCGAACAGCGTCGTCACATAGCCGTGGCTGCGGCAGAACTCGCGCGTTTCGTCCATGTAGGCGCGGATGCCGGGAAAGCGCTCGAAATATTTCTTGATGTAGGCGCCGGCTTCCTCGCGGCCGATGCCGAGCTGGTTGGCGAGGCCGAACGCGGAGATGCCGTAGATGATGCCGAAATTGATCGCCTTGGCGCGGCGGCGTACCTCGCCCGGCATGCCTTCGATCGGCACCCCGAACATTTCCGACGCCGTCATGGCGTGGATGTCGAGCCCGTCGCGGAATGCCTGCCGCAGCGCGGCGATGTCGGCGATCTCGGCCAGGAGCCGCAACTCGATCTGCGAATAGTCGGCCGATACCAGCTTGTGGCCCTTGGTTGCGACGAACGCGCGGCGGATTTTGCGGCCGTCCTCGGTGCGCACCGGGATGTTCTGCAGATTGGGCTCGGAGGAGGCGAGCCGCCCGGTGGTGGTCGCGGCCAGCGCGTAGGAGGTGTGGATGCGGTCGGTCTCGGGATTGACGAACAAGGGCAGCGCGTCGGTGTAGGTCGATTTCAGTTTCGACACCTGCCGCCATTCGAGGATCTTCTTCGGAAACTCGTGGCCGGCTTCGGCCAGTTCGTCGAGCACCTGCGCGGAGGTGGACCACGCGCCGGTCTTGGTCTTGCTGCCGCCTGCCAGGTTCATCTTGCCGAACATGATGTCGCCAAGCTGCTTCGGGCTGCCGGGGTTGACCGGCTCGCCGGCCAGTTGCTGGATCTCGGCCTCGACGCGCGCCGCGGTCTGCGCGAACTCGCCCGACAGCCGCGCCAGCGTCTGGCGGTCGATGGCGATGCCGCGGCGCTCCATGCGCGACAGCACGCCGACCATCGGGCGCTCCAGCGTCTCGTACACGGTCGTCATGCGCTCGGCGACGAGGCGGGCCTTCAACACCTGCCACAGCCGCAGCGCCGCGTCGGCGCGCTCGGCCGCATAAGCCGCCGCTGTGTCGATTGCCACGCGCTCGAAGGTGATGCGGTTCTTGCCGCTGCCGAGAAGATCGGTCGGTACGATCATGGTATGGCCGAGCATGGCCTCCGCCAGGCTTGCGAGGTCGTGGTCGGCGCGTCCGGCGTCGAGCACATAGGCCATCAGCACCGTGTCGTCGGCAGCGTTGAGCATGATGCCGTGCCGGGCGAGCAGCAGTGCGTCGGTCTTGAGGTTGTGACCGATCTTGAGCACGCCCTCGCTCTCGATCAGCGGCTTGAGCGCTGCGAGCGCCGCACCGGCCTCGATCTGGCCGGCGGCGAGGCCGTCGCCGAACAGGCCGGCGCTCTCGCCGCCCTGGCGATGGCCGAGCGGCAAATAGACGGCCTCGTTCGGAGCGACGGCAAGGGCGATGCCGCAGATGTCGGCCTGCATGGCGTCGGGGCCGCTGGCGGCAAGGTGAAGGGCGAAGTGGCCCACGTCATGCGTACGCGCGATCCAGTGCGCGAGGCAGGCGTTATCGCGCACCACCTCGTAGCGCTCGGGCGTGAACGGCAGGCCGCGCGCGGCCTCGGCGCGGGCGCGGGCCAGCGCTTGCGGGGTCAGCGCCGGTGCCGCAGGCGCTGTGGCGGCCGCGGTCGCCGGCACGGCAGGGTCGGGGGCACCGCCGCCGAGCGGCAGCGTCTGCGGCGAGGTTATCGCCGGGGCCACCGGCGCGGCGGCGCTTTTCAGCCGTTCGTCGGGCGCGATGCCGGACGGATCGATCTCGGAATATTCGGCGACGCGGCGCGTCAGCGTGGAGAATTCCATCGCCTTGAGGAAAGCGATCAGCCGCCGCGCATCCGGCTCGTGCACCGCAAGGTCGTCGAGCGGCACCTCGAGGGCGACGTTGTCGTCGAGCAGCACCAGCTTGCGCGACAGCCGTGCCTGCTCGGCATGGGCGATCAGCGCCTCGCGGCGCTTGGGCTGCTTGATCTCGGCGGCGCGGTTCAGCAGCGTGTCGAGGTCGCCGTAGTCGGTGATGAGCTGCGCAGCGGTCTTGACGCCGATGCCGGGCACGCCCGGCACGTTGTCCACGGAGTCGCCGGCCAGCGCCTGCACCTCGACCACCTTGTCGGGTGGCACGCCGAACTTTTCGATCACCTCCGGCACGCCGAGGCGGCGGTCCTTCATGGTGTCGTACAGTTCGACGCAGTCGTTGACGAGCTGCATCAGGTCCTTGTCGGAGGTCACGATGGTGGTGCGCGCGCCACGCTCGCAGGCGAGCCGCGCATAGGTGGCGATCAGGTCGTCGGCCTCGAAGCCGGCCTGCTCGAGGCAGGGCAGTTCGAACGCGTGGACCGCCTCGCGGATCAGCGCGAACTGCGGCACGAGGTCGTCGGGCGCCGGCGCGCGCTGCGCCTTGTATTGCGGATAGAGTTCGTTGCGGAACGTCACCTCGGATTTGTCGAACACCACCGCGAGGTGGGTCGGCCGTTCCTCCGGCGGCATGTCGCGCAACAGTTTCCACAGCATGTTGCAGAAGCCGAGCACGGCGTTGATCTGCAAGCCGTCCGACTTGCGGTTGAGCGGTGGCAGCGCGTGATAGGCGCGGTAGATGTAGGACGAGCCATCCACCAGGAACAGGTGGCCGCCTTTCGCGGGCGCAGGCGTGGGGCGGGCGGGAACGGCGGGGCTGGGCTTTTTCGGCATGGCGGCAATGTAAGGATTTTTGCCGCGATTGATAGCGGCCGTTTCAGGTCGGTGTGGACCCGCTATTCCGCCGCCTGCAGCGCCGGGCGGACTTTGCGCGGGGCGATCCAGAACGCGTCCGGCCGCTCGAACAGGAAGCGGGCGCGGGTGTTGCGCGTCGCCCACCAGATCGCGAGCGCGCCGATCACCCCGATCGCCGTCACCAGCACCGAGACCGTGCCGACGTCGCCGATCACGCCGCTCTTCAACAGCACGATGCGCGAGACCGCCATCGGCAGGAAGAAGGCGAGGTAGATGACGATCGAGTGCTCGCCGCAATAGCGCAGCCAGTCGAGCCAGTTCATCTTCGCAAGCAGCGCGCCGACCACGATCACGGCGCCGGCGCCGGCAAGCCCGAGCGCCAGCGACACGCCCGGCAGGTGCGAATAGCCGCTGAACACCACGACGCCGTTCACAAGCGCCCATGCCACCAGCGCGGCGATGGCGATGCCCGGCTGCGCCTGCGCGCCGCGTGCCAGCGCGAACACGGTGCCGGCGGCGACATAGCCGGTGTAGATGTAGACGAAACGGGCGCAGAACTCGTCGATCGCCGTCCAGCCGGTGTGGATGGCGGCAGCTTCGAGCACTGCCGCGATCAGCCAGACGACGAGCGGCGGGACGCGTTTCGTCAGCTTGATGACGACGAAGAACACCGGCAGCATGTAGATGAACCACAGCGTGCCGAACGGCTCGATGTACGACAGGAGGTAAAGCTGCACGACGTGGGCCCAGCCGTGTTCGGCCGCGAACACCGGCGCCTTGAAGGCGAACTGGATCGTCACCCACAGCGCGTAGAAATAGGCGAAATGCACCACCTTGCGGTCGAGATAGGTGCGCCAGTCGCGGTCGATGACGAGGGCGAGGAACAGCCCCGAGATCAAAAAGAAGTCCGGCATGCGGAAGGGCCGCGCGAACTCGACCACCGCATTCATGAAGCCGGTGCGGCCGGCGGCAGCCTCGACGCCGAGCACCGAGTGCATCATCACCACCATGACGATGCAGATGCCCTTGGCGTAGTCGACCCAGTCGACGCGCGAGGGGGGTGAGGCGGCCTTGCCGGCCGTGGCTGCTGGCATGTCCATCGTTCCTGTCCGGCCCCGCTCTCTCTTAGCCGTGTTTCGCCGGCGAGGGAAACCGGATATGAGGCGGTGGTAAACCGCGGGGCGCGGATTAACCATGTGGGGCGGGCGGCATGCGCATCGCGATGATCGGAACTGGCTATGTCGGGCTGGTGTCGGGCGCCTGTCTGGCCGATTTCGGCCACCGCGTCACCTGCGTCGATAGCGACGGCGACAAGATCGCGGCGCTCAAGCGCGGCGAGATCCCGATCTACGAACCGGGGCTGGACGCGCTGGTGGCCACCAACACGGCGGCCGGACGACTCGACTTCTCGACCGACCTTGCGGCCGCGGTCACGGAGGCGGAGGCGGTGTTCATCGCGGTCGGCACCCCGTCGCGGCGCGGCGACGGCCATGCCGACTTGAGTTATGTCCACGCCGCGGCCCGCGAGATTGCGGCCGCTTTGCGGGGCTTCACCGTGGTCATCACCAAATCCACGGTTCCGGTCGGCACCGGCGACGAGGTCGAACGGCTGATCCGCGCGGCCAATCCGGAGGCCGACGTCGCGGTGGCGTCCAACCCCGAGTTCCTGCGCGAGGGCGCGGCGATCCGCGACTTCAAGCATCCCGACCGCATCGTCGCCGGCATCGAGGACGAGCGCGCGCGCAAGGTGATCGATGAAATCTACCGGCCGCTCTACCTCAACCGCGCACCCTTGATGTATACCGGGCGGCGCACCGCGGAACTGATCAAGTATGCCGCCAACGCCTTCCTTGCCACCAAGATCACTTTCATCAACGAGATCGCCGATTTAGCCGAGCGCGTCGGCGCCGATGTGCAGGAGGTGGCGCGCGGCATCGGCCTCGACAACCGCATCGGGCCGAAATTTTTGCACGCCGGCCCCGGCTTCGGCGGCTCGTGTTTTCCCAAGGACACCCGCGCTTTGATGCAGACCGCGCGCGATCACGAGGTGCCGCTGCGCATCGTCGAGGCGGTGCTGGCGGTCAACGATGCGCGCAAGCCGGCGATGGCGCGCAAGGTTACGGCCGCGCTCGGCGGCGAGTTGCAGGGCTGCGAGATCGGCGTGCTCGGGCTCGCCTTCAAGCCCAACACCGATGACATGCGCGAGGCGCCCTCGATCCCGCTGATCGCCGCTCTGGTCGAGCAGGGTGCGCGGCTGCGTGCCTACGATCCTGCCGCCATGGCGCAGGCCAAGGCCGCGCTGCCGGACATCCGCTACTGCCGCGACGCCTACGCCTGCGCAGAGGGCGCCGACGCGCTGGTGCTGGTCACCGAGTGGGAGGAGTTTCGCGCGCTCGACCTTGCCCGGCTTAAGGCAGCGATGCGCCGCCCGGTCATGGTCGATCTGCGCAACGTCTACCGGCCGGAGGAAATGGCGGCGCTCGGCTTTGCTTACGAAAGCATCGGGCGTGGGGCACGCCAGCGTTGACGCGCGCGCGCTCGCAGCCGCTGCCGATCGATGCGGTGCTCGACGAGCTTCGCGCCGCGCTTGTCGCGCGCAACGCGGCGGTGCTGGTGGCGCCACCCGGCGCCGGCAAGACCACGCGCGTGCCGCTGGCATTGCGCGATGAGCCGTGGGTCGCGGGCGGCAAGATCATCGTGCTGGAGCCGCGCCGCATCGCCGCCCGCGCCGCCGCCGCGCGCATGGCCGCGACGCTCGGCGAGCGTGTCGGCGACACGGTCGGCGTGCGCGTTCGCTTCGGCAGCCAGGTGTCGCGCAAGACCCGCATCGAGGTGGTGACGGAAGGCATCTTCACCCGTCTCGTTCTCGACGACCCTGAACTGACCGGCGTCGCCGCGGTGCTGTTCGACGAGTTTCACGAGCGTTCGCTCGACGCCGATCTCGGTCTTGCGCTGGCGCGCGATGCGCAAGCAGGCTTGCGCGAGGACCTGCGCATCCTCGTAATGTCGGCGACGCTCGATGGCGCGCGCGTGGCGCGGCTCCTGGGCGATGCGCCGGTGATCGCAAGCGAAGGCCGCGCCTTTCCGGTCGAGACGCGCCATCTTGGCCGAAGGCCCGACGTGCCGCTTGAGCGGCAGATGGCCGACGCCATTGCACAAGCGCTCGACGCCGAGCACGGCTCGGTGCTGGCGTTCCTGCCCGGCGCTGCGGAAATCCGTCGCACCGAAACGCGGCTTCGCGAGCGTGTCGCCGATCCTGCGATCGATATCGTGGCGCTGTTCGGCGCGCTCGACGCGAATGCGCAGGACCGCGCCATCGCGCCCGCGCCGCCCGGCCGGCGCAAGGTGGTGCTGGCGACATCGATCGCCGAGACCTCGCTGACCATCGAGGGCGTGCGCATCGTGGTCGATAGCGGCCTTGCCCGCGTGCCGCGCTTCGAGCCCGACATCGGCCTGACGCGGCTCGAAACGGTGCGTGCCGCGCGCTCGAGCGTCGATCAGCGCCGCGGCCGTGCCGGGCGCACCGCGCCGGGCGTATGCTACCGGCTGTGGGACGAACCGCAGACGGCGGCGCTGCCCGCTTTTGCGCCGCCGGAGATTCTCGCCGCCGATCTGTCGGGGCTGGTGCTCGACCTCGCCCAATGGGGCGTCGGCGATCCGGCACAACTCGCCTTCCTCGATCCGCCGCCGCGCCCGGCGCTCAACGAGGCACGCGCACTGCTGTCCGAACTCGGCGCGCTCGATCGCAACGGCCGCATCACCGACGAGGGCCGGCGGCTGCGGCGGCTGGCGCTGCCGCCGCGGCTTGCCCGCATGATCGTTGATGCGGCGCGCGAAGGCGCGGCCGGCAACGCGGCGCTGATCGCCGCTGTGCTGACCGAGCGCGGCTTCGGCGGCGACAGTCCCGACCTCGATGCGCGGCTCGATGCCCTGCGCCGCGACCGTAGCCCGCGTGCGATGGCGGCGCGGCAGGCCGCACAGCGCTGGGCGGCGCAGGCGGACGAGGGTGTCTCCGTCTCACCGGAAGAGGGAGGGGGGCCATTGTCCGCCGGCGTGGCTTTGGCGCTGGCCTTTCCCGACCGCATCGCCAAGAACCGCGGTGACGGCAGCTTTCTGCTCGCCAACGGCCGCGGCGCCGGCATCGACCGCGCTTCGCACCTGGCGCGCGCGCCGTTCCTTGCGGTCGCCGAGCTTGCCGGCCACGCCGCGCAGGCGCGCATCCTGCTTGCCGCCGAGATCACTGCTGCCGCGATCGAGAGCTGGTTCGCGGACCGTATCGCGAGCGCCGACGAGATAACCTTCGATGCCGCCGCGATGGCCTTGCGCTCCCGCCGCCGCACCCGGCTCGGGGCGCTGACGCTATCCGAGCAGCCGTTGCCGGTTGCGCCGTCGGAGGAGGCCGCGCGCATTTTCGCCGACGGTGTGATCGCGGCCGGTCTCGACCGCTTGCCGTGGTCGAAGGCGTTCACGCAGTGGCGTGGCCGCGTGATGTTTTTGCGCACGGCGGAAAGCGATCCATCGTCGTCCGTCTGGCCGGATCTATCCGACGACGGGCTGATCGCGGCGCGCGCGATGTGGCTGGAGCCGCTGCTCTACGGCAAGACCGCGCTGGCGGAGATCGCGGCGGGCGCGCTCAGCGATGCGGTGATGGCGCTCTTGCCATGGGATTTGCGGGCGCGGCTGGAGCGCGAGGCACCGTCGCATGTCGAGGCACCGACCGGCTCAAAGCTGGCGATCGATTACGAGGCCGCGCAGGGGCCGACCGTCGCGGTGCGCCTGCAGGAACTGTTCGGGCTGACGGTGCACCCGAGCGTGGCTGGCGGTCGTGTGCCCCTGGTGCTCGAACTGTTGTCGCCGGCCGGGCGGCCGGTGCAGGTGACGCGCGATCTGCCCGGCTTCTGGCGCGGCAGTTATGCCGATGTCCGTGCCGACCTGCGCGGTCGCTACCCGCGCCACCCATGGCCCGACGATCCCGCCACCGCGCTGCCGACCCGTCGCGCCAAGCCGCGCGGGACGTGAGGGCATTCACCCCCTCCCTTTATCCCTCCCCCGCATAGCCCGTCGAAGACGGGCGTGAACGCCCTTTCGCTGGGGGAGGGAAGGGCGGGGAGCGGCTTCGCCTCACACCGGCCCTTCGCCGGCGGCGCGCAAGGCGGCAAGGCCCTCGCGATAGGTCGGGTAACGCAGCATCACACCCAGTTCCTCGTGCGTGCGGCGGCTGTCCACCCGTTTGCACTCGGCGTAGAACGAGCGCCCCATCGGCGACAGTTCGGCATCCTCAAACGCGATCTCCGGCGGCGGCGCGACGCCGCACAGCCTGGCCGCATAGGTCACCACGTCCTGCGGCGGCGCCGGCTCCGCGTCGGACAGATTATAGACCGCGCCGTGACGCGGCTGGTTGAGCGACGCCGCGACGGTCGTCGCGATATCATCGACATGGATACGGTTGAACACCTGCCCCGGCTTGACGATGCGCCGTGCCGTGCCGGCAGCGAGTTGCTTAAGCGCATTGCGGCCGGGGCCGTAGATGCCGGCGATGCGAAAGAGGTGAGTGGGGCGCCCATGCGCCGCGCCAAAGGCGAGCCATGCCGCCTCGACCTCGGCGCGGACCCGCGAGCGCGGCTCGGTGGGCGCGGGCGGCGTGGTCTCGTCGACCCACGCGCCGTTGCGGTCGCCATAGACGCCGACGGTGGAGAGATAGCCGATCCATTCAAGGTGCGGCGCGCGAGCCAGCGCGTCCGAGAACGTGCGCAGCACGATGTCGCCGTCGCCAAGCGGCGGTATCGAGATCAGCGCCGCGTCGGCGCGGGCGATGTCGTCGAAAATTGCGGCGTCATGCGCGTCGTCGGCGAACACCCGCGCCGTCAGCCCCTCGGCCGCAACGGCCTCCGCCTTGGCGGCCGTGCGCACGGTGGCGGCGACCTGCCAGCCGCCTGCGATCTGCATGCGCGCGAGAGTGTGGGCGGCGTAGCCGAGCCCGAAGATGACAAGCCGCATGCGTACCCCGTCGTTGCGCCGATGGCGCCGCCCGCGGAGCAGCGAGTGTTGGCGGGCGGTCAGCCTGCGCTGGCGAGCTTCTTCTTCTCGATGGCGCGCTTCAGTTCAGCGGCCCGCGGCGACAGTTCGTCGACCTTCGCCTTGATCAGAAAGGCGTCGAGCCCGCCGCGATGATCGATGCTCTTGAGCGCGCGTGCCGACACGCTGAGCCGCACCGAGCGTCCGAGCGTGTCGGAGATCAGCGTGACGTTGCACAGGTTCGGCAGAAAACGCCGCTTGGTCTTGCGGTTGGAGTGGCTCACCTTGTGGCCGACCAGAACCGATTTGGCCGTGAGTTCGCAGCGCCGCGCCATCGTCATTATCCTTCGATACGGTCCGGCCGCGTCCGCGTTCCGACCCGGTCTTCTTGAACTAAAGGCGCGGGCCGCAATCGGATCGCGCCGCCGTCTCCGGGCCACGCGGCTTGGCAGCGCGAAAGGCCCGAAGGTGAATGGGGTGTCCATTTCAGGAACGGCGGACGTATAAGGGCGGCGGTCCGGTGCGTCAAGGTCGGCGCTGCCGCAAGGCCGGGGTGACTGCCCGCAACCCCCGCACTTGATCGCGGAGCGCCGCGCGGCCTGGTTGCGGCCCCTGCGGCGTTGTGCTGGCGGCGGAAGCCGCTTAACTGTCCCGATGCGTGAATCTGGAATTCTGCCGATGCAGCCGAGGCACCGGACGGGGAACAGGGAAGGCGGCCGGCGCCGCCTCGCGGTCCTGTGCGCCGCCTTTGCCGTGCTTATGGTTCCGGCGGCCGCCCGCGCCCAGGCCAAGCTCGACGCCCGCTATACCGCCTCGCTGGCCGGCATCCCGATCGGCGCCGGCAACTGGATCGTCAACATCGGCGAGGACCGTTATTCCGCCGTGGTCAACGGCGGCACCTCCGGGCTGCTCAAGGCGTTTGCCGGCGCCACCGGCAGCGGGCTGATCCAGGGCCGCGTCGTCAACGGCGCGTTCGCGCCCGCCACCTACCTCGTCTCCACCACCTCGCGGAAAAAGACCGAGACCATCCGCATTGCGCTGGCCGGCGGCGGCGTGAAGGATTTTTCCATCGAGCCGGAGGAAGACCCCAACCCGGATCGCATCCCGGTCACCGAGGCGCACAAGCGTGGCGTCCTCGATCCGATGACCGCGTCGCTGCTGCGTGTTGCCGGCAACGGCAATCCGCTCGGCCCGCAGGCTTGCCAGGGATCGACGGCGATCTTCGATGGCCGTATGCGCTACGAATTGCGGCTGGCCTACAAGCGCATGGCGGCGGTCAAGGCCGAGAAGGGCTATCAGGGCCCGGCGGTGGTGTGCGGGGTGTACTTCACGCCCGTGGCCGGCTACGTGCCCGACCGCGCCGCGATCAAATACCTCGCCGCGCAGCGCGACATGGAGGTGTGGTTTGCGCCGATCGCCGGGACGCGGGTGCTGGTGCCGTTCAAGGTGACGATTCCGACGCCGCTCGGCACCGGGACGCTGGAGGCGACCGAATTTGTCGTCAGCGCCACCGTGGCCCAGGGTACGTCGCGCACGCACTGACCGGGCAGTCGCCGCCGCCGTTTCGTTTGCTGTCCCGATCCCCGAGAATCCGCCCCCAAGAATCCGCCCCCAAGAATCCGGTTGACTCAAAGTCGGTTCGGAGTCCTCGGGCGTCTTAACGTTTCAGGCGCGGATCGGCCGGAAATGCGCCGGCGCAACCCATGATGTGGGGGTTGCATTCCTGCCGGAGGTGCACATCTTGCGGGGAACGAAGCGGAACACGGTCCGGGTCGATGATTCGGCCGCGTTTCGTTCGGGGCTCGTTCCGAATCTTAAATTGCGCCGCGCGACCCGTCGCATTATGGCACAGGCGGCGGCCAGCGATTTGCATTTCCGCGCTCCGGCATGATCTGATTGGCAGGCGTGCGATGCGTCGCCCGATAACCTGACAGCACCACCGACCGCGTACCGGCGACGCGACGATCGCCTCGGGACTTCCTGATTTCATGATGTCTTTTCCTTCAGCGGGCGGCCGGGCTCCCGGCGCCGGCGTCACCGCGGTCCTGGGGCCGACCAACACCGGCAAGACCTTCCTCGCCATCGAGCGCATGCTGGCGCATTCCTCCGGCGCCATCGGCCTGCCGCTGCGGCTCCTGGCGCGCGAGGTCTACAACAAGGTCGCGGCGCGCGCCGGCACCGAGGCCGTGGCATTGATCACCGGCGAGGAGAAGATCAAGCCGCGCGCGCCGCGTTACTGGGTCTCGACGGTGGAGGCGATGCCGCGCGACCTCGACGTCGCGTTCCTCGCCATCGACGAGGTGCAACTCGCTGCCGATCTCGAGCGTGGCCACGTCTTTACCGACCGCGCGCTCCGTTATCGCGGTCGCGACGAGACGCTGCTCTTGGGCGCGGCAACGATGCGGCCTCTGATCGAAAAGCTGTTGCCCGGCGTCAGTATCGTCACGCGGCCCAGGCTGTCGCAGTTGTCGTTCGCCGGCGAGCGCAAGATCACCCGGCAGCCGCGCCGCACCGCCATCGTCGCGTTCTCCGCCGATGAGGTCTACGCCATCGCCGAACTGATCCGCCGCCGCCACGGCGGCGCCGCGGTGGTGATGGGCTCGCTGTCGCCGCGCACCCGCAACGCACAGGTCGAGCTGTTTCAATCCGGCGACGTCGATTACCTCGTCGCCACCGATGCCATCGGCATGGGTCTCAATCTCGATGTCGATCACGTCGCCTTCGCCTCCGACCGCAAGTTCGACGGCTACCAGTTCCGCCGTCTGACGCCGGCGGAGTTCGCACAGATCGCCGGCCGCGCCGGCCGTGCCTCGCGCGACGGCACCTTCGGCACCACCGGGCGCTGCGAGCCGTTCGAGCCGGAACTGGTCAATGCGCTGCAGAACCATGCCTTCGACAGCGTGAAAATCCTGCAATGGCGCAATTCGGATCTCGATTTTTCCTCGCTCGGCGCGCTCGAAGCCTCACTGGCGCGGCCGCCGAACCGGGAGGGGCTGACCGGCGCGCCGCCGGCCGACGACGTCCGCGTGCTGGCGCATGCCGCGCGCGACGAGACGGCGCGCCGGCTGGCGCAAGGCGCGCAAGCGGTGGAGCGGCTGTGGGACGCCTGCCAGATTCCCGACTACCGCAGGCTGTCGCCGGCGGCGCACGCCGAACTGGTGACGACGCTTTACGACTTCCTGATGCGCAAGGGACGCATCCCCGACGACTGGTTTGCCGCACAGGTGGCGCAGGCCGACCGCATCGATGGCGGCATCGACACGTTGTCGGCGCGTATCGCGCAGGTCCGCACCTGGACCTTCGTCGCCAACCGACCGGACTGGCTCGCCGACCCCGCGCACTGGCAGGACACCTCGCGCGCGGTTGAGGACAAATTGTCCGATGCCCTGCATGAACGGCTTACGGAGCGTTTCGTTGATCGCCGGACCAGTGTATTGATGCGCCGGTTGCGGGAAAACGTCATGCTGAATACCGAGATCGGAAAGACCGGCGAAGTCGTCGTCGAGGGCCACACCATCGGCCGTCTCGATGGGTTCATGTTCGCGCCCGAGGCGGCGGAGGCCGGCTCCGATGCCAAGGCATTGCAGGCCGCGGCGCAAAAGGCGCTGGCCGGCGAGATCGACGCCCGCGCCGAACGGCTCGCCGCCGCGCCCGACGATCAGCTTGTGCTGGCATCCGATGGCGTGCTGCGCTGGACCGGCGATGCGGTCGGCCGGCTGATGGCTGCCGACGACGTGTTGCATCCGCGCGTCCGCATCCTCGCCGACGAGCGGCTGACCGGCGCACCGCGCGATGCGGTGCAGGTGCGGCTCGACCTGTGGCTGGCAACGCATATTCAGAAACTGCTCGGGCCGCTGTTCGACCTCGCCAAGGCGGAGGACGTCACCGGTATCGCCCGCGGCATCGCCTTCCAGCTCGTCGAGGCGCTCGGCGTGTTGGAGCGGCAGAAGATCGCGGCGGAATTGAAGGATCTCGACCAGCCCTCGCGCGCGACCTTGCGCAAGTACGGCGTGCGCTTCGGCGCCTACCACATCTACATCCCGACGCTGCTCAAGCCCGGAGCCCGCGCGCTCGCCTCCCTGTTGTGGGCGATCCGGCAGGACAACGTCGACCTGTCGGCGCTGGCCGGCGCGCAGCAGCTCGCAGGCAGCGGCCGCACCTCCTTCGCCGCCGACCCGGCGATCAATCGCGACGCCTACCGTGCGCTCGGCTATCGGCTGGCCGGCGATCGCGCGGTGCGGGTGGACATTCTGGAGCGGCTGGCCGATCTCATTCGCCCGGCGCTGGCCTGGCGCGAAGGTGCGGCGGGCGAGAAGCCGCCGGGCGCGTTTGACGGGCGCGGTTTTGTGGTGACGCAGGCGATGACGTCGCTTGCCGGCTCCGCCGGCGAGAGTTTTGCCTCGATCCTGAAGTCGCTTGGCTATCGCATGGAGCTGCGTGCGCCCCTGCCGGAGCCGCCGCCCGTGCAAGCGGCTGCACCTGCGCCAGAGGAAGCGCCTCCGCCGGAGGCTCTGCCCGCGTCTGACGCCGCAAGCGCGGCTCTGCCCGATGCCGCGGATCAGCCGGCGGCTGTCGAGGCGGCAGCGGATGCACCGCAACTGGAGAATTCAGCCGAACACGTGACCTCCGTGGCGGCGAGCGCCGAGCCTCCGCAGGCCGTCGAGCCAGCGCCCGAGCCTGCGCCGCCACCGGATGAACCGGCCTCGGATGAACCGGCCCCGCAGGCCCTCGCATCGGACGATGCGGCGCCGGCCGAACCGGCCGAGGTGGAGGTGACCGATGCCGCGGCGCCGCTTGAGGTGACCGACGCGGAGGCTGCGCCTGTTCCGGCGGAGACAGCGGCTGCCGCCGAGCCGGCCGCGCCGCCGGCGATGGTCGAGGTCTGGCGGCCGGCGGGCCATCCGCCAAACCAGCGGCCGCGTCATGACCGCAACGCGCGCCAGCGTGGCCCCCGGCCGCAAGGCGCGGCGGAGGGCGAGGGAGAGGCACGCCGCCCCCGCCGCCCCGATCGCCGCAACAAGCCGCGCGTCGAGGCAGAGGCCGGTGCGGCAGCGCCAGCGACTGCCGGAGAGGAGCGCGGGCCCCGCCCGCGTTTTTCCGGCAAGGGCAAGGAGAAGTTCAAAGGCGGCGCAAAAGAGTTCGACGCGAACCGCCAGCGCGCCGAGCGCGATCGGCCGGTCGATCCCAACTCGCCGTTTGCCAAGCTGGCCGCGCTCAAGGAACAACTGGCCGCCAACCAGAAGGACAGGTAGCGCCTACGCGATCACCGATGCCGTGATCGCCTGCAGCGCCATGGCGGCATTCTGCGGCGTGAGCCGAACCTGTAGACCGCGCTGGCCGCCGTTGACGTAGACGCGCTCGTGCCCGAGCGCTGCGATCTCGATCACTGTGGGGACTTTCCGCATCTGCCCGAACGGGCTGATGCCGCCGACCTTGTAGCCGGTGATGCGCTCGGCATCGGCCGGCTTCATCATCTCGGCGGCTTTCCCGCCGAACGCCGCCGCCAGCTTCTTCATCGAGACTTCGTGGTCGGACGGCACGATGACGCACACCGGCTTGCCATCGACACGCGCCATCAGCGTCTTGAGCACGCGCGCCGGCAACTCGCCCAGCGCTTCGGCGGCCTGAAGGCCGATGCGGTCGGCGTCGGGATCGTAATCGTAAGTGTGAACGGTGAAGGCGACGCCCGCCGCGTCCAGCGCCTTCGTCGCGCGGGTCACCTTCGACATGTCGGCCTCCTGTCACGGTTCACGTTAAGACGCCTCATGCCTCGGGGATGTCCGGCCGCGCCGTCAAGCCCTGCCGGTTGACGTTGCCTTTACCATGCCGGGGAACGCGCGATTCACCACGCCGCGCGAAAGCCGCTTGGCCTGCAAGGCGCACGCTTGCCTGTGGCAGCGGTGCATCGGCGATTAACGCCGCAGCAACTTTAACAGTGTATCACCGCAATCGATCGAATTGCGCCGAAGTCGCGGGGCTCGGTCGTTCCGTTGCGTTGCGTGAGTTGCGTATGTTCCGAGTACGTCAGCGGCCGGGTGGCGCGCGCCTCGCGCCATTCTGCTTCGGTCTTTGCGTCTTCGCGCTGCAGCCGACGCAGACCGCCTATCAGGACCTCGCCGCCTTGCTGGCGCGCCAGCCCGGTGTCACCGAGCGCTGGCAGCAGCAGACCATTCCCAACGCGTTCCGTTCGATTCAAGTCGCAACCTTCGGCTTCTCGCGCCCGATCGGCACCGCGACGCCGGAAAGCACTCCCTATCTGCTCGCAAGCCTCGGCGAGATGCCGGGGCAGCTCGCGCGCGCGTTGACGCGGCGGGCGCTCGGCGAGCCGGTGCGGCCGCTTCAACCCTCCGACTACCCGGTCGTCGATCGCACGCTGAAAGGGCCGCGGCTGGTGCTGCCGGCGCGCCCCACGCTGCCCGACGATGCCGCGCCGAGCGCACCGGCGGGGGAAGCGGCGCAAGCCGCGGCGCTCGATGCCGAACTGACCGCAGCGCTCAATGCGCCGCCACTGCCGCAATACGAAGAGGATGCCGACGACGCCACGAGCGCGCCGGAGCCGGCTGCGATGGCCGCCGCCCCGCCGCCGAGCGGCTTCTCCGTGCGTACCGCCGGACTTTATTTCGGCAGCGATGCTCTTGGCGTCGCCGGCGGTTCGCTGATGCGCTGGCAGCCCGGCGAGGAGCCGGTGATCGTGGTGCCGCGCGCCGATCCCGATCTCAAGACCGCCGCACTCGCGGTCGCGCCGGCGTCGCCCACCGAGGCTGGCGAGACGCAGGCCGGCAAGGGCCTGGTCGAGGCCGCCAAGCCGCATCTGAAAAGCCCGGCCGAGCGCTTGAAGCTCGATACCAAGGCGCGCGCCAAGGCCGAGAAATGCCTCGCCGAAGCCGTTTACTTCGAAGCGCGCGGCGAGCCGGTGCGCGGCCAGATCGCGGTGGCGCAGGTGGTGATGAACCGGGTGTTCTCCGGCTTCTATCCGACGACCGTGTGTGGCGTCGTCTACCAGAACGCCCACCGCAAGTTCGCCTGCCAGTTCACCTTCGCCTGCGACAACGTCGCCGACGTGGTGCGCGAGCCGGAGATGTGGGTGCGGGCGAAGAAGATCGCCAAGGCGACGCTCGATGGCCATCTGTGGCTGCCGGAGGTCGCGAAATCCACGCACTATCACGCCTACTGGGTGCGGCCGCGCTGGGTGCGCGAGATGCGCCGCATGTACAAGCTCGGCGTCCATACTTTCTACCGGCCGCGCAACTGGGGTGACGGAGCCGACGCGCCGAAATGGGGCACGCCGGAAGAAACCGCGGCCATCGCCGCAAGGCTCGCCGCGATCAAGAACTGACGGTGCCCGCGACTGCCGCGCGGCGGGGGTTGGCACGAGCGTCCGATCTGTCGTAGCAACGGTTGCAGCATCACGACAGCGACGGGAGAGGCGCGTGGCGACATTCAAGGCGATCCGGATCGACAAGGCCGACAAGGGGACCACGGCGGCGCTGACGCAGTTCGATGAAGCCGAGTTGATGGACGGCGACGTCACCGTTGCCGTCGAGTGGTCCACCGTCAATTACAAGGATGGCCTTGCCATCGCCGGCAAGGCGCCGGTGGTGCGGCGTTTCCCGATGATCGCCGGCATCGACTTCGCCGGCACCGTGACGCAGTCCTCGCATCCCGACTGGAAGGCGGGCGACAAGGTGGTCGCCAACGGCTGGGGCATGGGCGAGACCCATCTCGGCGCCTACGCCGAGAAGGCGCGCGTGCCGGGCGACTGGCTGGTGCGGCTGCCGGCGAACATGTCGGCGCGCGATGCGATGGCGATCGGCACCGCCGGCTATACGGCGATGCTGTCGGTGCTGGCGCTGGAACGGCACGGCCTCACTCCTGACGACGGCCCGGTGGTGGTTACGGGCGCGGCCGGCGGCGTCGGCTCGGTCGCGATCGCGCTGCTGGCCAAGCTCGGCTATCAGGTCATCGCGTCGACCGGGCGCGCGGCGGAGGCCGACTACCTGCGCGGCCTCGGCGCCACCGAGATCATCGACCGCAACGAACTGTCCGGCCCCGCCAAGCCGCTCGCCAAGGAACGCTGGGCCGGCGGCATTGACAGCGTCGGCTCCACCACGCTCGCCAATCTGTTGTCGATGACGAAATATCGCGGCGCCATCGCCGCCTGCGGGCTGGCCGGCGGTATGGACCTGCCGTCGTCGGTGGCACCTTTCATTTTACGCGGAGTGTGCCTTTTGGGCATCGATTCCGTGATGTGCCCGATTGCGCTCAGGCGAACCGCATGGGAACGCCTGGCGAGCGATCTCGACCGCGGGAAACTGGCTGAAATCACGCGGGAAATCTCGCTCGACGAGGTGCTGGCCAAGGCCCCGGAGATTCTCTCCGGCAAGGTCCGCGGCCGCATCGTCGTGAAGATCGCTTGAGCGTGTTCAGACTTTCCCAACCAAGCTGCGCCATTGTCGCCGCAGTTGGTATGGTAAGCAGTGGGTAAAGGGGTGCGCTCGCCCGCGCACCCGTGCCAGGCGTGGAGTGGCGATATGCGTTTTGTTCTGGGTGCCGTAGTGGCGGCAGCGATGGCGGTTCCGGCGTTTGCCCAGGAAACGCCGAAACCGATGAACGCCACCGAGGCTCAGAGCTTCGTAACCGGCAAGGTGTTCGCTTTCACCTGCTTCGACGGCACGCGCGGTGCCGGCCGCGTGTTCGGCGACGGGTCCGCCGCCGGCAAGGTGCAATTCGGCGGCAAGGGCCCCGAGCGCTACATGCGGGTGCCGGCCAATACGTTGCAGGTGCGCGGCGAAGCGGTCTGCGCTTCGCTGAAGGGCCTGCCGTTCTCGCCCTGCTTCGACCTGCAGAAATCGAGCGAGCGGTCGTTCCGCGGCTCGGTCTCGGGCATGGGCTTCGCCTACTGCGATTTCCATCGTCACGGCACCGGCCACATCATCATGGCACGCTCGCTGTCGTCGCATCGTTCGTCGCGGCCGCGCTCGCTGCACGCCCCCGGCGTGAAGCAGGAAGCCGATGCCTCGCGCTCGGCGCAGCCGACGACGGTCGGCAGTGCCATGACGTCGGAGCTGCGCCGCTCCACCGACTGAGCCGTCCGGCGCGCGGCCTGATGCGCTGCGCTGGCGACTCGCGCCAGGTCTTCGCGTCAGGTCCTTGCGCTGAATCAATGCGCCGGCGCGCTCCCGCCCCACACTTGCCGGGGTCAGGAGGCCGAGATTGGCTGACGTTCCGAGTTTGATGGTTGCCGCGGGGCCACCCATGACGCTGCGCGCGGGCGGAGCGTGGACGGTGAGCCATGTCGAAGCGCTGGAACAGTTGTTCGAGCGCATCCGCCCCGATCTTGCCGAGCCTGCGCATCTGCGCATCGACCTGTCCGCGGTCAGCGCTATCGACACCACGGGAGCGTGGCTGCTCGAAAAAATCCGCCGGGCTCGCGCCGGCGCAGGCGGTGACGCGCGCGAACCGGAACTGGTCGGGCTCGCGCCGTCGATGGCCGACCTCGTGCGCGATGTGCAGACGCTCAACCGGCGCACGCCGGCGGCGGAGCCACGGCAGAACTTCATCTTGCGCCAGCTCGACCGCCTCGGCGTGGCGACGCTCGCCTTGAAGGACGAGGCGGCGGTGTTTCTCGCCATGCTCGGCGCGTTCGCGGCCGCGCTGTTCCGCGTGCTGCGGCGGCCGGCCTCGTTCCGCATGACCTCGACCGTCTATCAGTTGTCCCGGGTCGGCTGGCAGGCGATCCCGATCATGATGCTGATCACGTTCCTGATCGGCGCCATCATCGCCCAGCAGGGTATCTTCCACTTCCGCCGCTTCGGGGCCGACGCCTATGTCGTGGATATGGTCGGCATTCTGGTGCTGCGCGAGATCGGCGTCCTGATCGTCGCCATCATGGTCGCCGGCCGCTCGGGCAGCGCCTACACCGCCGAGATCGGCTCGATGAAGATGCGCGAGGAGATCGACGCGCTCTCCACCATGGGGCTCGATCCGGTCGAGGTGCTGATCGTGCCGCGTGTCGTCGCGCTCATCATCGCGCTGCCGATCCTGGCCTTTCTCGGGGCAATCGCCGCGCTCTACGGCGGCGGCCTGGTGGCCTGGCTCTATGGTGGCATGAGCCCGGCGATCTTCATCGCGCGGCTGCACGAGGCGGTATCAGTCACGCACTTCCAGGTCGGCATCATCAAGGCGCCGTTCATGGCGCTGGTGATCGGCCTCATCGCCGCCGCGGAGGGCTTGCGCGTGCGCGGCAGCGCCGAATCGCTCGGGCGCCAGACCACGTCCTCGGTGGTGAAATCGATCTTCCTCGTCATCGTGCTCGATGGCGTGTTCGCCATCTTCTTCGCTTCGATCGGAATGTGATGATGGCGGTGACGGACGACTGCGCCATCCGCGTTCGCGATCTCGTCGTCGGGTTCGGTCGCCGCACCATTCTCGACCGGTTGTCGCTCGACGTCCGGCGCGGCGAGATCATCGGCCTGGTCGGCGCCTCGGGCGGCGGCAAGTCGGTGTTGATGCGGGCGATCATCGGGCTGTTGCCGATCCGCGGCGGTTCGATCGAGGTCGAGGCGGCGGGCGAGCACGGCGCCATCGGCCGCTGGGGCATCCTGTTCCAGCAGGGCGCGTTGTTCTCCTCGCTCAATGCCCGGCAGAACATCCAGTTTCCGCTGCGCGAAAGCGCGCGCGTATCGCAGACCCTGATGGACGAGATCGCGACGGCCAAGCTGGAGATGGTCGGCCTTGCGCCGGAAGACGGCGGCAAGTTTCCTTCGGAACTGTCCGGCGGCATGACCAAGCGCGTGGCGCTGGCGCGCGCGCTCGCGCTCGATCCGGGGATCCTGTTTCTCGACGAGCCGACCTCCGGGCTCGATCCGATCGCCGCCGGCGAGTTCGATTCCCTGATCCGGATCCTGCAACGGACGCTCGGGCTGACGGTGTTCATGGTAACGCACGACCTCGGCAGCCTGACGGCGATCTGCGACCGGGTGGCGGCGCTTGCCGATGGCAGGATCGTGGCGCTCGGCACCATGGAGGAGGTTCGCGCCTCCGATCATCCGTGGGTCCGAGCCTATTTTCACGGCAAGCGGGCGCGCATGCTGCGGCCCGACAGCGGCGAGAGCACCTGATGGAAACCCGTGCCCCCTACATCACGATCGGAGCCTTCGTTCTTGCGGTCATCGTCGCGGTGTTCGGCTTCGTCTACTGGCTCAACACCGGCGGCGGCATCGAGCGGCGCAGCACCTATCGCATCGCCTTCGAGGGACCGGTGCCCGGCCTGTTGACCGGAGCCGCGGTGCTGTTCAACGGCATTCGCGTCGGCGAGGTGACGGCGCTCGGCCTCGACGCCGGCAGGCCGCGCGGCGTGGCCGCGACCATCGCGGTCGCGGAGACGACGCCGGTGCGCAAGGACACCCGGGTCGGGCTCGATTTCCAGGGGCTGACCGGCGTGCCGGTGGTGGCGCTCGAAGGCGGCGACGGCACCGAGCCGCTCGCAGCCGGCGGCGTGCTGGTCGCCGACAAGAGCGCGGGGCAGGGCATGATGCAGGCGGCGCGCGCGGCGCTCAGCCGCGCCGATGCGGTGCTGGCCGACAATGCCGAGCCGCTGCGCGAGACGCTGGCGTCGTTCCGCACCTTTGCCGACGCGCTGGCGCGCAACACGCCGCGGCTGGAAGGCATCGTCGGCGGGCTCGAGCGGATGACCGGCGGCGGCGCGGCGGCGGTGCGCAAGGTGTCTTACGATTTGCCGGCGGCGGAGACCTTCCCCGAGCCGCGCACCGCGCTCAAGGCCGGGCTTGCGGTTGCCGAGCCGACCGCCATCGTCCGATTGCAGACGCAGCGTATCCTGCTCGCTGCCGGCGCCGAGGGACCGGAGTTCGAGGACGGCCAGTGGGCCGACTCGTTGCCGCTTCTGATCCAGGCCCGGCTTTTGCAGAGTTTTGAGAACTACGACATCGCCCACCCGCCGCTGCGGGCCGATAATGGCGCCGACGCCGAAGCCCGCCTTGTGCTCGACCTGCGCCGGTTCGAGATCGAGCCGGGGCCGCCGTCACGCGCGGTGATCTCGCTCTCGGCCAAGCTTGTCGATCAGGCCGGACACGTCGCTGCCGCGCGGGTGTTCGATGTCTCACGCGACGTTGCGTCCCTGACCTCCAAGGACGCCGCGGCCGCCTTTGCCGCCGCCTTTACCGATCTTGCCCGCGACGTGGTGACGTGGACCGCGGCGCAGCCATAGGCCGGGATGAACAATGCGCCGTGGGGCGATAGACTGAAGCCTGCAATTCTGATTTCGCCGGCGGATCGGGCCGGCGCGAGGCCATGCGATGAAGGTTCTGGTGCTGGGGGCTGGCGTGATCGGCGTCACCTCCGCCTATTATCTTGCGAAGGCCGGCTTCGAGGTGACAGTCATCGACCGTCAGCCCGGCCCGGCGCTCGAGACGAGCTTTGCCAATGCCGGCGAGGTGTCGCCCGGTTATGCCTCGCCGTGGGCGGGGCCGGGCGTGCCGTTCAAGGCGGTGCGCTGGCTGCTGGAGCGCGACGGCCCGCTGGTGGTGCGCCCGCAGTTCAATCCGGCGATGTGGCGCTGGCTTGTTGCCATGCTGCGCAACTGCACGGCGGCGCGCTATGCCCGCAACAAGGCGCGCATGGTCGGCATCGCCGAATACAGCCGCGACTGCCTGCGGGCGCTGCGCAGCGAGACCGGCATTGCCTACGACGAGCGTAGCCTCGGCACGCTGCAACTCTTTCGCAAGCAGGCGCAACTCGACACCATCGGCGGCGACGTCGCCGTGCTCAGCCAGTACGGCGTGCCGTTCGAGGTGCTGGACCGCGACGGCTGCGTCAGCGCCGAGCCGGGACTGGCCGCGGTGCGCGGCCTCATCGTCGGCGGCCTGCGGCTGCCGGACGACGAGACCGGCGACTGCTACCTGTTCACCGTTCAACTGGCGAAGCAGGCGGCGGCGCTCGGCGTGCGCTTCGTTTACGGCACCACGGTACGTTCGCTCGATGTCGCCGGCGGGCGCGTGGCGCAGGTGACGACGGACAAGGGCGTGTTCGCGGCCGACCGCACTCTGGTTGCGCTGGGCAGTTTTTCGCCGCTGCTGCTGCGCCCGCTGGGCCTGCGCATTCCGGTCTATCCGGTCAAAGGCTATTCGCTCACCGTGCCGGTCAAGGACGATGCGGCCGCGCCGCAATCGACGGTGATGGACGAAAGCTACAAGGTGGCGATCACCCGGCTTGGCGACCGCATCCGTGTCGGCGGCACCGCCGAGGTCGGCGACTATCGCGTCAGGCTTCTGCCGGCGCGTCGCCGTCCGCTCGACCGCTCGCTGGCCGACCTGTTTCCGAACGGCGGCGATCCGGCCCGCGCGACGTTCTGGAGCGGTCTGCGGCCGATGACGCCGGACGGCCCGCCGGTGATCGGCGCCACCAGGGTCAGGGGCCTCTACCTCAACACCGGCCACGGCACGCTGGGCTGGACCATGGCCTGCGGGGCAGGCCGCGTGATCGCCGATCTGATCGCCGACAAGGCACCGGAGATCGCCGTCGAGGGGCTGTCGATCGCGCGCTACGGGTGAGGCGCCAGGCAGCTTGCGGTGCCTGCGATCCTACGCCCGTATCCACAAACGACAACGCGGGCCAGCGGCCCGTGTCGAAATCATCGCATTGGATAGGGGAGGATCAGCGCGGCGGGCGCGGCGCGCCGGGGCGGCCACGATCGGCGCCGAATGCCGGCTTCGGCTTCATCGGCAGCAGGCCTTCGCGCTGCAGCTTCTTGCGCGCCAGCTTGCGTGCGCGGCGGACGGCTTCGGCCTTCTCGCGCGCCTTCTTCTCGGAGGGCTTCTCGTAGTGCCCGCGGAGCTTCATCTCGCGGAAAATCCCCTCGCGCTGCATCTTCTTCTTCAGCGCCTTGAGGGCCTGATCGACATTGTTATCGCGGACGAGAACTTGCACGCGGCATCCTTTTCCAACTGGACCTGCAAGCGAAATTGCCAAGCGGGTATTGATGAATTTCGGCACGGCGACATGCGGGCAAAAGCCTGTGCCCGCCGTTCAGGGTGGCGGATGTAGCAGATCAAACCGGGAATGTCCATGTGTCGCGAGGCGGGGTGGGGCGGAATTTACGCAAGCCCGGACGGCTTTTCGAGGTTTTCCGGAGGATGACCCGGCGGCGCGGGGCAGCTTCCCCGTTGCTGGAACCGGGCGAATCGATTCCGGTTGGCACCCGGCCGACCGGCAGGGGCGCGCGGGCGCCCGCCGGGCCGGCCGTTGAGATCGGGGGTTTGTCATGAACGCGAAAAAATATGCTGCCGAAGCCATCGGTACGTTCTGGTTGACGTTCGGCGGCTGCGGCGCGGCGATCTTTGCCGCGGGTTTCCCACAACTCGGCATCGGCTTTGCCGGCGTTGCGCTGGCCTTCGGCCTGACGGTGCTGACCATGGCTTACGCCATCGGCCACATCTCCGGCTGCCACCTCAATCCGGCGGTCACGGTCGGGCTTGCCGCCGGCGGGCGCTTTCCCAATGCCCAGGTGATCCCCTATATCGTCGCCCAGGTGGTCGGTGCCATCGTCGCCGCCGCGGTGCTGTACTGGATCGCCAGCGGCGCCCCGGGCTTCGATGCGGCCAAGGGGTTTGCCGCCAACGGCTACGGCGAGCATTCGCCCGGCAAGTACGGGCTGGGTTCGGCGTTCGTGGCCGAGGTGGTGCTGACCGCGGCGTTCCTGTTCGTCATCATGGGCGCGACCCATGGGCGGGCGCCGGCCGGGTTCGCGCCGATCGCCATCGGGCTGGCTCTGACGCTGATCCACCTGATCTGCATCCCGATCACCAACACCTCGGTCAACCCGGCGCGCAGCACCGGGCCGGCGCTGTTCGCAGGGACCTGGGCGCTGCAGCAGCTCTGGCTGTTCTGGCTGGCGCCGCTGATCGGCGGGGTGATCGGCGGCGTGGTCTATCGCTGGCTCAGCCCGGACGAGCCGGCCGGCACCGTCGAGGGGCGGTAGAGCATGATCCCGAAAAGTGGGAACCGGTTTTCGGACAAGATCATGCTCAAATAAAAGGATAACCGACGGGTTTGATTGAGCTAACGTCGGTAGGCCGCGTCACTCGGGCCGCGTCACCTGGGTTGCGAGACCTGGGTGACGTGGCCCATCTTGCGGCCGGGGCGCACCGCCGCCTTGCCGTAGAGGTGGACGGTCGCGCCGGGCACCGTGAGCCAGCGCGCATAGTCCTCGACCTCGTCGCCGATCAGGTTGGTCATGGTGACCTCGCCGTGGCGCACCGGCTCCGCCAGCGGCCAGCCGGCGATGGCGCGGATGTGCTGCTCGAACTGCGACACCGAGCAGCCGTCCAGCGTCCAGTGCCCTGAGTTGTGCACGCGCGGGGCGATTTCGTTGACCAGCAGCCGCCCCTTGCCGTTGTCGGCCACCACGAACATCTCGACGCCGAGCACGCCGATATAACCAAGCGCCTCCGCGATGGTGGCGGCGATCGTGCGCGCCTCGTCTGCAAGTGTTGGCGCGATGCGCGCCGGCGCGCGCGAGACCTTGAGGATGTGGTTGTGGTGCTCGTTCTCGGTGACGTCGAACGAGACGACGCGGCCGTCGGCGCCGCGCGCGGCAACCACCGAGATCTCGCGCTCGAACGGCACGAAGGCTTCGAGGATGGCGGCGCGGGTCGCCAGCCGCGCCCATGCGGCGTCGAGATCGTCGCCGGCGCGGATCGTAACCTGACCCTTGCCGTCGTAGCCGAAGCGGCGGGTCTTGAGCACCGCGGGCAGGCCGATCGCCGCCACGGCGGCGCGCAGGCCCGCGGCCGACGAGACCTCGGCATAGCGCGTGGTCGCAAGCCCCAGTCCGGTCACAAAGTCCTTCTCGGCCAGGCGGTCCTGCGTCGTTTCCAGCACGCGGGTATCGGGCAGCACAGGCCGCCGCGCCGCGAGCACCATGGCGGTGGCGGCCGGCACGTTCTCGAATTCGTAGGTGACGACGTTGACGTCGGCGGCGAACAGTTCAAGCGCCTCGACGTCGGCATATTCGGCGCAGGTCGCGTTCTGCACCACGTCGAAGGCGGGCGAATCCGGGTCGGGAGAATACACCTGGCACTTGAGGCCGAGCCGCGCCGCCGCCAAGGCCAGCATGCGTCCGAGCTGACCGCCGCCGAGAATTCCGATGGTGTCGCCGGGCGCAAGCGTCACCTGCTTGACTGTATTCACGATGCCGAATCCTCCGGGCGCTCGGCAACGTCTTCGCTTTGCCGGCGCCGCCACGCGGCGAGCCGTGCCGCAAGCGCCTCGTCGGACAGCGCCAGCACCGCAGCGGCCAGCAGCGCGGCATTGATCGCGCCCGCCTTGCCGATCGCCAGCGTTCCGACCGGAACGCCGGCCGGCATCTGCACGATAGAATAGAGCGAGTCCACGCCGGCGAGCGCCTTGCTTTCGACCGGCACACCGAACACCGGAAGGTCGGTGAGCGCCGCCGTCATGCCGGGCAGGTGGGCCGCCCCGCCGGCCCCGGCGATGATCACCTTGTGGCCGGCCGCCCTGGCCCCCTTGGCAAACGCGTAAAGCCGCTCCGGGGTGCGGTGCGCCGACACGATTTTGGCCTCGACGGCGATGCCGAGCGCCGCCAGCGTCTCGGCGGCGTGGCGCATGGTGGTCCAGTCAGACTGGCTTCCCATGATGATGACGACGGGGGCGGTCACGATGCTGAGACTGGCGAATTGACGCGGGGTGCGGATGGAACTCGCCGCGCGGCCTTCCGGGCCGGCGCGGAAAGCCCATGGACTAGCCTGTTCCGCTCCTTACCGGCAAGGGTAAAACACTCCCTGCCGGCCGCTTGCCCCGTTTGTGGTGACCAATGTGGCAATAAGGTCGCCTCCCAGCGGTTCGCCTGGCGGCCGGGCAGTCCATCAGGCGATGATATCGGGGGTGATCTGGTCCTCGATGAAGGCGATGCGGTCGCGCAACTGCAACTTGCGTTTTTTTAGTCGCTGCAGGCGCAGGAGGTCCGGCGCCGGCGACTCATGCAGCGCGTCGATGGCGGCGTCGAGATCACGGTGCTCCTGCCGCAGCCGGGCAAGTTCAGCAGCTAGATCGGCCTGGGAATCGTCGCTGGTCATCGTCGGTCCGATTGCTGCCTCATGGTGTGGCGAACCTGTGTCGGGCGGTATCTAGGCACTTGAAATCCGACGTGGTCGCCACGCCGGACGTTGCTGCCGGCAGCCGGACACCGTTGCCCCCACACATGACGCTTGCTGGTTCCATTTATCAGCGTGTTTACGCTGCGCGAAAGTATAGCGCATTTGTCCTTCGGCTTATCGACAGAAGCCATGGCTTGTGTACAATTCCGTTCGTACACCGAGTTGAGGTCCAATCTTCACCGAGGAGACTTCGAATGGCGATACAGGCGCATCTCGTCGAACTGGAACGGAAGCACCGCATCCTTGAAAGCGAGTTGCATGATGCTCTGCAACATCTTTCGACCGATGATCTGAAAATCATCGAGTTGAAGCGGCGCAAACTGATGGTCAAGGACGAGATCGAACGCCTGAGACTTGCTGCGGCGGACACGCTGCACTAGGCGTCGTTATCCAGCCTCCCGCGCGCGGCCGCTCCCGGCGGATGTCGAGAGCGTCGTGCAGGAGCAGCGCAAAGCGAATGCGCGAGAGCTTTTCCGCTTCTGATGACATCAGAAGCGGCGCTCTGGATTATTATTATTTGACGCGTTTTCTTGACGCGAACCGGCCGTCGCCGGGCCGGAGCCGGCTATGGCCCGGCGAAGGCTGCTTTCCACTTCGCTCGAAAACGCTTCAAAGCGCCTCGGCGACATGATCGGCGAGGGCAAGTGAGGCTGTGAGCCCTGGCGACTCGATGCCGAACAGGTTGACCAGCCCCGCAAGCCCGTGCGTGTGCGCCGTCTGGACGACGAAATCCTGCACTGCGATTGCGGGCGGAACGACCTTCGGCCGGATGCCGGCGTAGGCCGGCTCCAGCGCGCCGTCAGGCAGCTCCGGCCAGTAGCGCCGGATGGCCGGATAAAACTTTTCTGCCCGTGCCGGATCGACGTTGTAGTCGATCGCTTCGATCCACTCGACGTCGGGGCCGAAGCGCGCCTGACCTGCCATGTCGAGCGTGAGATGGACGCCGAGCCCGCCGGGCTCCGGTACCGGATAGATCAGCCGCGAGAACGGCGCGCGCATCGTGCAACTGAAGTAATTGCCCTTGGCGAGATAAGCGGTCGGGATGCGGTCGCGCGGCATGGCGTCGATCGCCCGTGCCACCGCCGGTGCTGCAAGGCCGGCCGCGTTGATCAGAACGGCGCTTGCGAGCGTCGTCGGCTCCGCGCCGCCGACCTCGAGGATGAAGCCGTCCGCGGTCGCGCGAACGCGTTCGAGCGGCGCGCGGAAGGCGAAGACGGCGCCGGCGTTTTCGGCGTCGCCGCGCAGCGCCAGCATGTAGGCATGGCTGTCGATGATGCCGGTCGCCGGCGATAACAGCGCGCCCGTGCAGGCGAGCGCCGGCTCCAGCCGCGTTGCCTCTGCGGCGCTGAGCAGTTCAAGCGTCACGCCGTTGGCTGCGGCGCGGGCGCGAATTGCTGCAAGCCGTGCGCGATCCTCCGCGGTCGTGGCGACGATCAGCTTGCCGCAGTTGCGGTGAGCGATGCCGTGATCGCGGCAATATGCGTAGAGCGCCTCGCGACCTTCGACGCACAGTAGCGCCATCAGGCTTCCATGCGCATAGTAGATGCCGGCGTGGATGACTTCGCTGTTGCGCGAGGACGTGACGGTGCCGATGGTCTCCGCCGCCTCGAGCACCACGACCTCGCGGCCGGCTTGCGCCAGCCGCCGCGCCACCGCAAGGCCGACCACGCCGGCGCCGACGACGACGCATTCGACCTTATCCATGGAAGGGGAGTCGGCGGATGCCACCGCCCGCAATGGCGAAGACGGCTCTTAGGGCGGCGTTAAGCATGTCGCACCAATTGTGCCTTGTTTGTGGCAATCCGGGGCTTGCGGCACCATGCCGTTTACCCGATTCAAACGTGTTGAGCCAGACAGTGCCGCGGTATCCCGCGGGTGAACCATGGCTGGCAAGAAGTGGCAGATGGGCGCACGGGCGAACTGCGCCGTCGGAATCGTGGCGGCTTGCCTGGGCGTGTTTTTAGTGTCGGGAGGTTGGGCAGCGGCGTCGGCCGCCATCGCCGCGCTTCCGATGGAAAGTTGGGAAATCGTGGCCGGTATCGCCATCGTCGCGATGCTCGGCTTTGCGACGGTGGCATGGGCCACCCTGGCGATGCGCCGGGTGCGTAGCGCCCACTTGCGCTATCTGGCGCTCGGCTCCGCGGCGCTCAATAACATCAGCGACGGCATCGTCATGATCAACGCGCGCAAGCGCGTGGTGTTCTGCAACGACCGCTTTCTCGAGATGTACGGCCTCAAGCGCGCCGACATCCGCAAAGGTTTGACGAGCCGCGAATTGGTGGAGATGCGGCGGCGCAACGGCACCTTTCCGATGGACGCCGACGAGTATCTGCGGCTGATCCGCTCCACCGACGCGCAGGACTTCGAACTGCCCGATGGCCGCCTGATCTCGGTTCGTGTGAGCCGCCTCGCAAGCGGCGGGGTGGTGCTGACGCATCAGGACTGCACCGCGCAGCGGCGCCTGGCGCAGCAGCTTGCCACCACCAAGCAGTTTCTTGAATCGGTGGTGGACAACATCCCGGTCTGCGTTGTCGTCAAGTCGATCGAAGACGGCCGCTATATCCTTGCCAACCGGGCGTTCGAGGAGTTTTCCCGCCTGTCGCGGGACCGCATCATCGGTGCGGTTGATGCGGATGTGTTTTCGCCCGCCACCGCCGAGGCGATCGCCGAGGCCGACCGCGTGGCGCTGCGTATGCTCGATGAGCACAAGCGCGTGCAGATGACGGTGGAGCGCGGCATGGAGCGGCGCGTGATCGAAAGCACCCGCGTCGTCGCCCGCGGCGCCGACGGGCGGGCGGAGTTCCTGGTCGTGCTGTTCAAGGACGTCACTGAGGACGACACGCTTGCGCGCGAACTGGAAGACACCAAGAAATTCCTCGAACTGGTCGTCGATCACATCCCGGTCGCGCTCGAAGTGCAGCGCGTCACCGACGGTGAGCCTTTGATCGTCAACCGCAAGGCGCGCCGTTTCACCGACGGCGGCGAGGGCGGCGCACTCGACCCCGATGGCGATGGCCTCGCGCTGCGTATCCGTAACGACGTGATGGCCCGCGATATTGCGGCGATCCGTAAAGGCGGACTGCACATCGAGGAGCATCCGGTGCAGACGCCCGAAGGCTTGCGCCTGTTCCTGACCCGCCGCGTCACCATCCCCGACGGCAACGGCCGGCCGCAGTACCTCGTCAAGACCAACGAGGACGTCACCGAGCGCCGCGAGGCGGAGTCGCGGATGGCGCACATGGCCTATCACGACAGCCTCACCGATCTGCCGAACCGCGCCGCGTTCGTGCAGGCGCTGACGCAGATGATCGAAGCATGCGCGGCCGGTCCCGACGAGTTCGCGGTGCTGTCGATCGACATCGACCGTCTCAAGGAAATCAACGACGTGTTCGGCCACGCCTTCGGCGACAAGCTGATCGTCGAGGCGGCGCGGCGGATGCAGGCGGTCGCCTGCGGCGGCGTACTGGCGCGGCTCAGCGGCGACGAGTTCAGCCTGATCATCGACGGCCCGCAGCCCGACGCCGGCCGCGCCGTCGCCGAGCGCCTGCACGAGACGATGCGGGCGGAGTTCACCATCGACGGCAAGACGGCGCGGATCGGCCTGTCGATCGGCATCGCGGTATTTCCGCGCAACGGCAACGACGCCGCGACATTGCTCGCCAATGCCGAGGTCGCGCTGTTCCGCGCCAAGGCGGTGGCGCGCGGCTCGGTGTGCCTGTACGAGGCCGAGATGGACCAGCAGATCCGCGATCGCCGCGCTCTGCACCAGGATCTCGCGGGCGCCATCCGCAACGGCGAACTGCGGCTGCACTTTCAGCCGCTGGTCAATGTCGGCCGCGACGGGACCCGGACCGTGGCCGGCTTCGAGGCGCTAACGCGCTGGTTTCACCCGACCCGCGGGCTGGTGTCGCCGGGCGTGTTCATTCCGCTGGCCGAGGAAAGCAGCCTGATCGTCGAGATGGGTGAATGGATTTTGCGCGAGGCGTGCCGCGAGGCGGCGTCGTGGCCGCAACCGTTGCAGGTTTCCGTCAACCTGTCGCCGGCGCAGTTCAAGCACGGCGACGTGGTGCGGATGGTGCATGCCATTCTTTTGGAAACCGGGCTGTCGCCGGTCCGCCTCATTCTCGAGATCACCGAAGGCGTGCTGATTTCCGATACCGAACGCGGTCTGTCGCTGTTGCGGCGGTTGAAGGCGCTTGGCGTCGGCATTGCCATGGACGATTTCGGCAGCGGCTATTCCTCGCTGACCTATCTGCAGGCGTTCCCGTTCGACAAGATCAAGATCGACCAGGCGTTCGTCATGAATCTCGGGCGCAACCCTCAATCGGCGGCGATCGTCCGCGCGGTCATCGGGCTTGGCCACGGGCTTGGCATCACGCTCGTCGCCGAGGGCGTGGAGACCCAGGAGCAACTGGCTTTCCTCGCCGGGGAGGGCTGCGACCAGATGCAGGGCTACTATCTCGGCAAGCCGGCTCCGATCGCGCAGTTCGCCGCCTTGCTGAGCGGTGAGCCGCTGGCCGCCGCGCCGGCCGAGGCCGAAACGGTGGATTTTGCGCCGCGACAACAAGCCTCGCGAGGGTTCCGCTAACGCCATCTTGCCGCGGCCCGCAGCGCGGGCTAGAGCAACGCCCCGACTGCAGGTGATGGTTTCCCGTCGCGGGCGGAGGATCATGGCGGACGACGAGTTGAAGGCCCAAGTCGCGGCCCCCACGGCGGCGGCTCCGGGCGCACCGCTGTTGCGCATGGCCGGCGTCGTCAAGCGGTTCGGCACTGTGACCGCCGTGGACGGCGTGTCGCTCGACATCCGCGCCGGCGAGTTCTTTGCGCTGCTCGGCCCGAGCGGCTGCGGCAAGACCACGCTGCTGCGCATGCTGGCTGGCTTCGAGACGCCGGACGAGGGCGCGATTCTACTCGACGGCGTCGATATTGCCCACGCGCTGCCGCACGAGCGGCCGCTCAACATGATGTTCCAGTCCTACGCGCTGTTTCCCCACCTCACCGTGGCCGGCAACGTCGCCTTCGGACTGAAGCGGATGGGCCTCACCAGGGCCGAGACCGAGGCGCGGGTCGCTGAGCTTCTGGCGCTGGTGCAACTCGGCGGTTTCGAGGGGCGGCGACCCGATCAGCTCTCCGGCGGCCAGCGCCAGCGCGTGGCGCTGGCTCGTGCGCTGGCGCGGCGGCCGCGTGTCCTGTTACTGGACGAGCCGATGGCGGCGCTCGACAAGAAGCTGCGCGAAGGCACGCAACGCGAGCTGGTCGCCTTGCAGCGCCGGCTCGGCATGACCTTCATCGTCGTCACCCACGATCAGCAGGAGGCGATGACGCTGGCCGACCGTATCGGCGTCATGAATGCCGGGCGGCTCGCCCAGGTGGCGCCGCCACGCGAATTGTACGAGACGCCGGCCTCGCGCTGGGTCGCCGAGTTCGTCGGCGACGTCAACGTCATCGAGGCCGAGGTGACGGCCCGCGACGGCGCGACGCTCACGCTATGGAGCGATGCCGCCTGCGCCATCTCGGCCGTTGCGCCGCGTGTTCCGGCCGCAGGCAAGGTGTGCGTGGCCGTGCGGCCGGAGAAGATCAGGCTCGCGCCGCGCGTTGCCGGCGAACCGGCGGCGGCGTTCAACGCGCTGCCCGGCGAGGTGGTCGGCCACAGCTATCTCGGCGACGTCTCGCTCTATCAGGTCAAGCTCGTCACCGGAGCGCTGTTGCGCGCCGCCGTCACCAACACGGCGCGCGCCAGCGGCGGCTTTGCGGTCGGCGAGCGGGTGGTGGCCTCGTTCGCGCCCGACGATTGCATGGTGCTGCCCGAATGAGCGCGCGGCGGCTGTTCACCGGGCCGGCGCGGCTTGCGGCGATTGCGCCCTATCTGTGGCTTGCGCTGTTCTTTCTCGTGCCGTTCGGCTTCGTCATCAAGATCAGCCTGTCGCAGACGGCGGTGGCGCAACCGCCGTATCTGCCGGTGTTCGACCTCGCCGCCGGTTGGGACAGCCTTGTCGCGGCGTTTGGCGAACTCACGCTCGACAACTATCGCCTGCTGGTGTCGGACAACCTTTATCTGCTCGCCTATCTGCGCAGCGTCATGGTGGCGTTCACCGCGACCCTGATCCTGCTTCTGATCGGCTATCCGGTCGCCTATGCCATGGCGCGGCTGCCGAGGCGCTGGCAGGCAACGGCGATGATGCTGGTCATCATCCCGTTCTGGACCTCGTTCCTGATCCGCGTCTATGCCTGGATCAACATCCTGCAGCACGACGGCCTGCTCAACACGGTGCTGGTCGGTCTCGGCATCGTCTCCGCACCGCTGTCGTGGCTTGCCACCGACACCGCGATGTATATCGGCCTCGTCTATTCCTATCTGCCGTTCATGATCCTGCCGCTCTATGCAACGCTGTCGAAGATGGACGGCGCGCTGCTGGAAGCCGCCGCCGATCTCGGTTGCTCGCCGGTCAAGGCGTTCTGGCTGGTGACGGTGCCGATCTCGCTGCCCGGCGTCGGCGCCGGCGTGTTGTTGTGCTTCATTCCCATCGTCGGCGAGTTCGTCATCCCGGACCTGCTCGCCGGCTCCGATGCGCTGATGATCGGCCAGACCATCTGGCTGGAATTCTTCACCAACCGCGACTGGCCGGTGGCGTCGGCCACGGCCGTCGTGCTGCTCGCCATCCTCGTCGTGCCGCTGGTGTTCTACGAGCGCGCGCAGATGCGCCAGATCGAGGGGCGGCGGTGATGGCCGCGACGGCGGCGCGGGGCCTGTCGCGCATCAACATGGCGGCGCTCGCCCTTGGCCTGGCGTTTCTCTACCTGCCGATCGTGATCCTGGTGATCTACTCGTTCAACGCCTCGCAGCTCGTCACGGTGTGGGGCGGCTGGTCGCTGCGCTGGTATCGCGAACTCCTGAACGACGAGGCGATGCTGGCGGCGGCATGGATGAGCCTGCGGGTGGCGGCAATGTCGGCCACCGCCGCCGCAGTGCTCGGCACGCTCGCCGCGGTGGCGCTGGCGCGCGCCGGGGCCTTTCGGGGCCGCACGCTGTTTTCCGGCATGCTCTATGCGCCGCTTGTGATGCCCGAGGTGATCACCGGGTTGACGCTGCTTCTATTGTTCGTAGCGGTCAATGCCGAGCGCGGTTTCTGGACGGTGACGATCGCCCATACCACGCTGACGATGTGCTTCGTCACCGTGGTGGTGCAGTCGCGGCTTGGGGCGCTCGACCGCAGCCTGGAAGAAGCGGCGATGGACCTGGGCTGTCCGCCGGCGCGCGCCTTCGTCGCCGTGACGCTGCCGTTGATCCTGCCGGCGATCGCGGCGGGCTGGATGCTCGCCTTCACGCTGTCGCTCGACGATCTGGTGATCGCCTCCTTCACCACCGGCCCCGGAAGCGCGACGCTGCCGATCCGTATCTACTCCGAGGTGCGGCTTGGCGTAAAACCGCAGATCAATGCCATCTGCACGCTGATCGTGGCGTTGTTGACGCTGGTCATCATTGCGGCGTCGATGGCGACAAAGCTGACCAGCGCGCGCGGCGAGAGCGCGGCGCCCTTGTAGCGAGAGCTTTCTTCGCTTCTGATGGGATCAGAAGCAAAGCTCTCGGCTTTTCGTTTGACGCTTTTTTTTCACGCGAACCGGTGCCCACCCTCGGGTCAAGCCCGAGGGTATGCTTCGCTTGAAAACGCTTTATTCGCTGGCGGATGCGGCGGGTGGCGGCGTGGGCGGCGCGGCAGCGGGCCGTGCGGCGCCGGTGAAACGCTCGATCACCGCACGCACGGCGTCGCGGGCGCGGCGGTCGCGCACGGCGTCGAGCAGCGGCGCCGATGCCGGCGAGCGGCGGATCAGGCTGTCGGAATCGGGGAAGATCAGCGGGTCGTCCCACGGTCCCTGCACCACGAACGGCAGTTCGAAGCCGGGCGGCTGTCCGGCCTTGGCGACGAGGCCGGCGACGCCCTTCATGTCGAACTCGCGCGCCGGGACCGAGGCGGTGCCGGTCAGCGTCAGCCGTGCGCCCGGCCCCTCGATGCGGATATCGTCGGCGGTGGCGGTGCCGTCGGCGAAGTGCAGCGCCACCTTCAGCGTGTCGAACGGCGTGCGGCCGTTGCGGAAGCTGCCGCCGCCGGACAGGGGGCGGCGTTCGAGACGGTGCAGGAGCTGTTCGACGTTGAAGCCGTTGAGGGCGCCGTTTCGCCCGGTCAGCACCGCCACGCCGTCGAGCGACTGCGCTAGTTCGAACGGACTGGCGCCGGAGGCTTCCAGAGTTACCTTAAGATCGCCGCGCCCGGCCAGCCGGCTGGTGCCCAACAGTTCGCCGAGGCAGGTTTCGAGATCGACGTCGGCAAACTGGAACTGGGTTTTGATGTCGGCGCCGTCGCCGGCGCGCGCCACCACCACGGAGCCCTTGGCGATGCCGTCGAACATCTGCGCCTCGCCGACGCTGAGGGCCAGCGTGCCGTTGCGCAGGTTGGCGCCGAGCGCGGTGCGGCCGAGTTTCATCGAGCCGATGGCGACGCGGGCTGCCGACAGCCGCATGTCGAGGTCGGTGGCCGACAGGCCCGAGAGATCGAAGATCTGCCGGTTCCAGTCGCGCGCGCCGCTGGCGAGCAGGCGGATGGTGTGGAGATAGGGCGTGAGATCGAGCGACTCGGCGGCCAGCGTCGCCTGCACGTTCTGCCGCTCGGCGCCGGTCAGCGTCATGACGCCTTCGGCGATGTTATCGTCGAGTTCGACGTTGACGTTGGTCAGCGCCAGCGAGGGGCCGACGATATTGGCGCGGGCCTTGAGCGCGAAGCGACCGAAACCGCCGGCGCCGGGCGGCTCGCGTCCGGCCCAGCGCAGCGCGTTGCGCAGCGACGGCGAATCCGCGGTCAGCGTGCCTTCCAGCAACAGGCTCGCCGGATTGCTGACCGAGCCGTCGAAGGCGAACTTCAGCGGCGCGGCGGCGACACGGATCTTCAGCCCGGATTTGTCCCCGGCAAGCGCCGCGCGGAAATCGCCGATGCTGATGCTGCCGTCCACGCGCTGGCCGCGCCAGTCGAACTCGCCAGTGGCGGCGAACGAGCGCGAGATCGACGGCCAGGCCAGCGACGCCTCGATGCCGTCGATCACCTCGGTGAAGTCGCGCGCGGTATCGGTGTAGGTCAAAACGCCGTCGCTGACGCGGACTTCCGAGAACGAGACGGCCTCGGCCGCGTCGGGCTTGAGCGTTTCGGCAAGCCGGGCGACCAGCGGCGTCCAGTTGCTCGAGCCGTCGGCGGCGCGTGTCACGCGGATGCGCGGCTTGTAGAGCATGACGTCGGCGATCTGGAAGCGCTGTGCGATGAGCGGCAGTAGGCGGAGATTGGCGGTCAGCGTCTCGACGTGGAGCGGCGGCGTATCGCCGCTGCCGAGCCTGACGTCGTGCATGGTGACGTAGCTGCCGGGAAACAGCGAGACGTCGATGGCGCCGCTCGCGGCAAGGTCGAGGCCGGTCGCGGCGCGCACCTGCCGCTCGACGGCGGCGGTGACGGCGGTGCGGTCCACCAGCCAGGAGGTCGCCGCCAGCGCTGCGATCACGATGCCGGAAAGTGCCGCGAGCAGCAGTCCCAGGCGTCTGATTCCTTTGGCCATCGGCTTCCTTGAGGACTTGCAGGGTCACCGGCGTCGCGGGCCGTCGATCGGTCGGGTGGGGTTCTGCGCCGGCCGGCGACAGCCGGGTTCGAGCCGCGGCAATCTGGTCGGTTTTCTTGACGCTTTCAAGGCTGGCGACCGCGCGGGGGCGCGATTGACGAGCCTTGCCGTTATCGCCTAATACACCCGCGAAGGTATCCTTCCCCGCCGCCGGTCATCCCGCTCCCACAGGTCTTTTAGCCCATGAACAAGGTTTATCCCGACGCGAAATCGGCGCTGGCCGACATTGTCAAGGACGGCATGCTGGTGATGTCGGGCGGCTTCGGCTTGTGCGGCATCGCCGAGGCGCTGTCGGATGCGCTGCGCGATTCCGGCGTCAAGAACC
Source organism: Pseudomonadota bacterium (assembly GCA_003576765.1). GTDB lineage: Bacteria > Pseudomonadota > Alphaproteobacteria > Rhizobiales > Xanthobacteraceae > PRO6. Next base: position 68,373 of record QEVP01000009.1, read on the forward strand.
TGACCGTCGTGTCCAACAACGCCGGCGTGGACGGCATCGGCCTCAGCCGGCTTCTGGAGACGCGGCAGATCAAAAAGATGATCTCCTCCTATGTCGGCGAGAACAAGCTGTTCGCGCAGCAGTACCTCGCCGGCGAACTGGAGCTCGAGTTTTCGCCGCAGGGCACCCTGGCCGAGCGCATCCGCGCCGGCGGCGCCGGTATTCCGGCCTTCTTCACCAAGACCGGCGTCGGCACACTGGTCGCCGAAGGCAAGGAAGTACGCGAGTTCGACGGCGAAAAGTACGTGATGGAGCGCGGGCTGTTCGGCGATCTCGCCATCGTCCACGCCTGGAAGGGCGACACTGCCGGCAACCTCGTGTTCCGCAAGACCGCGCGCAACTTCAACCCGATGATGGCGACGGCGGCAAAGATCACGGTCGCCGAGGTCGAACACCTGGTGCCGGCCGGCGAGATCGACCCGGACCACATCCACGTGCCGGGCATCTTCGTTCAGCGTATCGTCGAGGTCGGCACCGCGAACAAGCGCATCGAGCAGCGCACCACGCGCAAGCGCCCGGCGTAACGAAAGGACGAAGCGATGGCCTGGACCCGCGAACAGATGGCCGCCCGCGCCGCCAAGGAATTGCGCGACGGCTTTTACGTCAATCTCGGCATTGGCATCCCCACGCTGGTGTCGAATTTCATCCCCGAGGGGGTGGACGTGCAGTTGCAGAGCGAGAACGGCATGCTTGGCATGGGGCCGTTCCCCTACGAGGGCGAGGAAGACCCCGACCTCATCAACGCCGGCAAGCAGACGGTGACCGAGCTGCCGACCACCAGCTATTTCTCCAGCGCCGATTCGTTCGCGATGATCCGCGGCGGCCACATCGACCTGTCGATTCTCGGCGCGATGCAGGTGGCGCAGAACGGCGACCTTGCCAACTGGATGATCCCCGGCAAGATGGTGAAGGGCATGGGCGGCGCCATGGACCTTGTCGCCGGCGTCAAGCGTGTCGTCGTGGTGATGGAGCACGTCGCCAAGGACGGTCCCAAGTTGCTGAAAACGTGCACCCTGCCGCTGACCGGCGAGCGGGTGGTGGACATGGTGATCACCGACCTTGCGGTCTTCACCATCGACAAGCACGGCGACGGTGGCGCCACGCTGATCGAGCTGGCCGACGGCGTGACGCTCGATGAGGTCAAGGCCAAGACCGAGGCTGACTACCGCGTTGCGCTGACCAACGCCTGAGGTAGGGCCGCAGATTGCGGCGCCGGCTCGGTCGAATCCGCCTTGAGCGGAGCGTCGGCGAGGCGGGTGAGAAAGATCACCGGCGCCATGCTGGCGGCGACGATCAGGAGGGCGGCGAGGGCGCCGTCCTCAAAACTGCCGCGGCTGGCATACTGATAGATCGAGGTTGCCAGCGTCTCGACATTGAGCGGACGCAGTAGCAGCGTCGCCGGCAGTTCCTTCAGGCAATCGACGAACACGATGATCGCTGCGCTCCACAGCGCCGGGCGCAGCAGCGGCAGGTGGACGCGGCGCATCGTGGTAAATTGGCCCGCGCCCGTGACACGCGCGCCGTCGTCGTAGTCGAGCGGAATGCGGGCATAGGCGGCGCGGAAGAAGCCGGAGGCGACGGCGAGAAAGCGGATGACGTAGGCGATCGTCACCGCCGCGCCCGAGCCGATCAGGAGGAGGCCGGGCGAGGACAGCCCCAGCCCGCGCGCGAGACGGCCGATGGCGTTGTCGAACGCCACCAGCGGCGCCAGCAGGCCGAGCGCCAGCACCAGTCCCGGCAGCGCATAGCCGATGAACGACACCGCAGCGGCGGCGCGCGTCAGCGTGCCGGGCCGCCAGCGTTGCGCCGTGAGGACGGCCAGTCCGAGCACCAGCGCGGCCGAGGTGGCGATCGCGGCATAGATCAGCGTATGCGTCAGGCTGCCGGCGAGCCCCGCAACCTGCGTGTGCAGGCCGCGGCGCAGGCTCTGATAGGCGAGAAAGCCAAGCGGCAGGACGAAGCCGAACAGCACCGGCAGTCCGCACGTGGCGGCTGCGGCAAGACCCTTGGCGCCGGCGAGCCGCGTGCGCGGCGCAAGCTGCGGGTTTTCCGCCGACAGCGAGAAGGCACGGCCGCGGCTGCCGTAGTGTTCCAGCGCTACCAAGGCCGCGACAACAGCCAGCGCGAGGCAGGCCATCTGCGCCGCGCCCGGCAAGCTGCCGTGGTTGAGCCAGATCGCGAAGATCGAGGCGGTGAAGGTGTTGACGCCGAGATATTCGCTGGCACCGATGTCGTTCAGCGTCTCCAACAGCGCCAGCGCCAGGCCGACGGCCAGCGCCGGCCGCGCCATCGGCAGCGATACGCGCCAGAACGTAACCCAGCGCGAGGCGCCGAGCGTGCGCGCGGCTTCCGCGACCTCCGCGCCTTGCATCTGGAACATGGTGCGTGCCGACAGGTAGACATACGGATAGAGCACCAGCCCCATCACGGCGACCGCGCCGGGCAGCGAGCGCAGCGCCGGCAGCAGGGCCGCGGCTTCGCTGGAGGGCAATAGTCCCGTCAGCGCCTGGTGCACGAGGCCGAGCGGTTCGAACAGATCGACGTAGACGTAAGCGGCGATGTAGGTCGGGATCGCAAGCGGCAGCGGCAGCAGCCACGCCAGCAGCGCGCGGCCGGGAAAGTCATGGGTGGCAATGAGCCACGCGGTCGCCGTGCCGAGCGTCAGCGTGACGGCGCCGACACCAGCAAGCAGCAGCGCGGTGTCGCGCAGCGTGCGCGGCAGCACATAGTTGACGAGTTCGGGCCACAGCTCCGGCACCGGCTGCAGGGCCAGGCCGACGATGCTCGCCACCGGCAGTACGACAATGGCCGCGGTGAGAAGCGCGAGCGCGATGAGAGCGACGTCGCCGCGCGCCTTCCGTGTCAACGGAGTTCTCCCCGGCATCCTGCCTGGATGGTAATAATCTTAGGTGTCATTGCCGGGCTTGACCCGGCAATCCATCCTTCTGTTCACGAAGATGGATGCGCGGATCAAGTCCGCGCATGACGCTAGGTGAGTCCATCAATTATCGAAGCCGGTCTTGTTGACGAGCTGCGCGGCCGTCTTGCGGTTGGCGGCGATCTCGGCAATCGGCAGCTTGTCGGCGTTGAGCGTGCCGTAGCCGGCGATGGTCGGATCGACCGCCACGCCGGCACGGATCGGATACTCGTACACCGAGTCGGCGTAGATCTTCTGCGCCTTCTCGCCGAGCAGCCACTCGATCAGTTTGACCCCGTTGGCGCGGTTCGGTGCGTGCTTGGCGAGCAGCACGCCGGTCAGGTTGACGTGGGTGCCGCCGCCGTCCTTGAAGGTCGGCAGCACCACGCGGGTGGCTTCCGCCCACGGCTTCTTGTCGGCGTCCTTGTTCATCATCAGCGCCCAGTAGTAGGTGTTGCCGATGCCGATGTCGCACTTGCCGGCCGCCACATCTCGCGCGGTCTCGCGGTCGCCGCCGGAGGGCTTTTGCGCGAGGTTGGCCTTGACGCCGCGCAGCCAGTCCTCGGCCTTGGCCTCGCCGTAGTGGGCGACGTAGGCCGCGAACAGCGCGTTGTTATAGATATGCTGGCCGGAGCGGCTGCAGATCTTGCCCTTCCATTTCGGATCGGCGAGTTCGTCGTAGGTCAGCGCGGTGTCCTTCACCCGGTCCTTCGAAACGTAGAACACGCGGGCGCGCATCGAGATGCCGTACCAGTGGCCGTTGGGGTCGCGGTACTGTGCCGGCACGATCTTTTCGGCTTCCGCCGATTTGATCGGCTGGGTGATGCCGGCCTGCACCATCTCGTCGATGCGGCCGATATCCACGGTCATCACCACGTCGGCCGGGCTGTTTTCGCCCTCGGCCTTGATGCGCTGGTCGAGGCCGGAACTGGCGGAAATGACGTTCACCTTGATGCCGGTGTCGGCGTTGAAGGCGTCGATCAGGGGCTGCAACAGCTTGCTTTCGCGATAGCTGTAGAGGTTCACTTCGCCGGCTTGCGTCAGCGCGGGGCCTGTGCCGAAGGCAACGGTCGACAGCGCAAGGGCAATGGTGGCGGTGAGGCGGGACGCGGACATCATCGTCGTTGGGTCTCCGTCGGACAGCGATGGAATGCCGCAGTGGTAGCGGCTCGCTTGCCCGATAGCGCGGCGGCGAATGGTCGCGAAGGCCATTGTTTAGATAGATTCCAGACGGCTCTTGTCAGGTAGCCGCGACATCGGAGCGCTTGAACGCCACCTCGATTAGGGTGCCGGAATAGGCCGCGCTGCGGATCGCGAACGTGGCGCCGCTGGCCTCGATCAGCGCCCTGGTTAGCGCGAGGTTGACGCCGGCATTGTCGAGCGTTGCGTGATCGGCCGGCGGCTTCAGGCGCAACGGCTCCGCCGCCGCTGCCAGTTCGTCCTCGGTCAGGCCGGGGCCGGTGTCGCGCAGCCGCAGCATGACGCGGCCGTCGTCATCGCGCGCGGTGGAGACGATCGCCTGTCCGCCGGCATTGGCGAGATGAATCGAGATGGCGATCAGGTTGGCGGCGATCTGGCGCAGCGCCGCTGCATCCGCTTCGACCGGCGGCAAGGCCGGGGCGAGCGAGGAGCGGATGACGACACGGGCGCGGCCGGCTTCCGCCTGCTGCGCGGCAATCGCGGCCTCGACCACGTCGTTGAGATTGAGCGACACCGGCGCGAGAGCGAAGTCGCCGGATTCGATGCGCGCGAGATCGTGCAGTTCGTCGAGCGTTTTGACGATGCGCTGCGTGGCGCCGCGGATGTCGCGCAGGTGCGCGTCGTACTGTTCGGCCGCGGCGGGGTGTTCGTCGCTGATGATGGCGGCGAGCGCGGCGATGGTCTCAGTCGGCGTGCGCAGCTCCCGGCTGGCCCAGTCGGCAAGACCTGCTTTATCGGCACGCGCGCGCTCCACCTGACGGAGGAGGTCGTGGCGTTCGCGCTCGCGCTCCCGCTCCGCGGTGAGGTTGCGGAAAACGACGAATGCCGTGCCGTCGGCGGCGCGCGACAGCGTCATGGCGAGCGGCACGGCGTGGCCGTCGATGCTGCGGCCTTCGACCTCGCGCGAAGCCGACGTCGCCGCATCGGTCAGCGCGGCACGCACCGCAGCGTGGTCGGCCGGTGCCAGCAGATCGAACACGGTTCGGTGCGCAACCGGCGCAGCGTCGGCGCCGAACAGGTCTGAAGCCGCGCGGTTCATGCTCGTGAGGTGGCCACCGGGCGCGAGCGTCAGCGCGGCCTCGGTAACGGCATCGAGCATGGCGCGCAGCGTCGCGGCGGAAGGGCCGGGATCGGGCTGCGCCGTTTCCCCGGTTTCTGCGGCGTCCGCGGGCGGCGGCGCCACCGGCCGTTCGAGCCGCTCGGAGAGCTGCCGTGCCAGTTCGTTGAAGGCGTTGTTTTCCACCGGCGTCAGCGAGGCGGCGGCGTCGCCGTTGGGGTTAGGAAACGGCAGCACGTTGTGCGGCGGATCGAGCGGCATGGCGAGGTCCGTTGGCGGGTCGGAAGGGGGCGGAGAGCGGCGTTGCAGCGCCTCGTTGCGCCGACGCGCGGCAAGGCGGCCGAGCGCGTCGAGATCGCGGCAGACGGCGAACCCGCGATAGCCGACGAAGCGGCGCGTGCGGTCGTGCAGCGGCAGCGCCGACAGTTCGACGGGCAATCGGAGATCGCTGTCGTCCACCGGCCAGCGCACGGTGATACCGCTGAAGGTGCGTTGCGTCGCCACCGCCCGCAGCACGCGGTCGTCGGGGTCGAGGTTGAGGGCTGCATTGATCTCGTGCCACGGCCGGCCGAACGCGGTGGCGGTGGCTGGGCCGATCAGCCGGGTGAAGGCGTCGGCTCCGAACGAGAAGCGTCCGCTCGCGTCCATCTGCCAGAGGAAGCGCAGCGGCCGCGGCCCCGGGGCCGGGCGCTCGCCGGCGGACGTGGATGCCGAGGTGGGTGCCGACGTGGACGCCTCGGGCGGGGTTGCTTCAGGCGGGGTTGCTTCAGGCAGTGGCGCTTCGGGTTGGGGCGTGCGGTCGGGTGCTGCTTGCGGCGCGGGCAGCTCCGGCACGCGCGTGACGATGGTTGCAAGGGTTGCGGGTGCGAAGTCGGCCGACGGATGGGCGATCAGCGCAGCCTCCGGGCCGCGCCCGAGCCGATGCAGCGTGAGGTGTCCGGCGCGTCCGGCCACGGTCACCTCGCCGTCGCGCAGGGCGCTGTCGCGGATGTCGTCGGCAACGATTGCGGCAAGATCGTCGATGGTGCCAAGGATCGCGCGCCCGGACCGGCTCGCGCCCGCGAAACGGCCGTCGGCGGTGAACGCGGCGAGCGGCGCCTCCAGCGGCGCGACCAGCCGCGCTAGCCGCTCCTGCAACGACAGGGCCGGCAGCGTACGGTCCATGGCGATCACGAGAAGCGCGTCATCGCCCCCGGGAAGCGTCAGCCGCGAGCAGGCGCAGGTCATCAGGCTGCCGGGTGCCGCGCCAAACCCGCGCAGCCGCTCCAGCCGCACCTTGCCGGTAAGCCGCGGCGCGAGCGGCGCAAGCTGGCGGCGCTGCGGATCGGCGGGATCGACCGGCCCCGCGGCCACCACGGCGCTGCCGGCGGGGTTGGCCCAGATCAGCCGCGTGGCGTCGCCAGTGAACAGCCACGCGCCATGGCGGCCGGCTGCCGTATCGGCGAGCCGTTCGTCGGGGAGTCCCAGCCATGCCTGAAGGGCGTCGCTCATTGCACCTGTCTGCATCGGCCGACAGGCTCGCCTGCGATGACGGCCGTTATCGGGATCGATTCCGCCGGAACGTATTGCGCCACCGCGGCAACGTCCACGCAACGCGCCCCGCCGGCCACGTTAATTCCCTGATAACGTTAACCGACCGTCAGGGACCCATCCGCCGGGCTCGTGCGTTACCCCTCGTTGCATCGCGGCAGCGGGTGGCCCGGCGGCACTGTCCTGCCTGCGGGATGCTTTTGCCGGCGGGTTTGGGTTAGCATGGCAGGACGGCCAAGCGACAGGGAGCGGGACATGAGCGAGAGCGAGCGAAACCAGTTCGAAATTCCGCAGGATATGCAGGCCATGGCGGAGGCGAGCTTCAATCAGGCGCGCAAGGCGTTCGAGACCTTCATGAGCGCCGCGCACAATGCCGCCGATACGTTCGAGGGGCAGGGCGCCGCAATGCGCGCCAACGCCAAGGAGATCAGCGCCAAGGCCATCGGCTTTGCTGAGCAGAACATGCAGGCATCGCTGGATTATGCGCAAAAGCTGCTGACCACCCGGGACCTCGCCGAGATCATGCGGCTGCACAGCGAATACGTGCAGGCGCAGATGCGCGCGCTGGCCGAGCAGGCGAGCGAGATCGGGCAGGCGATTGGCCGCTCGGCGCTCGACGCCGGCAAGCCGAAATAGCCGTTTTGCGCTGTCCACCAGTGGAACCGCGCGGCGCAGGAAGTTATTGCGTCGCAAAATTCGATCTGGTCTAATTCCGCGATGCGGGCGCACGGGGCCATCGCAACGCAGGTCGATGTCGCCGCCCGCTCCGGCGAATGCAGCGCGTTCGGCCGGTCGATTTTCGGGGCAGACGAGGGACAGCGCAAAATGACTGACAGCTTTTCGACCGCCGGCGTGGCGTTTCCGGGGCTTGCTTTCCAGGTTCCCGAGACGTTCCGCTCCATCGCCGAGAACGGGGTGGCGCAGGCGCGCGCCGGCTACGCGATGCTGCGCGAGGCGGCCGAGACCGGCAACGAGGCCATCGAGGAGGCGCTGGAAACGGCGACCCGCGGCGCCGGCACCTATGCCGAGCGCGTTCTCGAACTGAGCCGCGCCAACACCCAGGCGGCGCTCGACTTCAGCGTGGCGCTGATGGG
>QEVP01000038.1 GCA_003576765.1 Pseudomonadota bacterium
GCGCTGCACCGCGTCCGGGACACACCCGGCGCAGTCGCTACAACGTCTCGCAGCTTCGACGGGCTATGGGCCCGGCCATGACGGAGACGGCCAAACCCCTTGACGGGCTGACGGCGCGGGCGGATGGTCGCTTGAGACGTGTTAAGTATCCGCGACGGAAAGCATATGATCAAGCCTTCATCGACGCCGCCGGCCTCCGTCGATGCGACCCTCGCTCTGCTCGAAAGCCAGAACTATCTCGCCGAGCGCGGGCTGGCGACGGTCGTCTACCTGTCGCTCAGCATGCAGCGGCCCCTGTTCCTCGAAGGTGAAGCCGGCGTCGGCAAGACCGAGATCGCAAAAGTGCTGGCCAGGGCGCTCGGCCGCCGGCTGATCCGCCTGCAATGCTACGAGGGGCTCGACGCCGCCGCCGCGGTCTACGAGTGGAACAGCGCGGCGCAGATGATCGCGATCCGCGTTGCCGAAGCGAGCGGGGCGACCGATCGCGACCAGCTCGTCCACGACATCTTCGCCGAGCAGTTTCTGATCAAGCGGCCGCTGTTGCAGGCGCTCGAACCGGATACCGCCGGTCCGCCGGTGCTCTTGATCGACGAACTCGACCGCGCCGACGAGGCGTTCGAAGCCTACCTTCTGGAAATCCTCAGCGACTTCCAGGTGACGATCCCCGAGCTTGGCACCGTGCGCGCGCCGGCCCCGCCGATCGTCATCATCACCTCCAACCGCACCCGCGAGATTCACGACGCGCTGAAGCGGCGCTGCCTCTATCACTGGGTCGATTACCCTTCCGCCGAGCGCGAACTCGCCATCGTGCGCGCGCGCGTGCCGGCGCTGCCCGGCCAGTTGTCCGGGCAGGTGGTGGCGTTCGTGCAGGCGCTGCGGGCGCAGGATTTCTACAAGTCGCCGGGCGTCGCCGAAACCATCGACTGGGCCACCGCGCTCAGCGCCCTCGACGCCCGCTCGCTGACCCCGCAGGTGGTCGGCGATACCCTTGGCGCGCTGTTGAAGTACCAGGACGACATTGCCCGCGTGCAGGGCGACAAGCTCGCCCGCATGGTCAAGGACGCCGTCGATCCGGTCGCGTGAGGTTTCGATGAACGACACGCCGCACGGCTCCGGCCTGATCGCCGCGAACATCGTGGGCTTCGCCCGCGGCCTGCGCGCGGCCGGGCTGCCGGTCGGCCCCGGCGCGGTGCTCGATGCGCTGGCAGCGCTGCGGCTGATCGACATCGGCCGCCGCGACGAGGTCTACACCACGCTGCAATCGATCTTCGTGACGCGGCGCGAGCATATGCTGATTTTCGCGCAGGCGTTCGACCTGTTCTTCCGCGTCGCCGAGGAATGGAAGCACCTTCTGGAATCGATCCCGCTGCCGGCCGAGGCGCAGAAGCCGCCACCAGCGGCGGCGCGCCGCGTGCAGGAAGCATTTTCCGCAAGCAAGGCACGCGAGCGCGGCGAGACCATCGAGGAGACGGTGCGGCTGTCCGTCTCCGACCGCGAGGTGTTGCAGCGCAAGGACTTTGCCCAGATGAGCGCCGCCGAGATCGCGGAGGTCACCGCCGAGGTGGCGCGGATGCGGCTGCCGCAGGCCGAACTGACGACGCGGCGCTTTCGCCCCGACCGCCGCGGCCATCGCCTCGACCTGCGCCGCACCTTGCGCGAGAGCCTGCGCTCGGGCGGCGAGATCGTCGATGTTTCGCGGCTCGGCCGCCGCACCCGGCCGGCGCCGATCGTGGCGCTGCTCGATATCTCCGGCTCGATGAGCGAGTATACCCGGCTGTTCCTGCATTTCCTGCACGCTGTCACCGACGCCCGCAAGCGCGTCTCGGTGTTTCTGTTCGGCACGCGGCTGACCAACGTGACGCGGCCCTTGCGCATGCGCGATCCGGACGAGGCGCTGGCCGCCTGCTCGGCCGCGGTCGAGGACTGGGCCGGCGGCACCCGCATCGCCACCTCGCTTCAGACCTTCAACAAGCTGTGGGCGCGGCGCGTGCTCGGCCAGGGCGCCATCGTGCTGCTGATTTCCGACGGGCTGGAGCGCGAGGCCGACCAGCGCCTGGCCTTCGAGATGGACCGCCTGCACCGCTCCTGCCGCCGGCTGATCTGGCTCAATCCGTTGTTGCGCTTCGAGGGGTTCGAGCCGAAGGCGCAGGGCATCAAAATGATGCTGCCGCATGTTGACGAATTCCGTACTGTGCACAACTTGAAGTCCATCAAAAGTTTGATCGAAGCGCTTTCGGCTGCGCCGCCACCGCGCGGACGCGAAGCGGCCCGGCCCGCCGCGTAACGACAGAGAGGGGCAGACATGCTCAACACCGATCAGGACATCCTCAAAGCCGCCGAAGACTGGCACAAGGCCGGTCGCGGCGTCGCGCTCGCCACCGTGGTCGAGACCTGGGGTTCGGCCCCGCGTCCGGCCGGCTCCAGCCTCGTCATCAACGACGAGGGCTCGTTCCTCGGCTCGGTCTCCGGCGGCTGCGTCGAGGGCGCGGTGGTGACGGAGGCGCTCGACGTCATCACCTCCGGCGAACCAAAACTTCTGGAATTCGGCGTCGCCGACGAAACCGCCTGGCAGGTCGGGCTGTCGTGCGGCGGCACCATCCGCGTGTTCGTGGAAAAGCTCGGCGAAGCGGCTGCCGGCAAAGGAGCCGCCGGCCACAAGGGAGTCGCGTCATGACCCCGCAGACGCTGTTCGCCCTCAATGCCGAGCGCGCCGCGCGCCGCCCCGCCATCGTCGTCACCGACATCGCCAGCGGCGATCAGCGCCTGGTCAAGGCCGCCGATATCGCCCGCGATCCGCTGCACGACGTGCTCGACGCGCAGTTGCGCTCGGGCAAGAGCGGCACCGTCGAGGCCGGCGGCAAAAAGCTGTTCCTCAACGTGCATGCGCCGGCGGCGCGGCTCGTCATGGTCGGCGCGGTGCATATCAGCCAGGCGCTGGCGCCGGTGGCGCGGATGCTCGACTACGACGTCACCGTCGTCGATCCGCGCACGGCGTTCGCCAGCCCCGAGCGCTTCCCCGACGTGCCGCTGATCGCCGAATGGCCCGACGTGGCGCTGCCGCCGCTCGACATCGATCCTTACACCGCGTTCGTGGCGCTGACCCACGATCCCAAGATCGACGACCCGGCGCTGACGCACGCGCTGTCGCGCGGCTGCTTCTACATCGGCGCGCTCGGCTCGCGCAAAACCCACGCCAAGCGCGTCGAGCGGCTGCGCGCCGCCGGCATCCCGGAGGCGCAGATCGCCTCGATCCATGCGCCCATCGGGCTCGATATCGGCGCGGTGTCGCCGGCCGAGATCGCGGTGGCGATCATGGGCCAGATCACCGCGGCACTGCGGCTGCGCAAGGTAGAGGCCAAAGCGGCATGACGAGGGCGGCATGAAGTTCGGCCCGCTGGCGCCACGCGACGCCATCGGCGGCGTCACGGTCCACACCATCCGCCAGGGCGATTTCGTGCTGCGCAAGGGCACGACGGTCGGCCCTGCCGAGGCGCAAGCACTGGAAGCCGCCGGCATCGGCGAGGTGGTGGTGGCACGGCTCGACGCCGACGAGATATCGGAGGATGTTGCCGCCGGGCGCATCGCCAGGGCGGTCGCCGGCGACGGCGTGAGCGTCGAACGGCCGTTCACCGGCCGCGCCAATCTGTTCGCGGAGCGCGCCGGCGTGCTGGTGGTGGACCGCGAAGGCGTCGACCGCATCAACCTGATCGACGAAGCAATCACTTTTGCCACCCTCACCGCGTTCAAGCCGGTGGTTGCCGGCGAGATGATCGGCACCGTCAAGATCATCCCGTTCGGCATTGCGGCCAGCCTGTGCGAGGCGGCCGCGGCCGTCGCATCGGCCGCGACGATCCGCGTCGCGCCCTATGTCATCAAGCGCGTCGGCGTGGTCTCGACGCTACTCCCGGGCCTTGCGCAGAAGGTGATCGAGAAGACCGTTCGCGTCACCCAGGCGCGGCTCGCGCCGGCCGGCGCCACCATCATCGCCGAGGCTTGCGTGCCGCATGACGGCGGCGAGCTCGCCCCGGCGATCCGCGACATGCTCGACCGCGGCGCCGAACTGGTGCTGGTGTTCGGCGCCTCGGCCATCGCCGACCGCCGCGACGTCATTCCCGCCGCCATCGAGGCGGTCGGCGGCCGCATCGACCACTTCGGCATGCCGGTCGATCCCGGCAACCTGTTGTTGATCGGCGAGGCGCGCGGCGTGCCGGTGATCGGCGCGCCGGGCTGCGCGCGCTCGCCCAAGGAAAACGGTTTCGACTGGGTGCTGACCCGCGTGCTGGCCGGGCTGCCGATCAGCCGCACCGACATCACCGCGATGGGCGTCGGCGGCCTGTTGATGGACATCGTGACGCGGCCGCAGCCGCGCGCCGTGCCCGCGGCCGAGAGCGGCCATCGCATCGCCGCGGTCATCCTCGCCGCCGGGCGCTCGACCCGCATGGGCGGCCCCAACAAGCTGCTGGCCGACCTCAAGGGCCGGCCGCTGGTGCGCATCGTCACCGAGCAGGCGCTGGCTTCGAAGGCGGCCGAGACCATCGTCGTCACCGGCCACCAGCGCACCGAGGTCGAGGCGGCGCTCGGCGATTTGCCCGTGCGCTTCGTCCACAATCCGGATTTCGCCGAAGGACTGGCCACCTCGGTCAAGACCGGGATCGCCGCGGTGTCGGCCAATGCCGACGGAGCCGTGGTGTGCCTCGGCGACATGCCGCTGATCGACGCCCACCTGATCGACCGCCTGATCGCGGCGTTCGCGCCTGAGCGCGGCCAGTTCATCGCAGCCCCCGTCAGCGATGGCCGTCGCGGTAACCCGGTGCTGTGGGGGCGGCGTTTCTTCCCCGAACTGATGAAGCTGGAAGGCGACATCGGCGCCCGCCACCTGATCGCCGCCAACAGCGAGGCGGTGGCCGACGTCGCCGTCGAAGGTCGCAGCGCCTTTCTCGACATCGACACGCCCGAGGCGCTCGCCGACGCACGGGCGTAGAGCCTCCTTTCGCACCGAGTGTCCCGGACGCGGCGCGGCGTAAAACGATGCGCCGCTGAGCCGGGACCGTCGCGGGAGCTGCGGCCCGGTACGATCCCGGATCGGCGAAGCGGCGCTGTGCGCATCGCGTCCGGGATGCGGGTACCACGTCTTCAGAGCGGTTCCTATTTAGACGGAAACACTTTGTTCCGTCATGGCCGGGCGTAGCCGTTCGATAGAACGGCGTTCCAAAGAACGCCTATGCCCGGCCATCCACGTCTTTCTTCGCTGAAATTCCGAAGACGTGGATACCCGGCATAAAGCCGGGCATGACGGGTTGCCAATTCCGCCTAAAGCAAACCTGCTCTAGGGAATGGCCGCGGCGCGGCGCCGTCATCCTTCATTCACCAAGTCGAAACGCTCGCCAGCCTAAAGTGCGCGCACTCACGGGGCTTGGGGGAAGACAATCGTGACACGATCTCGAAACTGGCGCCGCGCCGTCGCCGCGGCGGGCGGCATGGCGTTGCTGCTGGCGCTCGGCGGATACGGTGCAGAAGCCGCCGGCGCACTCGCCGTCGGCAAGTGCGGCGCCTACGGCCACGCGTTCGACTATGGCTCCGAGCACGCGGCGATCTCGGCGGCGCGCGACAAGTGCAAGGGGCATTGCACGGTGATCCCGATCAAGCGCGCCTGCGCCGCGCTGTCGGTGGACATGGTCAACCCGTGCGGCGCCCACGGCTACGCGGTTGGCCCGCGCATTTCCACGGCGCAGAACAACGCGCTACGCGAGTGCTACAATTACGGCGGTAAGGAATGCGTGATCCGCGCCTTCACTTGCGATGCGCGCGGATGACACGCGCGAAACGCGCAAGGCCCGACATGACCGACGACGAACGCCGGACCGGCGGCGAAGCACGGCGACGCAAGATTCTCGGCAACGCCTGGGTGGACAAGTCCGCCGCCGGGGCTAACGCCTTCAACGCCGACTTCCTCGACCTCATCACCCGCTACGCCTGGGGCGAAATCTGGACGCGGCCGCAGTTCGACGAACGCACCCGGCGCATATTGGTGATCGGCACCATGATGGCGCTTCAGCACTGGGACGAATTCCGCATGCATGTGCGCGCCGCACTCACCGAGGGCGGCTTCACGCCGGACGACATCAAGGAAATCCTACTGCAGCAGGCGATCTATTGCGGCGTGCCGGCCGCCAATCACGCCATCAAGGAGGCATCGTCCGTCATGCGTGAACTGGGTCTGCTGGCGCCGTAGCGGCCGGTTGCGCCGCGTCGGCCCTCACCGGCGCCGGGCGCATCCACGGCTCCGCCAGCACCAGGATGGCAGCGCCGAGCAGCAACAGCGACTCGGTCGCGTGCAGTTGCATCGCCGCGCCCTCCCCGGCCCGCGCCGCCAGCATCATGCCGGCGAAGCTGAACAACCCGCCCAGCGTCAGCGCGATCGCCAGCGGTTCGTCGCCGGCACCGGCGAGCCGCCGCCGCTTGCTCGCGATCTGCAGCAGAAACACCAGGACAAACGCCGCCACCGTCAGCCGCACCACGGCCAGCCCCCACGCCGCCCGCGCCATGCCGAGCGCGGCCAACTGCATCTCGTCGCTGAAAAACACCCCGAAGGCGATGTTGGAACGATCGTAAAGGCCCCTGATCGGCGATTCCACGATCTGAAGCACGCTCATCACCCAGGCCGGCACCAGGTAGCCCGCAACCAGCACCGCATTGTAATCGCTGATCCGCCAGGTTCCGATCATTGCCCGTCCTGATCTTATGCTTGAGCATGATCTTGTCCGAAAACCGGTTCCCACTTTTCGGGATCATGCTCGAGGGTTCCGGCGGCGCGCGCCCGCCCTCGCCACCAAAGCGCGATCCCCTGAGCGCGACAATTTAAACCCTTTGTTAACCTTAACGGCCGGAAAGATGTGTGGACAACGCCTGCCCCGGCCGGCGGGTGCCCGTCGCCTGCCGCTCCCGGCGGCGGATCGCCGCGCTTTCGCCGCATCGCACCCGTTGCCGGTGAAAAATCCCGCTGTTAAGACTTGGATAAGGATACGGTGGGGGGCGATGGAGTATTTTGCGCAGCAGTTGATCAACGGGCTGGTGCTCGGCTCGATCTACGGCCTGATCGCCATCGGCTATACGATGGTCTACGGCATCGTCGGCATGATCAACTTCGCCCACGGCGACGTCTTCATGATCGGCGGCATGACCTCGCTGATCGCCTTCCTGATCCTTGTCTCGTTCGGCTTCACGGCGGTGCCGCTGATCCTGTTCGTGGTGCTCCTGGTGGCGATGGCCATCACCGCGGTCTACGGCTGGGCGGTCGAGCGCATCGCCTACCGGCCCTTGCGGCAATCGTTCCGCCTCGCGCCGATGCTGTCGGCCATCGGCATGTCGTTCGTGCTGTCGAACTTCGCGCAAGTGGCGCAGGGCGCCCGCGTCAAGCCCGTGCCGCCGATCATCGGCGGCGGCCACACCCTCTACGAGCAGGACGGCTTCGCGGTGCAGCTTTCCAACGTGCAGATCGTCGTCGTGCTCGCCACCGTGGCGCTGCTCGCGGTGTTCACCTTCATCGTCGCGCGCACCCGCTTCGGCCGCGACATGCGCGCCTGCGAGCAGGACCAGACCATGGCGGCGCTGCTCGGCGTCAACGTCGATCGCACCATCTCGATAACGTTCGTGATCGGCGCGGCGCTCGCCGCCGTCGCCGGCCTGATGTACCTGCTCTATTACGGCGTGGTCGATTTCGCGATGGGCTTCGTCGCCGGCATCAAGGCGTTCACCGCCGCCGTGCTCGGCGGCATCGGCTCGCTGCCTGGCGCGATGCTCGGCGGGCTCGCCATCGGCCTGATCGAAACGCTGTGGTCGGCCTACTTCTCCGTCGAGTACAAGGACGTCGCCGCCTTCTCGATCCTGATCGTCGTGCTCATCTTCATGCCATCCGGCCTGCTCGGCCGTCCGGAAGTGGAAAAAGTCTGAGGCGATGCCGACCATTCCTCACCCCATGTCGCGTTATCGACCTCTCCCCGCAAGCAGGGAAAGGTCGGATTGCGCAGCAATCCGGGTGAGGGGCTGATCCATGGGACAGCCGGCCGCGCCCCTCACCCCAGCCCTTTCCCCGCAAGCGGGGAGAGGGAGCTTATCCGTCATCCTCAAAAAAGCGCTGGTCAGCGCCGGCGTCGCCTTCGTGCTGTTCGTGCTGATGATCGGCATCCGCACCGAGGCCGGCCCGACCGGCGGCCTGGTCTGGTGGACGCGCTTCAACGAACTGGCGATGATGGTCGCCGCCGTGTTCGTCGGCACGCTGGTGCTGGAGAGCGGCCGGCAGTGGTTCGCAGCGCTGCCGCGCGAACGCCTCGCGCTGCCGCCGACGCTTCGTGCCGCCGCACGGCTTGCGGTCAAGCTGCTCGGTCCGGCGCTGTTGATCTTCACGGCTCTGGTGCCGGTGATGTTCTATCAGCAGCGCTACATCCTCGACCTCGGCATCCTCGTGCTGACCTACGTCATGCTCGGCTGGGGGCTGAACATCGTGGTCGGGCTCGCCGGCCTGCTCGATCTCGGCTACGTCGCCTTCTACGCGGTCGGCGCCTATTCCTACGCACTGCTGGCCACCACCTTCGGCTGGTCGTTCTGGGTCTGCCTGCCGCTGGCCGGCATCCTCGCCGCGTTCTGGGGCATTCTGCTCGGCTTTCCCGTGCTGCGGCTGCGCGGCGACTACCTCGCCATCGTCACGCTGGCGTTCGGCGAGATCATCCGCCTCGTCATCGTCAACTGGCAGTCGCTGACCGGCGGGCCGAACGGCATCAGCGGCATTCCGCGCCCGAGCGCGTTCGGCATTCCGCTGATCCCCGGCGAGAACGGCCTCGCGGCGCTGCTCGGCATCCCGTTCTCGCCGACGCATCGCGTGGTATTTTTGTTCTACCTCATCCTTGCCCTTGCGCTGATCACCAACTGGGTGACGATCCGCCTGCGCGCGCTGCCGATCGGCCGCGCCTGGGAGGCGTTGCGCGAGGACGAGGTCGCCTGCCGCGCGCTCGGCATCAACACCATCTCGACCAAACTCACCGCCTTCGCCATCGGCGCGATGTTCGGCGGCTTCGCCGGCGCATTCTTCGCAACACGTCAGGGCTTCATCAGCCCGGAGAGTTTTACCTTTCAGGAATCGGCGCTGGTGCTGGCCATCGTCGTGCTCGGCGGCATGGGCTCGCAGCTCGGCGTCGCCATCGCCGCCTTCGCCATGATCGGCGGGTTCGAATTGTTCCGCGGCTTCGACCAGTATCGCATGCTGGTGTTCGGCTTCGCCATCGTCTTCATCATGGTGTGGCGGCCGCGCGGCCTGGTCGGCCATCGCGACCCGACAGTGTTTCTCAACAAACGCACGACGATCTCCGCCGATCTCGTCAAGGAAGGCCGCGGATGAACGCGCCCGGCCCCATCCTCGCCATCGCGCATCTGGCGATGCGCTTCGGCGGCATCCACGCCATCAACGACCTGTCGTTCACGGTCGAGCGCAACAAGATCACCGCGCTGATCGGGCCGAACGGCGCCGGCAAGACCACGGTGTTCAACTGCGTCACCGGGTTCTACAAGCCGAGCGGCGGCACCATCCACTTGACCCACGACGACGGCCGCACGTTCGCGCTGCACCGGCTCGGCGATTACCGCATCGCCAAGCTCGCCCATGTCGCGCGCACCTTCCAGAACATCCGGCTATTTCCCGGCATGACGGCGCTGGAAAACCTGATGGTGGCGCAGCACAACAGCCTGATGCGCGCTTCCGGCTTCACCTTTCTCGGCCTGTTCGGCGTGCCCTCGTTCCGCACCGCCGAGCGCCACGCCATCGAACTGGCGCGCGACTGGCTGGATCGCATCGGCCTGCTGGAGCGCGCCGACGATGCCGCCGGCAACCTGCCCTACGGCGCCCAGCGCCGCCTCGAGATCGCACGCGCGATGTGCACGCAGCCGGCGCTTCTGTGCCTCGACGAGCCGGCGGCCGGGCTCAACGCCCGCGAGAGCGGCGAACTGAGCGAGCTGTTGCTGTCGATCCGCGATCACCACGGCACCTCGATCCTGCTGATCGAGCACGACATGAGCGTGGTGATGGAAATCTCCGACCACATCGTCGTGCTCGACCACGGCGTGAAGATTGCCGACGGCGCACCGGCCGCGATCCGCGACGACCCCAAGGTGATCGCCGCCTACCTCGGCTCCGACGAGGAAGACGCCGCCGCCGTCATGGAGGGCGGCACATGAGGACTTCTCGCACCGTGTCCCGGGCGCGGTGCGGCGCTTCAGCGCTGCTCCGCAGAACCGGGACCTTCACAAGCGCCTTACGCCGTTACGGCCCCGGCTCAGCGAAGCAAGACGTCGTCTTGCATCGCGTCCGGGGCACGGAGGCAGCGTGATGAGCCCCGCGCCGCACTCTTTACTCACCTCCCCCGGCCGGACGACCCCCACCCGGCGCGATGACCGCGCCGACCTCCCCCTTTCAGGGGGAGGTGAAAAAGATGCCGCACCAGCATTAACCTCCCCCGACAAGGGGGAGGTCGGTCCGCGCAAGCGGATCGGGAGGGGGTCCGCTTCCCAATTCGCACGAACCAGGGCGATGACGGCGAAGGCTCGCAGCCTGCGGCACGTGCCGACGGATGCCGAGCTTGCACTGTGGAAGGCTCTACGCAGAAAGCAGCTTCTTGGAATAGCGTTCCGTCGCCAGCATCCGGTTGGAAACTACGTTCTCGACTTCTATTGTCCCTCGCACCGCATTGCGATCGAGATCGACGGCGGCCAGCATGCGTCGGAGCAAAACCGGCAAAAGGACGCCACACGTAGCCGGTGGCTCTCCGGTCAGGGAATCGAGGTGCTTCGATTCTGGAATAGCGATGTGCTGTCAAATCTAGCCGGCGTGCTGGACAGCATCGCATCTGCAATCAGCCGGACGACCCCCACCCGGCGCGATGACCGCGCCGACCTCCCCCTTTCAGGGGGAGGTGAAAGAGGCGACCGATGACGGATACGCCGCCGCTTCTCGCCATCGAGGGCCTGCATGCCGCCTATGGCCGCATCAGTGCGCTCAAGGGCGTCGATCTCGACATCCGCCGCGGCGAGATCGTGTCGCTGATCGGCGCCAACGGTGCCGGCAAATCGACGCTGATGATGAGCGTGTTCGGCCGACCGCGCCCGCATGCCGGCCGCATCGTGTTCGACGGACGCGACATCACCCGCCTGCCGGCGCACGAGATCGCGCGGCTGCATATCGCGCAGGCGCCCGAGGGCCGCCGCATCTTCCCGCGCATGAGCGTGGCCGAGAACCTGCGCATGGGCGCCGACGCCACCGATTCATCGGAGGCCGAACGCGAGGCCGGCCTCAAGCGCGTGTTCGCGCTGTTCCCGCGCCTCGAGGAGCGGCTGACCCAGCGCGGCGGCACGCTGTCCGGCGGCGAGCAGCAGATGCTGGCGATCGGCCGCGCCCTGATGAGCCGGCCGCGCCTCTTGATGCTCGACGAGCCTTCGCTCGGGCTCGCGCCGCTGGTGGCGCGGCAGATTTTCGAGGCAGTGCGCACGCTCAACCGGCAGGACGGCCTGACCGTGCTGATCGTCGAGCAGAACGCCAACCACGCGCTCCGCCTCGCCCACCGCGCCTATGTGCTGGTCAACGGCCTCATCACCATGAGCGGCACCGGCGCCGAACTGCTGGCCCGGCCGGACATCCGCGCCGCCTATCTCGAAGGCGGCCGGCGCTGATGCGTCCCGGACGCGGCGCCGCGGCGGCCCGAAACGAGCGTCCGTGTCCCGGACGCGGCAGGTCCCGCCGCCCTGCGGCAACTTGCGCCATCGCCGGTTGGGGGAAGCCGCACTTTGCCGATGACTCTTTTGCGGATTCGGCCGAAACTGCCGCCCGTCCGGCGCCCGCATCGCGGCGCGCCGAAACCTTGCAAGGATACAGCGTATGACATCAGCGAAATTCCTAGGTCTCGCGCTCGGCGCATCGCTTACGACCTTGACCTTGACTGTGGCCGCGCCGCTGGCTGCCAATGCGCAGGATATCAAGATCGCCGTCGCCGGCCCGATGACCGGCGGCGAATCCGCTTTCGGCATGCAGATGAAGAACGGCGCCGAACAGGCGGTCGCCGACATCAACGCCGCCGGCGGCGTGCTCGGCAAGAAACTGAAACTGGAAGTCGGCGACGACGCCTGCGACCCGAAGCAGGCGCGCTCGATCGCCGAAAAGCTGTCCGGCGACGGCATCCCGTTCGTCGCCGGCCACTTCTGCTCGTCGTCGTCGATCCCGGCCTCGGAAGCCTATGCCGAGAACAACGTCCTGCAGATCACGCCGGCCTCGACCAACCCGCTGTTCACCGAGCGCAAGCTCAAGAACGTGCTGCGCATCTGCGGCCGCGACGATCAGCAGGGCGTCATCGCCGCGCAGTACATCACCAAGAATTTCAAGGGCAAGAACGTCGCCATCCTCAACGACAAGACGACCTACGGCAAGGGTCTCGCCGACGAGACCAAGAAGGCGCTCAACGCCGCCGGCTTTCAGGAAAAGATGTTCGAGTCCTACAACAAGGGCGACAAGGATTTTAACTCCATCGTATCGCGGCTGAAGCGCGACAACATCGACCTCGTCTATATCGGCGGCTACCATCAGGAGACCGGCCTGATCCTGCGCCAGATGCGCGACCAGGGCCTCAAGACCGTGCTGATGGCCGGCGATTCGATGAACTCGAAGGAGTTCGCCTCGATCGTCGGCCCGCTCGCCGAGGGCACGCTGTTCACCTTCGGCCCCGATCCGCGCGAGAAGCCGACCGCCAAGGCGGTGGTCGAGGAGTTCAAGAAGAAGAACATCGATCCCGAAGGCTACACGCTCTACACCTACGCGGCGATGCAGCTCTGGACCGACGCGGTGAAGAAGGCCGGCTCGACCGATACGCAGAAGGTGATCACCACCATCAAGGGCGGCGAATGGGACACCGTGCTCGGCAAGCTGTCGTTCGACGACAAGGGTGATCTCAAGATCATCGACTATGTCGTCTACAAGTGGGACGCCAAGGGCAACTACGCCCAGCTTGAGGAGTGAGCGGCCCGACCGCTCCGCCTGTCCCGGGCGCGGCGCGACAGCGACACTGACTCGGGACCGTTTCGCCCGCTCCGCTTGTCCCGGGCGCGGTGCAGCGCGCCAGCGATGCGCCGCAGACCCGGGATCGTTACAGATGTTACCCCCGATGCGGTCCCGGCTCGGCAGCGCGGCACCTTGCGCCGCGCTGCGTCCGGGACACAATGGGGCAATGGAACGGCAGTTCTTCGTCTACATACTCACCAACCGCCCCCGCGGCGTTCTTTATGTTGGCGTCACGAACGATCTTGCGCGCCGCATCCATGAGGACAAGCTGAGGATCGTTGCCGGATTTACCGAACGATACGGTGTCAGCCTGCTCGTATACATCGAGCCTTACGCTTCGATCCTCGAGGCGCGGGCACGCGAGCATTCGCTGAAACGGTGGCGGCGGGCATGGAAAATCGCCCTTGTCGAAAAGGTGAACCCGGGTTGGCGCGATCTGTCCGATGAGATCTGACCGCTCCGCCTGTCCCGGACGCAGCGCGGCATGCAATGCCGCGCTGCAGAGCCGGGACCGTTTCGCCCACAACCTCTCAAACGATCCCGGGTCTGCGTCGCAGCGCTCCGCGCCACAACGCGCCCGGGATACCAACCCACGACACCAACCCACGACGTTGCGTCAGCGATACGCCGCACGGGGGACGATCTTGCCTGATCGCCTGTCCCGGACGCAGCGAGGCATGCAATGCCGGGCTGCAGAGCCGGGACCGTTTCACCCAACCTCCAAAACGATCCCGGGTCTGCGTCGCAGCGCTCCGCGCCGCAACGCACCCGGGATACCAATCCGCGACGTTGCGTCCGTCTACTTCTTCTCCGGCAGCGCGCCCTCGGCCTTCAGCACCTCGTGCGCCGCCTTGAACGCGTCGAGCCCGGCCGGGATGCCGCAATAGACCGTGGCATGGATCAGGATTTCCTTGATCTCCTCGACGGTGACGCCGTTGGCGAGCGCGCCCTTGACGTGCAGCTTGAGCTCGGGCGAGCGGTTGAGCGCGGTCAGCATCGCCAGGTTGAGCATGCTGCGGGTCTTGTGCGACAGCCCCTCGCGGCCCCACGCATAGCCCCAGCACCATTCCGTGGTGATGCGCTGAAAGGCCATCATGAAATCGTCGGCCTTGGCGAGGCCGCCGTCGACATACTCGGTGCCGAGCACCTTGCGCCGGACGTTCAGTCCCTTCTCGAATTGCGCACTCTCAGCCGTACTCTCAGCCATGGGTCACTCCGTTCCAGTTGGCAAGGTCTCTCTCGATGAACCGTGGCGCACCCGTCAGAGACCGAGATAGGCCGCGCGCACCGCATCGTCGCCGGCGAGCGCTTCGCTCGTGCCGGCAAGAACGACGCGGCCGGATTCGATGACGTAACCGCGGCTCGCGACCGATAGCGCGAGCGCGGTGTTCTGCTCCACCAGCAGGATCGCGGTGCCGGTCTTGCTCACCGCCAGCAAGGTGTCATGCAGTTCGTCCACCACCTTGGGCGCTAGGCCGTGGCTCGGCTCGTCGAGCAGCAACAGGCGCGGCATCAGCATCAGGGCACGACCGACCGCCACCATCTGCTGCTCGCCGCCCGACAGCGTGCCGGCGCGCTGCGACAACCGCTCGCTGAGCCGCGGAAACAGCGCCAGCACCCGCTCGCGCCGCTCGCTCAGGTCGGCGGCGTTGCGCACCGCGTAGGCGCCGAGCATGACGTTTTCCTCCACCGTCATGTCGGGGAAGACGTGGCGGCCCTCCGGCACGTGGGCGATGCCGAGGCCGGGGATATCGTGCGAGGCGCGGCCGACCAGTTCGACGCCGTCGAAGCGGATGCTGCCGCGCGCCGCCACCAGCCCGGAAATGGTGCGCAGCAGCGTGCTCTTGCCCGCGGTGTTGGCGCCGATCACGCAGACGAACTCGCCGGCGGCGACCTTAAGCGAAATGTCGTGCAGCACGTCGCCGGCGTCATAGCCGGCATAGAGCCGCTCGATGGTCAGAAGTGCGGGGGTATCCGTCATCGCCGCCTCGCCTATGCCGCCGACCGGCCGAGATAGGCGCGCACCACGTCGGGGTCGCGCGAGACTTGCTGCGGCGTGCCGGTGGCGATCACCTGCCCGAAGTTGAGCACGATGATCCGCTCGCACAGCGACATGATCGCCCGCATGTGATGCTCGACCACCACCAGCGTCAGCCCTTCGCCGCGCAAGTCGCGCAGCAGCTTGAGAAACTCGTCCATCTCGACCGGGTTGAGCGCCGCCATCGCCTCGTCGAGCAGCAGGATCTGCGGCTCGGTGCATAACGCGCGCGCCACCTCGACACGGGCCCGCTCGGGGAACGACAGGTTGTGCGCGAACTTGTCGGCGATGGCGCCGATGCCGACGCGGTCGAGGCAGCGCCGCGCCAGCTCGCGCGCGTCCTCGACGGAGTGCCGCATCAGGCCGCCGATCAGCACATTGTCGAGCACGGTGGAATCGAGAAACAGCGCGATGTTCTGGAAGGTCTTGACCATGCCGGCGGCGGCGACCTTGTGCGGCTTGAGCCCGACCAGGTTTTTGCCGTTGAGCCGGATGGTGCCGGCGTTCGGCCGGTGCAGCCCGACCAGCGCGGAGAACAGCGTGGTCTTGCCGGCGCCGTTCGGGCCGATCAGGCCGACGATCTCGCCCCGCGCCACATGCGCGGTGACGTCGCTCAGCGCCGCCAGTCCGCCGAAGCGCTTGGAGATGCCCTCGATCTCGAGCAGAGGTGTCGTCATGACGGCCCTCCCGGCTTGCGGCGGGCCACGAGGCGCTGCCACAGCACGATGAAGCCGCGCGGCTCGACCAGGATGACGATGATGAGCAGCGTGCCGAACACCAGTTGCGCCAGCCCCGCGACCTGCGCGGAGAACACCTGGTTGGCTGCCTCCTCCAGCGGAATGACGAACAGCGCGCCGAGCAGCGGCCCGGCCGCGGTGCCGATGCCGCCGACGATGGCGATCATCGCCACGCGGATCGAGACCGACGCCACGCCAAACACGGTGTCGGGATCGAAGAAATACTGGAATTGGGCGTAGAAGGTGCCGAGGCACGCGGTCAGCGCGCCGGACACGATCGCGGCGATGATTTTCGTGCGCGTGGTATCGACGCCGATCACTTCTGCCGCATCGGCATTTTCCTTGATCGCCTGCAACCGGTAGCCGGTGCGACTGTGCTTGATCGCCACGAACACGGCTGTCACGACGATGAAGGCCGCCAGCATCAGCCAGTAATAGGTGCGCGTATCGGCGAACTGGAACATGACGAAACTCGGCTTGGCGAACGGCACCGAGATGCCGACCGGGCCGCCGGTCAGGTCGCTCCAGCTATTGCCGATCACCCGCATCACCTCGCCGAAGGCGAGCGTCGCCAGCGCGAAGTAATGACCGCGCAGCCGCATCGTCGGCAGGCTGATGGCGAAGGCCGCAACGCCGCCGAGCACGCCGCTGGCAATCAGCCCGAGCCACGGCGAGATGCCGAAATGGATCAGCAACAGCGTCGAGGTATAGGCGCCGATGCCGAAGAACGCCGCGTGGCCGAGCGACATCTGGTTGGCGAGGCCGCCGACGATATTCCACGCCTGCGCCATCGCGGCGAACAACAGGCCGAGGCACAGGATGCGGATGGTGTAGCCGCGCGCATCGAACGCGAACGGCAGCACGATGGCGACGGCGAGCGCAAGGGCAATGAGCGCGACCTGCCGCTTCGACAGACCGAGCTTCATCGCGAGCCTCCGAGCAGGCCCTCTGGCCGCAGCGCCAGCACCGCGATGAACACCACGAACAGCACCAGATTCTGCAGCTGGATCGGAAACGCCAGTGCCGACAGCGACTGGATGATGCCGACCGCAAGCCCGCCGACCACGGCACCCGCGACCGAGCCGAGGCCACCAAGCACCACCACGGTGAACATCAGGACCACGAACTGCCCGCCGACGGTCGGCGACACCGTGAGATAAGGCAGGATCACCGCGCCGCCGAACGCGGTCAGCGCAACGCCAAGCGCGAAGGCGAGGCGATGCATGGCGTCGGCGTTGATGCCCATCAGCCGCGCTGCCATCGGGTCCTGCGCGGTGGCGCGCATCGCCCGGCCGAACCAGCTTGCGCGCATGAACAACCACAGCGCCACGCCGCAGGCCACCGACATCAGGAACGCGGCGAGATAAGGCACGCTGACGAACAGTTCGCCGACCTGCAAGGCCGAGGTCTGATACGGCGTCGTCACCGAGCGGAAGCTGGAGCCGAACATCACGAGAGCGGCGTTCTCCAGCACGATCAACAGCCCGACGGTGAGGAAGATCTGCGCCACCACCGGGGCCTGCAACACCCGGCGGATCATCAGTTGATGCACCACCGCGCCGAGCGCAAACACCACGACGAAAGCCAAGGGCGCTGCGATCAGCGGATCAAGCCCGAGCCAGGCCCAGGCGTAATAGGCGACGAACATGCCGAGCATCAGAAACTCCGCTTGCGCGAAGTTGATGATGCCCATCACACCGAACACCAAAGAGATCACGGCATAAACGCCGCCGATCATGATCCCGTCCAGGATCGCCTGGATCACCGCCATGCCGAGGTTCCCGCAGCGCAGTCAGACAAGAAGCAGCGCCTTAATCGGCGCTGCGCGAAAGCAACCAGCAGGCATCGTCGCGGACCGTTCCGCGGCGATGCCCATGACAACTTATACTTTCCACACCGCCTTGGCCTTGGCGTCGCTGTCCGGCCACACCGTGACCAGTTCCTTGTTGCGCCACTGCACCATCACCGGCACCGACAGGGTGTTGAGGCCGGTCTTGTCGAACTGGACGGCGCCACCGGTCATCGCCTTGCACCAGCCGCCCTCGAAGCGGGTGCCGTGCAGAACTTTCCGGAAGTCGTCGGGCTTGGCCGACTTGGCCTTGCCGATCGCCTGCGCCAGCACGTCGAGGCAGACCGCGTGCTCCAGCGCCTCGTGCACCATGAAGTAGCCGAACTTCTTGCGGAAGCGCTCGGTCAGCTCAGGGGCGAGGTCGTAGTTGGCCGGCGAGATCGACAACACGCCCTCGGCATATTCGCCAAGCCCCTTCTCGAAATCGGGAATGACGTAGCCGGCCGCGCCGCCGATCGCCGGAATCTCGATGCGCTGCTGGCGCATCGCGCGGATGATCTGCAGGCTGTCGTTGAGGTAGGAGACCGGGAACACGGCCTGCGCGTTAGAAGCGCGCAGCTTGTTGATCAAGGGCGTGACGTCGGTGATGCCGAGCGGATAGGCATCGTCCATCACTACCTCGACGCCGGCGGCCTTGGCGCCGGCGCGCAGGCCCGTCGCCTGCGAGGTGCCGTAGGCGGTGTCCTCGTACATGATGGCGATGCGTTCCAGCTTCTGGCCGGCGCCCTTGGCGATCGCCACCGTGCCGTCGAACTGCGCCTTGCCGAGCACCGACGCCTTGGCGACGACCTGAAAAATGTTCTCGAAGCCGCGGCCGGTGATCTGGTCGGAGAACGACATGGTGAGCAGCGGCACGCCGCGCCGCTCGGTCACTTCGGAAATCGCAAT
>QEVP01000010.1 GCA_003576765.1 Pseudomonadota bacterium
CATTTTGCGCACCAGAACGTCGAGCGGCCGTGCTGCGCGAAGCGGCGGATGATGCCGCCGCAGCCCGGCATGGTGCAGGGCGCGCCCTCGTGGTCGTAGACCCGGAACGAGTGCTGGAAATAGCCGAGGTTGCCGTCCGGCTGGCGGTGATCGCGCAGCGTCGAGCCGCCGACCGCGATGGCCTCGTTCAGCACCTCGCGGATCGCCTCCACCAGCCGCACCGCGTGCGCGGTCGGCGCGCCGCTACGTGTCGCCAGTGTCGAGGCGCGCCGCTTCGGCGACAGCCCGGCGCGGTGCAGCGCCTCGGCGACGTAGATGTTGCCGAGCCCCGCGACGATGCGCTGGTCGAGCAGCGCCGCCTTCAGGCTCACGGTCTTGCCGGCGCAGGCGGCTGCCAGCGTCTGCGCGTCGAAGGCGTTGCCGAGCGGCTCGGGGCCGAGACCTTTGAGCAGCGGCTCGCCGTCGAGCGCGGCGCGCGCGACCACCTTCATGAAGCCGAAGCGGCGCGGATCGTTGTAGGTGACGGTCGTCCCGTTCGCCATCTTCAGCACGACATGGTCGTGGACCAGTTCGTCATTGCGCGGGTGGTGGAATTCGCCGATCGGCAGGTTGCCGACGCGGAACGAGCCGGACATGCCGAGATGCATCATCAGGACGTCGCCGGAGGCGAGGTCCGCCATCAGGTACTTGGCGCGCCGCCCCAGCCCGAGGATGCGCTGGCCGGCCAGACGGGCGGCGAAATCGGGCTGGAACGGAAAACGCAGGTCGGCGCGGCGCAGGTCGACGGCTGCGATGCGAGCGCCTTCCATGGCCGGCTGCAGGCCGCGGCGGACGGTTTCGACTTCGGGAAGCTCGGGCATTGCGGCCCCGGTTCTAGCGCGCCGCGGGCCGCCACGCTACGGTCCGCTCCCATGGAATTGGACGCAACGCGCGGCACCGCTTTGATTTGAGCATGGGTCGTGCCCGAAAAGCGGTTCCCCCTTTTCCGGATCATGCTTTATATGGTGCGCCGCAAGGAGTTTTGGCATGGCCCGCCCCGAAGAGACCACCCATTTCGGCTTCAGGGACGTCCCCTTGGACGACAAGCAGACGCTGGTCAACGACGTGTTCCACTCGGTGGCGCGGCGCTACGACCTGATGAACGACCTGATGTCGGGCGGCCTGCACCGCATCTGGAAAAGCGGGATGATCACCGCGCTCAACCCGCCGCGCTCGGATGCGCCGTTCGCGCTGCTCGACGTTGCCGGTGGCACCGGCGACATCGCCTTCCGGGCCGCCGCCGCGGCCGGACCCGGCTTCACCGCGACGGTCTGCGACATCAACGGCGACATGCTGGCGGTCGGCCGCGAGCGCGCCGCGGCGCGCCATCTCGACCATCAGGTGACGTTCGTCGATGGCAACGCCGAGCGGCTGGCTTTCGCCGATAAAAGTTTCGACGCCTACACGATCGCCTTCGGCATCCGCAACGTGCCGCGGATCGAGGCCGCGCTCGGCGAGGCGTATCGCGTCTTGAAGCCGGGCGGGCGCTTCCTGTGCCTGGAATTCTCCAGCGTCGACGTGCCCGGCCTCGACAAGCTCTACGACCTGTTCTCGTTCAACGTCATCCCGCCGCTCGGCCGCGTCGTCACGGGCGATGCCGAATCCTACCGCTATCTCGTCGAATCGATCCGCCGCTTTCCGCGCCCCGATATCTTTGCCGAGATGATCGCGGCGGCGGGGCTGGCCCGCGTCTCGTTCCAGCCGCTGTCCGGCGGCATCGTCGCGCTGCATTCGGGCTGGCGTTTGTGATTTCCGCGGTCGCTCACGTCGCGCGCCTCGCTCGCGCCGCCTTCGTGCTGGCGCGCGAGGGCGTGTTCGGCATCGTCGATCCCGCACCGCTGCCGCCGCCGGCGCAGCTTCTGGTGCGCATGGCGCGGCTCATCGAACGGCGCGATGCGCGCAGCGGCGCCCGCCTGTCGCGCGCCCTGACGCGGCTCGGCCCGGCCTACCTCAAGCTCGGCCAGTTTCTTGCCACCCGCCCCGACGTGGTCGGCGCCGCGGTGGCGCGCGACCTCGAAAGCCTGCAGGACCGCCTGCCGCCGTTTCCGCAAGGAGAAGCCGAGGCGATGATCGCGGCGAGCCTCGAGCGGCCGCTTGCGGATATCTTTGTAAAGATCGGCCCGTCGGTGGCCGCCGCCTCGATTGCGCAGGTTCATCGCGGCGAGATCGAGGATGGCGGCACCCGCCGCGAGGTCGCCGTCAAGGTGCTGCGGCCCAACGTCAACGCGCGCTTTCGCCGCGACCTTTCCGACTTCTTCTTCGTCGCCCGCAACGCGGAAAAATATTCGGCGGAAGCGCGGCGGCTGCGGCTGATCGAGGTGATCGCCACCATGCAGCGCACGGTGGCGATGGAGATGGACCTGCGGCTGGAGGCGGCGGCGCTCTCCGAAATGGCGGAGAACACCCGCGACGATCCCGACTTCCGCGTGCCGACGGTGGACTGGGACCGCACCAGCCACAGCGTGCTGACGATGGAGTGGATCGACGGCATTCCGCTCAACGACCGCGCGCGGCTGGAGGAAACCGGCGTCGACATGGTCGATCTCGGCGCCAAGCTGATTCAGGCGTTTCTGCGCCACGCACTGCGCGACGGCTTCTTTCACGCCGACATGCACCCCGGCAACCTGTTCCTCGATCCGCGCGGCCAACTGGTGGCCGTCGATTTCGGTATCATGGGCCGGCTCGGGCTGAAGGAGCGCCGCTTCCTCGCCGAGATTCTGCTCGGCTTCATCACCCGCGATTACATCCGCGTCGCCGAGGTGCATTTCGAGGCCGGCTACGTGCCCTCGCACCATTCGGTGGAGAATTTTGCGCAGGCCATCCGCGCCATCGGCGAGCCGATCCACAATCGCACCGCCGAAGAAATCTCGATGGCAAAACTGCTCACCCTGCTGCTGGAGGTAACCGCGCTGTTCGACATGCGCACCCGGCCCGAACTGATCCTGCTGCAGAAGACCATGGTGGTGGTCGAGGGGGTGGCGCGCTCGTTCGACCCGAAACTCGATATCTGGAGCACCGCCGACCCGGTGGTGCGCGAATGGATCGGGCGCAATCTGGGCCCCATCGGCAAGATCGAGGGGGCGGCGGCGGGGGCGTCCCAGCTCGGCAAGGTGCTGGCCGATATCCCCGCCATCGCTTCCGGCGCGGCGGCGGCGCTCGCCCGCTTCGAGGCGATGACGCGGGAGGGCATCGTGCTGGCGCCGGAAACCATCGCGGCCATCGCCCGTGCCCAGGCCGAGCGCGGCCGCTGGCGCACGGCGGCGATCTGGATCGTGGCGGTGGCCGTGGTGGCGATCCTGATCTGGCTGTGATTTACCCTCTCGAATGATGGCATTGCCATCAACGATTGCGCTGGCGGTGCCGTGCGGCTAGATTTTGGGGAGCCGGGAGACGTCGCATGGCCAGCCTGACCGTCCGCAAGCTCGATGACGACCTCAAAGCGCGCTTAAGGGTGCGCGCCGCCCGTAACGGCCGCTCGGTCGAGGACGAGGTGCGCACGATTTTGCGCGAGGCGGGGGAGGACGCCGGCCCGCCGCCGGCCCCGGATGTTGCGGCCGGACCGGCAGTGCCCTCCGTCGCGCCGCGCATCACCCTGATCATCGGCGGCGGAATCGCCGCCTACAAGGCGCTCGACCTGATCCGCCGCTTGAAAGAGCGCGGTCCCGAGGTGCGCGTCATCCTGACGCGGGCAGCGCAGCAGTTCGTCACGCCGCTGGCGGCGAGCGCGCTGGCGCACACGCCCTGCCACACCGACCTGTTCGACCCGAGAAGCGAGTTCGATGCCGGCCACATCCGGCTCGCGCGCGGCTGCGACCTGGTGGTCGTCGCGCCCGCTACCGCCGACCTGATGGCAAAAATGGCGAACGGCCTCGCCGATGACCTGGCCAGCGCCGTGCTGCTCGCCACCGACCGCCCGGTGCTGCTGGCCCCCGCCATGAACCCGGCGATGTGGACCAACGCCGCGACGCGCCGCAACGTCGCGCGGCTGAAACAGGACGGCGTGCATCTCGTCGGTCCCAGTGCCGGCGAGATGGCGGAAGCGAACGAGGCCGGCGTCGGCCGCATGAGCGAGCCGACCGAGATCGCGCTCGCCGCGATGACGCTGCTCAAGCCGGCGGCGACGCCGCTCAAGGGCCGCCGCGTGCTGATCACCGCCGGGCCGACGCATGAGCCGATCGACCCGGTGCGCTACATCGCCAACCGCTCCTCCGGCAAGCAGGGCTTTGCCATCGCCGCCGCCGCCGCCCGCGCCGGCGCCGAGGTGACGCTGGTGAGCGGCCCGGTCGGCCTCGCCGATCCGGCCGACGTCAATGTCGTACGCGTCGAATCGGCGCGCGAGATGCTGGCGAAGGTGGAGGCCGCGCTGCCGGCCGATGCCGCGATTTTTGCCGCCGCCGTCGCCGACTGGCGGGTGGCGGGCGCGGCTGCGCAGAAGATCAAGAAGACGGTCGATGGCCTGCCCGACCTCAAGCTCGCGGAAAATCCCGACATCCTCGCCACCATCGCAAAGCGCGGCGAGGGCCGCCCGCGCCTCGTCGTCGGCTTCGCCGCCGAGACCGAGAACCTGATCGCGCATGCGCGCGCCAAACTGATGCGCAAGGGCTGCGACTGGATCGTCGCCAACGACGTGTCGCCGGCGTCCGGCGTCATGGGTGGCGACCGCAACGTCATTCACATCCTGATGCGCGACAGCGAGGAGGTCGAATCGTGGCCGGCGATGAGCAAGCAGGAGGTGGCCGACCGGCTCGTTGCGCGAATCGCGCAAAGCCTGCAATGACCGGCGCCATGACAGACACGCTGGCCATCGACCTGCAAGTCCTGCCGCACGGCGAAGGACTGCCGCTGCCGGCCTACCAGACGCGGCTCGCCGCCGGCCTCGACCTGTGCGCGGCGGTGCCGGCCGACGCGCCGCTGACGCTGGCCCCCGGCGATCATGCGCTGGTGCCGACGGGACTGGCGATGGCGCTGCCGGCCGGCTTCGAGGCGCAGGTGCGGCCGCGCTCCGGGCTCGCGGTGCGCTTTGGGGTCACCGTGCTCAACGCGCCGGGCACCATCGATGCCGACTATCGCGGCGAGATCGGCGTGCCGCTGATCAACCATGGCCGCGCGCCGTTCGTCGTGCGCCGCGGCGAGCGCATCGCGCAGATGGTGATCGCGCCGGTGGTGCAGGCGCGCTTCACCGTGGTCGCTCGCCTCGACGCCACCGCGCGCGGCAGCGGCGGCTTTGGTTCCACCGGTATGTGATCCGTTTTTTCCGCGCGCCGGCCATCGTTCACGGTCTGGACTCTACCCCCGGGAGTCCGCTTGGCGATAATGTGAAACGATTCGCGAACAGCGATATGTTTTCCGGAGCGGGATGCGGCCGCATCCGTTCTGATCGGGGCATTGATGTCGGGCGCGACCGCAACCATCCGTCGGGCTTTGCTGTCATGCAGCGCACTGACACGCGGCGCGTTGGCCGCCCTCGGCGTCGTGGTCGTTGCCGGGTCTGCGCGGGCGGCCGAGGCGCCCGCGGTGCTTGCCGGGATGTCGCGGCAGGAATGGGCGGCGCTGGCCACCGCCGGCGGCATTCTCGGCTTCTCCATTCTCGCCGCGATCCTCTTGATGCGCACCCGCATGCGCGCCGCCGCGACCGAGGCGCGGCTGCGTGCCGACCTTCAGGCGCTGCAGGCCGACGCCGACCGCACCCGCGCATTGTTGTTCGCCGAGCCGCAGGTGCTGATCGCCTGGCCGGCCGGCTCGGACCGCGCCCACATTTCCGGTGACGTCGCGCTGCTTGCCTCGCCGCACGCGCCGCTCGATCCGCCGCAACGGCTGTTGGCTTTCAGCGCCTGGCTGCTGCCCGAGCAGGCGGTGCGCATGGAGCGGGCGGTTGCCGCGTTGCGCCAGTCGGGCGAGGGGTTTGCGTTACAGATGGCGACCTCGGCCGGCCGGCTCGTCGAGGCCGTAGGCCGCGCCATCGGCGGTCAGGCGGTGGTGCGCATCCGCGACTTGAGCGGCGTGCGCCGCGAACTCGCCGAGAGCGTCGCGCGCGAGAAGCGGCTGATGGCGGAGACCGCGACGCTGCGCGCCTTTGCCGGCGCGATGCCGTGCCCGCTCTGGGTGCGCCGCGACGATGGCGTGCTTGAATTCGCCAACGAGGCGTATGCCAGGGCCGCCGATGCCGCTTCGCCGGGCGAGGCGGTGGCGCAGAACTGCGAACTGCTCGACACCGCGAGCCGCGCCGACATGGGGCGCGCGCTGGCCGAGCATGGCCGGTTCACCGCGCGGCTGCCGGTGGTGAGCCACGGCGAGCGGCGTATGTTCGACGTGGTGGCGCTCGGTTTTCCGCACGGCAGCGCCGGCTTCGCCATCGATGCCAGCGAGGCGGTCGGCCTGCGCGCCGCGCTGGAGCGGATGGCGGAGGCGCACCGCCGCACCCTCGACCAGCTCTCCTGCGCCGTCGCGGTGTTCGACGGCGAACGGCGGCTCGCGTTCTACAACGACGCCTATCGCCGGCTGTGGGACCTGGAGCGCGGCGTCCTCGACGCGCGCCCGTACGATTCCGACCTGCTCGACCGGCTGCGGCTCGCCCGCAAGATCGCCGAGCAGCCCGACTTCCGCGCCTGGAAGGCCAAGCTGCACGAAGCCTATCAGGCGATCGAGCCACGCAGCGACACATGGTATCTTCCTGACGGCCGCATGCTGCGCATCGTCACCACGCCGAACCCGGAGGGCGGCGTCACCTACCTGATCGACGACGTCACCGAGAGCATCACGCTCGCCCGCCAGAACGACGGCCTGATGCGGGTGCAGCGCGAGACGCTCGACAACCTGGCCGAGGCGGTCGCGGTGTTCGGCAGCAACGGCCGCATCGAACTGTTCAACCCGCCGTTCGCGCGGATGTGGAATCTGCCGACGGAGGCGCTGCAACTCAAGCCGCATGTCTCGACGGTGGAGGAATGGTGCCGGCCGCTGTACGACGATGATGCCACCTGGCAGGCGCTGCGCGAGGCGATCACCGGCATCGAGAACCGTGCCATGCCGCCGCGCCGGCTGGAACGGGCCGACGGCACCGTGCTCGATTGCCTGACCATGCCGCTGCCGGACGGCGCCACCATGCTGACGTTCCAGGACGTCACCGACAGCGTCAACGTCGAGCGCGTGCTGCGCGAACGCAACGACGCGCTGGAAGCCGCCTCGCAGATGAAGGTGGATTTCGTCCACCACGTCTCCTACGAACTGCGCTCGCCGCTCACCACCATCATCGGCTTCGCTCATTTCCTCAGCGACCCGGCGACCGGCCCGATGACGGAGAAGCAGGCCGAATATCTCGGCTACATCACCGCCTCGACCAACGCGCTCTTGGCGATCATCAACAACATCCTCGACCTTGCCACCATCGACGCCGGCGCGATGACGCTCGCCCTCGGCTCGGTCGATGTCCGCAAGGCGATCGCCGACGCCAGCGCCGGGGTGCAGGATCGCCTCGCGCGCGAGCGCATCACGCTGAACGTCACCGTCGATCCCGGCATCGACCGCTTCGTCGCCGACGAGGCCCGCGTGGTGCAGGTGCTCTACAATCTCCTGGCCAACGCCATCGGCTTCGCGCCGGAGGGCAGCACGATCGATCTCGCCGCGATCCGCTCGGCGCACAGCGTCGTGTTCCGCGTTACCGATCGCGGACCCGGTATGACGCCGGAGGTCCGGGACAAGGCGTTCGACTGGTTCGAGAGCCATGCCAACGGCTCGCGCCATCGCGGCGCCGGCCTCGGGCTGTCGCTGGTACGGTCGTTCGTCGAACTGCACGGCGGTCACGTCTATGTCGATTCGGAGGTCGGGCACGGCACCACCGTGACCTGCGAATTTCCCATCGACCACGACGTGCAGCGCAGCGCCGCCGAATGATTGCCGCAGCTGCCTTCGTCTTCACCATCGCCGACGAAAACGACACCGCGCGGCTGATGGCCGACCTCGCGTTGCTGCTGGCGCCGGGCGATACCGTGACGCTCACGGGCGATCTCGGCGCCGGCAAGACGTTCGCCGCGCGCGCGCTGATCCGTTACCTTGCCGGCGACGACGCGCTCGAAGTGCCGAGCCCGACCTTCACACTGGTGCAGGCTTACGACTTGCCGTCGTTTCCTCTGCTGCACGGCGACCTCTACCGCATCGCCGACGAATCCGAGCTGGACGAGATCGGGCTTGCGCCGTGGCCGGAAGACACGGTGACGCTGATCGAATGGCCGGAGCGCGCCGCTAGCGCGCTGCCCGCCGACCGTATCGACGTGACGCTGCGTCACGAGGCCGGGCGCGGCGAGAGCGCGCGCATCGCCACCGTCACCGGCTTCGGGGTAGCCGCTGCGCAGGCGGCACGGCTCGCGGCGCTGCGGCGCTTCCTCGAGGGCGCAGGGCTCGGCGCGGCGCAACGCACGCGGATGGCGGGCGACGCCTCGACGCGCTCCTATGCCCGGCTCGCCCATGACGGCGAGAGCCTGGTGTTGATGAATTCCCCTCGTCGGCCGGACGGGCCGCCGGTTCACGACGGAAAACCCTATAGCGCCGCCGTGCATCTCGCCGAGGACGTCAAGCCCTTCGTGGCGATCGCTAATGGCTTACGCGCGCGCGGCTTCAGCGCGCCCGCGATCCGCCATGCCGACCTCGACCACGGCTTCCTCGTCACCGAGGATCTCGGCAGCGATCCGGTGGTGGCAGGCCACCCGCCGGCGCCGATCCCGGAGCGCTACGAGGCGGCGACCGACTGGCTGGCGGCGCTGCACGGCATGCAACTGCCGGATACGTTGCCGCTGCCGCTGCCCGCGGCGAGCCATGCGATTCCGAGGTTCGACGTCGATGCCATGCTGGTCGAGGTCAGCCTGATGCTCGACTGGTATCTGCCCGACCGCAGCGTCACCGTCGGCCCGCGCACGCGGGCCGACTTCTTCGACCTGTGGCGCGAACTACTGATCACCAGGATCGCCGCGGCGCCGGCCACCTGGGTGCTGCGCGACTACCACTCGCCCAACCTGATCTGGTGCGGCGCCCGCGACGGGCTGGCCCGCGTCGGTGTCATCGACTTTCAGGATACCGTGCTGGGGCCGGCGGCCTATGACCTGGTGTCGCTGTTGCAGGATGCCCGCGTCGACGTCTCCGAGGACACGGAGATCGCCAACCTGGTGCGCTACACCCGCGCCCGCCTCAAGGCCGATCCGGGCTTCGACGCCGCCGCCTTCGCGGAGAGCTACGCCATCATGTCGGCGCAGCGCAACACGCGGCTGCTCGGCACCTTCGCCCGCCTCAACCGCCGCGACGGCAAGCCGCACTATCTGCGCCACCAGCCGCGCATCTGGACCTATCTCAAGCGCTCGCTGGCCCACCCGGCGCTGCACGAGGTGCGCGACTGGTACGCCGCGCGCGTGCCCGCGCCCGGCCGCTGACCGTTTTGCGGTTTACCCCTTGTTCACCGTGCGCTCCTATCGTGATCGGCTGGCGGAGGGCCGCGGAGGATCGACCGATGGGCGGGGAGCGACGGAAAGCCGAACGCATCTCATTCGAGCATGGCCTCAATGCGCACATCATGAGCATCGACGGCACCTGGCGGCGAAGCTGCACGGTGGAGGACGTGTCCGAAACCGGCGCGCGCATTACGGTCGGAGGCTCGGTCGAAGGGCTCAACCTGAAGGAGTTCTTCCTGCTGCTGTCGTCCACCGGGCTCGCCTATCGCCGCTGCGAGCTGGCCTGGGTCAACGGCGAGCAGCTCGGCGTCTACTTCCTCAAGCACAACGACCGCAAGAAACGCGCCCGCGGCAATCCCGACGCTTTTATCGTTGATCTCTGACCATAGGCACGCCTCCGTCGCGCCGCCGTCACATCCAGCCGCTATCGCAAAGAGCGGATATTCGAGAGAGCGGGCCTCTGATTCGCGCCGCCAAGCCGTGCTAATGTAGATTTCATGTCCACCGCCCCTACAGCCGCCATGGTTCTCGCCGCCGGGTTCGGCACCCGCATGCGGCCGCTCACCGACCACATGCCGAAGCCGATGGTGGCCGTCGCCGGCAAGCCGCTCATCGACCATGTGCTGGACAAGCTCGCGGAGGCCAGTGTCGCCCGCGCCGTGGTCAACGTGCATTACCTGCCCGACCGGATCATCGACCATGTCACCGGGCGCGCGCGGCCGGCCGTGACGATCTCGGACGAGCGCGACGTCATCCTCGGCACCGGCGGGGCGGTGGTGAAGGCGCTGCCGCTGCTCGGCGCGGCGCCGTTCTTCCATCTCAACGCCGACACGCTGTGGATCGACGGGGTGCAGCCGAACCTTGTTCGCCTCGCGCAGGCGTTCGATCCGGCGCGCATGGACGTCCTGCTGCTGCTGGCGCCGACCGCCGGCAGCATCGGCTACCACGGCAAGGGCGATTTCGTGATGGAGCCGTCCGGCCGCCTCATCCGCCGCGGGGAGCGCGAGGTGGTGCCGTTCGTCTATGCCGGCGTCGCCATCCTGACGCCGGGGGTGTTCGCGGACGCGCCACGGGGCGAGTTCTCGCTCAACGCGGTGTTCGACCGTGCCGCCGAGGCCGGCCGGCTGCATGGCCTGCGCATCGACGGCACCTGGATGCATGTCGGCACGCCCGACGCCGTTGCCGCCGCTGAAAAGGCGTTTTTGGCCAGCGCCGCCTGACCGTTCGCGATTGGGCGTTGCGTGCTGCGGCGGTTTGCGCATGATCGGGCCACCATGCGCGTGGTCACGATTCCCCCCTCGACGCCGTTCCTGCCGACGCTGATTGCAGCGCTGATCGACGGCCGCCTCGTGGCGGGGTTCGAGGCCCGCCAACATCCCGAACGGCTCGCCGAGGCGACGCTGTATCTGCCGACGCGGCGCGCCGTCGAACTGGCGCGCGAGACGTTCCTCGACGTGCTCGGCACCGACGCCGCGCTGTTGCCGCGCATCGTGCCGCTGCGCGACATCGACGAGGACGACCTCGCTTTCGCCGAGCCGGCCGCGAGCGAGGGTGCGGCCGCCTTCGACCTGCCGCCGGACCTGACGGCGCTGGAGCGGCGCCTGCTGCTGGCACCGCTGATCGCTACCTGGGCCGCGCAACTCAAGCCCGACGATCCCGACGCGGTGCCGCTGCTCACCGGCGGGGTGGCGGCCACGCTCAAGCTGGCCGACGATCTCGCCCGCCTGATGGACGACATGCTGCGCCGTGGCGTCGGCTGGGAGGTGCTCGACGGGCTGGTGCCCGACGACTTCGACCGCTACTGGCAGTTGACCCTGCAATTCCTGAGCATCGCCCGCGACCACTGGCCGCCGATCCTCGAAGCGCAGGGCAGGATCGAGCCGGCCTTGCGCGAACAGGAACTGATCGCGGCGGAAGCGGCGCGGCTGGCGCAAGCGACCGGGCCGGTGATCGCGGCCGGCTCGACCGGCTCGATGCCGACCACGGCGGCGTTTCTTCATGCCATTGCCCGGCTGCCGCACGGCGCGGTGGTGCTGCCCGGCCTCGACCGCGACCTTGACGAAGCGGCCTGGCAGATCGTCGGCGGCGGCGTTGACGACGACGGCCGGACCTTGCCGCCGCTTGCGAGCCACCCGCAGTTCGCGCTGCACGGCCTCATCGCGCGCTTCGGCCTCAAACGCGAGGAGGTCGACGACCTCGCCCCGCCCGCGCCGCACGGCCGCGAGGTGCTGGCCTCGGAGGCGCTGCGGCCCTCCGCCGCCACCGCCGACTGGCACGCGCGGCTCAACCGGCCCGACATCGCCGCAGCAATCGGCGCCGGCACGCAGCGCCTTGCGGTGATCGCGGCGCCGACGCCGGAAGCGGAGGCGCTGGCGATTGCGGTGGCGTTGCGCGAGGCGCACGAGCACGGCCGCTCGGCGGCGCTGGTGACGCCGGATCGCGCGCTGGCGCGCCGGGTGATGGCGGCGCTCGGGCGCTGGTCCGTTCCCTTCGACGATTCCGGCGGCACCGCGCTGGCCGAGACGCCGGCCGGCCTGTTCGCCCGCCTTGCCGCCGCGGTGGTGGCCGAGGGCCTGCCGCCGGCGACGCTGCTGGCGCTGCTCAAGCATCCGTCGTTGCGGCTCGGGCAGGGGGAGGGCGCGTGCGCCGAGGCCGTGGCCACGCTCGAACTCGCGCTGTTTCGCGGCTCGCGCCCGGCCGCGACCTGCGCTGCGTTAAGCGAGGCACTGATCGCGTTCCGTCACGACCTCGCCAACCTCAAGGCCGGGCGGCCGTCGATGCTGCATCCCTCCGAGCCGCGTGCGCGACTGGACCCCGCCGCGCTCGATTCAGCCGCCGCGCTGATCGCGCGGCTGGCGCATGCGCTGGCGCCGCTCGAACGGCTGAAGGCCAGCCCCCATGCCTTTGCCGCACTGGCGGCGCGCCATCGCGAGGCGGTGGCCGCGCTGTCGGCCGACGCCGACGGCGAGCCGGTCGCCTTCGCCGGCCGCGACGGCGAGATGCTGGACGACGTTTTCGCCGAACTGATCGCGTTCGACGGGCCGATGCAGCTCCGGATGACGCGCGGCGACTATCCCGACGCCTTTACCGCCGCCGTCAGCGACCGCGTCGTGCGTGCGCCGCCGCCGCGTGGCGCGCGGGTGCAGATCTATGGCGTGATCGAGGCGCGGCTGACCATGCACGACCGCGTCGTGCTGGGCGGGCTGGTCGAGGGCGTGTGGCCGCCGGCGCCGCGTATCGACCCGTGGCTGTCCCGGCCGATGCGCCATCAGCTCGGCCTCGATCTGCCGGAGCGCCGCATCGGCCTGTCGGCCCACGATTTTGCGCAAGCGCTCGGTGCGCCGGACGTGATCCTGTCGCACGCGGCCAAGTCGGGCGGCGCGCCGACCGTCGCCTCGCGCTTCCTGCACCGGCTGGAAGCCGTCGCCGGCGCGGAGCGATGGGCCGCCGCCACGGCGGACGGCGCGCGCTATCTTGCCTATGCGGCGGCACTCGACTGGCCGCCCGGCAGCCGGCCGCAGCCGATCGATCAGCCGGCGCCAAAGCCGCCGCGCGCGCTGCGGCCGACGCGGCTGTCGGTAACGCAGATCGAGGATTGGCTGCGCGATCCCTACACCATCTTCGCCCGCCACATTCTCAAGCTGATCCCGCTCGCGCCGGTGGACATGGCGGCCTCCGTCGCCGACCGGGGCTCGGCGATCCACGCCGCACTCGCCACCTTCACCGAACGCT
Organism: Pseudomonadota bacterium; assembly: GCA_003576765.1. Classification (GTDB taxonomy): domain Bacteria; phylum Pseudomonadota; class Alphaproteobacteria; order Rhizobiales; family Xanthobacteraceae; genus PRO6. The sequence continues at coordinate 13,203 of QEVP01000010.1, forward strand.
TCGCGGACGCCTTGCCCGACGACGTGGCCGGCGAGCTGGTGCGCATCGGCGAAGCGTGCTTTGCGCCGATCATGCACGAGCCGGAGGCGCGGGCGCTGTGGTGGCCGCGCTTCGTGCGCATCGCACAGTGGTTTGCCGGATTCGAGCGCGCCCGCCGCGCCAGTATCGCCACGCTGTTCGCGGAACGCCCGGGCGAACTGACGCTGCCGCTTGAGGGCAATAGCTTCCGCCTGACCGCGCGCGCCGACCGCATCGAGCGCCGCGGCGATGGCTCCTACGCGCTCGTCGACTACAAGACCGGGCGGCCGCCGAGCGCCAAGCAGGTGGTGCTCGGGCTGGCGCCGCAACTGACGCTGGAAGCCGCGATTCTGCGCGACGGCGGCTTTGCCGGCATCGGCGCCGGCGCTTCGGTGGGCGAACTCGTCTATGTGCGGCTGTCCGGCAACGATCCGGCCGGCGAGGCGACCGTTCTCAATCTCTCGCGTGGCCGCGACCAGCCGGCGCAATCGCCCGACGAGGCCGCCGACGAGGCGCGGCGCAACCTCGAAGCGCTGGTTAAGGCGTTCGACAACGACCGCCAGCCCTACACGTCGCTGAACCTGTCGATGTGGGCGCGCCGCTACGGCGACTACGACGATCTCGCCCGCATCAGGGAATGGGCGGCGGCGAGCGGGGACGAGCCATGAGCCGCATCATCCCCGACGATGCCCGCGCGCGCCAGCAGCTCGCGTCCGATCCCGCGGTCTCGGCCTTCGTGTCGGCCAATGCCGGCTCCGGCAAGACCCATGTGCTGGTGCAGCGCGTGGTGCGGCTGCTGCTGAACGGCGTCGCGCCCGAACGCATTTTGTGCATCACCTTCACCAAGGCGGCGGCCGCCAACATGGCCGAGCGGGTGTTTACGACGCTCGGGCGCTGGATCGCTCTCGACGATGCCGGCCTCGATGCGGCGATCCGCGAAGCCGGCGCCACCCCCTCGCCACGCCTGCGCCGGCGGGCGCGGGCGCTGTTCGCCGAGGCGCTCGATACGCCGGGCGGCCTCAAGGTGCAGACCATCCACGCGCTGTGCACGCGCCTGTTGCAGCAGTTTCCGTTCGAGGCCGAGGTGCCGGCGCATTTCGCCGTGCTCGACGACCGCGACCAGGCCGAGATGCTGGAGCGTGCCAGTCTCGACGTGCTTCTGAAGGCGGCGGCCGATCCGCACGGGCGCACCGGGCGCTCGCTTGCGGTGGCGATGGCCGAGGCTGCCGACGTCACGTTTCGCGACGTGGTGCGCGAGGCATGCCTGGCTCGCGAGCGGCTGGTCGGCGACGACGGGCTCGAGGCGGCACTGGCGCGGCTTGCACGCGCGCTCGGCATCGCGCCCGATCTCGATATCGCGACGCTCGAGCGCGAGATCGTCGAAGGCCCCTATCTGCCGCTGTCGCAATGGGAGGCGGCGGCGCGCGTTTTCGACACCGGCAGCAGCAACGACCAGAAGCAGGCGGCGCGGCTGCGCGCCGCGCTGGCCGAGAACGATGCGGCGCGGGTCGATGCCTATCTCGACCTGTTCGGCCGCGAGGACAAAGGCGTGTTCGTGGCGCGCAAATCGCTTCTCACCAAGGCGACGGCCGAGCGACACCCGGCGCTGGCGCAGGCGCTTGCCGACGAGCAGCCGCGCGTGCTTGCCCTGCGCGAGAGCCGGTGCGCCGTGAAATTACGTGAGCGTACCGCCGCGCTGATGACCATCAGCGGCGAGGTGATCGATGCCTATCGCCGCGACAAGCTGGCGCGCGGCCTCATCGACTACGACGACCTGATCGACAAGGCGCTGAAAATGCTCGACCGCGTGGCGTCGGGCTGGGTGCATTACAAGCTCGATCGCGGCATCGACCATGTGCTGATCGACGAGGCGCAGGACACGAGCCCCCAGCAGTGGGACATCGTCGAGCGGCTGATTGCCGAGTTCACCAGCGGCGCGGGCGCGCGCGACGGCGTCAAGCGCACCGTGTTCGCCGTCGGCGACGAGAAGCAGTCGATCTTCTCGTTTCAGGGCGCCGCGCCGCGCGAGTTCGACGCCCGCCGCCGCGCGCTGATGAAACGCTTCCGCGAGGCCGGCCAGCGCTTCGAGCAGGTCGCCTTCACCTATTCGTTCCGCTCAGGCCCGGCGATCCTGCAATCGGTCGATGGCGTGTTTGCCGACGAGATGATCTACCGCAGCATCCATGCGGTGGAAAATAACGCGCCGATCCATCAGGCGCTGGCCGACGCCGCACCGGGCATGGTCGAACTGTGGGAGCCGGAGGAGAAGGACGCCCGTCCCGACATCGAGGGCTGGCGCGCGCCGTTCGACGCGACGCCCGAGACCTCGCCCGAGGTCAAGCTGGCGCGCCGCATCGCGCGTAGCGTCACTGCATTGATCGACGCCGGCACGCCGACCGGCCCGGCCGGCCGGCAGCGGCGGCTTGCCGTCGGCGACGTGCTGGTGCTGGTGCGCCGGCGCGGCCGTGTGTTCGATGCGGTGATCCAGGCGCTGAAGCGCGCCGGCATTCCGGTCGCCGGCGCCGACCGCCTCAAGCTGACCCAGCACATCGCGGTGATCGACCTGATGAACCTCGCCGATGCGCTGTTGTTGCGGCAGGACGATCTGGCGTTGGCGGTGGCGCTGAAAAGCCCGCTGTTCGGCCTTGATGACGACGACCTGATCGCGCTGGCGGCCAGCCGCAAGGGCACCTTGCGCGATGCGCTCGCCGCGCAGGCAAGCGCGGTGCCGCGCTATGCGGAAGCCGTGCGGCGGCTTGAGGCCTGCGCCGAGGTGGCGGCGCGCGAGACGCCGTTCGGCTTCTTCGCCTGGCTGCTCGGCAGCGACGGTGGCCGTGGACGCATCCTGCGCCGGCTCGGCCCGGAAGCCAACGACGCGCTCGACGAGTTCCTCGAGCTGGCGCTCGGCTACGAGCGCCGCGCGCCGGCCTCGCTGCAAGGGTTTTTGGCGTGGCTGCGCGCCGCCGACACCGAGGTCAAGCGCGATATGGAACTGGGCCGCGACGAGGTGCGGGTGATGACCGTGCACGGCGCCAAGGGGCTGGAGGCCCCGGTGGTGATCCTCGCCGACACCACGACGTCGCCGGCCGACCATCAGCGTGGCGGATTGATCCGGCTGCCGGGGGCGTCGCATGAGATGCCTTGCGTGGTATGGGCCGCGAGCCGCGCCGACGATCCGCCGGCGGTCGCGGCGGCGCGAGCGGCGATCGTGCAGGACACCGAGGACGAATATCGGCGGCTGCTCTACGTCGCCATGACCCGCGCCGCCGATCGGCTGATCGTCGGCGGATCGCTTGCGGCGAACCGCAACGACGTGCGCGAGGCGTCGTGGTACGATCTGATCCGCAAGGGGTTGTCGCGCAGCGACCTGACCGAAACGGTGGTCGAGACGGACGACGGCCCGGTGCGGCGCTATGCGCGGGCAGGCGCGGCCGACACGATGCCGTTGCCGGCGGAGGCCGAAGGTGGAGCGGCCGTCTCCGATCTGCCGCCGTGGCTGTCGGTGCCGGCTGCGGCCGTCGCGAGCGATGTCGCGCCGTTGCAGCCGTCGCATGCCGGCCCTGCGCGCGCCCGCCGCGCGGGGACAGCAGATGAGGCGGCGCGGCAGCGCGGCACGCTGGCGCATCGGCTTTTGCAATCGCTGCCCGATGTCGCGGCAAGCGAGCGCAGGATCAAGGCGCAGGCGTTTCTCGCCCGCCATGCCCGCGACTGGGACGAGGGGCTGCGTCAGGTGCTTGTAGACGAGGTGGTGGCCCTGATCGCCGATCCGCGCTTTGCTGCGTTGTTTGCCGAGGGTAGCCGCGCCGAGGTGCCGATCGTCGGCCGGCTCGCGCACAAGGGCTTGCCGCCGCTGCGCGTCCACGGCCAGATCGACCGGCTGGCGATGACCTCGGACGGCGTGCTGATCGCCGACTACAAGACCGACCGCGTTCCGCCGCGCGCCGCCGCCGCCATTCCCGATGCGTACGTCCGCCAGCTCGCGCTCTACCGCGCCGTGCTGCAAAAGCTGCATCCCGGCCGGCCGGTGCGCGCCAGCGTGGTGTTCACCGCGACGCCGGAAATTTTCGAGATCGAGGCTGCGCGGCTCGATGCGGCGCTGGCCGGGATGTCATGATGGGTGATGGCGGACTCTTGCCGCCACAGAACGGCATTATTGCCCTCCCTCGTCATGGCCGGACTTGTCCCGGCCATCCACGTCCTTTTCTTGCGGGGTGGCCGCTCAGACGTGGATGCCCGGCATAAAGCCGGGCATGACGGAAAATGGAGAGGCAAGTGTTTCCAACAGTCCCGGTCTAACCAGAGAATGCCTCAGGCGTAGCGGCCGTGGCAGTGCTTGTATTTCTTGCCCGAGCCGCACGGGCAGGCCTCGTTGCGGCCGACCTTGCCCCAGGTCGCGGGGTTCTTCGGATCGCGCGCAGCCGCGACGGCGGCGTTGGCGGCCGGCACCATCGAGACGTTGGCGAACGCCATCTCGTCCTCGCCGGTGGTCGGATCGAGCTTGTGCGCCTCGATCGGCATCTCCGGCGGCGGCTCGTCCGGCGGCACGATCTCGACGCGCATCAACTGGCCGGTCACCGCCTCGCGCATGTGCGCGATCATCGCTTCGAATAGCTGGAAACCTTCCGCCTTGTACTCCTGCAACGGATCGCGCTGGCCGTAGCCGCGCAGGCCGATCACCTGGCGCAGGTGCTCCAGCATGATCAGGTGCTCGCGCCAGAGCTGGTCGAGCGTCTGCAACAGCAGCGTCTTCTCGACGTAGCGCATCACGTCGGGACCCCACTGCGCCGACTTGGCGGCCATATGTTCGTCGACGCGGCTTTCGATGCGCGCCAACAGTTCCTCGTCGGCGATGCCTTCTTCCTTGGCCCACTCGTCGACCGGCAGGTCGATGCCGAGCACGCGGGCAAGCTCCTCCTTGAGGCCGGCGGTGTCCCACTGCTCGGGATAGGCGCTTTCCGGCACATGCTTGGCGACCACGTCCTCGATGTAGTTGTGGCGCATGTCGGTGACGGTGTCGGCGACGCTCTCGCTTTTCATCAGCGTGATGCGCTGGTCGAAGATGACCTTGCGCTGGTCGTTCTGCACGTCGTCGTATTTCAGGAGGTTCTTGCGGATGTCGAAGTTGCGCGCCTCGACCTTCTGCTGCGCCTTCTCCAGCGCCTTGTTGATCCACGGATGGATGATCGCCTCGCCGTCCTTGAGCCCGAGCTTCGTCAGCATCGATTCGAGGCGGTCAGAGCCGAAGATGCGCATCAGGTCGTCGTCGAGCGACAGGAAGAATTTCGAGCGGCCGGGGTCGCCCTGACGGCCGCCGCGGCCGCGCAACTGGTTGTCGATGCGCCGCGATTCGTGGCGCTCGGAGCCGATGATGTAGAGCCCGCCCGGCTTGATCACCGTCTTGGCCGGCTTGGCCCCCTTTGCCGGTTCGATCTCGACCACTTCCTCGGCCTTCAGCACGATGTCGCGGAAGCGCTCGATCTCGGCGGTGATCGCTGCGGCGCGCTTGGCCTTCACCGCCTCGTCCTCGATCTCGGCGGTTTCCTTGGCGACGCGCAGGTCGGGGGAGCCGCCGAGCTTGATGTCGGTGCCGCGGCCGGCCATGTTGGTGGCGATGGTGATGGCGCCGGGCACGCCGGCTTCGGCCACGATATAGGCTTCCTGTTCGTGGAAGCGGGCGTTGAGCACCGCGAACTGCTTTGCCGGCTTGCCGCTGCGCGCGGCGGCATAGAGCTTGTCCATCGCTTTCGGATCGGTGAAGTCGATCTGCTTGAAGCCGTGCTTCTGCAGATAGTCGGCCAGCACCTCCGACTTTTCGATCGAGGCGGTGCCGACCAGCACCGGCTGCATGCGCGCGTGCGCCCGCTCGATCTCGGCGAGGATCGCGGCGTATTTCTCGTTCTGCGTGCGGTAGACCTCGTCGTCCTCGTCGAGGCGGGCGATCGGCAGGTTGGTGGGAATCTCCACCACGTCGAGCTTGTAGATGTCGAACAGTTCGTCCGCTTCGGTCGCCGCGGTGCCGGTCATGCCCGCGAGCTTCTTGTACATGCGAAAATAGTTCTGGAAGGTGATCGAGGCGAGCGTCTGGCTTTCCGGCTGCACCGGCTGGTGCTCCTTGGCCTCGAGCGCCTGGTGCAACCCTTCCGAATAGCGCCGGCCCGGCATCATGCGGCCGGTGAACTCGTCGATGATCACCACCTCGCCGTTGCGGACGATGTAGTCCTTGTCGCGGTGGAACAGGGTGTGGGCGCGCAGCGCCTGGTTGACGTGATGGACCACCGAGACGTTCTCGACGTCGTAAAGCGAGACGCCCTTGAGCTGTCCCGCCTCGCGCAGCAGCGTCTCGATCTTCTCCATGCCGCCTTCGGTCAGCGTCACGGTGCGCTGCTTTTCGTCGACCTCGTAGTCCGACTTGTCGAGGTGCGGGATGAAGGTGTCGATGGTGTTGTAGAATTCCGAGCGATCGTCGAGCGGGCCGGAGATGATCAGCGGCGTGCGCGCCTCGTCGATCAGGATCGAGTCCACCTCGTCGACGATGGCGAAGTTGTGCCCGCGCTGGACCATGTCCTCCAGCCGGTACTTCATATTGTCGCGCAGGTAGTCGAAGCCGTATTCGTTGTTGGTGCCGTAGGTGATGTCGCAGGCATAGGCGGCCTTGCGCTCAACATCGTCCAGACCATGGATGATGACGCCGGTCGAGAGTCCGAGGAAAGAATAGATCTGTCCCATCCAGCCGGCGTCGCGGCTGGCGAGGTAATCGTTGACGGTGACGACGTGGACGCCGTTGCCGGCCAGCGCGTTGAGATAGACGGCGAGGGTGGCGACCAGCGTCTTGCCTTCGCCGGTCTTCATCTCGGCGATGTCGCCCTCGTGCAGCACCATGCCGCCGATCAGCTGCACGTCGAAATGGCGCTGGCCGAGCACGCGCTTGGCGGCCTCGCGCACGGTGGCGAAGGCCGGCACCAGGATGTCGTCGAGCGTCTTGCCGGCGGCGAGTTGCTGGCGGAATTCGTTGGTGCGCGCCTTCAGCGCCTCGTCGGACAGCGCGGCGAGTTCCGGCTCCAGGGCGTTGATGGCATCGACGCGGGATTGGTAGCTCTTGACTCGGCGGTCGTTGGGGGTGCCGAAAATCTTGCGGGCAAGCGCGCCGATCATTCTCAAACGTCCTGTTTGTCGTCCGGCGCGGCGGCGGGGGCCGCGATCCGCCAGGATCAACCCGTGTGATACCCCGTGGAAAGTCCGGGGTCGTGAGGCCGGCGAGGCCGGTCGGACCATGACGGCCATAAGGTCGGCGATCACGATGCGCCGGTTCAAGGCCCGGCCCGGCGACCCCCACGCCATGACGGGCCGCAAGCCTTGCGGCTTCGGCGATCAAGCGGACAGATATGGCCCGGCTCCCGCCTTGTCAACGTCGTGGGGGCGGCGCGAAATTCCATGATTTTGACAGAGTTTTCGCCGCCAACTGCGGTATATTCATTGCCTTGCCGCGCGGGCCCTGCGAGGGTCGCGCCGCATCGATGCCCTTCCTTAAGACAAGGACCACCCATGACCGCCTTTCCGGCTTCCTTTCCCCCTGCCTTGCGTCCGGCCTTGCGCCTTGCCCTGATCCCGGCCGCCGGCTGCCTGGCGCTGGCGCTGGCCACGGCCCAGCCGGTGCTGGCCGCCGAGGACGCCAACCCGGTGGTGGCCCGGGTCGATGGCAGCGACATTCGCCAGAGCGACGTCCAGCTCGCCGAGGAGGAGCTGGGTGCCCAGCTCCAGCAGATGGACGAGGCGACCCGGCGCGAGAACATCATCGCCTTCCTGGTCGATATGAAGATCGTCGCCAAGGCCGCCGAGGCCAAGAAGGTCGGCGACAATGAGGCGTTCAAGAAGCGCCTCGCCTTCACCCGCGACCGCCTGCTGATGGACAGCCTGTTGACCGAGGAGGGCAAGGCCGGCGCCGACGATGCGGCCTTGCGCAAGGTCTATGACGAGGCCGCCAAGCAGATTTCGGCCGAGCAGGAGGTGCATGCCCGGCACATCCTGGTGGAGAGCGAGGACGAGGCCAAGGCGATCGTTGCCGAATTGAAGAAGGGAGCCGATTTCGCCGAGCTTGCCAAGAAGAAGTCCAAGGACCCCGGCGCCTCCGATGGCGGCGACCTCGGCTTCTTCACCAAGGACCAGATGGTGCCGGAGTTCTCCGCCGCCGCCTTTGCGCTGGAGCCGGGCAAGCTGTCCGATCCGGTCAAGAGCCAGTTCGGCTGGCACGTCATCAAGGTCGAGGAAAAGCGCAACCGCCAGCCGCCGGCGTTTGAGCAGGTCAAGGGCCAGCTCGAAACCTACGCCGTGCGCAAGGCGCAGGCCGAATATGTCGCCAAGCTGCGCGAGGGGGCCAAGGTCGAACGGCTCGACAAGACCTCGGCGCCGGATGCGGCCAAGGACGGCGCGAAGGACGCCCCGGCCAAGAAGTAAATCTCCGAATTTGTCATGCGCGGGCTTGACCCGCGCATCCATCTTCATGGATGGATTGCCGGGTCAAGCCCGGCAATGACGAGTGTCCTATGTCCACCGCCGTCTCCCCCCTCGCGCCCACCGACGTTCCCGACCTGCCGCCGCTCGCCGGCGTGCGGCTCGCCACCGCCGCTGCCGGCATCCGCTACAAGGGCCGCACCGACGTGCTGCTGGTGCTGTGCAACCCCGGCACCTCGGTCGCCGGCGTGTTCACCACCTCGAAATGCGCCTCCGCCCCCGTCGAATGGTGCCGCGCCCGGCTCAAGGGCGGCAAGTCTTCCAAGACAGGTCTGGCCCGGGCGCTGGTGGTCAATTCCGGCAATGCCAACGCCTTCACCGGCAAGAGCGGCCGCGCCGCCACCATGCTGACCGCGAAGCTCGCCGCGAAAGCCGCCGGTTGCAAGGCCGACGAGGTGTTTTTGGCCTCGACCGGGGTGATCGGCGAGCCGCTCGACGCCACCAAATTCGACGGCGTGCTGGAGCGGCTTGCGCACGACGCCGCGCCCGGCCGTTGGCACGACGCCGCGAAGGCGATCATGACCACCGACACCTTCCCGAAGGTCGCGACCGCCACCGCGACGATCGGCAGGACAAAAGTCACCATCAACGGCATCGCCAAGGGCGCCGGCATGATCGCCCCCGACATGGCGACCATGCTGGCCTTCGTGTTCACCGACGCGCCCCTGTCGGGCGCCGTGCTGCAATCGCTGTTGAAATCCGGCGTTGAGGACACCTTCAACGCCGTCACCATCGACGGCGATACCTCGACCTCCGACACGCTGTTGGCCTTCGCCACCGGCGCGGCCAAGGACGCGCCAAAGATCTCGCGCCCCTCCGACCCGCGCCTGAAAGCGTTCGCAAAAGCGTTCCACGACGTGCTCGCCAATCTCGCCGAGCAGGTGGCGCGCGACGGCGAGGGCGCGCGCAAGCTGGTCGAGATCGTGGTCGAGGGGGCGACGTCGAAGCGGTCCGCGCGCAAAATCGCGATGTCGATCGCCAATTCGCCGCTGGTCAAGACGGCGATCGCCGGCGAGGACGCCAACTGGGGCCGCGTGGTGATGGCGGTCGGCAAGGCCGGCGAGCCGGCCGACCGTGACAAGCTCTCGATCGCCTTCAACGGTATCCGCGTCGCCCACAAGGGCGCGCGCGATCCGTCCTACGACGAGGCCGAGGTGTCGAAGGCGATGAAGGACGACGTCATCCGCATCAAGGTCAGGCTCGGCTTGGGCACGGGCCGCGACCGCGTGCTGACCTGCGACCTCACCAAGGAGTACGTCGCCATCAACGGCGACTACCGCTCGTGAAACTCACCCTCGTCGTCGCCTGCGCGCTGATCGATGCCGACAACCGCGTGCTGATCGCGCAGCGCCCGGAAGGCAAGCAGTTGGCCGGCTTGTGGGAGTTTCCCGGCGGCAAGCTCGATCCCGGCGAGCGGCCCGAGGATGCCCTGATCCGCGAACTCGGCGAAGAACTCGGCATCACCGTGCGCGAGGCGTGCCTGGCGCCGTTGACCTTCGCAAGCCATGCCTACGAGACGTTCCATCTCTTGATGCCGCTCTATGTCTGCCGCCGCTGGGAGGGCCACGTCGCCGCGAAGGAAGGGCAGGCGCTGAAATGGGTGCGCGCCAACCGCTTGCGCGACTACCCGATGCCGCCGGCGGACACGCCGCTCATCCCCCACCTGATCGATCTTCTGATGTGAGGCAGTTGCCCTGGACGCGCGGCGGTGCGCAGCACTGCCGCGCAGAGCCGGGGCCGTTTCAACGGATGCGCCTTTGGGCGGTCCCGGTTCTGCGGGGCGGCATCGGGAATGCCGCACCGCGTCCGGGACACGGACCAAAACCCGCCAACCGCGCCCGCTATTTTTTACGCCCCTTGATCGCGTCCTCCAGCCGCGCCTTGGCCGAGCCGGGCTGAAGCGGCTGCTGCTGGCTCGGGTGCGGCTTCCAGCCGGCGACCCAGACGATGTCGAAGGTGGCGCGGATACGGCCGTCGGGATCGGAAAAATTCTCCGCGTAAATCTCCGCCGTGCGCGCGAGCGTGGCGCGCGACAGCGGCGTGCGCCGCCGCTCGGTGAGGATGTTGGTGGCGCCCATCCGGCGCAGGTCCGCCATCAAAGCGAGCGCGGTGTCGTAACGCACCACGACGCGGTCGAGATCGGCGACCGGCAGCGCGAAGCGGGCGCGCTGCAACAGCGCGCCGACGTCGCGCAGGTCGGCGAGCGGTGCGACGCGCGGCGACAGCCCGCCGTCAAGTTCGGTTTCGGCGGCGGCGAACGACTGGCGCAGTTCGGTCAGCGTCTCGCCGCCGATCAGCGCCGCCAGCAACAGCCCATCGGGCCGCAGCGCCTGGCGGATCTGCGCCAGCACGCCGGGCAGATCGTTGACGAATTGCAGCGCCAGGGCCGACACCACGAGGTCGTAGGCGTTGTCGCCAAGGCCGAGGCGCTCGTCGTGGGGAATCGCGACCGGGTCGAGATGGTTGAGCCGGGTCTTGAGCGTCTTTTGCAAGATATCGGTTGGTGTGCCGAGGTCGGCGGAATCGGGAAACTCGCGCAAGATGGCGTGAAGCCGCTCTGCCATCTCGTCGGCCACGCGGTCGAGCAGGAAGGTGGCGGCGCCGCCGCGGGCCGCGCGCTTGAGCCGCGCATGCAGGGCGGGGCGGTCGAACACCTGCGGGACGGTGGGCGGCTCGGTCATCACGGGCCTGTTTCGGTCATCGCGCCGCCTCCCGCAAGGACAAAGGCGTTCTCCCGCCCCGGCAAAAGGTCTATCCTTCGGGGCGGGCAAGGGGAGACCGATGGCGGCGGAAGCCATCACGTTCACGGCACTCAGCCGGCTTCGCGACTGGAGCGCGAAAGGCGCGCGGCTCGCGCTCGACGCGGCACTGCCGACGCTGTGCGTCGCCTGCCGCGCGCCGGTGGCGGGCGAGGGCGTGTGCGCGGCGTGCTGGAGCCGGCTGTCGTTCATCGCGGCTCCTTACTGTCCCCGGCTCGGCATCCCGTTCGCCTGCGATCCTGGTGCTGACGTGATTTCGCAGGAGGCGCTGGCCCGCCCGCCGGCCTACCGCCGCGCCCGCGCCGCGGTGCGCTACGACGACGTGGCGCGAGCGCTCGTGCATGCGCTCAAATTCCAGGACCGCACCGACCTCGCCCCGGTGATGGGGCGCTGGATGGCGCGCGCCGGCGCCGAACTGCTCGGCGAGGCCGCGCTGATCGTGCCGGTGCCGCTGCACTGGCGGCGCGGCCTGTCGCGCCGCTTCAACCAGGCCGGCGCGCTGGCGCGGGGCGTGGCTGCCGTCGCTCGCCGGCCGGTTGCGTCCGGCGTGCTGGCACGGGTGCGGCCGACGCCGCACCAGATCGGCCTGTCGCGCGCCGAGCGTGCCGCCAATGTGCAGAACGCCTTCAAGGTCCCGGCGGGAAGCGAGGCGGCGCTCGCCGGGCGTCATGTCGTGCTGATCGACGACGTGCTGACCACCGGCGCCACCGCCGAAGCCTGTGCCCGTGCGCTGACCCGCGCCGGCGCCGCGGCGGTGGATGTGCTGGTGTTCGCCCGGGTTGTGGACACCCGCGACGGCCCCATATAAAGGCGGATCGTTTCGACCGGACCGGCCATGACCGCCATCGACATTTACACCACGCCGACCTGCGGCTACTGCCGCGCCGCCAAGGCCCTGCTGACGCGCAAGAACGCCGCGTATCGCGAGATCGACGTGTCGTGCGACCCGACACTGCGCGAGGAGATGATGGCACGCGCGCCGGGCAGCTTCACCGTGCCGCAGATCTTCATCGGCGCGACCCATGTCGGTGGCTGTGACGATCTTTACGCGCTGGAGCGCGACGGCAAACTGGATGCGCTGCTCGCCGGCGCGGAGGCTCATTCATGAGCGAGCCGCGCTCCTTCACCGCGGCGATGGTGCAGATGCGCTCCTCGCTGTCGCCGCAGGCGAGTTTCGATGAGGCCGAAAGCCTGATCCGCGAGGCGGTGGCGCAGGGTGCCGATTACGTGCAGACGCCCGAGGTGTCGAACCTGATCCAGCCCGATCGCGCCGCACTGTTCGCGCTGCTCGCCTCGGAGGACGATGACGCCTCGCTGAAAGCGTACCGCGCTCTGGCGCGCGACCTCAGCATCCACCTCCATGTCGGCTCGCTGGCGCTGCGCGTGACGCCGGAGCGCGCCGTCAACCGGTCGTTCCTGATCGGACCCGACGGCGAGGTGATGGCGCGCTACGACAAGATCCACATGTTCGATATCCAGCTCGAGGGCGGCGAGAGCTATCGCGAGTCGGCGAGCTACCAGCCCGGCGATACCGCGGTGTTCGCCGACCTGCCGTGGGGCCGGCTCGGCCTCACCATCTGCTACGACATGCGCTTTCCCGCGCTCTACCGCGCGTTGGCCGAACGCGGCGCGATCTTCCTTGCCGCGCCGTCGGCGTTCACGAAGAAAACCGGCGAGGCGCATTGGCATACGCTGTTGCGGGCGCGCGCCATCGAGAACGGCGCCTACGTGTTCGCGGCGGCGCAGGGAGGCACCCACGAGAGCGGCCGCGTCACCTATGGCCATTCGCTGATCGTCGACCCATGGGGCGAGGTGCTGGCGGAGGCCGGCACCGAACCCGGCGTCATTCTGGCGCAGATCGATCCGGCGCGGGTTGCCAGCGTGCGCCAAAGCATTCCGTCGTTGCAGCATGGCCGTCGCTTCGGCATTGCCGAGCCGCACGAGACGGACCGCCTCCGGCTGCTGCGGGGCACGGCATGATCAGGTACGCGCTGCGCTGCGCGCGCGGCCACGCCTTCGAGAGCTGGTTTCAGAATTCCGGCGCCTACGACAGCCAGCGCCGGCGCAAGCTTGTGACCTGCCCGGTGTGCGACTCGGCCGAGGTCGAGAAGGCGCTGATGGCGCCGCAGGTCGGGCGCGGCAGCCGGCGCGAGGCGGCGGCGCCTGTGCCGCAGGCCGAGGCGCCGCCCCAGCCGCAGGCCCCGCTGATGACCGGCGAGGCCGGCGAGTTGCGCGCAAAGCTGCGCGAACTGCGCGACTTCGTGAAGAAGAACGCCGACGACGTCGGCGAGCGGTTTCCCGCCGAGGCGCGCAAGATGCACTACGGCGACATCGAGCACCGCGCCATCTACGGCAAGGCGTCGTCGCATGAGGCGCGCGAACTGGTGGAAGAAGGCATCGACATCACGCCGCTGCCGCTGCTGCCCGACGACACGAACTAGGCGGCTTCAGCCCGCCCCCGGCTGCCCCATCCGGCAGGCTACGAGCCGCCGCGAATCAATCCTCTTGCAGTATCGAGCTACCGCGGCCTAGTCTTGCCGCTGCCCGGCGTGCTTTGCCCGCCCGGCTGCGTCTGCCGCGGAACGCGTGCGAGCCGCCATACCGGAGCCGCCGGCCGCTCTCGCAATGGGCGCAGCGCAGGCCGCTGCGGCATCCGCGACCCCCGCGCGACCTGACGACTAACCATAACGACAGCAGGGAGGATCAGATGTTTCGCCAGTCTCTTTACGGACTTCTCGGAGCGGCCGCCGCAGCGGCGCTCCTGGCGGCCGCGCCCGCCGCGGCCCAAAACGCAACGCCCGACCGCAACCTCGACACGCTCGGCGCATTCAAGGCAACCGGCGCCACCGACATTCCCACCGTGCCGCAGAACGGTCGCAAGGCCGAGGCGATCAAAAAACACCTCGCCAAGATCAAGCTGCCCTCGGGCTTCAAGATCAGCCTCTACGCGCTGGTGCCGGATGCGCGGCACATCGCGGTCGGTCCGCAGGGCGTCGTCACCTTCGTCGGCACCCGCAAGTCCAAGGTCTATGCGGTCACTGATCGCGGCAAGACCGGCGTGGCCGAGGAGGTCAAGGAATTCTCGCCGTCGGTCAGCTTCCGCATTCCCAACGGCGTCTGCTTCTCGCGCGACGGCGTGTTGTTCATCGCCGAGCAGAACCGCATCCTCAGTTTCCCCGCGGCGGAATTTTTCTATGAAAGCCCCGACGTCGCCGTCGGCACCGTGATCGCGCAGGGCGAACTGATTCCAAAGGAGGACGAAAGCTTCAACCACACCGCGCGGGTGTGCCGCATCGGTCCCGACAACAAGCTCTACGTCACGCTTGGCCAGCCCTTCAACGTGCCGGCCAAGGACAAGCTGGAAGGCTTTGCCAAATACGGCATCGGCGGCATCATCCGCGTCGATCTCGACGGCAAGAACCGCGAGGTCTATGCCGCGGGCATCCGCAATTCGGTCGGCATGGACTTCAATCCGAAGAACGGCCAGCTCTGGTTCACCGATAACCAGGTGGACGGCATGGGCGACAACATCCCGCCCGGCGAACTGAACCGCATCACCCAGGCCGGACAGAATTTCGGCTTCCCGTGGTACGGCGGCGGCAAGACCCGCACGGTGGAATACAAGAGCGATACGCCGCCGGCCAACGTCGTCTTTCCCGAGGTCGAGATGGACGCCCATGCCGCCGATCTCGGCATGATGTTCTATTCCGGCCGGGCGTTTCCGCAAAAGTATCGCGGCGGCATCTTCTCGGCGCAGCACGGGTCGTGGAACAGGACGGAGCCGGTCGGCGCACGGATCATGTTTACCTCGCTCAAGCCTGACGGCAGCGCCGACAAGGCCGAGGTGTTCGCCTCCGGCTGGCTCACCGGCGACGGTGAGTATGTCGGCCGGCCGGTCGACGTGGCGCAACTGCGTGACGGCTCGCTCCTGGTATCCGACGATCTCGCCGGCGCACTCTACCGCATCACCTACGAGGGCAAGTGAGGCCGATGCGGGTGACGGCGCGCCGTCTGGCGGCAGCAGGAGTGCTGATGGCCGCGACGATCGCATCCGTCGGCCTCGCGCGCGCTGACGGCGATGCGGCGAGCGGACGCAAAAAGGCGGCGCAGTGCGTCGCCTGCCACGGCATCGACGGGCTGTCGAAGATGCCGCTCGCCCCCAACATCGCCGGTTCGCCGGCGATGTATCTGGAGAAGCAACTCAAGGCGTTCCGCGACGGGGCGCGCAGCGACGAGACCATGAACGTGGTGGTCAAGCCGTTGTCGGATGCCGACATCGCCGACCTCGCCGCATGGTATTCTGGTATCGAGGTTGAGGTGACGCTGCCGCAATAAGGATTGCTCGGGGCGGCGACGGGCGGCGCGGCGTGCGTAAGGTCAGGCTTTGCCGCGCGGCGTCTTGCGCGCGAGCTTTTCCACCGCCCGGAACTGGTCGCGCGCGGAAACGTGGGCGGTATCCTCGATGGCGCGGTAGAGGTCGATGAGTTCGACCCCGGCCGGTGTCAGCATGGCACCGCCGCCCTGCCGGCCGCCCGGCGCCGCGGTCACCGCCGGCTGCGCGAGCGCCTCGTTGATCTGCTCCACCAGCAGCCAGGCGCGCCGATAGGACATGCCGATCTTGCGCGCGCCGGCCGAGATCGAGCCGGTCTCGCGGATGGCTTCGAGCAGCACGATCTTGCCGGGACCGATGCGGTCCCCGCTGGTGAGATCGAGGCGGATGCTCAGGCGCGCTTGCGACATCGACGGCTTTACCAACGAACAGGATGGACAGGATCAAAGGGCAAATCGCCGCGCCGATCAATAGAGCATTTGGCGATGACGGGCGCGGGCAGGGATGCGCCGTAGCGTGCCAGAGCCTGACGATATCGAATTCGATCAGACCGCAGCATGTCCTTACGCCAGCGGACGATCGTGTCCCGGACGCGGCGCGGCGTAGCACGCCGTGCCGCAGAGCCCGGACCGTGACAGGCGTGGCCTTTCCCTGTGCGGCGATCCCGGATCGGCGACGCAGCACTTTCGTGCTGCATCGCGTCCGGGACAAGGGTACGGGATATGGGTGGAAGCCGGGCTGATCCCGTCTGAGGTCGGGATGCTCTACCCGTCCACCTTCAGCGCGGCGATAAAAGCTTCCTGCGGAATTTCGACCTTGCCGAACTGCCGCATCTTCTTCTTGCCTTCCTTCTGCTTCTCCAGAAGCTTGCGCTTGCGGGTGATGTCGCCGCCGTAGCACTTCGCGGTGACGTCCTTGCGCAGCGCGCGTACCGTCTCGCGCGCGATCACCTTGCCGCCGATCGCCGCCTGAATCGGGATCTGGAACATGTGCGGCGGGATCAGCTCCTTCATTTTTTCGACCATGGCGCGGCCACGCCCTTCGGCGCGCGTGCGATGCACCAGCATCGACAGCGCATCGACCGGCTCGCCGTTGACGAGGATCTGCATCTTGACGAGATCGGCCAAGCGATAATCGGTCAGATTGTAGTCGAACGAGGCATAGCCCTTCGACACCGATTTCAGGCGGTCGTAGAAATCGAACACCACCTCGTTGAGCGGCAGTTCGTATTTGACCATGGCGCGGGCGCCGACATAGGTCAGCTCCTTCTGTACGCCGCGGCGATCCTGGCAGAGCTTGAGCACGTTGCCGAGGTACTCGTCGGGGGTGAGGATGGTGGCCTCGATCCACGGCTCCTCGATCTCGGCGATCTTCACCACGTCCGGCATGTCCACCGGGTTATGGATTTCGATCTGCGTGCCGTCGGTCAGCCGCATCTTGTAGATGACGCTCGGCGCGGTGGCGATCAGGTTGAGGTCGAACTCGCGCGACAGCCGCTCCTGAATGATTTCGAGATGCAGCAGGCCGAGGAAGCCGCAGCGGAAGCCGAAGCCGAGCGCGGCGGAGGTCTCCATCTCGAAGGTGAAGGAGGCATCGTTGAGCCTGAGCTTGCCCATCGCCGCGCGCAGCGTCTCGAAGTCGGCCGCGTCGACCGGAAACAGCCCGCAGAACACCACCGGGATCGCCGGACGGAAGCCGGCCAGCGGCGCGGCGACGGGTTTTCTGTCGTCGGTGATGGTGTCGCCGACGCGGGTATCGGCCACCTCCTTGATCGCGGCGGTGATGAAGCCGATCTCCCCGGGGCCGAGCTGATCGACATGGACCATCTTCGGCGTGATGTAGCCGATGCGCTCGACGTCGTAGGCCGCATTGGTGCCGAGCATGCGGATGCGCTGGCCCTTGTGCATCACCCCGTCGACGATGCGCACCAGCACGACGACGCCGAGATAGACGTCGTACCACGAGTCCACCAGCAGCGCCTTGAGGGGCGCCTCGCGGTCGCCCTTCGGCGGCGGCAGGCGATGCACGATGGCTTCGAGCACGTCCTCGATGCCGAGCCCGGTCTTGGCCGAGATCATCACCGCATCGGAGGCGTCGATGCCGATCACATCCTCGATCTGCTGCTTGACCTTGTCGGGTTCGGCCGCGGGCAGGTCGATCTTGTTGAGGACGGGCACGATCTCGTGATTGTTGTCGAGCGCCTGATAGACGTTGGCGAGCGTCTGGGCCTCGACGCCCTGGCTCGCGTCCACCACCAGCAGCGAGCCTTCGCAGGCGGCGAGCGAACGCGACACCTCGTAGGCGAAATCGACGTGTCCGGGCGTGTCGATCAGGTTGAGGATGTAGGTCTGGCCGTCCTTGGCCGGATAGGTCAGACGCACCGTCTGCGCCTTGATGGTGATGCCGCGCTCGCGCTCGATGTCCATCGAATCGAGCACCTGTTCCTTCATCTCGCGCGCCGCCAGCCCGCCGGTTAACTGGATCAGCCGGTCGGCCAGCGTTGATTTGCCATGGTCGATATGGGCGACGATGGAAAAGTTGCGGATGTTGGTGATGGGAGTTTGCGCCATGGGCGCGGGGATTACCATCGGGGCCTGCCACGGGCAAGCGAGGCCGTCGCGGCCGTCGGCGGCGCCCCGGGCCTTGACCGGCGGCAGGCGTTCCGGTCTATCCCGGACGGTGCCGGAAGGAGGATCCCCGTGGCGACAGAGCCGCCCGAGATAGCCGTGCCGCAGGCGCGGGGCGGCCTCGCCGCGAGGCTGGATCGCCTGATCGACGCCGTTGCCGATCCGGCGCGCCGCGGCCGGACGGTTCCGGTTGTGCTCGGCGTCTATGTGCTGGTGTGGACGCTGTATGCGGTGATCGCCAAGGGCAGCCAGGACATCCACTTCGACATGGCCGAGGCCGTGGTGTGGTGGCGGGAGGCGCCGTTCGGCACGCCAAAGCATCCGCCGCTGTCGGGCTGGCTCGCCGGCCTCTGGTTCGACGTTTTCCCGCGGCAGGACTGGGCGTTCTATCTGCTGGCGATGGCCTGCGTCGGCGTTGCGCTGTGGTTCGCCTGGCGCCTGATGCTGACCTCGCTCGCCGGCGACAAGCTCGCCGTCGGGCTTGCGATGCTGACGCTGGTTCCGTTCTTCAACTTTCAGGCGCTGAAATACAACGCCAACAGCGTGATGATTTCGCTGTGGGCGTTCGCGACATGGGCGTTCCTGCGCTCGTTTCAAACCCGCGCCGTTGGCTGGGCGGCGCTCGCGGGCGTGGCCGCCGCGCTGGCGATGCTCGGCAAGTACTGGGGCATCTTCCTGCTTGCGGGGTGCGGCGTTGCGGCGCTGATCGATACGCGCCGCGCCGCCTATTTCCGCTCACCCGCGCCGTGGGTCAGTATCGCGGCCGGGCTCGTGGTGCTCGCGCCGCACCTCGCCTGGGTCGCCGCCAACGGGTTCGAGACATTCGGCTACGCGCTCGCCTCGCACCGCCGCCCGTTCCATGAGGCGCTGACCGCAGCGCCCGAGTACCTCACCGGCGCGGTGGCCTATGTCATCCTGCCGATCCTGATCGTGGTGTTTGCGGGCCGCCTCTCGACCGGCGGAATGAAAGACATGCTGTGGCCGCGCGATCCCGATCGTCGCCTGGCGCTCGTCGTGTTCGCCGTTCCTCTGGTGCTGCCGGTCGCCGTCGCCATCGCAACCCGCAGCGAAGCGGTGTCGCTGTGGGCGATGGGCAGCATGACGCTGCTGCCGGTGGTGCTGTTGTCCTCGCCGCGTGTCACCGTTTCCCGGCCCGCGGCACGGCGCACCATCGCGTTCGCCATCGCCTTTCCGCTGCTGGCGCTCGTGGCTGCGCCGGTCGCGGCGATCGTGATCCACCGGCAGGGGCTGGAAAATCACATGGCGCACTACCGGCTGCTGGCGCGGGAAGCGGAGCGCGCATGGCGTGCTGCGAGCCCGGCTCCGCTGCGTCTCGTCGGCGGCGAGGATCACATCATCAACGGTGTCGCCTTCTACGCCGCAGAAGCACCGGCGACCTACGACGTGCTGCGGCCGCAGGTGACGCCGTGGACCGACGCCGCCCGCATCGCCCGCGACGGTATCGTCTGGATCTGCCCGCAGTCGCAGCGACCTTGCGTCGCGGCTATCGAAGCGCAGGCGGCAAGCCGGCCCGCGAGCCAACGCACCGAACTGACCGTTGCGCGCGATTATCTCGGCAGCCGCGGAAAGGCCGAGCGCTATTTGCTGATCGCGGTGCCGTCCCAGCGTTAGCGCGGGTCGTACACCGTTTGTTTAGAGACATATCAGCCGATGGCGGCCGAATGCGGTTGCGGCGGAAGCTGCGACGCTGCTAGCAAGCCGCAAGATCTAAGGACACATCATGGATCGAACCGATTCGCGGCTGGGCCATGCGGCGGCACGCGCGCGGCCATGGGGCGCGGGGCGGCTGTTTCGCCGGTTGATCGCATGGGTCGCTGCAGGCATCGCCGATGCGCGCACCGCCCGCGCCGTGGTGGCAGGTTTCGTGTTCGTGCATGCGGTGGCGTGGACCGTGATCCTGTGCCTGTTGAAGACGGCGCAGGACCTGCATTTCGATACCACCGAAGCCTATGCGTGGGGTCGCGATTTTCTGCTCGGCTACGGCAAGCATCCGCCGCTGTCGGGCTGGATCGCCGGCGTCTGGTTTCGCCTCGCGCCCGTAACCGATGCCTCCGCCTATGCGCTGGCCATGGCGACGACGGGCTTCGGCCTGTTCGTGTGCTGGCTGATCGCCTGCCGGGTGGTCGATCGTCGCCGCGCCTTCCTCAGCGTGGCGCTGCTGGCGCTCTATCCGATCTTCAATTTCAAGGGGTTCAAGTACAACGCCGACCTTGCCCAGGTCGCGGTGCTGCCGCTGATCGTGCTGGCCTATCTCAATGCTTTCGAAAAGCGGACGGCGCGCGCCGGCCTCTGGCTCGGACTTGCCGCCGCAGCCGGCATGCTGACGAAATACTGGGCGGTGACGATGATCGGTGCCGTCGCGCTTGCAGCGCTGCTGCATCCGCAGCGCGCGGCCTTTCTGCGCAGCCCTGCGCCATGGGTCGCCATGGCGGCGTTCGCTG
The DNA here is from genome assembly GCA_003576765.1 of Pseudomonadota bacterium. Classification (GTDB taxonomy): domain Bacteria; phylum Pseudomonadota; class Alphaproteobacteria; order Rhizobiales; family Xanthobacteraceae; genus PRO6. The sequence continues at coordinate 33,907 of QEVP01000010.1, forward strand.
CGGCGATGGCACCGCATCTCGTCTGGCTGTGGCAGATGGATTTCGCCCCGTTCGTCTATGCCGGAACGTATGCGCACATCTCGCGGGCGCGCAGCGTGGTCGCGGCCGCCGACTTCTTCGGCCACAATTTTGCGCTGCTGGCGCCGGTGCTGATTGCGCTTGTGCTCGTGCTGTCGCTGCGCGGGCCAGGCAGCCGGCGACGGCTCTGGTGGCCGGGCTGGTTCGTCCTCAGTGCGTCCGCCGGCCCCCGCCTTGCCCCGGCGATCAATGTCTGGAGCATTCAGACGATCCTCGTGGCCGTGCCGGTGTGCGGTGCCATCGTCTTCGCCATCCTGATGAAGACCGACTGGGGCATCCCGATGTTCTTCCTGACGCCGCTCGCGCTGTTGGCATGGCCGCGCGTGCGGGTACGCCTGATCGCGCCGGTCGGCGCGCTGGCGACGTGGCTCGTCATCACCGTCGGTGTGCTGGCGCTGGCCCCATCGCTGGCGCGCGACAGTTTTGCGCGGCAGGCGGCGCAGGGGACGACCTATACCGCCGATTCGCGGCTCGCGGAGCAGCTCACCGAGCTGTGGCGGCTGCGATTCGGCACGCCGTGGGCGGTGGCGGTGTCGTTTGTCGAGGCGGCGACGCCGATGACCTTCTACAGCCCCGACCATCCGAAGCCGCTCGAACTCGACGTGGCGTGGGGTGCCGGACTGACCACGCTCGACGAGGCGAGGCGCTCCGGTTTTATCGGTATCTGCGAAACGGCCGATCCGCGGCTTGCGGACTGCATGGCGTGGATGCAGGAAAATGCCGCGGGCGCGGAGCGGATCGAGGTGACGCAGCGCCGCTTCTTCCACGGCATGGCCGGACCGCAGGGGCTTTGGCACGTCTTCATCGTGCCGCCGTCGCGCTGATTATTCCTCGCCGAATTTGCCGGCGATGAGGTCGCTCAGTGCCGTCACCGCGGCGTTGGCTTCGCGGCCGCGTGCTGCAATTTCGATGGTGGTGCCGGGCCCGGCGGCGAGCATCATCAGCCCCATGATCGAGGTGCCGCCGACGGTCTCGCCGTTGCGCGTCACGGTGACGTCGGCGTCGAAGCGCTCCACCACCTGCACGAATTTGGCGGAGGCGCGCGCATGCAGGCCGCGCTTGTTGATGATCTCGACCGTGCGCGTGACGGGTTCGGCCGGCGCAGCCGGCTCAGGGCGCGGAGGGACGTCGTCGCTCGCCTGCGTCATTTGCCGGCGAGCACGCGGCTGGCGATGGTGACGTATTTGCGGCCCGCCTCCTGCGCGGCGGCGATCGCCTCGGGCAGCGCGTAGTCCTCGCGCACCTTGGCGAGCTTGACCAGCATCGGCAGGTTGATGCCGGCGAGCACCTCGACCTTCGGCCGGCTCATGCAGGAAATCGCCAGGTTCGACGGCGTGCCGCCGAACATGTCGGTGAGGATGGCGACGCCGTCGCCGCTATCGGCGCGCGCCACCGCCTCGATGATATCGCTGCGGCACAGGTCGGCGTCGTCTTCCGCCCCGATGGTGATCGTCTCGATTTGCTTCTGCGGACCCATGACGTGCTCCAGCGCCGCCTTGAACTCGTCGGCAAGCCGCCCGTGGGTCACAAGTACCAGACCAATCATTCAAGACTCCTCGCGGGCGCTCTTTGGGTGCACCGCACGAAAGGGCCACATCATGACCATCCAAGGCTCCCATGCAAGAGCGGATGTGGCGCCTGTTGCGCCTGACTGCGGGAGGGGAAAACCGGCCTGCCCCGGATGGCGATCTGGCCCATATATGGGGAGTGCGCGCAATCCGACAATCGGTGCAATGTCGCAGGCGGCGGGATGGCCAAAGCGCCGCACCCCGCGACGCTGGCGCACGGTTCCCGCGGCGGTCGGGCGCATCGAAAAGCCCGGTGCGAGACCGGGCTTGGGCCTGCACATGACGTGCGAAAGTGTTATTTCGCGAGCTTGGCGATGCTGTGCGTCAGCCGCGACACTTTTCGGCTGGCGGCATTCTTGTGGACGATGCTGCGCTGGGCCGCCTGCATCAGCTTCGGCTCGGCGCGCTTCATCGCCTCCAGCGCCGCTTCGCGATCGCCCTTGGCGATGGCTTCCTCGACCTGACGGACCGCGCCGCGCATCTGGGTGCGGCGGGACTTGTTGACGAGCGTGCGTCGGGCAATCTTGCGGGTCGCCTTGATGGCGGACTTGGTATTGGCCATGGGTATCAAAATCCTTCGGCGGCTGCCGCCGGCGGGTTTTCAAGGGTGGCGGGCGCCTCTGGCGGGTCGAAAACGGAACACCTGCTCCGAAAGTCGCCGGATCGCCACGTCGTCCAAAGAACAGCGGCGGCAGGATTGCGCCCGCCGCCAGTTGTGGGCCTTATACGGGTGGCGGCGACTGCCGTCAACGCCTGCCCGCGGGAACCCGACGGGCGCTCGCCCCAGCCGGCGACAGCAAGGCGAACGTGTCAAAGGGGTTAAAGGGTAAGCCATGATCCGCGGGCTGTTTCGGTTGTTCGGGCTGTTGCTGTTGGCGGCGGGTTTTGTGCTTCTGGTCTATGACGGGGCGCGCACCATCGCCGACCAGCGCCTGCAGTTCACCCGGCTCGACGAGGTCTGGAACGATCTCCACCAGGGCAGCCAGGCGGCGTTTCAGGCGCTCGTCGAGGCCACCTCGCCATGGCTGTGGGACAACGCCGTCCGGGTGGTGCTGGCGCAGCCGGCGTGGCTGGTGCTGGGCGCCGTCGGCCTGTTTCTGATGCTGGCATTCCGGCCGCGCAAGCCGCTGATCGGCTACGCGCGGGACTGACGCCGGCCCTGCAACCTCCTATATATTGACGGTACCGGACGCCCGCCGCTGCCCGTGTATCCTTCGGAGGACACCATGCTGTTCATGCGCAAGCCCGCCTCGATGCCGAGCATCGACACCGCGCTCCCCGGCCGCATGATGCCGATCCCCACCGCCGAGACCCATTTCGTCAACGGTCGACGACTCGCGCCGCCCTATCCGGCGGGAACCGAGCGGGCGCTGTTCGGCATGGGCTGCTTCTGGGGTGCGGAGCGGCTGTTCTGGCAACTCGGCGAGGGCATCCACATCACGGCGGCGGGCTATGCCGGCGGCTTTACGCCGAACCCGACCTACGAGGAGGTGTGCTCGGGCCATACCGGGCACACCGAGGCGGTGCTGGTGGTGTTCGATCCCGCGCGGCTCCCCTATGAGCGGCTGGTCAAGACGTTCTGGGAGAACCACGACCCGACGCAGGGCATGCGGCAGGGCAACGATATCGGCACGCAGTACCGCTCGGCGATCTATACCTTCGACGACGCGCAGCAGGGGATCGCGACCGCCTCGAAGGCAGCGTTCGGCAAGGCGCTGGCGGGGCGCGGGCTTGGGGCGATTACAACGGAGATCGCGCCGGCGCCGGAGTTCTACTTCGCCGAGGACTATCACCAGCAGTATCTCGCCAAGAACCCGGCGGGCTATTGCGGCCTCGCCGGCACCGGCGTCGCCTGTCCGGTCGGGATCGGCGCGCTAGCTGGCTGAGCGTTCGGCCTCCGCTTCCGGGTCGTGACCCTCCAGCCGGTCGCGGTAGTCGGCGGCACGAACGAGCAGCATCAGCGAGACCGGTGTGGTCACGGTGACGAACAGCGCGATCAGTACCTCGTGGATCACAAGGCGCTCGCCGGCCAGCGAGAAGTACAGCATCGAGCCGATCAGGATGAAGCCGGTGCCGAGCGTGGTGCCAAGCGTCGGCGCGTGCACGCGTTCGTAGAAGGTGCCGAGCCGCAACAGCCCGACGGTGCCGATCAGCGTCAGCACCGCGCCGAGCAGCACGCAGGCCGCGACCAGGATCGCCGCCCACAGCGGCAGGTGAACGGCGAGCGTCATTCGATGACCTCCCCGCGCATCAGGAATTTGGCGAGCGCCGCCGTCGAGACGAAACCGAGCACCGCGATCACCAGCGCCGCCTCGAAATACAGCGTGGTGCCGGAGCGGATGCCGAAAGTCAGCAGCAGCAGCATGGCGCTGACGTAGAGCGCATCGAAAGCGGCGACGCGATCCTGCGCGCGGGGCCCGCGCAGCATGCGGACAGTGGCACAGACCATCGCCAGCGCGAGGCAGAGTTGCGCCAGCAGCACCGACAGCGTGAGGATCAGCACGTTCATCGGAAGATCTCCAGAAGCAGCGTCTCGTAGCGTTGCTGGATGGTCTCGATCCAGTCGGCTTCCTCGATCAGGTCGAGCACGTGGATGCGCAGCAGGCCGGTCGCCGAATCGAAATCGACCCACACCGTGCCCGGCGTCGAGGTGATGATGGTGCCGAGCACCGCCAGCGCGTTGGCGTTGCGCAGCTTCAGCGGAATGGCGACGAAGCCGGCGTTGCGCTCGCGCCGCTTGAGGCGGAGGATGATGCCGGTCACCGCGATGTTGGAGCGAACGATATCGACGAACACCCGCCAGCCCAGCCGCACGATCGCGACCGGCCGGCTGAGCCGTACCGGCGGCGGCTCGAGCAGCAAAAGCCCCCGCGGTGCGATCAGCGCGACCAGTCCGCCGAGCACGAGATGGCCGGGCGACAGCGACTGATTGAGCAGCAGCCACAGCGCGAACAGGCCGAGCGACACCAGGGGATAGGGCAAAATGGCGCGTGCGAGCGTTCTCATGGCCGCGCCTCGGTGGCTTTTTCGAGCGGCGGCGGGATGCTGCGGCCGCTGTCGGCGTCGGTGGTCGCGTGGAGCGATTGGGCCGTCGCCTGCATGTAGCGCATCACCGGAGCGGCCTCGATCGTCATCGCCACGCACAGCATCAGGAGCACGGCGACCGGCGCCAGCTCGACGGCGAGCACGCGCGGCACGCTGCGCTCGATCGGTGCCCAGAAGGTGCGGATGCCGGCGCGCGTCATGGCGATGATGGTGGCCAATCCCGAGACGATGATGACCGCGAGGAAGGCCCAGACCTCCGCCGCCGGCATCGGCACCGTAGCGCCCGGCGCCGCGGCGGTCGCCGTCTGAACGAGGCCCGCCGGGTTGAGCATGGCGGTGAGCAGCACGAATTTGCCGATGAAGCCGGACAGCGGCGGCAGCCCGGCGAGCAGCAGCGCGCAGGCGAAGAAGGACAGGCCGAGCACGGCCAGCGTGGCGGGGGTGGCGGCGCCGATCTCCTCCTCATGCTCGGACTCCTCCTCGGTGCCGTTGCCGAACGCCTCCATGGTGACCGCGAGCATGTCGGCGCCGGCGGCGCGGCCGCGTTCGACCAATTCGATCAGCAGGAAGAAGGCGGCCAGCGCCAGCGTCGAGCTGGCGAGGTAGTACAGCATGCCGCCGGTCACCGAGACGCCGCCGATGCCGATCGCCGCCAGCACCGTGCCGGACGACACCAGCACGGCGTAGCCGGTCATGCGCGGCATGTCCTGCGCGGCGAGAATGCCGATCAGGCCGTAGATCATCGTCATCAGGCCGCCGAACAGAATCCAGGTGCCGCCGAAATGTGCCGAGGCGCCGGCCTCCTCGCCGAACAGAAGCAGCGACAGCCGCAGCACCACGTAGACGCCGACCTTGGTCATGATCGCGAACACCGAGGCCACCGGCGGGGCGGCGGCGGCGTAGGCGGTCGGCAGCCAGAAGCCGAGCGGCCACATGCCGGCCTTGACCAGGAAGGCGATGCCGAGGATCGCGGCGCCCGCTTCGAGCAGCATGCGGTTGTCGTCCGGCACGGTGGCGATGCGCTGGGCCAGGTCGGCCATGTTGAGCGTGCCGGTGACGCCGTAGATCAGGCTGACGCCGATCAGGAACAGCGAGGAGGCGGCGAGGTTGACGGCGATGTATTGCAGCCCGGCGCGCACCCGCGCGAGCCCCGTGCCGTGCAGCAGCAGGCCGTAGGACGCAGCCAGCAGCAGTTCGAAGAACACGAACAGGTTGAACAGGTCGCCGGTCAGGAAGGCGCCGTTCAGTCCCATCAGCAGCAGTTGGAACAGCGCATGGAAATACGGGCCGGCGCGGTCCCAGCGCGCCAGCGAGAATGTCAGCGCCGCACAGCCGAGCACGGCCGTGAGCGCCACCATCAGCGCCGACAGGCGGTCGAGCACCAGCACGATTCCGAACGGCGCCGGCCAGTTGCCGAGCGGATAGGTGCGGCTGACGCCGGCGCCGGGGGGGCTTGCGTCGGCCATCGCCATCAGCACGATGGCGATCGCCAGCAGGCCGAAGGTCGAGGTGAGGCTGAGCGCGGTGCGCAGCGTCCGGCGGCGCTCGTCGAGCAGCAGCATCAACGCCGCCGCCACCAGCGGCAGCAGGATCGGCGCGATCACCAGATGGTCGAGCGCCCGCGTCATTGGCCCTGCTCCCGGCCATCGACGTGATCGGTGCCGGTCAGGCCGCGCGAGGCCAGGAGCACCACGAGGAACAGCGCCGTCATGGCGAAGCCGATGACGATGGCGGTCAGCACCAGCGCCTGCGGCACCGGATCGACGTAGCGCGCGGTGGCATCGACCACGCCCTCATGCAGGATCGGCGGCGCGCCGGTGCGCAGCCGCCCCATGCCGAAGATGAACAGGTTGACGGCATAGGAGATCAGCGACAGCCCGATGATGACCTGAAAGGTACGCGGCCGCAGCAGGAGCCAGACGCCGGAGCCGGTGAGCACGCCGATGCCGATGGCGAGAATGATTTCCATCAGCGCGCCTCCACCGGCGCCACGGCCACCTCCGCCGCCTCGGCGGCCGAGCGTACGGCGCGGTGCGTACGCACCGATTGGTGGGCCAGTGCGATCAGCACCAGCACGGTGGCGCCGACGACCAGCGCGAACACGCCGATATCGAAGGCGAGCGCGCTCGCCACCGGAGTCTTGCCGACCAGCGGCAGTTCGGCATAGCCGAAATACGAGGTGAGGAACGGCCGCGCGAACGGCCACGCCGCGATGCCGGTCAGGGCCGCCAGCATCAGGCCGGCGCCGATCCAGCGCACCGGCAGGATGCGCAGGCGATCCTCGACCCAGCGGGTGCCGAACGCCATGTATTGCAGGATGAAGGCGACCGCCATGGTGATGCCGGCGACGAAGCCGCCGCCCGGCTGATCGTGGCCGCGCAGCAGCAGGAACAGCGCGACCACCGTGACGGTCGGAAACATCAGCCGCATCACCACCGAGGGTACCATCATCGAATCGGCGATGGTGGCGCCGCGCCGGCGCTCGGGATGGGCCTCGTCGTAGCGGTTCTGGGTGCGCTGCTGCTCGGGCGTCTCGACGCTGTCGGCGGCCGGCCGGAAGCGGCGCAGCAGCGCGTAGACGGTGAGCGCGACCACGCCGAGCACGGTGATCTCGCCGAGCGTGTCGAAGCCGCGGAAGTCGACCAGAATGACGTTGACGACGTTCCTGCCGCCGCCCTTGGTGTAGGCGTTGTCGATGAAGTACTGGCCGATATTGCCGACGCCGGGCCGCGTCATCACCGCGTAGACCAGCATCGCCACGCCACCGCCGGCGACGATGGCGACGATCAGGTCGCGCAGGCGGCGCAGCGGCGCCAGCGCCGATTCGGTCAGGTCGGCATCGGCGCCCTGCACGCGCTTGGGCAGCCAGCGCAAGCCGAGCAGCAGCAGCACGGTGGTGACGATCTCGACCAGCAGCTGGGTCAGCGCGAGGTCCGGCGCCGACAGCCAGATGAAGGTGACGCAGGTGACGAGCCCGGCGCCGCCCATCAGGATCAGCGCGGCGAGCCGGTGATACTTGGCCTGCCAGGCGGCACCGAGCGCGCAGACGATGCCGACCAGCCAGACCAGCGCCAGCACCGGGTCGATCGCCGATGGCGCGGGCTGCCAGGTCCCGAGCCCGCGCAGCGTCAGCGGCACGGCGGCGGCGACCAGCGCCGTGCCGACCAGGAGGCGCAGTTGCGGCTGCAATCGCCGGGTGCCGAGGAAGCCGGCGATGGTGCTGGCGAAGCGCCACGACAGCACCACCATGATCCGGTCGAAGATGCGCTGGTCGCGGATCAGTTCGCTGAACGGCGGCCCCTCGATGCCCTTCTTCAGGTAGCCTTGCAAAGCGAGATAGAGGGCGACCCCGCCGGCCAGCGCGATCACGCTCATCACCAGGGGCAGCGTGAAGCCGTGCCACACCGCGAGGCTGTAGGCGGGCGTGGCGGAGCCCAGCACGGAGCGCACCGCGGTGTCGAGGAAGGCGCCGACGGTGATGCCGGGGATGACGCCGACGATCAGGCAGAGCAGCACCAGCAGCTCGATCGGAAACCGCATCCAGTGCGGCGGCTCATGCGGGGTGCGCGGCAGGTCGGTCGGCGGCGGCCCGAAGAACGCGCCGTGGATGAAGCGCAGCGAATAGGCGACGCTGAAGGCGCCGGCCAGCGTCGCGCCGTAGGGCAGCATGTGGTCGAGGATGGTGCCGACGTGATCCTCGACCGTTTCGGCGAAAAACATTTCCTTGGACAGGAAGCCGTTGAGCAGCGGCACCCCCGCCATCGCCGCGGCGGCGACCATGGCGAGCGTCGCCGTCACCGGCATGAAGCGGTAGAGGCCGCTCAGGCGGCGGATGTCGCGGGTGCCGCTCTCGTGGTCGATGATGCCGGCGGCCATGAACAGCGACGCCTTGAAGGTGGCGTGGTTCATCATGTGGAAGATCGCCGCCACCGCCGCGAGCGGGCTGCCGAGCCCGAGCAGGAGCGTGATCAGGCCGAGGTGGCTGATGGTCGAATAGGCCAGCAGGCCCTTGAGGTCGTGCTGGAAGATGGCGAGGTAGGCGCCGATCAATAGCGTTGCGAGCCCGACCGAGACCACGATCAGGAACCAGGCGTCGGTGCCGGCGAGCGCCGGCCACAGCCGCGCCAGCAGGAATACGCCGGCCTTCACGAGTGTCGCCGAATGCAGATAGGCCGACACCGGGGTCGGCGCCGCCATGGCGCTCGGCAGCCAGAAGTGGAACGGAAACTGCGCGCTCTTGGTGAAGGCGCCGAGCGTGATCAGCACCACCACCGGGACGTAGAGGCTGTGCGACTTGATCAGCGGCGCCGCCTCCAGCACCTCGTCGAGATCGTAGCTGCCGACGATGTGGCCGATCAGCAGCACGCCGACCAGCAGGCTGAGGCCGCCGATCGAGGTGACGGTCAGCGCCATGCGGGCGCCGTCGCGGGCGGCGGCGTTGTGGTGCCAGTAGCCGATCAGCAGGAACGACAACAGACTGGTCAGCTCCCAGAAGAAGACGAGCTGAATCAGGTTGCCGGACAGCACGATGCCGAGCATCGAGCCCATGAACGCCAGCAGCAGCGCGAAGAACCGCGGCACCGGGTCCTTCGGCGACATGTAGTAGCGCGAATACAGCACCACCAGGAGGCCGATGCCGGCGACGATCTGCGTGAACAGCCAGGCGAAGCCGTCGATCCGCAAGGTGAAGCTGAGGCCGAATTCCGGCAGCCAGTTGGTGGTGGCGACGACGGCCTCGCCGCTGGCCATGACCGAGTAGAGCGAGGCCGACAGCACAAGGCAGGTGCTGGCGACGCCGCCGGCGAGCCAGGCCTCGGCATTGCGCGCGTTGGCCGGCAGCAGGGCCGCGACCAGACTCCCGACAAAGGGCAGAGAGACGACGGCGACGAGAAGCGCGTCATACGGCATCGCCGGTCATCAGTCCCTTTGCGCTGCGAGGTTCGGGGTCCCGGAATCTGACAGGATGTCCGGCATTATGGATGACTTAATTGGGCACAAGCAAGGCGTTCGTGCCCGCCCCGCCACACCCGCGAAACGGTGATGGCGAAGGAGAGCACGACCCGGGCGGGCGCCTGTATTATTTCATGTTAGAAAAGTCGCGCTGGTCGCGCCACCGTCGTGTTGCCGCACCCGCGTTTTCGGGGATTTATGCCGGCGGCAGCGGGGTGGTCCGGGCGCGGCGCGCCGATGCCTTGGTCTTGGCGAGAAGCCGCATCAGGTCGCGCACATCCTTGTCGGCCAGGTCGGCGAAAATGTCGGCGATCCACGCCTTGTGCTCGGCGGCCATCCTGCGGAAGTCGGCGCGGCCGAGCCGGGTCAGGCGAATCACCTGCACGCGGCGGTCGGTCTCGGAGGTGCGGCGGTCGATATGGCCGGACTCCATCAGCCGTTCGACCAGACCGGTGACGTTGCCGTTGGAGACCATCATCCGCTTCGAGACATCCGACAGCGTCATGCCGCCCGGCACCTTGTCGAGCTGCGCCATCAGGTCGAAGCGCGGCATGGTGACGCCGAAGCGCTCGCGCAGGCGGCGGCGCACCTCGCCCTCGATCAGCGTGGTGCAGGTCAGGAGCCTGAGCCACAGCCGCAACTCCTCGCCGTGGTCTTCGGGCAGCTCGGCGGCCTTGGTCTCGGAATCGAGGATCATGACGGTCCCTTGCTGATCTCTTGGTGGATGCGGCGCTATTCGGCGGCGCGCAGGCTGTCGGTGTCGGCGGCGAGCCCGGCCCGCGTGCGCGGCCGTGCCTTGAGCTTCAGTTCGGTGAGTTCGGCGCGCTCGCGCACGCTGTTGCGGTCGATCTGCTCCCGGCCGGGCCGGTATTGCGGCGGGCAATGGACGTTGGCGGCGCCGTACCAGGCGGCGGCCTTGAGGGTGAAGGCGGGATCGACCAGGTGCGGCCGTGCCAGCGCCACGAGGTCGGCACGGCCGGCGGCGAGGATGGTGTTGACCTGGTCGGCGCTGGTGATGTTGCCGACGCACATCGTGGCGACGGCGGCCTCGTTGCGGACCTGATCGGAAAACGGGGTCTGGAACATGCGGCCGTAGACCGGTTGCGCGGCGCGCGTGGTCTGGCCGGTCGAGACATCGACCAGATCGACGCCGGCCTCGGCAAAGGCGCGCGCCACCTCGACCGCGTCGTCGCCGCTGAGGCCGCCCGGCTCCCAGTCGGTCGCCGAAATGCGCACCGACATCGGCTTGTCGGCCGGCCAGGCCGCGCGCATGGCGGAAAATACCTCCAGCGGAAAGCGCAGGCGGTTGTCGAGCGGCCCGCCATAGGCGTCGGTGCGGCGATTGGTGAGCGGCGAGATGAAGCTCGCCAGCAGGTAGCCGTGGGCGCAGTGCAGCTCCAGCATGTCGAAGCCGCAGCGCACGCCGCGCTCGGTGGCGGCAACGAAATCTGCAATGATGCGGTCCATGCCGGCGCGGTCGAGTTCGCGCGGCACCCGGCTGTCGGGGAAGTAGGGGATCGGCGACGCCGAGACGATATCCCAGCCGCCGGTCTCGAGCGGCCGGTCGATACCCTCCCACATCAGTTTCGTTGCGCCCTTGCGCCCGGCATGGCCGAGTTGCAGGGCGAATTTCGCCGTCGAATGGGCGTGGACGAAATCGACGATGCGCCGCCACGCCGCCTCCTGCGCGTCGTTCCACAGCCCGGCGCAGCCCGGGGTGATGCGCGCGTCCGGTGCCACGCAGGTCATTTCGGTGAACATCAGAGCGGAGCCACCGACGGCGCGTGAGCCGTAGTGCATCAGGTGGAAGTCGCCCGGCACGCCGTCCTCGGCCGAATACATGCACATCGGCGACACCACGACGCGGTTGCCGAGCGTCATGTCGCGCAGCCGCAGCGGCTGGAACATCGGCACCGCCGGGCGCTCGACATCGACGTCAAAGCCGTGCGCACGCACGGTCTTGGCGAAGGCACGATCGACCTCGGCGACGAAGGCGGGCGCGCGCAGCGCCAGATTGTCGTAGGTGATCGCCTTGGAGCGGGTCATGACGCCAAAGGCGAACTGCACCGGATCGAAGTGCCAGAAGCGGCGGACGTGCTCGAACCACACCAGCGACACGTCGGCGGCGTGCTGGGTCTTCTCGACTTCCTCGCGGCGGCCGGCCTCGTAGCGGTCGAGCGCCTCCGCCGCCGTCGGCGTATCGTGCATCGCCTCGGCGAGCGCGATGGCGTCCTCCATGGCGAGCTTGGTGCCGGAGCCGATCGAGAAATGCGCGGTCGCCTTGGCGTCGCCGATGAGCACCATGTTGTTGCGCACCCAGCGCCCGGTTCGGATCATCGGAAAGTTGCGCCACAGCGAGCGGTTGACGAGCAGCCGGTGGCCGTCGAGGAAGCGGCCGAAGATCGCTTCCATGCGCCGCGCCGATTCCTCTTCGGTGAGGCCAGCCAGCCCGGCACGGGCGAAGGTCGCGGGGTCGGTCTCGAAAATCCAGGTCGAGCGGTCGGTCTCGTACTGGTAGGCGTGGGCGATGAACGGCCCCCACTCTGTCTCCTCGAACACGAAGGTGAAGGCGTCGAGCGGCTTGGTCGAGCCCATCCAGGCGAAGGCGTTGCTGCGCAGGTCTTGCGCCGGCTGGAAGTGGTCGGCGAATTTTTCGCGGAAGCGGCTGTTGATGCCGTCGGCCAGCACGATCAGGTCGGCGTCCGCGACCGTGGCCTCATCGGCGATCTCGGTTTCGAAGCGCAAGCCGACGCCGAGTTCGCGGGCGCGTTCCTGCAGGATCAGCAACAGCGTGCGGCGCGAACAGCCGCAGAAGCCGTTGCCGCCGATGCGGTGCACCGTGCCCTTGAAGTGGATGGCGATGTCGTCCCAGTAGGCGAAGGCGCGGGTGATGCTGCGGTAGCTGTCCGGGTCGTGGGCCTCGAAATTGTCGAGGGTGGCGTCGGAAAACACCACGCCGAAGCCGAAGGTGTCGTCGGCGCGGTTGCGCTCATAGACCGTCACGGCCGCCGATGGCCGCTGCTTTTTCAGCAGGATTGCGCTGTAGAGGCCGGCGGGGCCGCCGCCGATGATGGCGATGTTCATGACACCCTCCGTCGAGGCGTCGCAGGCCGATCGTGCGAATTATTTTATATATAAAATAATCCCCCGCAAGCCCCGACGATTCCTTCCGCCTCAACGGCCGTCCGGCGGCGGCTCGGCGCCGGCGATGCCGAGATAGGTCTCGATCACCCGGTCGTTGCGGATCAGGTCCGCAGTCGGTCCCTGCAGCACGAATTCGCCGGTCTCCATGACGTAGCCATGGTCGGCGATGCGCAACGCTGCCCGGGCATTCTGCTCGACCAGCAGAATCGCAACGTTGCGCTCGCGCAAACTGGCGATCAGGCGGAAAATTTCCTTGATGATCAGGGGCGCGAGCCCGAGGCTGGGCTCGTCCATCATCAGAAGTCTTGGGCGTCCCATCAGCGCCCGGCCCATCGCCAGCATCTGCCGCTCGCCGCCGGATAAGGTGCCGGCCTCCTGTCGGCGGCGCTCGCCGAGCCGCGGAAAGGTGGCGTAGACGTCGGCCAGCATGGCATCGAGGTCGCGAGCGCCGCGCCGCCAGCGGTCGAAGGCGCCGAGCCGCAGGTTGTCCTCGACCGACATCGGGCCGAACAGTTCGCGGGTTTCGGGGATGAGGGCGACCCCTTGCGCCACCAGCGTCTCGACGGGCGGCGGCGCGCCGGCGGCGCCGCCGAAATAGCTGACCGCGCCGGTGCAGGGCAGAAGCCCCATCAGCGCCGACAGCAGCGAGGTCTTGCCGGCACCGTTGGGGCCGACGATGGTAACGACCTCGCCCTGCCGGATATCGAGATCGACGCCACGCACCGCCGCCATCTTGCCGTAGGACACGGTGAGGCCGCGGCACGACAGCAGCAGCGGCGGCTGGCCGGTCATTCCGCGCCCCCGAGATAGGCCTCGCGCACGCGCGCATCCGCCTGCACCTCGGCCGGAGTACCCTCGGCGATGGTCTCGCCGAACTCCATGACGACGACGCGGTCGGCGAGTTTCATGACGAAATCCATGTCGTGCTCGACCAGCAGAATGGCGAGGCCCTCGGCGCGCAGCTCGCGCAACAGCGCGGCGAGGTCCTGCTTCTCCTTGTAGCGCAGGCCGGCGGCCGGCTCATCGAGCAGCAGCACGTTCGGGTCGAGCGCCAGCGCGCGGGCAATCTCGAGGATGCGCTGCTGGCCGAGCGCCAGTGCGCCAGCCTCCGACCACAAATGCGTGCCGAGCCCGACGCGCTCCAGCTGCCGCCGTGCCTCGTCGAACAGGCGTGCTTCCTCGTCGCGGTCGAGGCGGAACAACGCGGCGAACAGCCCCTTGCGGCCGCGGCGGTGGGCGCCGATGGCGACGTTCTCGATGGCCGACATGTCGGGCAAGAGACGGACGTGCTGAAACGTGCGGCCGACGCCGAGCGCCGCCACGGTGCGTGGCGCCAGGTGCGCGACCGCCGTGCCGTGGAACGCGAAGGTGCCGGCGTCGGCCGGCACCACGCCGGTCACGAGGTTGAAGAAGGTGCTCTTGCCGGCGCCGTTGGGGCCGATCAGCGCCAGAATCTCGCCGGCGTGGAGCGTCAGGCCGATGTCATGATTGGCGACGACGCCGCCGAATGCCTTGGTGGCGCCCGCGACCTCCAGCATCGCCGCGCCCGGCGCCGCGCGCTCGCGTGTCGGCAGCGCCGCATCCGGCGGCCGCAGCCGGCCGGGCAGCGCGGTCCAGCCGAGCTTGCGCTGCACGGCGGCGACCAGCCCCTCCGGCGCGACGTGGAACAGCACGATGATGATGACGCCGAAGGCGACGGTCTCGAAATTGCCGGTCGTGCCGATCAGCGCCGGCAGGGTGTCCTGCAACACCTGTTTCAGCGAGGTGATCAGGCCGGCGCCGACGATGGCACCCCAGATGCTGGCGGCGCCGCCGATCACCGCCATGAACAGGTACTCGATGCCCTGATTGAGCGAGAACGCCGCCGGGCTGACGAAGCGCTGGAAGTGGGCGTAGAGCCAGCCGGTGATCGCCGCCATCACGCAGGCGATGACGAAGATCTGCACCTTGGCCTTGATGGTGTCGACGCCCATCGATTCCGCCATCAGGACGCCGCCGCGCAGCGCGCGGATGGCGCGGCCGACGCGCGAATCGAGAATGTTGCGCACTCCCCACATGAAGGCGAGCAGCACGATCCACACCAGCAGGTAGCTGTGCGCGGCGGTGTGCAGTTCGAAGCCGAAGATCGTCAGCCGCGGCAGGTCCGACAGCCCGGTCATGCCGCCGATGAAATCGGAGCCGCCGAACACGAAATACATCGCCACCGCAAACGCGATGGTGGCGAGCGGCAGGTAATGGCCGGACAGCCGGACCGTGATCAGCGCGCCGAACCAGGCCCCGATCGCGACCACGATCACGATCAGCGGCAGCGTTTGCCACGGCGACAGCGCGGTGTTGAGCGTGAACCAGGCCGAGATGTAGGCGCCGATGCCGACGTAAGCCGCCTGCCCGAACGACGACAGCCCGCCCTTGCCGGTGAGCAGCACCAGGCTCAAAGCCACGATCGACGACAGCCCGATATAGGTCAGGATGGTCAGCGCGTATTCGGAGGCGACGAGCGGCGCGACGAGAATCGCCGCGATCGTCACCACCGGGAGGAGCCGCCGCGCGCTCATTCCTCGTCGTCCGTCAGCCGGAAGGTGGCGAGCGAGCGCCAGAACAGGATCGGGATGATCAGCGAAAAGACGATGGCCTCCTTGAAGGCGCTGGCGAAGTAGGCGGCGAAGCTCTCCATCACGCCGAGCCCGATGGCGCCGACGGCGGCAAGGGGATAGCTGATGAGCCCGCCCATGATGGCGGCGACGAACCCCTTCAGGCCGAGCAGGAAGCCGGTGTCGTAGTAGATCATGGTGACGGAGGAGACCAGCACGCCGGTGATCGCGCCGATGATCGCGGCGAGCAGGAAGGCGATGCGCCCGGCCATGGCGGCCGAGATGCCCATCAGCCGCGCGCCGGTCGCATTGATGGCTGCGGCGCGCAGCGCCTTGCCGTACAGCGTGCGCTCCGACAGGACGTAGAGCACCAGCACCACCAGGGCCGACGTCGCATAGATCGCCAGCGACTGTGCCGCGACCGGCACGCCGCCGAGCGACAGGCTCCAGCCGATCAGGGGCTCGGTGCGCGCCCCGCCCGGGCCGAACACGAACAGGCCCAGTTCGACCAGCACCAGATGCAGCGCCACCGAGACGATCAAGAGCACCAGCACCGAGGCGTGCGCGATCGGCTCGTAGACCAGCCGGTAAAGCAGCGGTCCCATCGCCGCGACCAGCACCACGGCCACCAGCGCATAGGCGATTGCCGGCAGCGCGACGAGGCTCGCGCCATAGGCCAGTGCCGCGGCGGCGAGCGGCAGCACGCTGGCGCGCAGCGCCGCGACGAGGCGGGTCCGCAGGCCGCCCCGCAGGAGGCCGCGGCCGGCTTCGACCGCGATGGTGAGGACGATCAGCAGCAACAGGATCAGGATGGTGCCCGGGGTCCTGCGCTCGATCAGCAGCGCATAGGTCAGCGCCGCATAGGACACGAACTCGCCCTGCGGGATCAGCACCACGCGGGTCAGCGCGAACACCAGCACGATGGCCAGCGCCAGCAGGGTATAGAGCGCGCCGCTGGCCAGCCCGTCCTGGACCAGATAGCCGGCGATGAAGGCGCTCACGCCAGGCCCCGGCCGTGAAGGCCCAGCATTGCCGCCCGCTCGTTGCTGCCCACCCGCATGCGGTCTCTCCGCCCCTCGCTCAGCCGCCGTGGTCCGCCGGGCATAAAGCGCAACCCGTCGCGCAGCGTAAAGCAAAAAATCGGCGCGCGGGCAGCTGACCCGCCAAATCCTTTATGTCTATAATAAATGAGCAAACAGGGCCGGCATGCGCTATGGCGTGTGATGGATCGAACGAGCCGGCAACGAGAGGGGAATAGTCCATGAGCAGAGTTCTGGCATTTGCCGCGGCAGCGGCGATCGCGGTTGCCGGCCTCGCGCCGACCGCGGCGGACGCGCAGATGAAGGTCGGGCTGATCCCGTCCTCGACCGGTCCGATCTCGGTGGTCGGCATCCCGCAGAAGAATACCGCCGCGCTGCTGCCGCAGAAGATCGGCGACATCAGCGTCGAATACACCGTGCTCGATGACGCCTCCGACCCGACGCAGACCGCGCAGGCCGTCAAGAAGCTCTTGACCGACAACGTCGATGCCATCATCGGCCCGTCGGGCTCGCCGAACGCCATGGGCATCATCGGTTTCATCGCCGAGGCCGGGACGCCGCTCCTGGCGCCGGTCGGCACCGCGGCTGCGGTGCTGCCGATGGACGACAAGAAGAAGTGGGTGTTCAAGACCACGCAGAACGACGACATCATCGCCAAGGCGCTGGTCGATCATATGACCAAAACCGGGGTGAAAACCGTCGGCATCATCGCGGTCAACGATCCGTTCGGCGAGAACTGGGTCAAGACCTTCACCGCCATCGCCGAGAAGGCCGGCATCAAGATTTCCTCCACCGAGCGCTATCAGCGCGTCGACACCTCGGTGATGGCGCAGACGCTCAAGCTCGTCGGCCAGAATCCGGATGCGGTGCTGGTCGCGGCCGCCGGCGGCTCGACCATCCTGCCGCACACCACGCTGGTCGATCAGGGCTACAAGGGCAAGATCTACCAGACCCACGGTGCTGCGGCGCCCGCCTTTCTCAAGCTCGGCGGCAAGAAGGTGGAGGGCGCCATCCTCGCCGCCAGCCTGATGCTGGTGATCGACGAAATCCCCGACAGCAACCCGTCGAAGAAGGTCGCGACCGCCTATATCGACGCCTACAAGAAGCTGTACGGCGAAATCCCGGCGACCTTCGGCGCCAACGTCTACGACGCCGGGCTGCTGTTGCAGGCCGCGGTGCCGGAGGCGGCCAAGGCGGGCAAGCCTGGCACCAAGGAATTCCGCGCCGGTTTGCGCGATGCGCTGGAAAAGACCAAGGAGCTGGTCGGGACCCAGGGCGTCTACAACATGACGGCGGACGACCACTCCGGCTTCGACGAGCGGGGCCGCGTCATGATCACCGTCAAGGACGGCAAGTGGAAGCTGTTGCAGTAATACGCGCATAAAAAAAGCCGCGCCGGTGGTGATCGGCGCGGCATTCGAATTATCGTCAGGCCGGGCTTTGCCCGGCCATTTTTTCGGGCGACCTATTCGGCCGCGAGCTTGACGTCGGGCTGAGCCGCCTTGACGTCGGCATCGACGTGATCCTCGAACTTGGCGAAATTCTTCTGGAACATGCCAACGAGGGCGCGTGCGGTTTTGTCGAACTCGGCCTTGTCGGCCCAGGTCTCGACGGGATCGAGAATCGTCGAATCGATGCCCGGCACCGCGGTCGGCACGGCGAAGCCGAAATACTTGTCGGTGCGGAAGGCGACGTTGCGCAGCGAGCCGTCGAGCGCCGAGGTCAACAGCGCGCGCGTCACCTTGATCGGCATGCGGTTGCCGACGCCGAACTTGCCGCCGGTCCAGCCGGTGTTGACCAGCCAGCAATCGACGTTGTGGCGGGCGATCAGTTCGCGCAGCAGGTTGCCGTAATCGGACGGATGGCGCGGCAGGAACGGCGCGCCGAAGCAGGCGGAAAACTCCGGCTGCGGCTCGGTGACGCCGCGCTCGGTGCCGGCCACCTTGGCGGTGTAGCCGGACAGGAAATGGTACATCGCCTGCGCCGGGGTCAGCTTGGCGATCGGCGGCAGCACGCCGAAGGCGTCGGCGGCCAGCATCACCAGGTTCTTCGGCTGCGGTGCGCGCCCGGTGCGCGAGGCGTTTGGGATGAAGTCGAGCGGGTAGGCGGAGCGGGTGTTTTCGGTCTTGGAGCCGTCGTCGAAGTCCGGCGCGCGAGTGTGGCCGTCGAGCACGACGTTCTCCAGCACGGTGCCGAAGCGCTTGCTCGCCGCGTAGATCGCGGGCTCCGCCTCGCCGGACAGCCGGATGCACTTGGCGTAACAGCCGCCCTCGAAATTGAAGATGCCGTCCTCGCTCCAGCCGTGCTCGTCGTCGCCGAT
The DNA here is from genome assembly GCA_003576765.1 of Pseudomonadota bacterium. Taxonomy (GTDB): domain Bacteria; phylum Pseudomonadota; class Alphaproteobacteria; order Rhizobiales; family Xanthobacteraceae; genus PRO6. The sequence continues at coordinate 52,643 of QEVP01000010.1, forward strand.
CAGGGTGCGCTGGGGGTCGGCCGACAGCGTGGTCTTGCCGGTGCCCGACAGGCCGAAGAAGATGGCGCTGTCGTTATCGCTGCCGACATTGGCCGAGCAGTGCATCGGCATCACGCCCTTGCCGGGCAGGTAGAAATTGAGCGTGGTGAACACCGACTTCTTCATCTCGCCGGCGTAGCGCGTGCCGCCGATCAGCACGATCTTGCGGGTGAAATCGATGGCGACGACGGTTTCGGAGCGGACGCCGTGGCGCTTGGGATCGGCCTTGAAGCTCGGCAGATCGATGACGGTCAGCTCGGGGACGAAATCGGCAAGTTCGGCGAGGTCGGGACGGATCAGCAGCGTGCGGATGAACAGGGAGTGCCAGGCGAATTCGGTGAAGACCCGCGTTTTTATCCGGTGTTCGGGGTCGGCGCCGCCGTAGAGGTCCTGTGCGAACAGGGTCTTGCCTTCGGCGTGCTTGAGAAAATCGTCGAGCAGAACCTTGAACTGGTCGGAGGTGATCGACTGGTTGGCTTTCCACCATACCGTGTCTTCGGTGGTGGCGTCGCGGACGGTGAACTTGTCTTTCGGCGAGCGCCCGGTGAACTCGCCGGTTTCGGCGCACAGCGCGCCGTCGGCGGTCAGTTGGGCCTCGCCCGCCGACAGCGCATGCTCGTAAAGCCGGGGTGCGCCAAAATTCCAGTTGATCCCCTTGAGATTTTTGAGGCCGAATTTGTCGGCGCCGAAAGCGCCGTTGCGCACACCCGTCTCTTGCACGAAAAGTCCTCCTCGAACCCGCAAGCCACCGCCGCCCGAAGGCCGCTGGTCGCGGTCTGTCACGGCATGCCCCGCGATGCCGGCCCATTGCCGGCCGGCCAATGGGCGATGTCATAATCGCGTCATCGGACCTTGCCAAGCGGATGCGGAATTTTTCAGGCGCGGCTGCGGCGGATCGTCTCTATCTGTCGCGTCAGACCGCGCGGGCCTGGTCGGACAGCTTCTTGAGCATCTGCCGCAGTGCAGCGGGAGTTTTGACGCGGCGCGGAAAATCGAGTCGCAGCGTGGTCGCTCCGCTTTGCAGATCGAGGCCGTCGGGGTCGCAGCCGCTGCACCGCCACCGCTTCGCCCTGGTGCTCCTGGCCCCGAGGAGGCGCGTGGCATAGAGCGCCATGGTCTCGCGGTGGTCCTCGTTCATATGTGCGCAGATGTCGGCCTCGGCCGCGACCAGCGCCTCGGCGCCGGTCAGGTCGGTCAGCACCGCCTCCGGCGCGAGATCGATGATGCGGCCGAAGCCGGCGACCAGATGGACCCGGCGGATGGCGATCGCGAACACGGAAAAATCCTTGAACTTCAAGAACCCCTCGGCCATGGGGTGGGCCGCGACGTAGCGCCTTTGCAGCAGCGCGGCGCGCTCGCCGCCGACGTCTTCCGTGGCGGTACCGGCAACCATGATGCGGGCGCCTTGCAGCGGGTCCTTCGGCCCGCGCTCGTCCAGCATCAGCGACACCCGAGGGTCGGCCAGGATGTTTTGCGTGTGCAGGGCGAGGCGCGAGATCAACAGGATCGGCGCGCCGTCGGGTTGCGAAGCGAGGTTGACTAGCGAGCAATAGGGATCGCCGCTGTCGGCCATCAGGGTCGCGAGCGCCCCTTCGCGGCGGCGGCGCAACAGCGAGCGGGCCAGCTTTGCGGCGTCGAAATTCTCCACCGGCTTCATGGTAAACCCCGGTACGATTTGCGCTATTTCGGTTCTGGCAGGCTGGAAGCAAAACGCAAGGGCCGCTTTTTCACAAAGATTGCGGCCGCAAGGGGGTTTTGCGGCGGTTTTTGGCCTCTATATAGGCAAAAAGCGGAACCGGGCGCCGCCCGGCACGTTTCAGGAACTCAAGGCCACACTTGCGCCCAGCTTGCGTTGCTGGTGCCCGATGCAATGTGCGGCGCTTCGGCGCATCGGCCGGATGCCGCGCCACACCGCCCGTCCTTTGACGTCATTTCGGAAAGCAGGCTCATGCCCACAATCGCTTTGGTTGACGACGATCGTAACATCCTCACCTCGGTTTCGATCGCGCTGGAGGCCGAAGGCTACCGCATCATGACCTACACCGACGGTGCCTCGGCGCTCGATGGCTTCCGCACCTCCTCGCCGGACCTTGCCATCCTCGACATCAAGATGCCGCGCATGGACGGCATGGAGACGCTGCGCCGGCTGCGTCAGAAATCGGACCTGCCGGTGATCTTCCTGACCTCCAAGGACGAGGAGATCGACGAGCTGTTCGGCCTCAAGATGGGAGCCGACGATTTCATCCGAAAGCCGTTCTCGCAGCGGCTCCTGGTCGAGCGGGTCAAGGCGGTGCTGCGCCGCGCCGCGCCCAAGGACCCGGCCGCCGCGCCCAAGGAGACCGACGCCAAGGCGCTCGACCGCGGCCAGCTCCGCATGGATCCGGAGCGTCACACCTGCACCTGGAAGGGTGAGCCGGTGACGCTGACGGTGACCGAGTTTCTCATCCTGCAGGCGCTGGCGACGCGGCCCGGCGTGGTCAAGAGCCGCAATGCGCTGATGGATGCCGCCTACGACGATCAGGTTTATGTCGATGACCGCACCATCGACAGCCACATCAAGCGGCTGCGCAAGAAGTTCAAGGTGGTGGACGACGAGTTCGACATGATCGAGACGCTGTACGGCGTCGGCTATCGCTTCAAGGAAGTGTGACGCGGCCCGCCGGCATCGCAGCCGGGCGCGGCCGACCGGCCATGACCCCGGGTTCGCCACCCCGGATTCGCCGCGGGCCGCCGATGGGGTACAATGACGCGGACGGCGTGCGCGGGGCGCTAAGGTTCGGCGTGCCGCCCTGTCGCAAACGGGGCGCATCGGAAACCAGGCAGTAGCGATCGTTGCTGGATCGAAGCAAAGCTGACCACGAGGGAGCCGTCGCACCTGCCGCGGCGCTGACGGAGCGCGATGGCTCCCACCGTGACGGCGCGGCCGAGACGGCGCGGCCGGCTTGGGCGCGCCCGCTCGGCTGGCTCCGGCGGGCCTGGCAGTATTTCTTCTCGCTCAGTTTCTCCAGCCTGACGCGGCGCATCGTCTCGCTCAACCTCGCGGGCCTGATCGCGCTGGTCGCCAGCATCCTCTATCTGTCGCAGTTTCGCGCCGGCCTGATCGACGCCCGCGCCCAGAGCCTTTTGGTGCAGGCCGAAATCATCGCCGGCGCCATCGCCGCCTCGGCGACGGTCGAGACCAACGCCATCACCATCGATCCTGACCGCCTGCTCGACTTGAAGCCCGGCGAGTCCTACGGCATGCCGGACGATCTCTCGATCCTCGATTTTCCCATCAACCCTGAACGCGTCGCCCCGGTGTTGCGGCGGCTGATCTCGCCGACCAACACCCGCGCCCGCATCTATGACCGCGACGGTGTGCTGATCCTCGACAGCCGCAGCCTGTATGGCCGCGGCGACATCATGCGCTTCGAACTGGCGCCGCCGGAAGCCGAGAAGCCGGGTCTCGCCGAGCGCGCCATGATCGCGGTGCGCACCTGGCTCAACCGCGGCGACCTGCCGCTCTACCGCGAACTCGGGCCCGAGAACGGCAGCGGCTACAACGAGGTCGCCGCCGCCATGGCCGGGCAGAAGGCGAGCATGGTGCGCATCAACGACCGCGGCGAGGTGATCGTTTCGGTGGCGGTGCCGGTGCAGCGTTTCCGCGCCGTGCACGGCGCCTTGATGCTCTCGACGCAAGGCGGCGACATCGACGAGATGGTGACGGCCGAGCGGCTCGCTATCCTAAAGGTGTTTGCGCTCGCCGCGCTGGTGATGATCGTGCTGTCGCTTCTGCTCGCCAGCACCATCGCCGGGCCGGTGCGGCGGCTCGCCGCCAGCGCTGAAGGCGTGCGCCGGCGCATCAAGACCCGCGTCGAAATCCCCGACTTCACCGCGCGCGGCGACGAGATCGGACATCTGTCGGGCGCGCTGCGTGACATGACCGACGCGCTGTACAATCGCATGGAGGCGATCGAGCGTTTTGCCGCCGACGTTGCGCACGAACTGAAGAACCCGCTGACCTCGCTGCGCTCGGCGGTCGAGACGCTGCCGCTGGCAAAATCCGACGACAGCCGCGCCCGTCTGCTCGCGGTGATTCAGCATGACGTGCGCCGGCTCGACCGGCTGATTTCCGACATCTCCGATGCCAGCCGCCTCGATGCCGAATTGCAGCGTCAGGACGTGGCGCGGGTCGACCTGCGGCGGCTGTTGTCCACCACCGCGACCATTGCCAACGAGACCCGCCACGGCAACGACGTCACGGCGGAGGTCCGCTTCGAGGGAGCGCCGGGCGACACGTTTGCGGTTGCCGGCCACGATCTGCGCATCGGCCAGGTGATCGCCAACCTGCTGAGCAACGCGCAATCGTTCTCCGAGCCCGGCGGCAAGGTGCGCATGGTATGCCGCCGCCGCAAGGCTGAGATCGAGGTGGTGATCGACGACGACGGCCCCGGCATCCGCGAGGACGCGCTGGAAAAAATCTTCGAGCGCTTCTACACTGATCGGCCGCATCAGGGCTTTGGCCAGAACTCCGGCTTGGGCCTGTCAATCTCCAAGCAGATCATCGAGGCCCATGGCGGGCGCATCTGGGCCGAGAATCGCGTCCGAAAGTCTGGCGATGACGAGGAGCCGGAGGTGCTGGGCGCGCGCTTCGTGGTGCGGCTGCCGGCGACGACATGAGGGGCGCGAGCGTCCACGCCTCGGCGGTGAAAGTCGGCAACCGCGCGGTGCTGATCCGCGGCGCCTCGGGAAGCGGCAAGTCGCATCTCGCGTTCGACCTGATCATGGCCGGCCGCGCCGGCGTCGTTGCTGCGGCCGAACTGATCGGCGACGACCGCGTGATGCTCGAGGCCGCGCAGGATCGCCTGACGGTGCGGCCGGTGCCGGAACTGGCCGGGCTGATCGAGGTGAGGGGATTGGGCGTCCGCCGCTGCGCCTTCGCCGCGCAAGGCGAGGTGGCCGTCGTGGTCGATCTCGCGGCCTCCGACGCGGTGCGGTTGCCGCCGCCCGAGGTCGCGCGCGCGGTGATCGATGGCGTGACGTTGCCGCGCATCGCGGTGGCGCAGGGCTGGGACGCGCTGCCGCTGATCGTGGCGTTCCTGACCACGGCGGATGCGACCGAAAAGTCGGTGTCGCCCCTCACGCCCGGATTTGACCCGAACGTCGGATAGAGCATTTTCAAGCGAAGTGGGAACCGGCCTATGCCGGCCATAGCCGGCTTCGGTCGGCGTCGGCCGGTTCGCGTAAAGAAAATGCGACAAAACCACAACCTACAGCTTCGCCTCTGATTCCATAAGAAGCGAGCTCTAGAGATTTCCGCTCCGGTTCAGGCGTAGACGACGAGCAGGTCTTTTGCGTCGATCTGATCGCTGGCGCGCACCAGCACCTCGGCAACGGTGCCGTCACGATCGGCATGCAGCACCGTCTCCATCTTCATGGCTTCGATGGACAACAGCACGTCGCCGGCCTTGACCGGCTGGCCGGCCGCGATCGCGACCGTCGAGACGACGCCGGGCATCGGCGCGCCGACGTGGGTGTCGTTGCCGGGCTCAGCCTTGCGGCGCAGTTTCGCCGCGGCGCTGCCGCGGGCGCGATCCGGCGCCCGGGCGCGGCGCGGCTGGCCGTTGAGCTCGAAGAACACCGTCACCATGCCGGTGTCGTCGGCCTCGCCGATCGACGTGCAGCGCACCACCAGCGTCTTGCCCTGCTCGATATCGACGAGGATCTCGTCCTCGACCTTCATGCCGTAGAAGTAAACCGGCGTCGGCAGGCGGCTGACCGGCCCGTAGTCTGCCTGGGCGGCGGCGTAGTCGATGAACACCTTCGGATACATCAGCCACGAGGCGAACTCGAATTCGGTGAGGTTGCGGCCGACTTTCTCCTCGGCTTCTTTCCGGAGTTGGGACAGATCGACGTCCTTCAATAGCGCACCGGGCCGCACGGTGATCGGCGCTTCGCCTTTCAGCGCCTTGCGTTGCAGGGCTTGCGGCCAGCCGCCGGGCGATTGGCCGAGATCGCCGCGCAGCATCGCGACGACGGAGTCCGGGAAGGCGATGTCCTTGGCCGGATTTTCCACGTCTGCCACGGTCAGGTCCTGGCTCACCATCATCAGCGCCATGTCGCCGACCACCTTGGACGATGGCGTCACCTTGACAATATCGCCGAACATCAGGTTGGCGTCGTGATAGGCTTGCGCCACCTCGTGCCAGCGCGTCTCCAGACCGAGCGAGCGCGCCTGCTCCTTGAGGTTGGTGAACTGGCCGCCCGGCATTTCGTGAAGATAGACTTCCGAGGCCGGCCCCTTCAGATCGTTCTCGAAGGCGGCGTACTGATTGCGCACTGCCTCCCAATAGAACGACAGCCGGCGAATCCATTCCGGACTGAGACCCGGATCACGCGCGTCGCCCTTCAAGGCCGCGACGATCGAGCCGAGGCATGGCTGCGAGGTGTTGCCGGAGAGCGCGTCCATCGCCGCATCGACGGCATCGACGCCGGCATCCACCGCGGCCAGCACGGTGGCGGCGGATATCCCGGAGGTGTCGTGGGTGTGGAAGTGCAGCGGCAGGTCGGTTGCCTCGCGCAGCGCCTTGAACAGCACTTTTGCCGCCGCGGGCTTCAACAGCCCGCCCATGTCCTTGACCGCGATGATGTGGGCGCCGGCCGCCTCCAGCTCGCTCGCCAGCGCAACGTAGTAATTGAGGTCGTACTTTGCCCGCGCCGGATCGAGGATGTCGCCGGTATAGCAGATCGCCGCTTCGCAGAGCTTGCCTTCGGCGGCGACCGCATCCATCGCAACACGCATGTTCTCGACCCAGTTGAGGCAGTCGAACACGCGGAACAGGTCGATGCCGCCGGCGGCGGCCTGCTTGACGAAGTGCCGCACGACGTTGTCGGGATAGTTGGTATAGCCGACGCCGTTGGCGCCGCGCAGCAGCATCTGCAACAACAGGTTGGGCGCCGCCTCGCGGATCATGGCGAGCCGCTCCCACGGGTCTTCGGTCAGGAAGCGCATGGCGACATCGAAGGTCGCTCCGCCCCAGCATTCGAGCGACAACAGTTGCGGCAGCGCGCGCGCATAGGTGCCGGCGATGCGGGCGATATCGTGGGTGCGCACGCGGGTGGCGAGCAGCGACTGGTGGGCGTCGCGCATGGTGGTGTCGGTCACCAGCACGCGCTGCTCAGTGCGCATCCAGGCGGCGAACCCCTTCGGTCCGAGCGCATCAAGTTTCTGCTTGGTGCCATCCAGGATCGGCGCATCGATATGCGGCACGTGCGGCGGCGCGGCGTCCACTTTCGGCCGTGGCCGGCCGCGCGCTTCGGGATGGCCGTTGACGGTGACGTCGGCGAGGTAGCTGAGCAGCTTTGTGGCGCGGTCCTGGCGCCGCACATGGCTGAACAGCTCCGGCGTCGTATCGATGAAGCGCGTGGTGTAGGAGTTGTCGCGAAATTTGTCGTGGCCGATGATGGCTTCGAGAAAAGTCAGGTTGGTTGCCACGCCGCGAATGCGAAATTCGCGTAAGGCCCGGCCCATGCGCGCGATCGCCTCGTCGGCGGTCGGCGCCCAGGCCGTCACCTTTTCCAGCAGCGGATCGTAGAAGCGCGTAATCACCGCGCCGGAATAGGCCGTGCCGCCGTCGAGCCGGATGCCGAAGCCGGTCGCGCCGCGATAGGCGGTGATGCGGCCGTAGTCGGGAATGAAGTTCTGCTCCGGGTCCTCGGTGGTGATCCGGCATTGCAGCGCGTGGCCGTTGAGGCGGATATCGCCTTGCGCCGGCACGCCCGAGTCCGGCGTGCCGATCGCCTGTCCCTCGATGATGCGGATCTGCGCCTTGACGATATCGATTCCGGTCACCTGCTCGGTGACGGTATGCTCGACCTGAATGCGCGGGTTGACCTCGATGAAGTAGAATTTCCCGGTATCGGCGTCTTGCAGGAATTCGACGGTACCGGCGCCGATATAGCCGGTCGCTTCCGCGATTTTTCGCGCGTAGCCGCAGAGTTCGTCGCGAAGATCCTGCGACAGGTATGGCGCGGGCGCCCGCTCGACGACCTTCTGGTTGCGCCGCTGGATCGAGCAATCGCGCTCGAACAGATGGACGACGTTGCCGTGCGTGTCGCCGAGCACCTGCACCTCGACGTGGCGTGCCCGCTCGATCAGCTTTTCCAGATAGACTTCGTCCTTGCCGAACGCCGCGCGTGCCTCGCGCTTGCCCTCCATCACCTCCCGGACGAGATCGGTCTCGGCGCGGATGACGCGCATGCCGCGCCCGCCGCCGCCCCACGACGCCTTCAGCATCAAGGGATAGCCGATCGCCGCGGCGAGCCGCTTCACGGCCTCCATGTCGTCCGGCAGCGGATCGGTCGCCGGGATCACCGGCACGCCGACCTCGATCGCGAGATTGCGCGCGGCCACCTTGTTGCCGAGCCGGCGCATCGTGTCGGGCTTCGGGCCGATGAAGATGATGCCGGCGGCGGCGCAGGCATCGGCAAACTCCGGGCTTTCGGACAACAGGCCATAGCCGGGGTGGATCGCGTCGGCCCCGGACAGCCTTGCGACCCGGATCACCTCGCCGATCGACAGATAGCTCTCGATCGGCCCCAGCTCCTTGTCGAGATGGGGACCGCGGCCGACCTGATAGCTCTCGTCCGCCTTGAAGCGGTGCAGGGAATACTTGTCTTCCTCCGCCCAGATCGCGACCGTGCGGATCCCCAGTTCATTCGCCGCGCGGAAAACGCGGATGGCGATCTCCGAGCGGTTGGCAACGAGAAGCTTTGTGATGGTCACGGTCGGCCCCGCCGATGTGCGGCCCGGCAGGCCGGGTGTGAGCCCGCCTCGCCGCAGCCGGAAACGAGCCACGCAGATAACCGACTGCCACGGGGAACACAATTCCGCGTCGCCGCGGTCCTGTCAGCGTGCCGTTACGACGCCGCGATGGCGGCGGGGTCGGCGCCGACGATCTCCCGGTAGCGGGCCTGGTCGGTCGCGCCCTCGGTGTTGATGAGGAACACGCGCGAGTGCGCATCGAGGCCGAACGCCTTGCGGCTCGCCGCGTCGGCCAGCACATGGCGCAGTCCGGCAAGGCTTGCGGCGCCGCTTTCACCGGCCACGATAGCCGCGTCGCCGGCCGTGGGCCGCGCCAGTGTGCGCATCGCCTCGGCCGCCTCGTCCTCGCTGACGGTGACGAAGGCGTCGGCCTTGCGGACCAGAATGCGCCAGGCGACGAGCGAGGGCTCGTAGCATTCCAGCATCGCCATGATGGTCGGCTCGCCGTGGGCGATCCGCGTCGGCGCGCCCTTGACCGCGCTCTGGTAGAGGCAGTCGGCGCGGTCCGGCTCGACCACGGCGAAGCGTGGCCGTTTGTCGCCGTACACCACGTCGAAGTAGCCGGCGACCGCCGCGGCCAGACCGCCGACGCCGGCCTGCACCAACACATGGGTCGGCGGCTCCGGCAATTCGCGCACGGCTTCGGCCAGCATCGCGGTGTAGCCCTGCATCACCAGGCCCGGGATGCGCTCATAACCCGGCCACGAGGTGTCGGACACCACCTGCCAGCCGTTCTCGGCGCAAACCCGGGTCGCCTCGGCGACGGAATCGTCGTAGGTGCCTTCGACGCGCACCATGCGCGCCCCGAATTTGGCGATGGCTTCGACGCGCTCGTCGGTGACGCCGGAATGAACGAAGATCACCGCCTTGCCGCCGACAAGCCGGGCGCCGGCGGCGACCGACTTGCCGTGGTTGCCGTCGGTGGCGCAGCCGAACGTCATGCCGGATGTGATGCGGCGGACCTCGTCGGAGACCAGTTCGTCGGCGCCGATGCTGCGCCCGAGCTGCCGCCCGGCTTCCTCCAGCGCCAGCCGGATCACCGCGTAGGAGCCGCCCAGCGCCTTGAAGCTGCCGAGGCCGAGACGGTAGCTCTCATCCTTGACGTGAAGGCTGCCGATGCCGAGCGTCCGGGCGAGGCCGCTCAAGTCGCGCAGCGGTGTAGGAACGTGATTGTCGCGCTGCGCGAGCAGCCGCTCGACCTCCGCCACCTGGTCGGGCGCGAAGATCGCGGCGTCATCGGCATCGAGCGGGCGGCCGTGGTCGGGGCTGGAATTGAGCAGGAACATGGGAACGCTGTGAGCCTCGCCGGTTGCAGGATCAGAGTATTGTCTATTGTTATCATCATCAGTATTATAGCTCAATAGAACGTCACCGGGCCGTCGGCGCGCTTATGCACCGTGCTTTTGTGCGTTTTCGGCCTTCCGGATTGTGTTGGCGCGGTGGATCGCTATGATCCGGCCACGATCCCCCGCCAGATAACCAACAAGAAGAGAAAAGGTGTCTAAGCTACTCAGGGCATATGACCGAAGCCGGGTGCCGCTGTATATCCAGGTGGCGTCCGTGCTGCGGACCCGGATCCAGTCCGGGCAATGGGGAGCGGGAGACAAGATATCCACGCTTGAGGAGCTTGAGCGTGAATTCCAGGTGGCGCGCGTCACCGTGCGCCAGGCTGTCGATCTGCTGCGGGAAGAGGGCCTGCTTCAGGCGCGCCAGGGCCTTGGCACGTTCGTCTCCAAGAAGGCGCACGATCGGCATGCCGTCAAGCTCGCCACCAACTGGAAAAGCCTGATCGAATCGCTCAAGGGCAATGTGCCGCGGCGTCTGTCGATCGACGAGCAGGCGGCCACCCCGATGCTCGGCGCCGACGACGGTACGGCGGCGGACGGCTACGTCAAACTGCAAAGCGTGCAGTATCGCAACGACGACCCCTATTCGGTCGCGAATATTTTTCTGGCGCGGGAGGTGTTCGCGCTCGACCCCGCGCATTTCAGGGAGCGGGCGGCGCTGGTGGCGATCGACGACCTCAGCGAGGTCACGCTTCGTGACGCGCACCAGACCCTGACCATCGGCAGCGCCGACCCGGATATCGCCGATCTTCTCAAGATTCCGCTCGGCGCGCCCACCGTCGAGGCGCATTGCGTTCTTATCGACGACCGCGGCATCACCATCTATGTCGGCGATATCATCTATCGCAGCGACGCCATCAAGCTGCAGATCGATCTTCTCGACGGCCGGCCCGCAACCAAGGTGCGGGCGCCGGCGCAGCCGAAAGTGGCGGTGCGGCAGCCGAAGGTCGCGCGGGCGAAGTAGAGCGCCACCGGGCAACCAGCGAGCCGTGCGCGGCGGCAGTCGCCGCGAGCCGGTCACACGCTGATTTCAATCTTTCTGCCGCACTCCGGCGACGACGCGTCGGCATGCTTTGCGCCGGCGAGGAACGATCGCTCGCGCTGCCGCTCGTTCGGCTCGCCATAGAGCGTGGTGCGCTGGCGCGGCACGCGGCCGGCGGAACGGATCAGGCTTTCCATCGACTGCGGGGTCATCTCCTGGCCGTAGGATGCTCCGGCGGCGCGCGAGATGCTTTCGTCCATCAGCGTGCCGCCGAGATCGTTGACGCCGGCCTCGAGGCAGCGGCGGATGCCCTCGGGTCCGAGCTTGACCCAGGATGCCTGCACGTTGCGGATCAGCGGATTGAGCGTGAGCCGCGCCACCGCGTGCATCAAAATCGCTTCGCGGAAGGTGGGGCCGGGCCGGGCGCGGCCCTTGAGGTAGATCGGCGCTTCCATGTGGACGAACGGCAGCGGCACGAACTCGGTGAAGCCGCCGGTCTCCGCCTGCAGGTCGCGGATGCGCAACAGGTGGCGCGCCCAGTGCCGGTAGCCGTCGATGTGGCCGAACATGATCGTGGCGGTCGAGCGGAAGCCGATCTTGTGCGCGGTGCGCATGACATCGAGCCATTGCCCGGTGCGGATCTTGTCGGCGCAGAGAATCTCGCGCACCTCGTCGTCGAGGATTTCCGCCGCCGTGCCGGGCAGGGTGCCGAGCCCCGCCGCCTTCAGTTCGCGCAGGAAATCGGCGACCGGGCGCTTCATCGTCGCCGCGCCCTGAAAGATTTCCAGCGGCGAGAAGGCGTGGATGTGCATCTCGGGAACGGCAGTCTTCACCGCCTCGCAGATGTCGAGGTATTTCTGGCCGCGATAGGAGGGATGAATCCCGCCCTGCATGCACACTTCCGATGCGCCGCGCTGCCAGGCTTCCTCGACGCGTCCGGCGATCTCGGCCATGTCGAGATCGTAGGGCCGGCCGCGCAGGTTCTCGCTCATCTTGCCCTTGGAGAACGCGCAGAACTGGCACTTGAACCCGCAGATGTTGGTGTAGTTGATGTTGCGCGTGACGACGTAGCTGACCACGTTGCCGTTGACGCTTTCGCGCAATTCGTCGGCGGTGCGGCAGACGGCGGCAAAATCCTCGTCGCGGGCATCGAACAGCCGCACGATGTCGCCTTCCTCGAGCCGCGCGCCACGCTGCGCCTTGTCCAGAATCCGGCCGATGCCGGCCGATGGCACGGCTGCGGGCTGTGACAGCCACGCGACGTCGCGCGCGGGCAGTTGTCCGAGGTCGCCGGGATGCCAGTCGTCGGTGCGCGGCGCGCCGTGACCGTCGATCAGGTGAAGCACGGCGGTGCGTAAGCCGGCGTCGACCCAGCGCGTGGGGGCGCGGGCGAAGGCCGGATAGATCGCAAGGCGCTCGTCGAGGGTCTTGCCGGCGGCTCTGGTCGCCGCTTCGAGCAGGCGCAAATGCGGCCACGGCGCTTCCGGATTGACGTGATCGGGCGTCACCGGCGACACGCCGCCCCAATCGTTGATGCCGGCGGCGACGAGACGGCCGAGCGCGCCGGGGCTGAGGTTCGGCGGCGCCTGGATGTTCATCTCCGGCTCGAAGATCAGGCGGGCGATGGCGATGGTCCACAGATGATCGTCGATATCGGGGGCGGCGGCGTTCGCCATCCGCGTGCCCGGCTTGGGGCGGAAATTCTGGACGATGATTTCCTGGATGTGGCCGTGGGCGTCGTTGAGATCGCGCAGCGCCAGCAGCGAGTCGATACGCTCCTCGCGCGTTTCGCCGATGCCGATCAGGATGCCCGTGGTGAACGGCACGGCCTGTTCGCCCGCGAGCCGCATCGTTTCCAGCCGCAGCGCCGGCACCTTGTCGGGCGAGCCGTGATGGGCCTCGCCCTTCTCCAGCAGCCGGTCCGACACGCTTTCCAGCATGATGCCTTGCGAGACCGACACCTTGCGCAGGTCCGCGATATCGTCGGCGGTGAGCAGGCCGGGATTGACGTGCGGCAGCAGGCCGGTCGCGCGAAACACTTCGCGCGCGGCCTCGGCGAGGTAGGACAGCGTCGTCGGATGGCCGAGCCGGTCCAGCGCCTCGCGCGCGACGCGGTAGCGCAATTCGGGTTTGTCGCCGAGGGTGAACAGCGCCTCCTTGCAGCCGGCCTGCCGGCCGGCCTCGGCGATCGCGATCATCTGGTCGATCGACAGGAAGGGCTGGTCGATGTTGCGGGGCGCCTGGGCGAACGTGCAGTAGTGGCAGACGTCGCGGCAGAGCTGGGTCAGCGGAATGAACACCTTGCGCGAATAGGTCACGCTGCGGCCGTGCGCCATGTCGCGACGGGCCGCCGCCGCCTTCAGAAGCGGGGTCGCGTCGTCGAGCCGGGCGAGCGCAAGCGCCTCTTGCCGGGTTAGCCGGCGGTCATGGGGGAAGTTGTGCACGAGCGCACCCATCATGGCGTACATCCTGAAGACTGGAGAAGGCGGCATCGTCGTGGGATCGCGAGATCCGCAAGCAGCTTGGCGGTGGCGGTGGTCGGCGCGCGGCCGAGCGCCGCCACGAGGTCCTCCGGCCGGTCGATGTCGCGCCCGAGGCCATCGCCGTGCACGATGCCGCAGGCAAGGCCGGCCGCGGCCGCTTCGATCTGGTGGCGGCGGAAACTGTCGGCGCCGAACTGCGGCGCGATGGTATCGGGCCGGCGCATCGCCAGCGCATTGGTGCCGCCATCGGCGACCGCCGGCGACAGCACCACGGGATAGTGGCGCAGCGCCGCAACGACCGCTGCGAATTCATCGGCGGTCGCGAACGGCACGTCGGCGGGAACGATCATGACGCCGTCCGTGCCTGCCTCAAACCGGGCGAGGCCGCGCAGGATGGCGTCGTTGAGGTGCGGGGCGCCGTTGTCCGGCACCGTCCGGGCGGCAAAGGATGCGGCGAGGGTCGCGGCCTCGGGATCGTCGGTGACGAGCACGATCTCGGCGATGCCCGGCGTCGCGGCGAGTGCCGCGAGCACGTCGTTCAGCATGGCGCGCGCCAACTCGATCCGCTCGCCGTCGGACAACAGCGGCGCGAGCCGCTGCTTGGCTTTGGCCAGCGGTTTCACCGGAACGAGGGCCCGGCATCGCATTGCATCCGGACCGGACATGGCAACCTCCACATCTGGGACGCCTCGGGATGAGGCGCTGCCTTCGGGCGTCGCGTTCCCGCAAGCCGGCTCTCGCCGCGTCAGGACAGCCCGGTAATCGATATGCCGGCACCCGGCACCTTGTAGCGCCGGTTGATGCCGATCAGCACCGAGGTCAGCGCCTCCGCCGCCGCCGAATTGGCGAGCACGCCGCCGTCGATGCCGCGGGTGGCCACGGCGTTCGCCAGCTCGATCACCGCGGCGCGCGCGTCCTTGTCGTCTCCGAACACCAGCACGTCGCAGTTGGCGCGATCGCCACTGTGCAGCTTGGTGGCGCCGACATTGTGAAACGCCGAGACGACGCGCACGCCGTCGCCAAGCAGCGCCTGGGCGATCTGCGCGGCGGAGCCTTCCTTGGGAAGCTGTACGGTCGCCACCTTCGGCGGCACCAGCGGCACGACCGCGTCGACGACGATCTTGCCCTGCACGGCATCCTTGACGTCGCGCAGGGTGCTCTCGTGGCTCGCGAACGGAACGGCCACCACCACGATGTCGGCCGCCTGTGCCGCTTCGGCGTTGCCGTCGCCGCGCACGCCGCCGCCGAGCTGCTTGGCGGCGTCCTGGGCCTTTTCGGCCGAGCGCGAACCGATCACGACGTCGTATCCCGCTGCCGCCCAGCATCGGGCGAGCCCCGATCCGAGGTCGCCGGTGCCTCCGAGAATGGCGATACGGGGCTTGCTGCTCATAAACGGTATCCTTTCAAAGCAAAGCTGTTAGTCGAGGGGCATGTCGGTCAGCGGCACCAGTCGCACGCCGGCTTGTTCGAGACCGTCGCGCACTTTGCGCGCGAGGGCGACGGCGGTGGGTTCGTCGCCATGAACGCAGAGCGAATGCACCTTGCAGGGGATCGCCTTGCCGTGGCGCGAGGTGATGGTGTTGTTGAGCACCATGTCGAGCACCTGTCGGGTGGCGATCTCCGGGTCGGTGATGACGGCGCCCGGAATCTTGCGCGAGGTCAGGTTGCCGTCGTCTTCGTATTGTCTGTCGCAGAAGCCTTCGAGCGCGACGCGCAGCCCCAGCTCGCGCCCGGCCTTCTCCATCTCCGAACCGGCGAGCGCCAGATAGATGATGCTCGCATCGACGGCCTTGATGGCGCGGCCGATCGCCAGCGCATAGTCGGCATTCTCGGCGGCCATGTTGTTCAGCGCGCCGTGCGGCTTGAGGTGGGTGACGCGGCCGCCGGCATAGGCCGCGAGCGCCTGCAGCGCGCCGATCTGGTAGGCCACCATGTATTCGAGATCGTCGGCGCGCATGTCGATGCGGCGGCGGCCGAAACCCCACAGATCGTTGAAGCCGGGATGAGCGCCGATCGAGACGCCGCGCTGCGTCGCCTCCTTTACCACCCGGTGCATGGTGCGCGGATCGCCGGCATGGAAACCGCAGGCGATGTTGGCCGAGCCGACGATCTCCAGGATCCCGGTATCGTTGCCGATATCGTAGGCACCGAAGCCTTCCGCCATGTCGGCATTGAGATTGATCGCGGGCGTCATCGCGCACCTCTTTTCGTCATTACGGGAAACAATAAGGTACTATTATTAGAAAGACAATATGTATCTCCCGGCCCGCTGTTCTGCGCGCCCTGTGCGCGGGGAGGCCGGGCGACATTCGCGCGCAAGATCTCGCATCCGGCGCGGTCCACTGCCACCCTACCATTCCACCTGCGACACGCGCCGCGAAATCGAGGAAACCCGCACGCCATCGGGCAAACTGCTCAAGGATTGCGCTGCGATGCGCAACGAATGCGCTTGAGCGGGTCGGGGCCGTCCGTGATGATTTGCGCGCATATGAGCAAAAAACGCTTGACGATGCGTCCGGCTGATCTCAATATACTAAAAACGGTAAGACCATATCAATTTAAAATGGTAATTCGTGTCCGGCCACACAACCTTGCGGCGATGGTCCGGCCGGCCGGTCAACAGGTTTAATTGGAGACGCCGAGGGGAGTGATGATGGAAAAATCTCTGAACAAGTTAGCCACAATTGCCGCGGCAGCCGTGCTGGCCGCGGGCTGGACCGCGTCGGCCGGTGCGCAGACGATCAAGATCGGCGTCAACGAGCCGCTGACCGGACCGTTCGCCGCTTCCGGCACCTATGTCGTGAACGGCGCAAAAATCGCCGCGGACCAGATCAATGCCGCCGGCGGCCTGCTCGGCAAGAAGCTCGAACTGGTCATCGAGGACAACAAGAGCAACCCGACCGAAGCCGCGGCCGTTGCCGAGAAGCTCATCACCGCGGACAAGGTGCCGGTGATCATGGGCGCCTGGGGCTCCAGCCTGACGCTGGCTGTGATGCCGAAGCTGATGGAGTACAAGGTGCCGATGCTGGTCGAGACCTCGTCGTCCGGCAAGATCACGACGTCGGGCAATCCTTATGTGTTCCGCACGTCGCCGCCGTCGTCGCTCGAGGCGGCCGCGTTCAAGGAGATTTTCCCGAAGCTGAACATCAAGAAGGTCGACTTCCTCGTCATCAATAACGACTGGGGACGCGGCGCCGCCGAGGATTTCGGCAAGATGCTCAAGGAACATGGCGTCAAGGTCGGCTACGTCGAGACGATGGATCAGGCCGCTCAGGACATGAGCGCGCAGCTCTCCAAGATCAGGGCGTCGGACTCCGACACCATCATGGTGACCACCGCGGTTGAGCAGTTGACTCTGGTGTTGAAGCAGGCGGCCGCTCTCGGCATCAAGAAGCGGATCGTCACCACCGGCGGCTCGCAGAATCCCGACCAGCTCATCGAGCAGGCCGGCGATGCGGCAAACGGATCGTACCACCTGACCACCTTCGCGCCGTGGGTTCCCGATGCGACGCCCGATCCGGCGGCGACGAAGTACTTCCTCGCCGAGTGGGAGAAGCGCGGGCACAAGTTCGCCGGCGCGACGGAAAGCTTCCGTGGCTATGACGGCATCCGCACGGTTGCCGAGGCGATCAAGAAGGCCGGCAAGGCCGAGCCGGAGGCGATCACCAAGGCGTTCTGGCAGGTCGACTTCACCGGCCTCAACGGCAAGATCAAGTTCAACAAGCAGGGACCCGAGGGTCGCGAAAGCGGACAGAGCCGGCCGGACGTTTATCTGATCCACATCGAGAACGGCAAGGTCACGCTTCCCAAGCTGTAAGTATGCCATCGATCGGGGGCGCGCGCCGCGCAAGCGGTGCACGCCCCCGGCCGGCGGTTTTCCCGCCGTCTGGCGCCCATTGCGGATGGACGCCGGCCGCGCCGTTCGTCGAGCGTCGCAAGGCAGCGAACCCAGAGCGAACCGAGGTGATCTTTCGTGGTCGAATTCGGACAACATATCATCAATATGCTGATCCTCGGCAGCACTTATGCGCTGCTCGGCATCGGCCTCACGCTGATCTTCGGCATCATGCGTATCGTCAACTTCGCGCATGGTGAACTGTACGCCTTCGGCGCCTACTTCGTATACCTCGCGGCGATGATGCTCGGCATCAACTTCTTCATCGCGCTGCTACTCGCCATCGTGGCCGGTTGCCTGATGGGGGCGCTGATCGAGGTGACCCTGTTGCGGCCGATGCGCAATGCCGATATCGACACGACGATGCTGGTGATGATCGGCGCGATGATCATCATGCAGAACACCGAGCAGTTTATCTGGGGCGGCGTCGGCAAGTCGGTGAACACGCCGTTTCCCCAAGCGCCGCTGCAGGTCGGCCCCTTCTTTCTGTCCTGGCTCAGCCTGTTCGTATTCTTCGCCGCCCTGGGGCTGATCGGCGCCACCTATCTGCTGATCAACCGCACCAAGCTCGGCAAGGCGATGCGCGCCACCTTTCAGGACCGCGACACCGCATCGCTGATGGGCGTGAACGTCCAGGCCATCTACATGGCGACCTTCGCGATCGGTTCGGCGCTGGCCGCCGCGGCCGGCGCGCTTCTGGGCGCGGTCTACGTCATCACGCCGCAGATGGGCAATCTTGCCGCGCTGAAATCGTTCGCCATCGTGATCCTCGGTGGCCTCGGCAGCATCGGCGGTGCCACCATCGGCGGCTTCATCCTGGCGCTCGCCGAGGAAATGGGCGCCGGCTACGTCTCGTCGGGATATCGCGACGCGATGGGCTTCCTCATCATCATCGCCGTATTGCTGTTCCGGCCCACCGGACTGTTCGCGCGCAAGGAGCGGATCGGATGAAGCGGCTTTTCCCCTGGGCCGTTCTGCTCGTCTTCGCGTCGGTCCCGCTGTGGCTCAACGATCCCTATCTGTTGAACGCCTTCATCACCACCGGCGTGTTCATCGTCGCCGCGATGAGCCTCAACCTGCTGCTCGGCTACACCGGGCAGCTTAGCCTCGGCCACGTCGCGTTCTTCGGCATCGGCGCCTATACCAGCGCGCTGGTGTCACTGGGCTTCGATGTCGAGTTGCTGTTCGGCATCCGCGTCGTGCATGAGCCGTGGCCGGTGTGGTCCGGCTTCATCATCGGCACGCTGGTCGCCGGCCTGTTCGGCTATCTCGTCGGCAAGCTGTCGTTCCGGGTGCGCGATGCCTACTTCGTCATCGTCTCCATCAGCTTTGCCGAGGTGACGCGCCTCGTGGCGTTGAACTGGGTCGAGCTGACGCAGGGGCCGCTGGCCCTGACCTCGATCCCGCCGTTGACTCTGGGCCTGCCGGGCATCGGCTATTTCGACTTCTACAGCAAGCAGTCGAACTACTATCTCGTGCTCGGTGTCCTGGTGATTTCCTATGTCATCATCAGCCGGTTGGTAAAGTCGCGAATCGGCCGGGCGATGGTGGCGCTCAAGGAAAACGAATCGCTCGCGGTCTCGGTCGGCATCGACGTCACCCGCTACCTGGTGCTGGCCGCGGTGATCTCCGCCGGCATGGCGGGCGCCGCCGGCAGCCTCTACGCCCACTATCTGAAGATCATCGATCCCGACGTGTTCCTGTTCCTCTACACCATCACCATGGTCATCATGGTGGTGACCGGCGGCAAGGGAACGCTTGCCGGCCCGATCGTGGGCGGGCTGATCTTCGGCTTCATCCCGGTCATCGCGCGCTCGTTCGCGGCGCCGGAGGTGCAGTGGATCCTCTATGGAGCGTTCATGATCCTGATCCTGTTCGTGCTGCCGCAGGGAATCGTTCCGGCCATCGAAAAGTGGTTCGGGGTTTCGAACGAGGCTGACGAAGCCCGGCAGAACACCCCGTCCAGCGCCAAGACACAGGACGCATCGTGACCAGCAGCAGCCAGACTTCCACGCAGCCGGTGCTGACGCTGGAGCACATCGCGGTTCATTTCGGCGGCCTCGTTGCCATCTCCGACCTGAACTTCGTGGTCCACGAGGGCGAGGTGGTCAGCCTGATCGGCCCGAACGGTGCGGGCAAGACCACGGCGTTCAACGTCGTCACGGGCTTCATGCGTCCGACCAAGGGCGAGGTGCGTTACAAGGGCACCTTGCTCAACAATCTGAAGCCGCATCAGGTGGCCGAACTTGGTCTGGTGCGGACCTTCCAGCGCACCAGCGTGTTCCAGAACGTCAGCGTGTTCGACAACGTGATGATCGGGCTGCACCGCCGCGGCCGCTCGCATCTGTGGGATACGCTGCTGGCGCTGCCGCGCGAGCGGCAGTCGGAGCGCGAATTGCGGGACAAGGCGCGGGAGATTCTCGGCACCGTCGGCATCGAGCGTCGTGCCAACGAATTGGCCGGGGCACTGCCCTATGGCGACCAGCGGCTGTTGGGAGTGGCGATGGCGCTCGCGGCCGAGCCCTCGATGCTGCTGCTCGACGAGCCGGTGTCGGGCATGAACCCGACCGAAACCATGCGTTTCATGGAGTTGCTGACGCGCGTCCGCTCGCTGGGCGTGACCATCCTGCTCGTCGAGCACGACATGCCGATGGTGATGGGCGTGTCCGACCGGATCGTCGTCCTCAACTACGGCCGGATCATCGCGGAAGGGCCGCCGGCGGCCATTCAGGGCAATCCGGAAGTGATCAAGGCCTATCTCGGTCAGGGAGCGAAACGACGTGCTGGACATTAGCGACCTGGTCTGCCGCTACGGCAAGGTGGAAGCGGTCAAAGGCATTTCGCTTTCCGTCAAGGAGGGGCAGTTCGTCGTGCTGATCGGCGCCAACGGCGCCGGCAAGAGCACGACGCTGCGCTCGATCTCCGGTGTGCTGCCGCCGGCGAGCGGGCGGATGATGTTCGAGGGCGAGGACATTACCCGGTGTTCGGCGCGGGATATCTTGGCGCGCGGCATCGCGCACTGCCCGGAAGGCCGCCGCGTCTTTCCCGCCATGACGGTCGACGAGAACCTCGACATGGGCGCCTATCTGCGCGCCGACCGCGGCGAGATCGAAAGCGATCGCGAACGCATCTTCACGATGTTTCCGCGGCTCGCCGAGCGGCGGGCGCAGGTGGCCGGCACGCTGTCCGGCGGCGAGCAGCAGATGCTCGCCATCAGCCGCGCGATCATGGCCAAGCCGAAACTGATCATGTTCGACGAGCCGTCCCTCGGACTCGCGCCCAATATCGTCGAGCAGGTGTTCGAGATCATCGAGGACATCCGCAAAAGCGGCACCACGGTGCTGATGGTCGAGCAGAACGCTTATTCCGCGTTGCAGATGTGCGATTACGCCTACCTGATCGAGGCCGGCAACATCGTGCTCTCGGGCACCGGCGACGACCTGATCGACAACGAGCATATTCGGAAAGCCTATCTGGGGGGCTGATCGCTCATTCCGGCGTCGGAACGGCGGCCGCCGCGCGCGGCGGCGATGGCATTGTTTGGCGGGCAGCAGCGCACATGAAGATATCGATAATGCGAGAGGGTGTTGGCGGGGAGTCTCGTGTTGGAGGGACGCCCGACACGGTGAAGCGGTTTGTCGGGCTTGGGGCTGAGGTTGCGGTCGAGCCGGGGGCGGGGGAGCGTTCGGGGATCCTGGACGCCGACTATGCGGCGGCGGGCGCCGAGGTCAGCGCGGACGCTGCCAGGGACGCCGACATCGTGCTGAAGGTGCGCCGTCCGGAGGCGTCCGAGCTTGCCTCGTACAAGAAGGGCGCGTTGGTGGTGGCGATCATGGACCCCTACGGCAACGAGGCGGCGCTCAACGCGCTGGCCGAGGCCGGGGTGTCGGCGTTCGCCATGGAGCTGATGCCGCGCATCACCCGGGCGCAGGTGATGGACGTGCTGTCGAGCCAGGCCAACCTCGCCGGCTACCGC
>QEVP01000039.1 GCA_003576765.1 Pseudomonadota bacterium
GCCTGCGGCCACAGCCACGGTCACGATGCCCACGGCGCGCCGGCGCAGGAGATGACCAAGTGGTTCGACACCAATTATCACTACATGGTGCCGGAGTTCACTGCCGATCAGGCGTTCACGCTCGCCTCGACAAAACCGGTCGACGAATATCGCGAGGCCAGGGCGCTGGGTTTTGCGACGCGGCCGGTGCTGCTCGGCCCCGTCACCTTCCTCAAGCTCGGCAAGAGCAAGAACGCGAGCTTCGATCCGCTGACGCTGATCGGCCGGCTGCTGCCGGTCTATGTCGAGGTGCTGCGGCGGCTCGCCGCCGAAGGTGCGACGTGGGTGCAGATCGACGAGCCATGCCTCGTGCTCGATCTCGATGCGGCGGCGCATGCGGCGCTGCGCCAGGCTTACGCGACGTTCGCGGGCGAGGTCCCTGACCTCAAGATCATGCTGGCGAGCTATTTTGGCGGCCTTGGCGACAACCGCGACGTCGCGCTGTCGCTGCCGGTCGCCGGCCTGCATCTCGATCTGGTGCGGGCGCCGGATCAGCTTGACGGCGTGCTCGCCAACTCTGCGCCTGAACTTGTGCTGTCGCTCGGCGTGATCGACGGCCGCAACGTCTGGCGCGCCGACCTGCCGGCTTTGCGCGATCGTCTTGCGCCGGTGGTTGCCGCGCGCGGCGCGGCGCGCATCCAGCTTGCGCCGTCGTGCTCGCTCCTGCATGTGCCGGTCGATCTCGACCTGGAAACGGACCTCGATGCCGACGTCAAAAGCTGGCTGTCGTTCGCCGTGCAGAAGATGGGCGAGCTTGCGGTGCTGGCTCGCGCGCTCGGCGGCGAGGACGCGACGGTTGCCGCCGACCTCGACGCCTCCGCCAAGGCGGCCGCAGCGCGGCGGTCGTCGCCCAAGGTGCACGATGCCGCGGTCGCCGCGCGTCTTGCTGCCGTCACGCCGGCGATGGCGCGGCGCACCAGCCCCTTCGCCGCTCGTGCCAGGCTGCAGCACGGGCGCTTCGGCCTGCCGGCGTTTCCCACCACCACCATCGGCTCGTTTCCGCAGACCGCCGACGTGCGTAAAGCGCGCGCGGCGCACGCCAAGGGTACGCTGAGCGACGCCGACTACGACAAATTCCTGCGCGAGGAAACGGCGCGCGCGGTGCGCTGGCAGGAAGAGATCGGCCTCGACGTGCTGGTGCACGGCGAGTTCGAGCGCAACGACATGGTGCAGTACTTTGGCGAAAAGCTCTCCGGTTTCGTGTTTACCAAGCACGGCTGGGTGCAGAGCTACGGCTCGCGCTGCGTGCGTCCGCCGATCCTGTTCGGCGACGTGTCGCGTCCCGCACCGATGACGGTCGCATGGTGGCGCTATGCGCAGTCGCTGACCGAGCGGCCGATGAAGGGCATGCTGACCGGCCCGGTTACCATCCTCAACTGGTCGTTCGTGCGTGACGACGTGCCGCGCAGCCTTGCCTGCCGGCAGATCGCGCTGGCGATCCGTGACGAGGTGGTCGATCTCGAAAAGGCCGGCGCGGCGATGATCCAGATCGACGAGGCGGCGCTGCGCGAGGGGCTGCCGCTGCGCCGCAGCGAGTGGCGGACCTATCTCGACTGGGCGGTGGAGTGTTTCCGGCTGTGCGCCTCGGGCGTGGCGGACGCAACCCAGATCCACACCCACATGTGCTACTCGGAGTTCAACGACATCATCGACGCCATCGCGGCGATGGATGCCGACGTGATTTCCATTGAGACCTCGCGCTCGAAGATGGAATTGCTCGATGCCTTCAAGAGCTACAGCTATCCCAACGAGATCGGCCCCGGCGTCTACGACATCCATTCGCCCCGGGTGCCGGCCACCGACGAGATGACGCAGCTTCTCGCGCTGGCGCGGCAGCGGCTTGCCGATGCGCAGCTTTGGGTCAACCCCGATTGCGGCTTGAAAACCCGCAAGTGGGACGAGGTGCGGCCGGCGCTGGTCAACATGGTGGCGGCGGCGCGCGAGCTTCGCCGGCAGGAATAAGCCGCGGCCTTGGCAGCGGAACCGTTTGCCCCTAGACTGCGAGGGTGATGGGGATGGGGTTCCCCCGATAACCGCCTAGCGCAACGCCGGACCGTCGGTCCGGCCGAAGCGACAGGCTGATGACTCCTACCAAACCGCGCGCGGGTGGCCGAACGGCCGCCCACGCTCTGCTTGGCAAGGAGGATCGGTCTTGAATATCCAACTCATCGTTGCGGTCGCGATCGGCGGAGCCCTGGGCTCGGTCGCGCGCTATCTTGTGGGCGTCGCGTCCGGCAAGCTCATCGGCTTCGATTTTCCGTGGGGCACGCTTGTCATCAACATCGCAGGCTCGTTCCTGATCGGCGCGCTCGCGGAATCGTTCGCGCTGAAGTGGGACGCCTCGCAGGCGATGAGGGCCTTCCTGATCGTCGGCATCTGCGGCGGCTTCACCACGTTCTCGACGTTCTCGCTCGATTCCTACGTGCTGATGCAGCGGGGCGAGATGTGGCACGCGGCGAGCTACATGGCGGCCTCGGTCGCGCTGTCGATCGGCGCCTTGTTCGCGGGCCTGCATGTCATCCGTGCCATGCCGTGACGCGAGGCGGCGTGAAGTGGGATGGCGTGACGTCAGATGGTGTGACGTGAGGCGGCCCCTCCCTTTATCCCGCGCCCGCTTGCTTGCCCCCTTCCTATCCCTCCCGCTTGCGGGGGAGGGATAAACGGAGGGGGAGGGGAGGGGGGAAGGATAGGAGCCGGATGGCGCCGTGCTGAAGCATTTTTGCTTTTGATGGAATCAGCAAGCCGTCATGCCCGGCTTTATGCCGGGCATCCACGTCTTTGGAATTGCAGCGAAGCAAGACGTGGATGGCCGGGCATAGGCGTTCTTTGGAACGCCGTTCTATCGAACGGCTACGCCCGGCCACGACGGAACAAACTGTTTCCGTCTAAATAGGAACCGCCCTAGTTTTTCTTCAGGCAGAGGCCGATGGCGGGGGCGCTCGCGCACTTCGCGCCGTCCGGCGCGCCGCCGCTCGGGCAGAACACCGACACCAGCGTTTCGTTCGCCTCGCAACTCACCGAGATGCTGCCCTCGACGGCGCGGACATTGGCGGCCTCGCCCTTGTCGCCTTTATCGCCCTTGTCTCCCTTGTCCCCCTTCGGACCGGGGACCCCTTGCGCGCCTTGCGGTCCCTGCGGCCCGGGCTGGCCTTGCGGGCCGGGAATGCCCTGAATGCCTTGCGCGCCCTGTGGGCCGGCCGGCCCTTGCGGTCCGGGATCGCCTTTCGGTCCGGGATCGCGGCCGCACCCGGCCAAAGCGAGCGCGACGGCGGCGACGAACGCAATGGTGACCGTTTTCATACTTGCCCCTCCCCAGAGAAATTATCGTTGGGGCAATTCCGCCTGCGCGCGGGGCGCTTGTCAAGCGGATCAGGCGGCGACGAACTCGTCGCGTGCGTAGCCTTGCAGGTAAAGGAGCGCGGTGAGGTCGCCATGGTCGATGCGCGCGGCGGCCGCGGCCGCCACCGCCGGCTTGGCATGATAGGCGACGCCGAGGCCGGCGGCGCCGATCATGGCGAGGTCGTTGGCGCCGTCGCCCACCGCCAGCGTGTCGATGGTGTCGAGGTCGAACGCCTCGCGCAGGTCGGTCAGCGCGGCCAGTTTGGCGCCGCGGCCGAGGATCGGCTCGGCGACCCGGCCGATCAGCTTGCCGTTGTCGATCAGCAGGGTGTTGGCGCGGTTTTCCTGAAAGCCGACCCGTTCGGCCACCCTCTCGGTGAACAGCGTGAAGCCGCCGGAGACGAGGCAGGTGTAGGCGCCGTGCGCGCGCATGGTGCGGACCAGCTCGACCGCGCCGGGCGTCAGCGTGATGCGGCGTGCCAGCACCTCCTCGATCACCGCGACCGGCAGGTCCTTCAAAAGCGCGACGCGCTCGCGCAGCGCCGGCTCGAAATCGATCTCGCCGCGCATGGCGCGCTCGGTGATCGCCGCGACATGTGCCTTGAGCCCGGCGAAATCGGCCAGTTCGTCGATGCACTCCTGGCCGATGATGGTCGAATCCATGTCGGCGAGCAGAAGCCGCTTGCGCCGTGCCGCTTGCGGTTGCACCACGACATCGATAGCGAGATCGCCGACCGCCGCGTTGAGGCGCGCGGCGATGGCGGCAACCGGCTCGTCGCTCGCAAAGGCGATGTCGGCGGCGATCTCCGGGTCGAGCCAGCGCGCCGGCTCCGCCGCCGGCAGCAGCGCGGTGACGCCGTCGAGGACGGTGGAATCGAGCGCGGGCGCGGCCGGGTTGCAGATCAGCGTGGCGACGAGGGACATGGAACGGGATTGGCGCGTGCGGGGTGAGGGGCGGCCGGGAGCGGACCCGGTCGAGGCGCTGCTTATCGCAGGCCCGACCGCCAGCGGCAAGTCGGCGCTCGCCCTCGACCTGGCCGAGACGCTCGGCGGTGTCGTCATCAATGCCGATTCCATGCAGGTCTATCGCGACCTTCGCATTCTCACCGCGCGGCCGACGCCGGCGGAG
The DNA here is from genome assembly GCA_003576765.1 of Pseudomonadota bacterium. GTDB lineage: Bacteria > Pseudomonadota > Alphaproteobacteria > Rhizobiales > Xanthobacteraceae > PRO6. The sequence goes on from QEVP01000039.1 coordinate 4,508, forward strand.
GAAGCGCGCGTGCCGCACCGGCTCTATGGCCATCGCGATGCCGCGCAGAACTGCTCGGCCGGGGTCTGGCTCGCGGATGCCGCGGCGGCGCTGGCCGAGGCGCGCGCAATCAACCGCCTGCCGATCTTCACCGGCGGCACCGGGCTCTACTTCAAGGCGCTGACGCGCGGGCTCGCGGCGGTGCCGCCGACGCCGCCGGCGGTGCGCGAGGCGGTCAGGGCGCGGCTCGCCCGCGACGGCGTCGAGAGCCTCCATGCGGAACTGGCGCGGCGCGATCCGGTAACGGCGGCGCGGCTGAGCCTGCGCGACCAGAGCCGCGTCGCCCGCGCGCTCGAAGTGGTGGAGGCGACCGGCCGTTCGCTGACCGACTGGCATGCCGAGGGGCTGCCGCCGCTGTTGCCGCCGGAGCGCGTGCGCGCCTTCTTTCTCGCCCCCGAGCGGCCTGCGCTTTATGCGCGCATCGACCGCCGCTTCGAGACAATGCTGGCGGCCGGTGCGCTCGACGAGGTGGCGCGGCTCAAGGCGCGGCAACTCGATCCGCTGTTGCCGGCCATGAAGGCCCACGGCGTGCCGGCGCTGATCCGCCATCTCGCCGGCGACATCTCCCTCGAGGAGGCGACCGCGGCCGGGCAGGCCGATACCCGCCACTATGCCAAGCGGCAGTTCACCTGGTTCCGCCACCAGTTGCCGGAATTTTCCTGGACCGCCCCCGAGGCGGCATCTGGCGCGGTCCGCGCCGTTTTCGCAGCCGCGCCATGAGACATTTTGTCTTGACCGGCACGGCGGGCGGTTCTATGCTTCCCGCAATCTTCGGAAAAGTATCACGGCAAATGCGCAACATTATAACCAGCGTCGTCATCCTTATCGTACCCTGGCACACCGCCGGGGGTGGCTGACGGCCACCCGCTGTCCAGGCGGTGTGCGAGGGCCTTCAAGGCCCTTTTTTATTGCCTGAATGGCCCCTGCTTTTTGCGTGAACGACCCCGATCCCGACCCTTAATCCCGGAGCCTTAAAATGAGTGACGACCAGCCTCACGATCCGAACCGCATGACGGGCGCTGCCATGATCGTGCGCGCGCTGATCGACCATGGCGTCAAGCACATCTTCGGGTATCCGGGCGGCGCGGTCCTGCCGATCTACGACGAGATTTTCCAGCAGGGCGAGGTCGAGCACATTCTGGTGCGCCATGAGCAGGGCGCCGGCCACGCCGCCGAGGGCTATGCGCGCTCCACCGGCAAGCCGGGCGTCGTGCTGGTGACCTCCGGCCCCGGCGCCACCAACATGGTGACGCCGCTGACCGATGCGCTGATGGATTCCATTCCGCTCGTCTGCATCTCCGGGCAGGTGCCGACGCACCTGATCGGCAACGACGCCTTCCAGGAATGCGACACGGTCGGCATCACGCGGCCCTGCACCAAGCACAACTGGCTGGTGCGCGACGTCAACGATCTGGCGCGGGTGCTGCACGAGGCGTTCTACGTCGCGACCTCGGGGCGGCCGGGACCGGTGGTGGTCGATGTGCCGAAGGACGTGCAGTTCGCCGTCGGCACCTATCACCCGCCGCAAAAGTCCGACGTCCATGCCTCCTACAAGCCGCGCGTTCAGGGCGAACCGGCGCAGATTGCCAAGGCGGCTGCCTTGCTCGCGTCCGCGCGGCGCCCGGTGATCTATTCCGGCGGTGGCGTGGTCAATTCCGGCCCGGAGGCGGCGGCGGCGCTGCGCGCGCTGGTCGAGGCGACCGGCTTCCCGATCACCTCGACGCTGATGGGGCTTGGCGCCTACCCGGCGTCGGGGCCGAACTGGCTCGGCATGCTCGGCATGCACGGCACCTACGAGGCCAACATGGCGATGCACGGTTGCGACGTCATGCTGTGCGTCGGCGCGCGCTTCGACGACCGGATCACCGGACGCACCGATGCGTTCTCGCCGGGCTCGAAGAAAATCCATATCGACATCGATCCGTCGTCGATCAACAAGAACATCCGCGTCGACGTGCCGATCATCGGCGACGCCGGCAACGTGCTGACCGATCTGCTCGCGGCCATCAAGGCGGCGGGCAAGAAGCCGGACATCAAGCCGTGGTGGCAGCAGATCGCCACCTGGCGGGCGCGCAATTCGCTGGCCTACAAGAAGAACGACGGCGTCATCCTGCCGCAATACGCGATCCAGCGGCTGTTCGAGCTGACGCGTGGCCACGACACCTACATCACCACCGAGGTCGGCCAGCACCAGATGTGGGCGGCGCAGTTCTTCGGCTTCGAGGAGCCGAACCGCTGGATGACCTCCGGCGGGCTCGGCACCATGGGCTACGGCCTGCCGGCGGCGATCGGCGTGCAGGTGGCGCATCGCGATGCGCTGGTCATCGACATCGCCGGCGACGCTTCGGTGCAGATGACGATGCAGGAAATGTCCACCGCGATCCAGCACGACCTGCCGATCAAGATCTTCATCCTCAACAACCAGTACATGGGGATGGTGCGGCAGTGGCAGCAGCTTCTGCACGGCAACCGGCTGTCGCATTCCTACACCGAGGCGATGCCGGATTTCGTCAAGCTCGCGGACGCCTATGGCGCCGTCGGCATTCAGGTGACGCAGCCGTCCGAGCTTGACGATGCCATCGCCGAGATGATCGAGGTGAAAAAGCCGGTGCTGTTCGACTGCCGCGTCGCGGCGCTCGAAAACTGCTTCCCGATGATCCCCTCGGGCAAGGCACATAACGAGATGCTGCTGCCGGCCGAGGCCAACGACGAGGCGACGGCGAAAGCCTTCGCCGGCGGCAAGGCGCTGGTGTGACACAATCTCTAACCTCTCCCCGCTTGCGGGGAGAGGGAGCGCACGGTGCCAAACTGGAAACCAATGAGACCGATCCGATGAACCAGCCCGCCTCCGCCTACTTCCTCGAAGATCGCCACGAACCCAGCGAGACGCACACGCTGTCGGTGCTGGTCGCCAACGAGCCCGGCGTGCTGGCGCGCGTCATCGGGCTGTTCTCCGGCCGGGGCTACAACATCGAAAGCCTCACGGTGTCGGAGACCGAGAGCCAGGATCACGTCTCGCGCATCACCATCGTCACCACCGGCACGCCGATGGTGATCCAGCAGATCAAGAACCAGCTCGACCGCATGATCCCGGTGCATCGGGTGGTGGACATGACGCTGAGCGGCCGCTCGATCGAGCGGGAACTGGCGATGGTCAAGGTGCGCGGCAAGGGCGAACCGCGCGTCGAGGCGCTGAGGCTCGCGGATGCCTTCCGCGCCCGCGTTATCGATTCCACGCTGGAGAGTTTTGTGTTCGAGATCACCGGCAACAGCAACAAGGTCAGCCAGTTCATCGAACTGATGGTGCCGCTCGGCCTCGTTGAGGTGGCGCGGACCGGCGTGGCCGCGATCGGCCGCGGCCCGGACGAGATGTAGGTTCGCGGCGGGTCGCGTCGCGTCGCGTCGGTGGTCTCATGGTGTCGCAACAGCTTCTGTTCGCCTTCGTGGTGTTTGCCGTGGTCGGGCTGTACACGCCGGGGCCGAACAACGTCATGCTGCTGGCGTCGGGGCTGAACTTCGGCCTGCGCCGCACGCTGCCGCATGTCGCCGGGGTGGCGCTCGGCTTTTCTTTCCTTGTCGCCGTGGTCGGGTTCGGCCTGGGGGCGGTGTTCGATGCCTATCCGCTGTTGCAGTCGGTGCTGAAATACGGTGGTGCCGCCTATCTCGTTTACCTCGCGGTGGTGATTGCCCGCGCCGGGCCCATGGAGGCGGGCGACGACGTCCGCCGGCCGCTGACCTTCTGGGAGGCGGCGCTGTTTCAGTGGATCAACATCAAGGGCTGGATCATCGCCATCGGCACCGTCACCGCCTATGCGGCGCTGGCGAGCTATCCGTGGAACATCGTGACGATGTCGCTGCTGCTATTGGTCCTCGGCTTGTCGTCGGCGGTGGCCTGGACGCTGTTCGGCTCCTCGTTGCAGAAGCTGGTGCGCTCGGAGCGCGCCATCCGCATTTTCAACTGGATCATGGCGGCGCTGTTGATCGCCTCGCTCTATCCCGTCCTGACCGAGGGGTAAGGCAACAGCCATGCGCAAATCCGGTTTCCCCTCCGCCGCAAAATGCTTTAGAGAACGGCGGACATTTCCGATCCGGCCGCTGCGCGCGCGGCGGCCCAAAGCCATCCCGAACATGCCGCTCCGGGCCATCGTGCCCGCCTGAACCAGAGGACCGACCATGCGTGTGTATTACGACCGCGACGCCGATATCAACCTGATCAAGGGCCGCAAGGTGGCCGTTGTCGGCTACGGCAGCCAGGGCCACGCCCATGCCCTGAACCTGAAGGATTCCGGCGTCAAGGAGGTCGCGATCGCGCTGCGCCAGGGCTCGGCTTCGGCCAAGAAGGCGGAAGCCGCCGGCTTCAAGGTGATGGACGTGGCCGCGGCCGCCAAGTGGGCCGACGTCATCATGATGCTGACGCCCGACGAACTGCAGGCCGACATCTATCGCGACCACCTGCACGACAACATGAAGAAGGGCGCGGCGCTCTTGTTCGCCCACGGCCTCAGCGTGCACTTCAACCTGATCGAGCCGCGCGCCGACCTCGACGTGCTGATGGTGGCGCCGAAAGGCCCCGGCCACACCGTGCGCTCGGAGTATCAGCGCGGCGGCGGCGTGCCGTGCCTGATCGCGATCCACAAGGACGCCTCCGGCAACGCCCACGACCTCGGCCTGTCCTATGCCTCGGCGATCGGCGGCGGCCGCGCCGGCATCATCGAAACCACCTTCCGCGAGGAATGCGAGACCGACCTGTTCGGCGAGCAGGTGGTGCTGTGCGGCGGCCTGGTCGAACTGATCAAGGGCGGCTTCGAGACGCTGGTGGAAGCGGGCTATGCCCCCGAGATGGCGTATTTCGAGTGCCTGCACGAGGTGAAGCTGATCGTGGACCTGATCTACGAAGGCGGCATCGCCAACATGAACTACTCGATTTCCAACACCGCCGAGTATGGCGAATACGTCTCGGGGCCGCGCATCGTGACGCCTGAGACCAAGGCCGAGATGAAGCGCGTGCTGGCCGACATCCAGAACGGCATCTTCACCCGCAACTGGATGCTGGAGAACAAGGTCAACCAGACCTCGTTCAAGGCCACCCGCGCCAAGCTCGCCCAGCATGAGATCGAGGCCGTCGGCGCCAAGCTGCGCGACATGATGCCGTGGATCAAGAAGGGCGCTCTGGTGGATAAGAGCAAGAACTAACGACTGCCACCGTCATGGCCGGGCTTGACCCGGCCATCCACGTCTTGTTTGACTGAATCTCTATTAAGGCGTGGATGCCCGGCACAAGGCCGGGCATGACGACGAGAAGGTAGAAAGTCCGCGCTGCCGCGCGGGCTTTTTTTTATTTGCGCCGCGCCGCCATCTGTTCCCACAGCCAGCGCGCCACATCGGCCGCGGAGCCCGTCCTGCCGTCGGCGGCGCGCAGGTTGGCCTCGCGCATGGCGGTGATATCGATGGCACCGATGAGCGGCCGCAACGCCTCGCGTAAAGCGCGGTCGTCCGCGCGGCGCGGCGACAAGAGCAGCACGGCGTCGTAAGGCGGGATCGCGGTTTCGGGGTCGTCGAGCACGACGAGATCGTATTTTGCGATCAGGCCGTCGCTGGTGTAGCCGGCAATGACATCGACCTCGCCGGCCGCCACCGCCGCATACATGAAGTCGGGCTGCATCTGGCGCTGATTGCCAAAGCGCAGACCATAAGCCTGTTGCAGGGCCGCCCACTCCGGGCGCGAAAAGAACTCGTAGTCGCCGGCGATCGACAAGTTGGGCGCGCGGGCCGCGAGGTCGGCGATCGAGCGGATGCCGAGCGCATTCGCGCGGGCGCGTGGCATCACCAGCGCGTAGGCGTTCTCGAAGCCGAGTTCGCCGAACAGCGTCACGCCGTCGTCGGCGAGCCTCGCCGTCAGCGCCGTCAGCAGCGCGCGGCGCGGCTTGACGTCGGTGTGCCTGAACTGGTTGGCCCACAATGTGCCGGAGTAATCGACATAGGCGTCGATCTCGCCTTCGCGCAACGCCTCGAAGATGACGTTGGAGCCGAGCCCTTCGCGCGTCGCGGCGGTGAGGCCTGCCGCGTTGAGGCGCTGGGCGATCAACTGCGACAGCACGTATTGCTCGGTGAAGGTTTTTGCGCCGATCACGTAGTGCGCGGGCGCGCGCGCCAGGCCGGGCGCCAGCGATGCGGCGATCAGCGCCGCAAGGCCCAGAGCGCCGAGCGCGATCCGTGTGCGCCCGCGACGGTGCCGCAAGCCGTGCTCGATCAGCGCCAAAAGGCCGTCAACGGCAAGCGCCAGCGCGGCGGCGGCGGCGCAGCCGAACAGCACGAACACCCAGTTCTGGGTCTGGAGCCCCGCGAAGATGTAATTGCCGAGGCTGGTCTGGCCGATCGGCGTCGACAGCGTCGCGGTGCCGATCACCCACACTGCGGCTGTGCGTATGCCGGCCATGATCACCGGCAGCGCCAGCGGCCATTCGACCAAGGCGAGCGACTGGCGCTCCGTCATGCCGACGCCCTTGGCCGCCTCGATCAGCGCCGGGTCGATGCCTTGCAGGCCGGTGAGGGTGTTGCGCAGCACCGGCAGCATGGCATAGAGCGCCAGCGCCAGCACGGCCGGCAGAAAGCCGAAGGCCGAGAAGGAAACGCCGAACCACCGAGCCGACAGCGCGGCAAGCGCCAGCAGCAGCGGATAGAACAGCGCCAGCAGCGCCAGCCCCGGCACGGTCTGGGCGATGCTGGCAATGCCGAGCAGCACGCCGCGCGCGGCGGGGCGATGGCGGGTGATCAGCGCGAGCGGCAGGCTGACGGCAAGCCCGAGCGCCAGCGCGGCAAGACTGACCCGGACATGCGCGCCGAGATAATCTGGCAGCCGTGCGAAAGCCTCGCTCCAGCGCGGATCGAGCAGGCCGGTCATCGCGTGCCCTGCGTCAGCAGCGCGGCAAGCCGCTCCGCCTGCCGGCGCGGCGCGCGCAACAGGTCGCGGACGAAAGGCTCCCCGCTCTGCGAAATCCGCTTCGGATCGGCGACGGCGACAAGCCGCCCCTCGTGCATCACCGCGATGCGGTCGGCGAGCAGCAGCGCTTCAGTGATGTCGTGGGTCACCATCACGGTGACGAGACCGAGCCGCGCATGCAGTGCGCGATAGTCTTCGCCGAGCGTGTCGCGGGTCAGCGGATCGAGCGCGCCGAACGGCTCGTCCATCAGCACGATCCGCGGACCGGCAGCGAGCGCCCGCGCCACGCCGACGCGCTGGCGCTGCCCGCCGGAGAGTTCGTGCGGCCGACGTGCGCGCAGCCCGGGCGCGAGCTGCACCAGCGCCATCATCTCGTCGATGCGTGTCGCGATCTCCTGCCGCTGCTCTCCGGTCAGGCGTGGGGTGATGCCGATGTTGTCGGCGACGCTCATGTGCGGGAACAGCGCGCCGCTCTGGAACACCATGCCGATGCGCCGGCGCAGCGCCACCGCGTCGCTCGCCGCGATATCCTCGCCGTGGATGACGATGCGCCCGGTATCCGGCGCGATCAGCCGGTTCATCAACCGCAGCAGCGTGGTCTTGCCGGACCCTGATGCCCCGACGACGGCGAGGAATTCGCCCTCGCCGATATCGAGCGACACGTCGTTCACCGCCGTGACGCGGCCGAAACGCCTGGCCACGCGCTGCACGGAAATCGCTGGGGCTGACGCGCTCATGCAAGGTCAGCCCCTATCACATCGCGGCTGGCCGGACAAAGCCGGGGCTATCGGGGCGGCGCGCCAGCGGTTAGGCTTATGGTACGGACAGACGAGGCACCGAGGCACAACGCATGGCACGACGCATGGCTCAACGCTTGGCCCGAAAGACAGACGCTCTCGGCGCGACGCTGGCGCCCTACATCGAGCCGTTCCGCGTCGACGACGGCCGGCGCTTCGCCATCGGCAGCCATGCCACCGATTTCAAGGGCAGCCTGCACAAGGAGGCCGCCCACAAGATCATCGCCGCCAACCGCGAGCGGCTGCGCGAATTGCAGGAAAAGCTCTATGCGCAGAACCGCTGGTCGGTGCTGTTGATCTTTCAGGGCATGGACGCCGCCGGCAAGGACAGCGCCATCGAGCACGTCATGTCCGGCGTCAATCCGCAAGGGTGCCAGGTCTATTCCTTCAAGGCGCCGTCGCCGCAGGAACTCGACCACGACTTCATGTGGCGCACCTCGCAGTGCCTGCCCGAGCGCGGCCGCATCGGCATCTTCAACCGGTCCTATTACGAGGAATGCCTCGTCGTGCGGGTGCATCCCGAAATCCTCGCAAAACAGCGGCTGCCGCGCAGGCTGGTGACGAAAAACATCTGGCGCGAGCGCTTCGAGGACATCGTCGCGTTCGAGCGCTATCTCGCGCGCAACGGCACCGTCATCCTCAAGTTCTTCCTGCACGTGTCGAAGGAGGAACAGCGCCAGCGCTTTCTGGAGCGGCTCGACGAGCCGTCGAAGAACTGGAAGTTCTCCATGGACGACGTCGCCGAGCGCCGGCGCTGGAACGACTATCAGGCTGCCTATGAGGACGTGATCCGCCACACCGCCACCCCGACCGCGCCATGGTATGTGGTGCCCGCGGACTACAAGTGGTTCGGCCGCGTGGTGATCGGCTCCGCCATCGTCGCGGCGCTCGACGCCCTCAAGCTCAAATTCCCGAAGGTGGACAAGGCATCGCTGCGCCAGTTCGCCGAGGTGCGGGCGGCGCTCGAACACGAGGGCAACGGCGGCAACGGCCGTGGCGCCGCCCGGCCCGCGCTGCAGCAGGCGGAAGAAGTGAGTAGGGCAGGCGATAGCTAGAGAGGTCTGTTGAACTGCCGCGAATGTCGCGAGGCTCCCTCTCCCCTTTGGGGAGAGGGTTGGGGTGAGGGGGTTCAGACCTATCGATAGGTCCAATCCCCTCACCCGGATCGCTCACGCGATCCGACCTCTCCCCATGGGAGAGGTGTCAGTGGGGCAGCGGTTCTCCGCCGCCGCGCGCGAAAGGGCAGGGAGCCTGACGCTTTTTGACGTTGCGGCGCAGGGTGGATGTCGTCTAGAAAGAACCGTTTCCGCGACGCCCCTCAACCAACCGTCAACGGTTGCGGGCGAAGATGCGGACAGGATGGGCTTGGCAATGACGATTCGCGGCAATCTGCGCGTCAATGAGGAGGTGGTCGGTACGGCCGCCGCACCCGTTGTCGCGCTCGCGCTGCCGCCGCCGGCCCTCCTTGGCGGGCTCCTTCTTCTTATGCGCCCCTGAGCGCCGTCTGGGCCGTCGTGCCTGGGCACTCAGGGGATTTCGCTACCGGAACCCGACGGGCGCCCGCGGCGCCGCATCTGATCAAAGGACCAGACCAATGACCTCCCCGCAAAAGTCCGAGAAGGACCGCGTCATCATTTTCGACACCACGCTGCGCGATGGCGAACAGTGCCCCGGCGCGACCATGACCTTCGAGGAAAAGCTGCATGTCGCCGAAATTCTCGACGGCATGGGCGTGGACGTGATCGAGGCCGGTTTCCCGATTGCTTCCGACGGCGACTTCGAGGCGGTCAGCGAGATCGCCCGGCGTGCCAAGAACGCGGTGATCGCCGGATTGTCGCGCGCCCAGCCGAAGGACATCGACCGTTGCGCGGAGGCGGTGAAGCACGCCCGCCGCGGCCGCATCCACACCTTCATCGCCACCTCGCCGCTGCACATGAAGGTCAAGCTCGGCATGACGCCGGAGCAGGTGATCGACAACTCGGTTGCCGTGGTCACCCGCGCCCGCAACCATATCGACGATGTCGAATGGTCGGCCGAGGACGGCACCCGCAGCGAACTGGACTTCCTGTGCCGCATCGTCGAGGCGGTGATCAAGGCCGGCGCCACCACCGTGAACATTCCCGACACGGTCGGCTATACGACGGCCGAGGAATACGCCCACATCTTCCGCACGGTGCGGGAGCGCGTGCCGAACTCCGACAAGGCGGTGTTCTCCGTCCACTGCCACAACGACCTCGGCATGGCGGTGGCCAATTCGCTGGCCGGCATCCAGGGCGGCGCGCGCCAGATCGAATGCACCATCAACGGCATCGGCGAACGGGCCGGCAATGCCGCGCTGGAAGAAGTGGTGATGGCGATCAATGTCCGCCAGGACCGCTTTCCCTACCGGACCAACATCGACACCACGATGCTGACGCACGCCTCCAAGGTGGTGTCGGCGGCGACCTCGTTCCCGGTGCAGTACAACAAGGCGATCGTCGGCCGGAACGCCTTCGCCCACGAGAGCGGCATCCATCAGGACGGCATGCTGAAGAACGCGCAGACCTACGAGATCATGCGGCCGGAGACGGTCGGCGTGAAGCAGACCTCGCTGGTGCTCGGCAAGCATTCCGGCCGCCATGCCTTCGTGCACAAGCTGCAGGAACTGGGCTACAAGCTCGCCGACAACCAGATCGAGGATGCGTTCGTGCGGATGAAGGCGCTCGCCGACCGCAAGAAGGATATCTACGACGAGGACATCGAGGCGCTGGTCGATCAGGAGATGGCATTGCAGCACGACCGCATCAAGCTGGTGTCGCTGAGCGTCGTCGCCGGAACCCGCGGGCCGCAGCGCGCCACCATGAAACTCGACGTCGATGGCACGATGCGGACCGAGGAGACCGAGGGCAACGGCCCGGTCGATGCGGTGTTCAACTGCATCAAGGCGCTGGTGCCGCACGAGGCCAGGCTGGAGCTGTATCAGGTCCATGCCGTCACCCAGGGCACCGATGCGCAGGCTGAAGTCTCGGTGCGGCTATCGCAGGACGGCCGCTCGATGACGGCGCGCGCCGCCGATCCCGATACATTGGTCGCCTCCGCCAAGGCCTATCTCGGCGCGCTCAACAAGCTGGTGATGAAGCAGCGTCGCGACATTCCGATTGCTGCGGCGCAATAACATTGCGAGTGCCGCCACTGTCCGTGGCGGAAACATGCTTTGGCACAATGTCGAAAACGGAGCTCTCTTGATCGAGGGCTCCGTTTTCTGTCATGCTTCCCCTAGCTGATGTGTGGCATGTGATGCTTTGGTCTCATCGACAGGCAGACCGGGGTGGTTTACGTGCCAACGGTTGGCCTACACAGGGAGGAACTATGCGTAAGATCGTTCTGGCCGCCGCAGCGGCCGCGACGCTGGGTTTCGTCGGTTCGGCGGCAGCTCAGCAGCCGATCATCATCAAGTTTAGCCATGTTGTGGCAGAGGTCACTCCGAAGGGGCAGGCGGCTCTCAAGTTCAAGGAGGAAGCCGAAAAGCTGCTGCCGGGCAAGGTGAAGGTCGAGGTCTATCCCAACTCGCAGCTATTCGGCGATGGCAAGGAGATGGAAGCGCTGGCGCTCGGCGACGTGCAGTTCATCGCGCCCTCGCTGTCCAAGTTCGACAAGTTCACCAAGCAGATTCAGGTGTTCGATCTTCCCTTCCTGTTCGACGACATGAAGGCGGTGGACAAATTCCAGTCGAGTCCGGTCGGCAAGAAGCTGCTGACCTCCATGGAGAGCAAGGGGTATCTCGGCGTTGCTTACTGGCACAACGGTCTGAAGCAGCTATCCGCCAACAAGCCGCTGATCGTGCCGGAGGATGCCAAGGGCCTGAAATTCCGCGTGCAGGCGTCCGACGTGCTGGCGGCGCAGTTTCAGCAGCTCGGTGCCAACCCGCAGAAGCTTGCCTTCAGCGAAGTTTATCAGGCGTTGCAGCTCGGCACCGTGGACGGTCAGGAAAACACCTGGTCCAACGCCTATTCGCAGAAGTTCCACGAAGTGCAGAAGGAGTTTACCGAATCCAACCATGGCGTGATCGACTACATGGTCGTGACCAACGCCAAGTGGTGGAACGGTTTGCCGGCCGATATCAAGGCCGGTCTCCAGAAGGCGATGGATGCCGCCACCGAGAAGAACAACGAAGTGGCGGAGAAGCTGAACGCGGACGCCAAGGCCAAGATCGGCACCACCAGCAAGATCAATCAGCTGACGCCCGAGCAGCGCGCCAAGTGGAAGAAGGCGATGGAGCCGGTGTGGGCCAAGTTCGAAGGCGCCATCGGCAAGGACGTGATCGACGCCGCGCTGAAATCGAGCGGCAGCTAACGTCAAGCGACAGAGCGGCCGTGTGACGTCACGGCCGCTCCTTTTGTTCATCTGCGTCCTTGGGGGAGGGGCTTTTGAATCTCCGGACGGTCTGGCACCGGTTCGAAGAATGGCTGCTGGCAGCCATTCTTGGAGCCATGACGCTGCTGAGCTTCGTGCAGGTGGTGCTGCGCTACGTTTTCAACGATTCGATCCTCTGGGGCCTCGAGGCCAATTTCTACCTGTTCGGCTGGCTGGTGCTGATCGGCGCCGCCTACTGTGTGCGCGTCAAAGCGCACATCGGCGTGGACGCTGTGGTCAAGCTGCTGTCGCCGCCGGCGCAGCGGTGGGTCGGGCTGCTCGTCGTGGTGCTGGTGATTTTCTACACGTTGCTGATGCTCTACGGCTCATGGGTCTATCTCGACCGGCTGTACATCCTCGATGTCGATGCCGAGGATATTCCGATCAAGCGCTGGATTCTCAGCGTGTGCCTGCCGATCGGGTTCGCGCTCATTCTCGTTCGCCTGATCGAAATGGGCTGGCGCATTCTGACCGGGCAGTCCAAGGGCTACGAACTCGCCGATGAAGCCGAGGACGTCATCCGCGACGGTATCTACGGCCAGGACACCGACCCGGGCACGGTGGCGCGATGACGACATGGAGCAATCGACGCTGCTGGCGATTCCCTTCTTCATCCTTGCTGCGAACTTCCTCACCACCGGCGGGGTAGCGCGGCGCATGATCGATTTCGCCGTGTCGGTGGTCGGCCACTTGCCGGGCGGACTCGCGATTGCCTCGGTGATGGCCTGCATGCTGTTCGCGGCGGTGTCCGGCTCCTCGCCGGCGACCGTGGTGGCGATCGGTTCGATCGTCATCGCCGGCATGGTCAAGACCGGCTATTCGCAGTCGTTTGCGACCGGCGTCATCGTCAATGCCGGCACGCTCGGCATCCTCATCCCGCCGTCCATCGTCATGATCGTCTATGCCGCCGCCACCGAGTCGTCGGTCGGCCGGCTGTTTATGGCCGGCGTGCTGCCCGGCATCCTGCTCGGGACGCTGCTGATGACCGCGATCTACGTTGTCGCGCGGGTCAAAAATCTGCCAAGGCAACCCAAGGCATCGTGGGGCGAGCGCATCACCTCGTTCCGGGATGCGATCTGGGGCCTCTTGCTGGTCATCATCGTGATGGGTGGTATTTACGGCGGCATCTTCACGCCGACGGAAGCGGCGGCGGTGGCGGCGGTGTACGGCGCGATCGCGGCGCTGGTCATCTATCGCGACCTCGGCATCAAGGACGTGCCCAAGGTGCTCACCGATTCGGCGCGCGTCAGCGTGATGCTGATGTTCATCATCGCCAACGCCTTCCTGTTCGGTCACGTGCTGACCACGGAGCAGATTCCGCAAACCATCGCCAATGCCATCACCGGCGCCAATTTGCAGCCGTGGCAGTTCCTGATCGTCGTCAACATCATCCTGCTGATCGCCGGCAACTTCATGGAGCCGTCGGCGATCATCCTGATCGTGGCGCCGATCGTGTTTCCGACGGCGATGCAACTCGGCATCGACCCGATCCACCTCGGCATCATCTTCGTGGTCAACATGGAGATCGGCATGGTGACGCCGCCGGTCGGGCTCAACCTGTTCGTCGCCTCGGGGATCACCGGCATGCCGCTGCTCAAGGTGGTGCAGGCGTCGTGGCGCTGGCTGATGCTGCTACTGGCGTTCCTGATCGTGGTCACCTACGTTCCGCAGGTTTCACTGTTCCTGCCGGATACGGTGTTCGGCGGAGCGGTGCCGTAAGGCGCCGACATGGCT
>QEVP01000040.1 GCA_003576765.1 Pseudomonadota bacterium
AACCACCCAAGACGGTAACGACCTCGGGATGCCCCCCTCCGTCGCTTTGGGGAGCATTACCGAAGCGTTCCATGATGGCAACAAAGGACCGCTGCAAAACGGCCCCAATACGGCTGTTTTTGGCCCCCTGTTGCACAAATAACACGCGGACGCCTTTGCTCCTTTTCACTAAGCCGTTGATCTCTTACGGCTTTTCTGGCCCCTCCCGATTCCCTGTGGCGAACGGAGAACAATTCGCTTCCGCCGTTCCGGTCGGTCGGCACAGGCCCCGCACCCGCTGGAACAGCTACCGCCGGGATGGGTGGATTCGCGGCCCCGCCCGCCCTGCCGAGGGGGCGGTTCCCGGCCGCGCGACGACCGATCCGGCGCCGGGGCGACGCCATGCGCAGGCCAGCCATCGCCGGCGCGACCGGAGCGCGCGACCAAGACTTGCCCGGGGCCGCCGTCTCGGGCATATGCAGGCGAGCCGGAGATGTGGCCGAGTGGCTGAAGGCGGCGGTTTGCTAAACCGTTATAGGGCCCTAAAGCCCTATCGAGGGTTCGAATCCCTCCGTCTCCGCCACCCTACGCCCCTGCGGCACCATCGGAAGGTGCCCGATGAGCCGGCTCCCTCAAGTTTCATACCTCGCCGACGGCCGCCGGCTGCATCTCAACGACGGGCCGATCGATCTGGTGATCGAGGCGCACGGCGCGGATGATGCCAGCGGGCGCGCGGCCTATGCGGCGGCCGCGACGCGTCTGACCGGGCTGCTCGATGCGCTGTGCGAGGAACTTTCCGATCTGCGGGCGCCGGCGCGCGAGCGGCGGCCCTTGCGCGGCCCCGTCGCCCGGCGCATGGCCGCGGCGGTCGCACCGTTCGCCGACGAGAGCTTCATCACGCCGATGGCGGCGGTCGCCGGCGCGGTGGCCGAGGAGGTGCTTGGCGCGATGGTCGCGGCCGCGCCGCTCACGCGCGCCTATGTCAACAACGGCGGCGACATCGCGCTGCATCTTGCGCCGGGACAGGAGTTCATCGTCGGCCTGATCGACCGCCCGGATCGCCCGTCGCTGATCGGCCGCACGCGGCTCACGGCACAGCATGCGAGCCGGGGCGTTGCCACCAGCGGCCGCCACGGCCGCAGTTTTTCGCTCGGCATCGCCGATGCGGTGACGGTGCTGGCGAAAACCGCAGCGATGGCCGATGCCGCTGCCACCGTGATCGCCAATGCGGTCGATCTGCCGGGCCACGCCGGCATCGTCCGCGTTCCGGCCTGCGACATCCAGCCCGACAGCGATCTCGGCGACCATCCGGTGACGCGCGACGTTGCGCCGCTTGCGCCCGACGACATCGCCAAAGCGCTCACCGCCGGTGCGGAACGCGCCCGCGATGTGCTGGCGCGCGGCCTGATCGACGGCGCGGCCCTTCGCCTGCAAGGCGAAACCGCGGTGGTGGCGCTCACACCGACGCGGCCGTAATCACGCCGCGGCTTGCGCGCGCAGTGCCGCCAGCACCTCGTCCGGCCGCTCGACCATCATCATGTGTCCGGCGCCGCGCAGCACCACGGTGCGGGCCTGCGGCAGCGCCGCCGCCAGCGCCCGCCCGGCTTTGGCCGGCGTCATCATGTCGCGCTCGCCGAGAACGAGCGTGACCGGCGCGGCGACACGGGCCGCGGCGGCCAGCGCATCCCCATAGGCGTTGCAGGCGTTGAGATCGTTGAACAGCACGCCGGGCGGCGCCGCCTGCAGCACACGCTCGGCGCCGCCGTGCATCCATAAGCCCGGCGCGGTGTTGCCGCCAAGCCCGGCGCGGAAGCCAAGGCCCCAGATCGACACCATATCGACGGCGGCGGCATCGTTCGCTTCCGCCGCCTTCAGAAGATCCGGCCCGACCGTCATCGCCGCCGCGGTGCCGATCAGACTGATCGCGCTGACCTTCGCCGGGTGACGCGCGGCGGCATCGAGCGCCACCAGCGATCCCATCGAGTGGCCGACCAGCCAGGCGGCCGAGCCACCCGCCGCCTCGACCAGCGCCACCACCCAGTCGGCCATCGCGGCGATGCTCGGCAGCGCTTCACCACCCGACAAACCGTGGCCCGGCAAATCCGGCGCCAGCACGCCATACCCATGATGGGCGAACCAGCGCGTCTGCAACGCCCACACCGAACGATCCATGCCCGCGCCGTGCAGAAACACGATTGTCGGCAGCGCGGGATCGAACGGCCGGCCGCCGGTCGCCGCGAACACCTCATGGCCGTTGACGGACAGACGCATGATTCAAGCCTTTTGGTTCAAGCCCTTTGCGAAAAGCGCAGCGCCTGCGCCAGATCGTCGATGATGTCCTGCGCCGCCTCGATGCCGACCGACAGCCGGATCAGTTCCTCGCCGACGCCGGAGGCCTGCAATTCCTCGGCGCTCATCTGCTGGTGCGTGGTGCTGGCCGGATGGATCACCAGCGTCTTGGCGTCGCCGACATTGGCGAGATGGCTGACGAGACGCACCGCCTCGATGAACTTGCGGCCCGCCTCGCGCCCGCCCTTGATGCCGAACGACACGATCGAACCGCCGCCGCGCGGCAGCAGCCGCTTCGCCAGCGCATGGTCCGGGTGATCGGCGAGGTCGGGGTGCACCACCCAGGCGACCGCCTTGTTGCTTTTCAAAAAGTCGAGCACCGCATGCGTGTTGGCGATGTGACGGTCCA
The DNA here is from genome assembly GCA_003576765.1 of Pseudomonadota bacterium. Classification (GTDB taxonomy): domain Bacteria; phylum Pseudomonadota; class Alphaproteobacteria; order Rhizobiales; family Xanthobacteraceae; genus PRO6. Next base: position 2,678 of record QEVP01000040.1, read on the forward strand.
TGCGCGGGCCGAGCGTCTCGGTACCCTGCAAAATCTGGAACGCGTTGGTCGGCGACAGGCAGGCGCCGAAATCGCGCAGGCCCTCGGTGCGGGCGCGCATGATGAAGGCATTCGGCCCGAACTCCTCGCTGAAGACGATGCCGTGATAGCCCGCGTAAGGCTCGGTCAGCACCGGAAACTTGCCCGACGCGGCCCAGTCGAAATGCCCGCCATCGACCACCACGCCGCCGATGGCGATGCCGTGGCCGCCGATCCACTTGGTGGTCGAGTTGACGACGATATCGGCGCCATGCGCAATCGGCCGGCTGAGATAGGGCGTGGCAAAGGTGTTGTCGATCATCAGCGGGATTTTCGCCGCGTGGGCGATCTCCGCCACGCGCGGGATGTCGAGCACTTCGAGGCCGGGATTGCCGATGGTCTCGCCGATCACGAGCCGCGTATTCGGCTGGATCGCGGCGGCGAGGTCATCATGCACGCGCGGCTTGACGAAGGTGGTGGTGATGCCGAAGCGCGGCAGCGTGTGGCGCAGCAGGTTGATGGTGCCGCCGTAGAGCGAGGCCGAGGCGACGATATGGTCGCCGGCGCCAAGCAATGTCGCGATCGCCAGATGCGTCGCCGCCATGCCGCTGGCGGTGCAGACGGCGCCGACGCCGCCCTCCAGCGCCGCCAGCCGTTCCTCCAGCACCGCGATGGTCGGGTTCGAGATGCGCGTATAGAGGTGCCCTGCCCGTTCGAGATTGAACAGCGCGGCGGCGTGATCGGTGTCCTGAAACACATACGAGGTGGTCTGATAAATCGGTACCGCCCGCGCGCCCGTAGTCGGGTCGGGCTGCTGGCCGGCATGCAGGCTCAGGGTCTCGAAGGCAGGCGGTTTGGGCGCGGGCATGGGGCACTCGGCGGAACGGGGGTGGGCCGGATACGCGATCCGGCGCGCGACAGTAGACCGCCGCGCCCGTGCGCCGCAAGGAGCCCCGCCCGCGCGCTCAGGCCCCCCGCGTCCCCTCGCCTTCAGCGTCGGCCCGCGCGAACACACGGCTCGCCAGCACGTCGGCGGCTTCGATGGCGCTGAGATCGTCGGCCGTCACCGGACGCTGCATGTCCGCCACCAGCCGGTTGGCCTGCCGGAGCCGGATGCGGTCGAGCGCGTTGCGGATCGAGCGCGCGTTGGCGAACAACGGCTGCCGTTTGCGCAAGGCGATGTAGCGCGCGAACGCCGCACGCGCATCGTCGCTGAAGGCGTAGTTCTGCCCGTCGAGCATCAGTTCTGCGATAGCCAACAGCTCGGCGTCGCTGTAGTCGGGAAAGTCGATGTGATGGGCGATGCGCGAGCGGAAGCCAGGGTTGCTGGCATAGAATTGGTCCATGCGCTCGCCATAGCCGGCGAGGATCACCACCAGGTCGTCGCGCTGCGTCTCCATCACCTGCAGCAGGATTTCTATCGCCTCCTGGCCGTAGTCGCGCTCGTTGTCGGGGCGGTAGAGGTAATATGCCTCGTCGATGAACAGCACGCCGCCCATCGCCTTCTTCAGCACCTCCTTGGTCTTCGGCGCGGTGTGGCCGATATACTGCCCGACCAGTTCGTCGCGCGTCACCGACACGACATGACCGCGCCGCACGAAGCCGAGTCGGTGCAGAATACTGGCGATGCGCAAGGCCACCGTGGTCTTGCCGGTACCGGGGTTGCCGGTGAACGACATGTGCAGCGTCGGCGGCACGGCGCTCAGGCCCATGCGCGCGCGCACTCGCTCGATCAGAAGCAGCGAGGCGATCTCGCGGATGCGGGTCTTGACCGGCGCGAGCCCGATCAGGTCGCGGTCGAGCTGGCCCAGCACCTCGCCGATGCCGGCCTCCTCAAGCTCGCGGCGCAGATCGACCGCCGACGCATCGACGGCAGGCGAGTCAACGGCGGGCTTGGCGATGGCGTCCATGGCCATCGCCTCACCCGGCCGCGTAGCGCTCGCCCTCGGGCCGGTCGCAGGCATAGGCGCGCGTGGTGTAGCGGATGTTGCGGCTATTCGCCTCCTGCCGCTCCAGCCGGAAGCCGGGCTCGTGCTTCGGCCGGTTGACGATGAAGGAAATCTTCACCGACTCCCAGCCGTGGCTGGAGTCGAACCCGGTCAGGCGGATGTAGCGGTCGCCGTAGACGCGCCGGCATTCGGCCAGTTCCATCATGACGCCCGCGGCATCGCGCAGGTCGAACATCGGCAGGCCCCACATCTCCCAGAAGGTGTTGCGGGGGTGCGGATCGTCGGTGAATTCGAGGTTCACCGCAAATCCCTGATCGAGGCAATATTGCACTTGTTTCGTGATCTGCTCGTCGGTGAGGTCGGGCAGGAACGAGAAGCAGCCCTGGGTGATGCGCATGGTCGCTCTCCTGAATGCTTATGCCGACACGCTGGCGGACGGCACGAAATCCGGCACGTCGGTGGATTCGTAGTTGAAGGTGACGTTTTTCCACACTTCCAGCGCCTGCTTGAGCGGCGTGCAGCTTTCAGCCGCCTTGGCGAGGATCTCCGGGCCTTCGTGCACGTAGTCGCGGCCCTCGTTGCGGGCGAGGATCATCGCTTCCAGCGCGACACGGTTGGCGGTGGCGCCGGCCTGAATGCCCATCGGGTGGCCGATGGTGCCGCCGCCGAATTGCAGCACCACGTCCTCGCCAAGCAGGTCAAGCAACTGGTGCATCTGTCCGGCATGGATGCCGCCCGACGCCACCGGCATCACCTTGTTGAGACTTCCCCAGTGCTGGTCGAAAAAGATGCCGTGCTCCAGCCGCATCGGATTTTCGTTCTCGCGGCAGATGTCGTAGTAGCCGCGCGTGGTGTTGGGGTCGCCTTCGAGCTTGCCGACCACGGTGCCCGCGTGGATGTGATCGACGCCGGCGAGCCGCATCCATTTTGCGATGACGCGGAACGACACGCCGTGCAGCTTCTGCCGCGTATAGGTCGAGTGGCCGGCGCGGTGCAGGTGCAGGATCATGTCGTTCCTGCGCGCCCACTTCGCCATCGACTGGATCGCGGTGTAGCCGATCACCAGGTCGATCATGACGACCACCGAGCCAAGCTCCTTGGCGAACTCGGCGCGCTCATACATGTCCTCCATGGTGGCGGCGGTGACGTTGAGATAGGTGCCTTTCACCTCGCCGGAGACGGCCTGCGCGCGGTTGACCGCCTCCATGCAGTAGAGGAAGCGCTCGCGCCAGTGCATGAACGGCTGCGAGTTGATGTTCTCGTCGTCCTTGGTGAAGTCGAGGCCGCCCTTCAGCGCCTCGTAGACCACGCGGCCGTAGTTGCGGCCGGACAGGCCGAGCTTCGGCTTGACGGTGGCGCCGAGCAGCGGGCGACCGAACTTGTCGAGCCGCTCGCGCTCGACGACGATGCCGGTGGCCGGCCCCTGGAAGGTCTTCACATAGGCGACCGGCAGCCGCATGTCTTCGAGCCGCAAGCCCTTCAGCGGCTTGAAGCCGAACACGTTGCCGATGATCGAGGCGGTGAGGTTGGCGATCGAGCCCGGCTCGAACAGGTCGAGGTCGTAGGCGATGTAGGCAAAGTACTGCCCCGGCGCGTTCGGCACCTCGTCGACCCGATAGCATTTGGCGCGATACTTCTCCGCGGCCGTCAGGCGGTCGGTCCACACCACCGTCCAGGTCGCGGTCGAGGATTCGCCGGCGACCGCCGCCGATGCCTCGATGGGATCGACACCATCTTGTGGCGTGACGCGGAACAGCGCGATAATGTCGGTGTCCTTCGGCACATAGTCGGGCTCGTAATAGCCCATCTTCTTGTATTCGAGCACGCCGGACTTGTAGCGTTCCTTGCCGTGGAGCGTGAGCGAGTGCGGGTTCATGGCTGTCTCCTTGACGTTCGGCCGGGGCCTATCGGCGGGGAAAGGGGCGTCATTCGGCGGCGCTGGCGAAGCCGCCGATCTTCGGATCGAGAAACCCGGCGCGATAGCGGCGCGCCATCTCGGCGAGCGGCACCACCTTGATCTTGCCGGCATGGCCGGCGGTGCCGAACTGCTCGAAGCGCTCGCGACACAGCGCGCGCAGCGCATCCATCGCGGGCTTCATGAACTTGCGCGGATCGAACTCGGCTTTCGATTGCGCCGCCACCTTGCGGAACGCCGCCGCCATCGCGAGGCGGCAATCGGTATCGATGTTGACCTTGCGCACGCCGTGCCTGATGCCGCGCACGATCTCCTCGACCGGCACGCCAAAAGTCTGCGGCATCTCGCCACCGTAGGCGTTGAAGGCATCCTGCAACGCCTGCGGCACCGAGGACGAGCCGTGCATGACCAGATGCGTGTCGGGCAGCCGGCGGTGGATCTCCTCGACCACGTGCATGGCCAGGATATCGCCGTCGGGTTTTCGCGAAAACTTGTAGGCGCCGTGCGAGGTGCCCATGGCGATCGCGAGCGCATCGACTTTTGTGGCGCGCACGAACGCCACCGCCTGCTCCGGGTCGGTCAAAAGCTGGTCGTGACTGACTTCGCCCTCGACGCCGTGACCGTCCTCCTGCTCGCCGCCGCCGTGCTCCAGCGAGCCGAGCACGCCAAGCTCACCCTCGACCGAGGCACCGATCCAGTGCGCGAGATCGGACACGCGGCGGGTAATCGCGACGTTGTAATCGTAGGAGGCCGCCGTCTTGCCGTCGGCTTCGAGCGAGCCGTCCATCATCACCGAAGTGAAGCCGTATTGCAGGGCGCTGGCGCAGGTCGCCTCCTCGTTGCCGTGGTCCTGATGCAGGCACAGCGGAATGTGCGGATACATCGCCTCCAGCGCGTCGATCATCCTGGCCAGCATGATGTCGCCGGCGTAGCTGCGTGCGCCGCGCGAAGCTTGCAGGATGACCGGCGCATCGGCGCCGTCGGCCGCCTCCATGATGGCGAGCCCCTGCTCCATGTTGTTGATGTTGAAGGCGGGCACGCCGTAACCGTATTCGGCGGCATGATCGAGCAGTTGTCGAAGCGTGATGCGGGCCATGTCTATCCTCGGCGTGTCCTCGTTGATCGTCGGGCGTGATCGGCGGTCGCGGTTATTGAATGCCACCGCGGGCGTGGAAACGGGCGATGGCGCGCTCGGCCGCCGCGACGACGGCCTCCGGGGTGATGTCGAAGCGGCGATAGAGGTCGTCGGCCGGCGCGGAGGCACCGAACCCGGTCATGCCGACGAACTCGCCCGACGAGGTGATGAGGCGCGGCCAGGTGCCCTCGACCGCGGCCTCGATGCCGACGCGCGGACCGAAGCCAAGCACCTCGGCGCGATAGACGGCATCCTGCTCGGCGAACAGTTCGACGCACGGCATCGACACCACCGCGGCGTGAACGCCCTTCCCGGCCAACCGGCGTGCCGCTTCGATGGCAATCGCCACCTCCGAGCCGGTGGCGATCAGCGTGACGTCGCGCAGGTCGTCGGGCTCGACCGCGACATAGCCGCCACGCGCCACCTTGTTGACGCCGGCATCGTCGCGGAACGCCGGCAGCGCCTGCCGCGACAGGCACAGCACCGACGGCCGCCGCGCCTGGCCGAGCGCGCATTGCCACGCTTCCGCGGTTTCCATCGCGTCGGCCGGGCGGAACACCAGGAGGTTCGGGATGACGCGCAGCGCCGCCAGATGCTCGACCGGCTGATGCGTCGGGCCGTCCTCGCCGAGCCCGATGGAATCGTGGGTCATGACGTGGATGACGCGCACCCCCATCAGCGCCGCCAGACGCAGTGCCGGCCGCGCATAATCGGAGAACACCAGGAACGTGCCGCCGTAGGGGATGAAACCGCCGTGCAGCGCAATGCCGTTCATCGCCGCCGCCATGGCATGCTCGCGGATGCCGTAATGGATGTAGTGGCCCGCGAACGAACCGGGCTTCACCGGCTGCTGCGATTTGGCCAGCGTCAGGTTCGAATGCGTGAGATCGGCCGAGCCGCCGACCAGCGCCGGCATCGCCGGGGCGACCGCCTCGATCACCCGCTGCGATGCCTGCCGGGTCGCGAGCTTCGGCTTGGCGGCGGCGAAATCGGCGCGCAGGCGCGCGAACGCCGCATCGGCCTCGGCGGGAAGTTCGCCGGCCAGCGCGCGCGCAAAACAGTCGCGGACATCGGCGCTCTTGCGCGCCAGCCGCTTCTGCCACTCGCTGCGGCCGCGGCGCCCTTGCGTGCCGACCGCGCGCCACGCGGCAAGCACGGCCTCGGGAATCTCGAACGGCGCGTGCGGCCAACCGAGCGCGGCGCGCGTCCCGGCGATCTCGTCGGGCCCGAGCGGCGCGCCGTGCGCCTTCTCCGAGCCGGCGCGGTTCGGCGCGCCGCGGCCGATGACGGTGCGGCACGCGATCAAGGACGGCGCACGGGAGACATGCGCCGCCTCGATCGCGGCAGCGATGGCCTCAGGGTCATGGCCATCGATGGCGCGGACCGACCAGCCGGACGCCGCGAAGCGCGCAAGCTGGTCGTCCGAACAGGACAGCGAGGTCGGGCCGTCGATCGAGATGCGGTTGTCGTCAAACAGCACGATCAGCCGGTTGAGCTTGAGATGGCCGGCGAGCGATACCGCCTCGTAGCTCAAACCCTCCATCAGGCAACCGTCGCCGGCGATCACATAGGTGAAATGGTCCGCCAGGTCGTCGCCGAAGCGCGCGTTCAGCATGCGCTCGGCCAGCGCCATGCCGACCGCGGTGGCGATGCCCTGCCCGAGCGGCCCGGTGGTGGTCTCGACGCCCGGCGTGTGGCCGTATTCGGGATGGCCCGGCGCGCGCGAACCCCACTGGCGGAACGCCTTCAGTTCATCGAGCGTCATCGCCTCGAAGCCGGCGAGATAGAGCAGCGCGTAGAGCAGCATCGAGCCGTGCCCGGCGGACAGCACGAAGCGGTCGCGGTCCGGCCATGCCGGGTCGCCGGCATCGAACTTCAGGTAGCGCGAGAACAGCACGGTCGCGACATCGGCCATGCCCATCGGCATGCCGGGATGGCCGGAGCCGGCTTTCTCCACCGCATCGACGGCAAGAAAACGGATGGCGTTGGCCATGTCGTCGTGCGTCACCGCGGCGGGCGCGGCGGTACCACGGAGAGCGAGGGAGTTGACGGTCATGCGGCGCGCCTCTTGCGGTCGATCAGTTGCAGGATCAGCGGCGTCAGGATGAGTTGCATCGCGAGGTCGAGTTTCGAGCCGTGGATGACGATCGAATTGGCGCGCGACATAAAACTGTTCGGGATCATCGACAGCAGGTAGGGGAAATCGATGCCGCGCGGGTTCTTCATGCGGATCACCACCATCGATTCGTCCGGCGTCGGGATCCACCGCGCGATGAACGGGTTCGAGGTATCTACCGTCGGCACGCGCTGGAAGTTGATGTCGGTCTCGGTGAACTGCGGGCAGATGTAGTGGATGTAGTCGGGCATCCGCCGCAGGATGGTGTCGGTCACGGCCTCGGTGGAATAGCCGCGCGCGCTGCGGTCGCGGTGCAGCTTCTGAATCCATTCGAGGTTGATGACCGGCACCACGCCGATCTTGAGGTCGGCGTATTGCGCGACGTTGACCTTGTCGGTGACGACGGCGCCGTGCAGCCCCTCGTAGAACAGAAGGTCGGAATCGTTGGGCAGCGGCTCCCACGCCGTGAACGTGCCGGGCTCGCCGCCGTAGCGCGCCGCCTCCTCGTCGTCGTGGACGTAGTGACGCGTCGTGCCGGTGCCGGTCTCGCCGTAGCTGCGGAACACCTGCTCCAGTTCCTCGAACAGGTTGGTCTCCGGGCTGAAGTGGCTGAAATGCTTGTTGCCGCGCTTGGCCTCCTTGGCCATCAGGCTGCGCATTTCGGCGCGGTTGTAGCGGTGGAAGGCATCGCCCTCGATATAGGCGGCGGTAACGTTCTCGCGGTGGAAGATCTGCTCGAAGGTGCGCTTCACCGACGTGGTGCCGGCGCCGGAGGAGCCGGTGATCGAAATGATCGGATGCTGTCTGGACATCGCCGCCTCGCCCGTCAGACGCGGAACAGGCCGCGATGCGCGAACAGGGGCGCGCGATCGACCGTGACGGCGGTGGACTGGAACAGCCGCTCGACGCGGCCCACCTTGCTGCGCGAGCCCATGATCAGCGGCACGCGCTGGTGCAGGTCGCGCGCGGCGAGATCGAGGATGCGCGCGCGCCCGGTCGAGGCCGCGCCACCCGCCTGCTCCATCAGGAACGCCATCGGGTGCGCCTCGTAGACCAGGCGCAGGCGGCCCTCGCCATACCCCTCGCGCGCGTCCGCCGGATAGAGAAAGATGCCGCCGCGCACCAGGATGCGGTAGGCTTCCGCCACCAGCGCGCCGATCCAGCGCATGTTGAAGTCGTGGCCGCGCGGGCCTTCGCGCCCGGCAATGCAATCGTCGATATAGGTGCGGACCGGAGCCTCCCAGTGCCGGGCGTTGGAGGCGTTGATGGCGTATTCCGGGGTGTCGTCGGCAATCCGCAGGCCGGCTTGCGTCAGCTTGAACACGCGCTCGGTGCGGTCGAGCGTAAAGACGTCGACGCCCTCGCCCAGCGTCAGCACCAGCGCGGTGCGCGGACCGTAGACGATAAAGCCGGCGGCCAGTTGCGCATGGCCAGGCTGGTGGAAGGCGGCGTTGACGTTGGCCGGCGTCGGCAGGATCGAGAAGATCGTACCCATCACCATGTTGGCGCCGAGGTTGGCCGAGCCGTCGAGCGGATCGACCGCGACCGAGATCGGCGCCGACGCATCGCGGACAGTCGGCGTCTCCGCCTCCTCCGAGGCGATGGCGGCGACGGCCACCGGGCGCAGCGCGTTGCGGATCAGGCGGTCGGCGCGGACGTCGAGATCGTTCTGCAGGTCGCCGTCGCTGTTCTTGCCCTGCGGCTGGCCGGTGACGCCGGCCAGCGCGCCGTGCGCCGCCAGGTCGGCGATGCCGATGGCGGCCGCCGCCAGCGCCTCGACGGCGCGGCCGACGCTCAAGCGCAACGGATCGCTGCCGGCGAACGCCTCGATGGTACGACGCAGTGTCGGCCGCTTGGTCATGACGTCGCCTCCCATTGTGCCGCCGGGCCGTCCGGCGGTGACCGGTGCTGCCCATGGCTTGATCGGGAGGAAGGTTGACCGAGGCCGCTAAATAAGTAAAATTTCGATATTCTTCATCAGACAAAAGTTTTTATTATATGGCCGGGTTACGCGACGTTTCCATCCGGCAGTTGCGGGCGCTGGCGGCGGTGGCCGAGGGCGGCAGCGTCACGGCGGCCGCGAACCGGCTCAACCTGACCCAGCCGGCGGTGACGCTGCAATTGCGCAAGCTGCAGGCGCTGGCCGGATTGCCGCTGGTGCAACGCACCGCCGACGGCATGATCCTCACCGAAGCGGGGCGCGAAATGCTCACGCTGTCGGAGCGCGTCGAGGCGACGATCGCAGCCAGCGCGCTGTCGCTGGAGATGATGGCGGGGAAGAGCGGCGGACACATCGCCATCGGCGCGGTCTCGACCGCGAAATATTTCGTGCCGTTCGCGATGGCCGCGTTCTCTCAGATCCATCCGAAGATCAACATCAGCCTGTCGATCGGCAACCGGCAAGAGATGCACCAGGCGCTGCGCGGCTACGACATCGACTTCGCGATCATGGGGCGCGCGCCGCCCGACGTCGAGGTCGAGACCCACCTGATCGGCGAGAACCCGCACATCATCGTCGCGCGCAAGGATCACTGGCTCGCCGGCGACTTCGGCCTCGCCGTGGCCGACCTCACCTACGAGACCTTCATCACCCGCGAGCAGGGGTCCGGCACCCGGCTGTTGATGGAGCAGTTGTTCGCGCGCGCCGAACTGGAGCCGAAGATCGGCATGGAGATGGACAGCAACGAGACCATCAAGCAGGCGGTGCTGGCCGGGCTCGGCATCGCGTTCATTTCCGCGCATACGGTGGCGACCGAACTGGACGACGGCCGGCTGGTCGCGCTCGATGTTGCCGGCCTGCCGGTGGTGCGGCAGTGGTCGGTGATCCGCCGCAAGGACAAGACGCTGCTGCCGCCGGCGCAGGCGATGCTCGATTTCCTCAAGGACGAAGGTGGCCGTTTCCTGCCGCGCCTGCCGACGAAAGCGCTGTAGGCAAGGTGCTCCTTCAAGCTTGCGCCCGGCCGCGGCGCCTTGCCGCTGTTGCGGGCCGTGCGGGCTTCATCTAGAGTTCGTCGTCCTCTATGACGAAGCGGGAGAGACCGGGATTGCATCCGCAATGCCGGCGCCGACGGAGCAACCGCCCCGGAAACTCTCAGGCAAAAGGACCGCGGCGTCAGGACAATCTGGAGAGAGGCGCCGTTCGCGCGGCGCTCACCGAAGGAGAAACCCGCTTCAGGCCAGCCTCAAGCGGACCAAGCTCTCAGGTACCATGACAGATTGGGGCACCCCGCCGGATGTGACCGATCCGGCGTTCGTGTGACTCTGACTGATGGGAGCCTGAGGACGCCATGCCTCACATTGCGATTATCGGCGCCGGCATCACCGGCGTGACGACGGCCTATGCCCTGTTGCAGCGCGGCTACGACGTCACCGTGATCGAGCGCCACCGCTACGCGGCGATGGAAACCTCGTTCGCCAACGGCGGCCAGCTTTCGGCCAGCAACGCCGAAGTCTGGAACAGCGTGCCGACCCTGATCAAGGGCCTGCGCTGGATGTTCCGGCCGGACGCTCCGCTTCTGATGAACCCGTCGCCGAGCTGGCACAAATATTCCTGGCTCGCCGAGTTCGCCTGGAACGTCAAAAACTACCGGCAGAACACCATCGAGACGACGCGGCTTGCGATCGCGGCGCGGCGGCACCTGTTCGCCATCGCCGCGCAGGAGGGCATCGATTTCGATCTCGAACGCCGCGGCATTTTGCACGTCTATCGCGACCGCGCCGGTTTCGAGGCCGGTGCGCAGGTCAATGCGCTGCTGCGGGAGGGCGGTCTCGACCGCCGCCCGGTCACGCCCGAGGAAATCTGCGCCATCGAGCCGGCGCTGCACGGCCCCTTCTTCGGCGGCTTCTTCACGCCGTCGGATTCGACCGGCGACATTCACAAGTTCACGCGCGGCCTCGCCGCCTGCTGCGAGCGGCAGGGCGCAAAGTTCGTCTACGGCACCGAGGTGGCGGCAATCGCCGCCGCCGACGGCAGCTTCCACATCCACTGCAAGCCGTTTCCGGCAGGAAAACGCGAGGGGCACCGGATCGAGGCCGACACCATCGTGATCTCAGCCGGCGTAGAGAGCCGCCGCCTTGCCGCGATGCTGGGCGACCGGATCAACATCTACCCGGTGAAGGGCTATTCCATCACCGTGCACCTCGACACCGCACAGAGCCGCGATGCCGCGCCGTGGGTCAGCCTGCTCGACGAGGAAGCGAAGATCGTCACCAGCCGGCTCGGCGCCGACCGCTTCCGCGTCGCCGGAACGGCCGAGTTCAACGGCTACAACCGCGACATCCGCGCCGACCGCATCACACCGCTGACCGACTGGGTGCGAACCTGCTTCCCGGGTATCGAAACCTCGCGGGTGGTGCCGTGGGCGGGCCTTCGGCCGATGATGCCGAACATGATGCCGGTGGTCCGCGCCGGCCGCCGGCCGGGGGTGTTCTACAACACCGGCCACGGCCATCTCGGCTGGACGCTGTCGGCGGCCACCGCCGAAGCGCTGGCGCAGACCATCGCCGCAGGCCCTGCGCAGGTCGGCACGCGCACCTCCACCAGGCTGAAACAGGCCGGCTGATGATCGCCCCACGGTTCGAGTCGTGATTCAACGCAGGTTGAATCACGACTCGAACCGCAGCGCGTCAAACCTCCAGCGAAATATCCAGTTGCGAGGCATCCGCCATCAGGAGCGGATGGCGCCCCTTGTCGATGCTGGCAAGATGGCGCGCCGTGCTGCGAATGTCGCGCGACAGCGCGCGTTGCACCGCAGCGGGGTTCTTCTGCTTCAGCCCTTCGATGATGTCCTTGTGCGCCGCCGCGTCCCATGGCGTGTCGGGCGCAAGCAGCGAAAAATACATCGTCGGGCCGCTGCGCAGCCACAGCGACTCGATCAGCGGCATCAGCACGTCGGAGTCGGCTGCCTTGTACAACGTGAAATGAAACTGCTGGTTGGCAGAGAGACACGCCATGAAATCGCGCCGGGCGATACCGGCGATCAGCGTGGCATTGATGGCGGTCAGGCGCTTGATGGTCGCCGCATCGATATTCCGGCACGCCGCCCGCGCGGCCATGCCCTCGATCATGTCGCGAATCTCGAACAGCTCATTGAGTTTGTCCGCCGGGATTCTTGGCACGCGGACCGACCTGCCCGGCGTTTCCTCGAGCACGTTGGCCGCGACCAGTTGACTCAAGGCATCGCGCACCGGCATCGGGCTGGTGCCAAGCGCGGCCGCGAGCTTGCGCAGGCTCATCACCTGTCCGGGGATGAACATGCCGGCCATCAGGCCATGTCGCAGATGCTCGGCCACCCGGTCCCGGACGTGACCGCGCCGGGACTTGACCGCAGCGGAGGCTGGTTTCGCTGTCGTGACGGCGGTCTTCTTCATCCATGGTCACCGTGTCGGCCGCAACGCGTGGCGCACCACGAAAGCCCTGCCCGCAAGGTACAAGGGCCGGCGCAGCGCGCCGTCACCTGTTGGAGTACTTCTTCAATTCCAGCCGCGCGATCTGGTTGCGGTGAACCTCGTCGGGGCCGTCGGCGAGGCGCAGCAGCCGCGCCGTGGCATAGGCCGCCGCCAGGCCGAAATCGTTGCTGGTGCCGCCACCGCCGTGCACCTGGATCGCCCAGTCGATGACCTGACACGCCATGTTGGGCACCGCGACCTTGATCATGGCGATCTCGGCCCTGGCCACCTTGTTGCCGACCGTGTCCATGGCATGGGCGGCATTCAGCGTCAGAAGCCGCGCCTGCTCGATCATGATCCGCGCTTCGGCGATGCGCTCCTGCGTCACCGTCTGCTCCGACACCGGCTTGCCGAACGCCACGCGGCTCGCCGCGCGGCGGCACATCTTCTCCAGCGTGCGCTCGGCCAGGCCGATCAGGCGCATGCAGTGATGGATGCGGCCCGGCCCGAGCCGCCCTTGCGCGATCTCGAAGCCGCGCCCCTCGCCGAGCAGGATGTTGGAGACCGGCACACGCACATCGCGGAACACCACCTCGGAGGCGCGATCCGGCACGCCGTAGAAGCCGAACACCGGCAGCGGCCGCAGCACCTCGACGCCGGGCGTGTCCATCGGCACCAGCACCATGGACTGCTGCCTGTGCCGGTCAGGGTTGTCCGGATCGGTCTTGCCCATGAAGATGCAGATCTTGCAGCGCGGGTCGGTGGCGTTGGTGGTGTACCACTTGCGGCCGTTGATGACGTAGTGGTCGCCGTCGCGCACGATGCGGCTTTCGATGTTGGTGGCGTCGCTGGAGGCGACCGCCGGCTCGGTCATGGCAAAGCACGAGCGGATCTCGCCGGCCAGCAGCGGCTTGAGCCAGCGCTCCTGATGCGCCTGCGTGCCATAGCGCGCCAGCACTTCCATGTTGCCGGTATCGGGCGCCGAGCAGTTGAACACCTCCGGCGCGAGATGGGACCGGCCCATGATCTCGCACAGCGGCGCGTA
>QEVP01000011.1 GCA_003576765.1 Pseudomonadota bacterium
CCCAGGTCCTGCGCGGCTTTCAGATCGCCGTTATGGGCGGCGACCATCATCAGGTCGGAGGGGGAAAGCCGTAAGAGCCGCGCCGCGCCGAGATAAACGTCGGGGTCGGGCTTGTAGTGGCCGAACAAATCCGTGCCGAATACCACGTCCCACGGCAGACCGGCCTGCTTCGCCATGCCGGCGGTCAGCGCAAAATTGCCATTGGACAGCGGCGCAATGAGAAAGCACGACTTCAGCCGCGTCAAACCGGCAACGCTGTCGGGCCATGGCTTCAGCCGCCGCCAGCCCATGTTAATGTGGTCGAGGTCGTCATCGCTCAGGTCCGGCAACCCAAAACGCGGCGCCAGCCGTTCGAGCGATGCGCGCTGCAAATCCTCGAGCACCACGAAGCCGCGCTCCGGGTGCGCCCTCACCTCGTCCATCGACGGCTTGTAGGCGCCGCGCCAGGCATCGACCAGCCCGGTCCAGTCGCCATCGAGACCGCGCTTGCGGCCCCACGCGGAGAGATCGTCGATCAGGCTGCTGCGCCAGTCCACCACAGTGCCGAACACGTCGAACACCAGCGCCCTGACAGCCATCGCGCGCCTCAATCGAGGTGGAATTTTTCCAGTTGCCGGTGCTCGGCGCGGATCATGCGCACGGTGCCGGTGACCGAGCGCATCACCACGGTCTCGGTCTCGATCACGTCCTTGCGGAACTTGACGCCGCGCAGCAGTGAGCCGTCGGTGACACCGGTCGCGGCGAACAGGCAATCGCCCTTCACCATGTCCTCGATGCCGTAGATCTTGCGCGGATCGGCAACGCCCATCTTGGCGGCGCGCTCGCGCTTCTCCTCGGTGTCGAGGATCAGGCGGCACTGCATCTGGCCTCCGATGCAGCGCAGCGCCGACGCTGCCAGCACGCCCTCCGGCGCGCCGCCGGTGCCGATATAAATATCGACGCCGGTGTTATCGGGGTCGGCGGTGTGGATCACGCCGGCGACGTCGCCGTCGGTGATCAGCCGCACCGCGGCACCGGTGGCGCGCACCGCGGCAATGATCGCGGCGTGGCGCGGGCGGTCGAGCACCAGCGCGGTAATCGCCTCCGGCGCGACGCCCTTGGCTTTGGCCAGCTTGCGGATGTTGTCCTCCGGCGGCGCGTCGAGGTCGATCACGCCGGCCGGATAACCGGGCCCGACAGCGATCTTTTCCATGTAAACGTCGGGGGCGTTGAGCAGCGTGCCGCCCTCGGCCATCGCCATGGTGGCGATCGCCCCCGGCATGTTCTTGGCGCACAGTGTGGTGCCTTCCAGCGGATCGACGGCGATGTCCACTTGCGGTCCGGTCTTGATGCCGACCGTCTCGCCGATGAACAGCATCGGTGCCTCGTCGCGCTCGCCCTCACCGATCACCACGGTGCCCTCGATGGGCAGCTTGTTGAGTTCGCGCCGCATCGCATCGACCGCAGCCTGGTCGGCCGCCTTCTCATCGCCGCGACCGCGCAGCCGCGCCGCCGACACCGCCGCCCGCTCGGTCACGCGCACGATCTCAAGGGTCAAAATGCGTTCGAGCAGTTGCTGCGGGGGCACTGAGATCGTGGACATTCGTCAAAACTCCTTGAAACGGCCGGACGGGCAAAGGCCCGCTCCGTTAGTTCTTCTCGATACGGATCAGTTGCGCGCGGCCGGCGATGACGCGGTCGCGCTTGACCGCCTGCATGGCGCGGCGCACCGCGTCCTCGCTGGTCGCATAAGTGATGAGGATCACCGGCATCGACGGCGCGCCACGCGCCGGCGTGGTCCCGCCGGCCCCGTTGCGGCGCCGCTGCACGATCGACTCGATGGAAATGTTCTGCTCGGCAAGCCGGCGGGCGATCGCAGCCGCCGTGCCCGGCATATCGCGCGCCATCAGGCGGATGTAGTAGCCGCCCTCGTGGCGCCGCATCGGCGCCTGCTGGGTGGCGACGAGCCTGGCGGCCGGCTGACCGAGCGGCAGCGCGCGCACGCCCCGCGCCACGTCGGCGATATCGGCCACGACGGCGGATGCGGTTGCGGCGCCGCCGGCGCCCGGGCCGATCAGGGTGATGGGCGCAATGCCCTGACCGTCGACGGTGACGGCATTGGTCACGTCCATGACCTGTGCGATCGACGACGAACGCGGCACCATGGTCGGGTGCACGCGCTGTTCGATGCCGGTCTCGGTACGCAGCGCGACGCCGAGCAGTTTGACGCGATAGCCGAGGTCTTCGGCCGCCTGCAAATCCTCCGGCATGATCGAGGAAATGCCTTCGACGAACACCGCCTTCTCGGCGAGCTTGGTGCCGAAGGCGAGGCTCGCCAGGATCGCGAGTTTCTGCGCGGTATCGTGACCGTCGACATCGAACGACGGATCGGCCTCGGCGTAGCCGAGCCGCTGCGCGTCCTTCAAACACTCGGCGAACGACAGGCGCTCCTGCTCCATGCGGGTCAGGATGTAATTGCAGGTGCCGTTGAGAATGCCATAGACGCGGTTGATGCGGGTACCGGCCAGTCCCTCGCGCAGCACCTTGACGATGGGGATGGCGGCCCCCACTGCCGCCTCGAAATTGAGCGCGCCGCCGTGGCGCTCGGCCAGCACTGCCAGCCGCACGCCGTGGCGGGCGATCAGCGCCTTGTTGGCGGTGACCACGGACTTGCCGGCCTTCAATGCCGTCTCGATCGCCGACAGCGCCGGTTCGCCCGCGCCACCGATCAGTTCGACAAAACAGTCGATATCGGGATCGGCGGCCAGCGCCTGCGGCGAGGCGGCCCACACCACGCCCCGCAAGTCGAGGCCGCGCTTCTTCGCCTTCGCGCGCGCGGTGACCGCAGCGACGCGCACGCCACGGCCACAGCGCGAGGCGAGCACATTGCCCTGTGCCTCGATCAAGCGGACAACCTCGGCGCCAACAGTGCCCAGGCCCGCAATCCCCACCTTGAGTGGCGCGACCATCTCCGTCCAAACCTGCCGGAAAGCCGCTAACGCCGGGTGGCGAGCGGCACCACGTTGTGCAACGTTTCGATACCGCTTTCAAGGAAGCGGCGGATATTGCGGGCGGCCTGGCGGATACGCTGCTCGTTCTCCACCAGCGCGATCCGCACAAAGCCCTCGCCGTGCTCGCCGAAGCCGACGCCCGGCGACACCGCGACCCCCGACTTCTCGACAAGCAGCGTGGCGAACGCCATGCTGCCCATCTCGCGGAACGGCTCCGGCACCGGCGTCCAGGCGAACATCGACGCCTTCGGCGGCGGCACCACCCAGCCGGCGCGGCCGAACGACTCTACCATCACGTCACGTCGACGGTGATAGGTCTCGCGCATTTCGGCGATGCAGTCCTGCGGGCCGTTGAGCGCCGCCGTCGCCGCCACCTGGATCGGCGTGAAGGCGCCGTAGTCGAGATACGACTTGACGCGGGCCAGCGCCGCGATCAGCCGTTCGTTGCCGACCGCAAAGCCCATGCGCCAGCCGGCCATCGAAAACGTCTTGGACATCGAGGTGAACTCCACCGTGACATCCATCGCGCCCGGCACCTGCAAGACCGACGGCGGCGGGTTGCCGTCGAAATACAGTTCCGCATAAGCGAGGTCGGACAGAAGGAAGATCTCGTGCTTCTTCGCGAACGCCACGAGGTCCTTGTAGAAGTCAAGGTCGGCGACATAGGCCGTCGGGTTCGACGGATAGCAGACGACCAGCGCGATCGGCTTCGGGATCGAGTGGATGATGGCGCGCTCGACGGCCGCGAAAAACTCCGGCGTCGGGTCGGCCGGCACCGAGCGGATCACGCCGCCGGCCATCAGGAAGCCGAAGGCATGGATCGGATAGCTCGGATTGGGCACCAGCACCACGTCGCCCGGCGCGGTGATCGCCTGCGCCATGTTGGCAAATCCCTCCTTGGAGCCGAGCGTCGCAACCACCTGGGTGTCGGGGTTGAGTTTGACCCCGAACCGGCGCTCGTAATAGGCGGCCTGGGCCCGGCGCAAGCCCGTGATGCCACGCGAGGCGGAATAGCGGTCCGTGCGCGGCTTTCCGAGCGTTTCCTTCATTTTTTCAATGACATGGGGCGGTGTTGGGAGGTCCGGATTGCCCATGCCGAGGTCGATGATGTCGGCTCCGGCATTGCGCGCGGCGGCCTTGGCCCGATTGACTTGCTCGAACACATAGGGCGGCAGACGGCGGATGCGGTGAAACTCGTCCATTGTGGGCTCCGGAAACCGGCGAAGCGGCTTGAGTGCCGGCTCGCGGTCGATTCAGGCATCTTTTATCACGCGCGCTTGCAAGCGCCAGCGTTGCGGCGGATTTTTGGCCGCCCCACGGCACCACCGGCGCCGTCGTTATTGCTGGGCGGCCCCGCTCTGCCGTTCGCGGGCGGCGGTCAATTCGCGCTGGATGCGCTCGCGCTCGGCGGCATCGAGCAGCGTCTGCTCGCGGGAGGCCGGGATATCATGGACCGCCGGGAAGGCTCCCGGATCGGCCGGCCGCGCCGGAGCGCCCTCGGGCAGGCCGACCATCGGCAGGTCGGCAACCATCGCCCCGCACCCGGCCAGTGTCGCCGCAAGCGCGAGCGCTGCCGCCGCTCTTGCGGCGCGGGAAGCCGTTCGCGAAATCCTGTTCACCACGCAACCTCGACTAGGGCGGTCACTGAAGCGGCCGCTTACGGCCTCATTATGACGGAGCCGCAAGCGCTTGTCGCGGTGCAACACATCGAAATTCCCGGCACCCGTCGAACTATGCCATCATTGTTCGACAGCAATGACCCGCTGTTTTCAGCCGGCGGGGGAATGACGGGTAATGGCCCAATGACCGAACCGACCTCCGAGAAGCCGGGCACCGGCTACAACCCCGAAGCATTCGCCCTCAATCTGGCGCGGGCCATGGAAAGCACCGGCCAGGCACTCGCCGCCTATTTCAAGGCGCCCGAAGAGGGCCAGATGCGCGACAAGACGCCCTCGGAACTGACGGAGGTGGTGAAGACCCTGAGCACGGTTGCCGACTATTGGCTGTCGGACCAGAACCGTGCCGCCGAACTCCAACTCAGCCTCGGCAAATCCTACCTCGACCTGTGGGGCAACGCCGCGCGCCGCCTGGCGGGCGAGGAGCCGGAGCCGGCCGCGGCACCGGCCGCCCGCGACAAGCGGTTTCAGGATCCGGAATGGCGCGCGAACCCGTTCTACGACTTCGTGCTGCAGGCTTATCTCCTGACCTCGCGCTGGGCCTTCGACCTCGTGCACAAGGCCGAGGGCGTCGATCCGCACACCCGGCACAAGGCCGAGTTCTACGTGCAGCAGATTACCAACGCGATCGCGCCGTCCAACTTCCTGCTGACCAATCCCGAGCTGGTGCGCGATACGGTCACCTCGAGCGGCGAAAACCTCGCCCGCGGCATGAAGATGCTGGCCGAGGACATTGCTGCCGGCCATGGCACGCTGCGCATCCGCCAATCCGACCCCGCCGGCATGGTGGTCGGCGAACACATGGCGAATACGCCGGGCAAGGTGATCTTCCAGAACGACACCATGCAGCTGATCCAGTACACGCCGACCACGGAGAAGGTGCTGCGCACGCCGCTTTTGATCGTGCCGCCGTGGATCAACAAGTTCTACATCCTCGACCTGCAGCCGAAAAAATCCTTCATCAAGTGGTGCGTCGATCAGGGTCTCACGGTGTTCGTCATTTCGTGGGTCAACCCCGATCGCAGCCTCGGCCACAAGACCTTCGAGGACTACATGAAGGAGGGACCGCTCACCGCCATGGACGTGGTCGAGAAGGTGACCGGCGAACTCACCACGCACACCATCGGCTACTGCGTCGGCGGCACCATGCTGGCCTCGACGCTCGCCTGGCTCGCCGCCAAGCGGCGCGTGCGCGCGGCGTCGGCGACCTTCTTTGCCGCACAGGTGGACTTCACCTATGCCGGCGATCTCATGGTGTTCGTGGACGAGGAGCAGGTCTCGGCGCTCGAGCGCGACATGGCCGAGACCGGCGTGCTGGAAGGCAGTAAGATGGCGATGGCCTTCAACATGCTGCGCTCCAACGACCTGATCTGGTCCTACGTCGTCAGCAACTACCTCAAGGGCAAGGCCCCGCCCCCGTTCGACCTGTTGCACTGGAACTCGGATGCGACCCGCATGCCGGCCGCCAACCACTCCTACTACCTGCGCAACTGCTACCTGGAGAACCGGCTGTCGGCAGGTACCATGGTGCTCGACAACACCACGCTCGACCTTTCCAAGGTCAAGGTGCCGGTCTACAACCTCGCCACCCGCGAGGATCATATTGCGCCCGCGCGCTCGGTGCTGCACGGTTCGCGGTTCTTCGGCGGCCCGGTGAAGTTCGTGATGTCGGGCTCCGGCCACATCGCCGGCGTGGTCAACCCCCCTGCCCTTGGCAAGTATCAATACTGGACCAACGAGGGCGCTGCGACCTACGACCTCGACGAATGGGTGAAGGGCGCGACCGAGCACAAGGGGTCTTGGTGGCCGGACTGGATGGACTGGCTGCGCGCCATCGACGCCGAGGAGGTGGACGCGCGCGCCGTCGGCAACGAGGCTTATCCGCCAATCGAGGACGCGCCGGGCAGTTACGTCAAGGTCCGCGCCTGAGTTGACCGTCGCCGGCTACGGCAACGCCGTGGCCGGTGGTAAAGTCAAGATACGAGAATCAGAAAGGCTGCGACCGATGACGCGCGAACTGTTCTGGCTGACGCTGACCGTTATTCTGACCGGCATCCTGTGGGTGCCCTACATCCTCGACCGCTGCAAGGTGCGCGGCCTGATGGGCGCCATGGCCAATCCGTCGCGCAACGACAAGCCGCAGGACGACTGGGCCAACCGGCTGATGTTCGCCCACGACAATGCCATCGAGAACCTCATCATCTTCGCGCCGCTGGTATTGATCCTCAATGCCGTCGACTATTCGAGCTGGTGGACGGTGTTCGCCTGCGCGGTCTATTTCTGGTCGCGCGTGGCTCACGCCATCGTCTATACGTTCGGCATTCCGGTGCTGCGCACGGCGGCCTTCGCGGTCGGCTTCCTGGCGCAGGCGGTGCTGGCCGGCATCATTTTGACGCTGGTCTAGGCTCAGCCCGACAGGGCCGCGCCTTCGCCACCGGTTCAGCGCAAAATCTGGCTGAGGAACAGCCGCGTGCGCGCGTGCTGCGGATGGTCGAAGAATTGCCCGGGCGTGTTGGCTTCGACAATCTGCCCCTCGTCCATGAACACCACGCGGCTTGCCACCTCGCGGGCAAAACCCATCTCGTGGGTCACCACCAGCATGGTCATGCCCTCGGTTGCGAGATCGACCATGGTGTCGAGCACCTCCTTGACCATTTCCGGATCGAGTGCCGAGGTCGGCTCGTCGAACAGCATGATCTTCGGGCTCATGGCCAGCGCCCGCGCAATCGCCACGCGCTGCTGCTGACCGCCGGAAATCTGCCCGGGATACTTTGGCGCAAGCGAGGGGATGCGCACACGCTCAAGATACTTCATCGCCAGCGCCTCGGCATCCTTCTGCGGCATCTTGCGCACGAAGATCGGCGCCAGCGTGCAATTCTGCAGCACGGTCAGATGCGGAAACAGGTTGAAGCTCTGGAACACCATGCCGACTTCGCGCCGCACCTCATCGACGCGGCGCAGGCCCGGACCAAGCTCGATGCCGTCGACGGTGATGCGCCCTTCCTGAAATTCCTCCAGCGCGTTGATGCAGCGGATCAGCGTCGATTTGCCGGAACCGGACGGGCCGCAGATGACGATGCGCGCCCCGCGCGGCACCGCAAGATCGATGTCGCGCAGCACATGAAACTCGCCGAACCACTTGTTGAGGCCGGCAATGGTCACGATCGGGTCGGCCGCCATCGCGCCTCCTTATCTGCGCCGGTGAACGTTGAGGCGCCGTTCGACGAACAGCGAATAGCGTGACATGCCGAAGCAGAACACGAAATAGATCGCGCCGGTGAAGGCAAAGCCGGTGAACAGCGTGGTCGGCGTCGCCCAGGTCGGATCGGAGAAGGCGGCGCGAAGCTGGCCGAGCAGATCGAAGATGGAGACGATCAGCACCAGCGTCGTATCCTTGAACAGCGCGATGAAGCTGTTGACGAGGCCGGGAATGACGTGGCGCAGCGCCTGCGGCATCACCACGAGCCGCGTCGTCGTCCAGTACGACAGGCCGAGCGCGGCGGCCGCCTCGCCTTGCCCGCGCGGAATCGCCTGCAGGCCGCCGCGGATCACCTCGGCGTTATAGGCGCCGGCGAACAGCGCGATGCCGACCAGCACCCGCACCAGGCCGTCCATGGTGAAGTTGCCGGGCAGGAACAGCGGCAGCATGTAGGTTGCGAAAAACAGCACGGTGATCAACGGCACGCCGCGCCAGAACTCGATGAAGGCGACGGACAGGATACGGATCAGCGGAATGTCCGAGCGTCGCCCGAGCGCCAGCGCCATGCCGACCGGCATCGATGCCACGATGCCGGTGACCGAGACCACCAGCGTCACCAACAGCCCGCCCCACTCCCGGGTGCTGACGACCGGCAGGCCGCCACGATCGAGGCCGAGCACGACGATGACAAGCGCAAGGCCGGCAAAGGCCGCGAGCACCTTTGCCAGCGCCCGCACCCCGCCGAGCCATAGCGCGACGAGCGACAGACCTGCGGCAGTCGCCGCGACATCGAGCCACAGCGGCTCCCCCGATTGCCGGATGACCTCGCGGAGCCAGAACAGCGGCGAGGCCAGCCAGGCGACGGCCGCGCCGAGCCAACCCAGTGCCGCAGCCGCGGCTGCAACCACCAGGCTGCCCTCGCCCGCCCCACCGAGCCGCTGTCCGGCTTCGGCCAGGCTGCCAGCCAGCGCCGCCGGCGCCGACGCACTCCAGCTCACCGCAAAACTCTGCAAGCCGCCGCCGTACAGCAGAAAGAACGCCACCACCGGGAAGGCCGCGAAAAACAAGGCGGCGTTGAACGCCTTGCCGGGCAGGCGCGGGATCAGCAGCGGCACCAGCAGCAAGGCGCCCAGCAGAAATACGACATCGACCCGCCAGCGCTGCGCCTCCGGGTAGAAGCCATAGATGAACTGGCCGAGTTTTGCGGTGACGAACGGCCAGCAGGCGCCGACCGGATGGCCGGCGACATCGGCAAGGCAGGCGCCGCGGTCGCGGCCTTCCCACACGGCATCGACGAACAGAAAGCGGACGGCCGGTTCCAGCACCAGCCACGCCAGCGCCGCGCAGATGAACGTCAGGAGGATGTTGCCCGGCGTGTCGAACAGCCGCGTACGCAGCCACCCCACAGGGCCGGTGACGGTGACGGGTGCTGGCCGCGCCGGAGCCGTCTCGCCGCGCACGAAGTCGGACGGTGCCGCGCTCATGCCTGCCCCCGCCGCGCGACGCGCCAGTTGAACACATTCATGATCGTGGTGGTGACGAGCGAAATCGCCAGATAGACCGCCATGGTGATGGCGATGATCTCGATCGCCTGCCCGGTCTGGCTCAGCGCCGTGCCGGCAAACACCGAGAACAGGTCGGGATAGCCGATCGCCACCGCGAGCGAGGAGTTCTTGGTCAGGTTGAGGTATTGGTTGGCGAGCGGCGGCAGGGTGACGCGTAGCGCCTGCGGCACCACGATCAGCCGCAGAAGCTGGCCGCGCGACAGCCCGAGCGACTCTCCGGCCTCCCACTGCCCCCTGGAGACCGCAAGCACGCCGGAGCGCACGTTCTCGGCGATGAACGCCGCGGTGTAGGTGGAGAGCGCAATGGTCAGCGCGGCGAACTCCGGTAACAGCCGCACGCCGCCGGCGAAGTTGAAGCCGCGCAACTCCGGCACGTCGAACGTCAGCGGCGCGCCGAACAGCAGGGCGATCGCCAGCGGCAGCCCGATCACGGCGGCGAGCGCATAGGGCCAGACCCTCACCACCCGGCCTTGGCGAAACAGGGTGCGGCGCGCATAAAAGCCAAGCCCGAGCGCAATGACGATCCCGAGCGCCAGCGCGGCGGCGACGATGGCAAAGCTCGCCTGCGGCACCGGTTCGGGCACCACGATGCCGCGGTTGCTAAGAAACACGCCCGGCAGCGGCGACAGGCTCTGGCGCGGCCCGGGCAGCGCGCCGAGCACCGCGAGATACCAGAACAGGATCTGGTAGAGCAGCGGCAGGTTGCGGATCAGTTCGACGTAGCCGCCGGCGAGCCGCGCCAGCAGCCAGTTCGGCGACAGCCGGCCAAGACCGACGACAAAACCGAGGATGGTGGCCAGCACGATGCCGATCGCCGACACGACCAGCGTGTTGACCAGCCCGACCGCAAACACCCGCAGGTAGCTGTCGGTCTGCTCATACGGGATCAGCGCCTGGCTGACGGCGAAGCCGGCACTGTGGGTGAGGAAGCCGAAACCCGAGGCGATGCCCTGCGCGGCGAGGTTGGCGCGGACGTTGGCGACCATCTCATAGGCAAGCCACGCCAGCACCGCGAGCAGTACGGCCTGCGCGGCCAAACCGCTCCAGCTTGCGCGCGCCCCGCCGATGCGCTTGAGCCGCGCCAGCGGGCGAAACGGGGCCTTGCGCGCTTCGCCGGTCATCGCGCCGCCCGGCCGCGCAACGCTCAGCGGATCGGCGGCGCGTACTGGATGCCGCCCTGGTTCCACAGCTTGTTGAGGCCGCGTGCGATGCCAAGACGGGAGCCGGCGCCGACGTTGCGGTCGAACGCCTCGCCGTAGTTGCCGACTGCCTTGACGATGCGCACCACCCAGTCCTTGCTGAGGCCGAGCGTCTCGCCGAGATTACCGTCGCCGCCGAGCATGCGCCGAAGCTCGGGCTTGCCGGACTTCGCCATCTCCTCGACGTTCTTCTGGGTGACGCCGAGTTCCTCGGCGTTGATCATGGCGAACAGCGTCCACTTGACGATGTCGAACCACTGGTCGTCGCCCTGCCGCACCAATGGGCCGAGCGGCTCCTTCGAGATCACCTCGGGCAGCACGGTGTGGTCGTTGGGAGCGGCGAATTTCAGCCGCATGGCGTAGAGCTGGGAGACGTCGGAGGTGAACACGTCGCAGCGTCCCAGCTCATAGGACTTGAT
The DNA here is from genome assembly GCA_003576765.1 of Pseudomonadota bacterium. Taxonomy (GTDB): domain Bacteria; phylum Pseudomonadota; class Alphaproteobacteria; order Rhizobiales; family Xanthobacteraceae; genus PRO6. Next base: position 11,049 of record QEVP01000011.1, read on the forward strand.
GGTCTCGTCGGCGGTGGCGAAGGCGATCAGCTCGTACTTCATGTTGTTGGCCTTGAAGTAGTCGCCGACGTTCTGCTCGTTGGTGGTGCCGGTCTGCACGCAGATCGAGGCGCTGTTGAGTTCCAGCGCCGAGTTGACCTTGAGCGCCTTGCGCACCATGAACCCCTGGCCATCGTAATAGGTGACGCCGGTGTAGTTGAGGCCGAGCGCGGTATCGCGGCTCAAGGTCCAGGTCGAGTTGCGCGACAGCACGTCGATCTCGCCGGATTGCAGCGCGGTGAAGCGGTCCTTGGCCGAGAGCGGCACGAACTTCACCTTGGTCGGGTCGTTGAGCACGGCGGCGGCAATGGCGCGGCAGACGTCGACGTCGAGGCCGGTCCAGTTGCCCTTATCGTCGGGACTGGAGAATCCGGGAAGGCCCTGGCTGACGCCGCACGACAACATGCCGCGGTCGGTCACCGACTTCAGGGTCTGGGCGGACGCAGCCTGCGCGGTCACAGCGGCGGCAGCCAGGACAGACAGCATCATGCAAACGCGCTTCATGATCTCACCTTTCATGAACGTCGGCCGGCGCCGGAAACGGAGCGGCCAACGGGTCGATTCCACGGTTCTCGCAGCCATAACAGAACGGCGGCGCGACCGGGTCAAGGGGGCCGCTCCTCGATGCTCTCACCCTGCGTCCGCATCGTTTCGGGAATCGCGAGTCCCCGTGATATGGGGTGACAATCGATTTTGTTCCATCAGGCCGATCCCGACATGACTGCTCCCACCATCCCCGACGCGAACCCGCCGCTCCATCCAGAGACCGAACTCGTCACCGGCGGCCGCGACAGCGTGGCACAGAAGGGATTCGTCAACCCGCCCGTGGTGCGCGGCTCGACGGTGCTCTATCCGACCGCCGACGACATCCGGGCCCACCGTGGCGAGTATCAGTACGGCCGCCACGGCACGCCGACCACACGCGCGCTGCAACAGGCGCTCATTGCGCTGGAGGGACCGAACTGCGCCGGCGTCGGGCTCGCGCCCTCAGGGCTCGCGGCGATCTCGACAACGCTGCTGGCCGTGCTCGCCGCCGGCGACCATCTTTTGGTGTGCGACAGCGTCTATCGGCCGACGCGGCATCTTTGCGATACGCTACTTAAGCGCTTCGGCGTCGAGACCACCTATTACGACCCACTGATCGGCGGCGACATCGCAAAACTGTTCCGGCCCAACACGCGCGCGGTGTTCGTCGAGGCGCCGGGCTCGCAGTCGTTCGAGATGGCGGACATCCCGGCGATCGCCGCCGCCGCGCATGCGCGCGACCTGCTGGTGATCGACGACAACACATGGGCGACGCCGCTCTACCACCGCTCGCTCGACTTCGGCGTCGATCTGTCGATCCAGGCCGGCACAAAATATCTCGGCGGCCATTCCGACATCATGTTCGGCACCATCGCCGCCAATGCGCGCGCCTGGCCGCACGTCACCGATGCGATCCGCGCGCTCGGCGTCTGCGCCGCCCCGGACGACGTCTTCCTCGCCTTGCGCGGCCTGCGCACGCTTGCCGTGCGGCTCGCCCACCATCAGGCAGCCGGCCTTGCGATGGCAAAATGGCTCAAGGCGCGCCCGGAGGTGCAGCGCGTAATGCATCCGGCGCTGCCCGACGATCCCGGCCACGCCATCTGGAAGCGCGATTTTTCCGGCGCCAGCGGGCTGTTCAGCGTGGTGCTGCAACCTACGCCCGACAGGGCGGTCGATGCGCTGCTCGACACCGTGCGGCTGTTCGGCATGGGTTATTCGTGGGGCGGCTTCGAGAGCCTCATCATTCCGTTCGACTGCACGAGCTACCGCACGGCGACGCAGTGGACGCCGGGCGGCCCGACGCTGCGCATCCATATCGGGCTTGAGAACATCGAGGATCTCAAGGCCGACCTCGAACGCGGCTTTGCCGCCTTCAATGCCGCGCGGGCTTGAGGCGCATCACGCGCCTGTTTGTTTGCGCATGATCCTGCCCGAAAACCGGTTCCCACTTTTCGGGATCATGCGCCCGCCGCCGTCTCGCGCCGGTGCACCATGATGAAATACACGTTGCGGAAGTAGACCAGGAGGCCGAACGCCTGGCCTGCGATGAACACCGGGTCGCGGCGATAGAGCGCGTAGATCAACAATAGCACGCCGCCGCCGATCGAGAAGAACCAGAACGCAACCGGGATGATGCTCTTGCGCGCACGCTCGGAGGCGATCCATTGCACCACGAAGCGCATCGTGAAGAACGCCTGCGCGACGAAGCCGAGCGCGACCCAGCCGTCGAACTGGATCACGAACACATCGTGCAGATAGGTTACGAGCGCACCGAACAGGTCAGTCATGGCCGGTCACCTCAGTTGCCACGGGCACCGATCTCTTGCGCCGGATCAGCCACCACACCCCGATCAGGTCCATGATGCCGACCCATAGCCGATCGAAGAAGCCGTAGTTGGACACGCCCGACCGGCGCGGCCGGTCGGCGACATCGACATAGGCGACGTCGAAACCTTCGCGCCGCACCAGCGCCGGCAGGAAACGGTGCAGGCCGTCGAAATACGGCAGCGCCAAAAATACCTCGCGCCGGAACGCCTTGAGGCCGCAGCCGGAGTCGCGGGTGCCGTCGCGCAGCAATGCACCACGGACGGCATTGGCGACGCGCGACTGGATTTTCTTGAAGCCGGTGTCCTTGCGGCCGACGCGCTGACCGGCGGCGAGACCGACGCGGCCACTCTCCTCCATCACGGCACCGACCAGCGCCGGCAGGAATGCCGGATCGTTCTGGCCGTCGCCGTCGAGCGTCGCCACCACCGCGCCGCGCGCCGCGCGCACCCCGGTGCGCACCGCCGCCGACTGCCCGCACGAGGCCGCGTGACGGATATGCCGGAGGTTCGGGCGCTGGGCCATCAGGTCCGCCAATTGCGCCGCGGTGGCGTCGGTCGAGCCGTCGTTGACGTAGACGATCTCGTAAGCCCAGCGCCCGTCGAGCGCGGCGGCAATCTCGGCGACCAGCGGCGCGATATTGCCGGCCTCGTTACGGACGGGCACGACGACGGACACCGCGGGCGCGGGGTCAACGGACACGGAATGGGGTTGCGGCATGGGAATCGGGAACTCGCTTGGTGCGGCTGCGGCCGCCGGCCCGCTTCTTATGGGGCTACGGGTCGGCCGACAACCCTCCCCCGTCCGGCGAATACCCGGTCAGCGTGTGCCGACGGTATGGAAGATCGCGATGGAAATGGCGCGGCCTTGCGAGAAATTGTAGCCCTCGACGCGGCGCAGGATATCGTAGCGCAAGCCGATGGCCTCGGCGCGCAGCGCAAACGCCCGCTCCTGCCGCGATTCGATCAGCGCAAAGCGGCAGCCGCCGGGCCTGAGGAAATCGGCGGCGCTGGAGCCGTCGGTCAACAGCGTCGAGGTTCCGGTCATGAACACCAGGCTCGGCTCATGGAAGCCGGCGGCGGCAGAGCGCGGCCCGACGCATTCGACACTGCGCAGCGCGCGCGCCACCTCGACACTGGGAAACAGCGGTGCCAGTTTCGGCATCACCACGCCGTAGAGCGCGGCCGACAGGCACAGCGACGCGGCGATCCCACACAGCGTGGAGCGCTCCGCTTCCGCCTCGTCGAACAGCCACCATGCGAACAGGCCGAACACCAGGGCCGCGGCGAAGAACGGCCAGGCCAGAAAGGTCGGCTGCAGCGTCAACGCCATGACGCCGACGATGGCGCCGACCGCGAATAGCGCCGGCAGCACGAACCACCACGAGGCGCCGCGCCTCAGCCACGCGGCCTGCGACAGCGCGCGGCCCTCCAGCACCATGACGATCAGGATAGCGATCGCGGGATAGAGCGGCAGCACGTAATGCGGCAGCTTGGTCACGACCAGTTCGAACACGATCCACGACGGCACCAGCCACGCCAGCAGAAACTGGGTAGCCGGCTCGCGCCGCGCCCGCCACACCGCCGGCGCCGCCATGCCGGCGAGCGGCGCACCGGGCCAGAACGTCACCCAGAACAAAAGAAAATACAGTCCCGGCGGGGCGCCGTGGGATTCCTGGCCGCTGGCGATCTTGCTCAGCATGTCGCCGCCGACTGAATCGGCCAGAAACGTGTCGCCCGACTTGAGCAGGATGGCGACGAACCACGGCAGCACCAGCAGCAGCATCCACGCCACGCCGGCGAGCGGCCGCAGGCGCCCCAGCCACGCCACCGAGCGGTCGAGAATGGCGAGCATGCCGACCGTCAGCGCGACGAACATCAGGATCAGCGGGCCTTTAAGCAGAATGCCGCCGGCGAGCGCCGTCCAGAACACGAAGGGCAGCACCCACGGCCGCTGCGGCGGGTCCTCGCCGCGCTGCCAGACGAGATAGACCCGCGCCAGCGCTCCCATCGCCGCAACCACAGTGAACAAGAGCGCGGCATCGGTCTTGGCGAGGCGCGCCTCGGCCCCGAGCAGCAGCGAGGCGCACATCAGAAGCCCGGCCAGCACCGCGCCGCGCCGCGTGACGAACGCCGCCGCCGCCCAGTAAACCAACAGCACCGCGCCGATGGCACCGGCAAGCGACGGCAGGCGATAGACCCAGATGCGGATATGCGCGTTAGGCAGGCCGAGCGCCGACGCCGTCTGCACCGCCGCCGCCTGCAGCCAATAGATGCCGACCGGCTTCTTGTAGCGCACCTCGTTCTGGAAGCGGATATCGACGAAATCGCCGGTCTCGACCATCTGCTTGGTAGCCTGGGCGAAACGCGCCTCGTCGCGGTCGATCGGCGGGATATGGAACAGGCCGGGCAGAAAAAACAAAACGGCGCACACGGCGAGGAAGGCGACGGCGCGGGCATGGCTTGCCGAAGCCGCCTCGACAAGGCGCGCAAGCACCCGGCCGGGGTCGAAACGGGCTGCGCCGTTGTCCTCGCGCCCCTCGCCAAACCCGCGTTTTTTCAGGGATTCCGCCATGGCTGTCGCATACGATGAAACCATCGCGGGAACAACAGCGCGCAGCGCCGGCTACTGTATTCTGACGACAACTGTGTCCGCGGCGCCGTTGGCGTCCATCACCGTCAGGCGGACGAAGCCGGGACCGGGCGGCACGATCATGCGCTGGCGGTGGCGGTCGATCACGCCGGCCGCCACGCCATCGACCAGCACGGTGAGCGGCGGCACCCCGCCGGCAACCTTGACCGGCACCGGGTGAAAGCCGGCCGCGCCACCCCCGGCATCAAGCCGGGCGCCGTCGAGCGGAAACTGGATGCGCAGGCTGCGGGCGCTGTCGAGGCGCGGCAGTTCGCCCGAGGGCTGAAACCGCCGCAGCGGCAGCGGCAGCCGGGCGTTGCTGGCAATCAGCGTGCCGCGCGGTGCCCGCGGCAACGGCACGATCAGCCGCCCCGAGCGGGCAAAGGCGTCGAACAAGACCGGCGCCGCCGCGCCGCGCCCGGTCATGCCCGGCACCGGGGCGCCGTCGGGCCGGCCGACCCAGACGCCGACCGTGACCCGGCCGTCGAAACCGACCGCCCAGGCGTCGCGCGAGCCGTAGCTGGTGCCAGTCTTGTAGGCGATACGATGGGCCGCGGCGTTTTCCGGTGGCGGCGTGCCGAGCAGGATGTCGCCGACCTGCCACGCCGACGCGGCGTCCAAGAGCCGGCGCGGCGGAGCCGGATCGGCATCATCGATCACCTCGCGCAGCGGGGCGACGCTGCCGAGCCGCGGAATGCCGGCGTAGACCTGCACCAGATCGTGCAGCGTGAGGCCGACGCCGCCGAGCCCCATGGCGAGCCCCGGCACCTCGTTCTTCGGCAGCGTCAGGGCCAGCCCGGCCTGGCGCAGCCGCGCGGTCAGCCGCGCCGCGCCGACGCGGTCGAGCAGCGCCACCGCCGGCACGTTGAGCGACAGTTGCAGCGCCTTGCGCACCGCGACCGTGCCCTGGAACGTCATGTCGAAATTTTCCGGCGCATAGGCGCCGAACCGCACCGGGCGGTCGTCGATCAGGCTTTCGGGATGGGCGAGCCCATCCTCGAAGGCGAGCCCGTAGATGAACGGCTTGAGCGTCGAGCCGGGCGAGCGCACGGCGCGCACCATGTCCACCTGCCCGGCGCGGCGCTCGTCGAAATAGTCAGGCGATCCGACATGCGCCAGCACCTCTCCGGAGTCGTTGGCGACGGCGAGGATGCCGATCGACAGGTCGGGGCCAAGCGCCGCGGCACGGTCGCGCGCGAGCCGTTCGAGCGCGTGCTGGAGCGCGGCATCGAGGGTGAGACGAACGACCGGCGCATCGGCGGTGGTGGAGATTGCCTGATCGGCGGAATGCGGGGCGAGGAACGGCAGCGGCTTGCGCCAGCGCGGCACCGGCTCGGCCCTGGCGCGGGCGGCATCGTCCGCCGAAACGACGCCCTGCTCCACCATGCGCTCAAGGACGCGGTCGCGCGCGGCGCGGGCCGCCTCGGGATGGCGGTCGAGCCGCCGCCGCTCCGGCGACTGCGGCAGCGCCACCAGCAGCGCGGCTTCGGCGAGCGTCAGCCGCTTCGGCTCCTTGCCGAAGTAGGCGAGCGAGGCGGCGCGGATGCCTTCGAGGTTGCCGCCATAAGGGGCAAGCGTCAGGTAGAGATCGAGGATCTCGTCCTTGCCGAAGCGACGTTCGAGCTGCAATGCCCGCACCGCCTGCCGCAGTTTTGCGACGAGTGAGCGATGCTGGCGTGGCTCGAGCAGGCGCGCCACCTGCATGGTGATGGTCGAGCCGCCGGAGACGATGTGGCCATGCGTCGCCCACTGCCACGCCGCCCGCGCGAACGCCAGCGGATCGACGCCATGGTGAGCGAGAAAGCGCTGGTCCTCGTAAGCGAACAGCAGGTCGAGATAGCGCGGATCGACATCACGCCGCGCTGTGACCGGCAACCGCCAGCGGCCGTCAGGCATCGCATAGGCGCGCAGCAACCGCCCCTGACGATCCACCACCACGCGCGAGGCCTGCCGCGTTTCATCGAGCGGCAGCGGCCCGAGCGATTGCACCCACCATGCGGCCGCGCCACCCGCCGCCAGCATCGCAACCAGCACGACGCCGGCCAGCCACCGCCAGCGCCGCCGCCGCCGCGGATCGGCGGAAGGACGGGCGACATCGGGGTCGACGGCGCTCATTTTGCCGGCCTGACCTCGATGCGTCCCGTCGCGGTGCGGCCATAGCGTGAGGGATTGTACATGTCCTCGACATAAGCCTGCGGCAGCACGTAGGAGCCGGGCGACACCGCGCGCACCACGTAGGCGAGCGTGAAGATCGTCTTGTCGTTGGGGCGACGCACGATCGCCGCGCTGAAGCGATCGTCGCGGAATTCGGTGTGCTCGGCTTCGACGCCGTCCTCGATCCAGTCCAGCGTGCCGCTATCCCCCGACGAGACAAGGTGCGGGTTGTCGATCTCGAAGCCGGCCGGCAGATGATCGACCACCAGCACACGGCCGTTCTCCGGCTTCGGCTCGGTGACGGTCAGCACCACCGCGAGGCGGTCGTTCTGCCTGGCCGCTGCCGGGTCGGCCGGCTCGCCGTCGAGCGAAAAGTATTTGCGCACGATGGTGAAGCCGTGCGACGCCTCCGGCTCCGGCGTCAGCGGATTGCCGGATACCGAGACCACCGCCTGCACCGGCGCGTCGCCGGTATTGACGAGGGTGACGGTGCGCCCTTCGACATCCGCCGCGCGATAGCTGCGATAGATCGGCCTGGTCGCCGCGCTGCCGTCGAGATCGACGGCAAGACCGGCATCCTTCGCCAGCGCCCGCGCCGCCAGCACCATCCAGGCATTTTCCTGTGTCGAGGTATAGGAGGTGAGCCCGCGCGCCGCTTCGACGCGCTCCACCGCCGCGGCCAGCGTCGCGCGCGGCGCACTACCTTCGCTGGCGAACGTCGCCAGCGCCGCCGCGTCACGCAGCGCCGAGCCGTAGTCGCTGCGGCCGAACCGCAGCACCGGCTTCGGATTGAGGCCGGTCAACGCCGCGGCATAGGCGCGCTCGGCGCGGGTGCGGTCGCCGACCAACGCCAGCGCTGCCGCGAGTTGCGCGCGCGCGATCGGCGTCGCCAGCTTGTCGAGCTTGGTATCGGCGAGATAGCGCAGGTCGCCGACCGGCGCGTTGCCGTTGCGCGCCAGCACGTAGAGGCCATAAGCAAGCGCCTGCCCGCCGGTCTTGTCCGGCTCCTCAGCATTGACCACGCTGTTGCGGATCCGGTCGAGCGCGTTGCGGAACGCAACGTCGGGTACGCCAAATCCCTTCTCGCGGGCACGGGTCAGGAAGTCGGCGACGTAGGCGTCGAGCCAATCGTCATCGCCGCCCGACGACCACATGCCGAACGAGCCGTTGGAGCCTTGCCGTGCCAGCAGCCGCTCGATGGCGTCCTTAATGCGCTCGTCCGCCGCCTTGTCGAGCGCCAGATGCGATTCAGCGGCAAGTTCGTTGACGTACAAGAGCGGCAGCGCCCGGCTGGTAATCTGCTCGGTGCAGCCGAACGGATAACGGTCGAGCGCCTTGAGCAGGCTCGCGGCGTCGAGCGCCGCCGAGGGGCCGACCGACAGCGAGAACCCGCCGGTGCCCGGCACCAGATCGGCGAACATATCGGAGGACAGCCGCAGGCTTTCGTTCCTGGCCAGCGTGCGCACCGCGCGGCGCGCCAGCACCTGGGTGGCCGGCTTGACGTCGAGTTCGTAATGGCGGGCCAGCGACAATCCGTCCGGTCCGCGGATGGAAATATCGAACGCGGCGCGGCCGGGGCTGGCCGCGTCCAGCGACAGTGCCGTGGTGGTGCGCTGCTTCGCCGCCAGTGTGAGCGTGGTCGCAGCACGACCGGACACCTTGACCGGGCCGCTCGTCTTGACCTCCAGCGCATAGTCGCCGGCCGGCCCCTCGACGTTATCGAGGTCGAGGTTGAGCGTGCCGCGGTCGCCGCCAAGCAGGAAGCGCGGCAGCGTCGCAGTCAGCACCACCGGATCGCGCACCGTCACGTCGGTGCTGGCGTGGCCCAGCTTGGTCGCGCTCCACGCCACCGCCATCACCCGCGCGGTGCCGGCGAACTCGGGGATGTCGAAGGCGACCTGCGCGGTCCCGTCCGGACCGACGGTAACGATGCCGGAATAAAGCGCCAGCGGCTTCTGCGTCGGCGGGCTGCCCTGCAATTCGGCCGCGGCAATATCGCCGCCGGTGCGGATGGCGCCGCGGGTGCCCTGCATGCCGTCGATCAACTGGCCGTAGAGGTCGCGGATTTCGGCAGTCAGCCGGCGCTGACCGAGGTAGTGCTCGTCGGGCGCCGGCGGCTTGTAGCCGGTCAGGTTGAGGATGCCAACATCGACGGCGGCGACCACGACCTTGGCCTCTTCACCGGGGTTAAGCCCGGTGAGCTTGATCGGCACCGCGAGCGTGGTGCCCGGCCGCACCAGGTCGGGCGGGGTCAGCGCCACCTGCAAGGTCCGCACCGCGCGGTCGATGCCGAACCATTTGACGCCGATGGCGCGGCCCGGCATGCGCTGCGCGTTGGCATCGAGCGGCCGGCGTAGCGTAGCGACCACATAGGCGCCGGTGCCCCAGTCGTTGCCGACCGGAATGCGCACCTGCGCGGTGCCTTCCTTGATATCGACGCTCTGCGTGGTCAACAGCCGGTCGCCCAGCACGTTGACGGTGAGCTTGCCACTGGTGCGCGCGTTGACCGAGACGGTCATGGTGTCGCCCGGCCGATAGTCCGGCCTGTCGATCGAGGTTTCCAGAAGGTCGGGCGTGTCGGCGCCGCCGTCCGAATAGAACCCGACGTCGAACGTCACCGAGGTCAGCGGCCCGTTGGCGTCGGCGGTGCGCACGTCGAGGCGATAGCGCCCCGGCCGCGGCGCAAGCGTGATGCGCGCCGGCGCCTCCGCGGTCACGTCGATATCGCCATCGGCGACGCGGCGCGTCGATTTGATCGGCTCGAATTCCCACGACGAGCCTTGCCGGTACCACTGATAGCGCGACTCGAGCTTCATCAACTCGTAGCGTGCGCCCTTGCCGGCCAGCCGCGTGCCGTCGGGGGCGACCAGCACCACGTCGAAGCCGGCCCTGTCGCCCTCGGCAACGCTGCCGTCGAACAGCGGCTTGACGCCGAACATCGTCGCGGACGGTTTGACCGGCAGCACCAGCTTGCGCTCGACGGCGCGGCCGCCGCTCTCGGCCATGCGCACGAAAATCTGCGCCTCCTGCGGCCGGCTCGCCGCCGGCGCCTTGCCGAGATTGACCGGGAACGACGCGATACCCTTGTCGTCGGTCACCGGCAGGTCTTCGAGCGGCGTGCGCTCGTTCTCCGCGGCGTCCTCGTCGTCGGCGACGCCGAAGCGATAGCCCGGATAGCCGGGCCGCTCCGCTGCCGCCGTCACCAGCATGTCGCCTTCGAGCGAGAGAGCGGAGGCCGGGGCGCCGTAGAGGAAGCGGCCATCGACCTTGAGCGTGACCGGCGCGTCGGCGCCGATGGCCCTGGCCTCGCTGGTCAGCTCAAAAGCGATGCGGTCGGGCACATAGTCCTCGACCATGAAGGTGGTCTCGCCAACCGAACGACCTTTGGGATCGGTGAACGCGCGCACCCGCCAGGTGCCGGTCGGTACCGCGCTGTTGAGCGGCAGCGACATCGCCCGGCCGCCGGCGCCCTGATCGGCGACGGTGGCGCGGCGGTACTCGACGCCATCGGGGCGCTCGACAACGAGCGTCAGCGGCGCACCGGCAACCGCGTTGCCGAGCGGGTCGCGCAACAGCGCGGTGAGATGCACGGTCTCGCCGGAACGGTAGACGCCGCGCTCGGCATAGACGAAAGCGTCGGCGCCGGCCGGCGCAGGCCGTCCGGCCACGCCACGGTCGGTCAGGTCGAACGGGTTGCCCTTGAGACTGAGGAAAGCGTAATCGCTGCCACCCGCGGTCACGGTGAGCAGCGCCGGCGACGATCCGCCCTCGCCGCGCGTCAGCCCGGCCTCGAACAAGGCGTGGCCGGCGGCATCGGTTTTCCGCGTGGCCAACACCTCGTTGTTACGGGCGATCAGCCGCACCTCGGCGCCCGCAACGGCGTCCGTGCTCGCCAGCGAATTGGCGAAGACGTGGATGCCGTCGTGGCCGGAGAACGCCGCAACGCCGAGGTCGGAGACGATGAACCACTGGGTGGCGAGCGCATCGTAGTCGTCCGTGGCGCCCGGCTCCTTCGGCTTGGCGGTCATCACATAGACGCCCGGCTCCAGCCTGCCTATCGCCTGATCGACCGGAAATGCCGTCGTGGTTTCCTGATTGAGCGGCGCCTCCAGCGTCAGTTCGCCGGACCACACTTTTGCGCCGGTTTCGTCGCCGAGCTGGGACAATTCATACGGGGTGAGACTGCGCTGAAAGTCGCTGCCGAGCACGATGTTGAGCAGATTGCGATCGCCGATACGAAACACTTCGATGCTGGCGGCACGGCTATTGACGCTGACCACCGGAATGCCGCGCTGGCCGGTGCGCGGCAGCACATAGGCGCGTCCGGTGAAGCGCACGAACGGTTTGCGGTCGCGCACATAGACGTTGAACTCGGCCGACTTCTGCAATGTCTCGGCGACGGCCGATGGCAGCCCGGCACGCAGATGCAGATTGTAGCGCTCGCCGTGCTTCAATCCCTCGACGCACAACTGCCGCTCCTCGGCGGACAGCGCCGGACTGCCAGTGCCGGCCTGCGCCACATAGGGTGAGAAATCGGCGCGCCGCGCCACGTCCTCGGAGAACTGGAAGCAGACCCGCGGCGACGCCGCGTCGGAGTCCACGGTATAGTCGAGCAGGCGGAAGCCACGCTCGGCGCGCAGCTTCTCGTAGGTGCCCCGCACGTCGGCGACCTCGCGCAGGTCGAGCGACAGCCGCATGGCGTCGAGCGCCGGCCGGTACAATGCGCGCGCGGCCAGCGCCTGCCCGAGCACGGCGAGCGCCTGCGCCTCCTCGCCGCCATTGCCGGCGCGCTGATAGGCGAGATAGGCGGCGGTCGAGGCGCGCTCGCGGAACAGCGTCTGCTCGGAGGTGTTGGCGGGGCGGATCTGCAAAATGGTCTGCGCCAGCCGCAGCCAGTTGCCGGCATCCTGCGGGGCAACAGTGGCGATCTGGCCGAGGATCTGCAAGCCTGAGCGAGCGTCGCCGCGCCGGAACGCGGCATCGGCGTCGGCCCGCAGGGTGGCGGCCGGCTTGGCGACCGTGCCGGCCTCGGCCTTGATCTGCGCTTCCAGACGAACCGCGGCATCAGCAAGATCGTCGCGCCGAAACCCCTTGTCGGCGGCGAGCGCCGACACTGCGGTAAGGACAACGACGATAACCAGCGCAAGGCCGCGGGCCGCAACGGTCATGGCACAACTCCCCCGACTTCCCCAAAAGCGTCGCGATAGCGACGGTTATGGCGGAAAGGTGACGCTCTGATGGCCGGTCCCACGTCGTGGCACAGGCCCGGCCGACGTCCTTCCCCTGTTTCAGATTGCGGCAGCCGCGGCAAGGTTCAAATGCAGGCTGGGCAAAAGCCGCAACTCGGGTGTCGGCTTTTGACCGCCGCGATGCTAAGAAGCCGCCACGGCCCCGTAGCTCAACTGGATAGAGCACCTGCCTTCTAAGCAGGATGTTGCGTGTTCGAGTCCCGCCGGGGTCGCCATTCCTTCTCACCGCGTCGGCCGGATCGCCGCCGGCCCCGCGACATCGGCCGGCCGGCGGCGAATCCATTCACCCGCAGGTTGAAACGGGCCGGAAAAACGCCTTTCAAAGGCCCGGTGGATGGCCCCTGCCCTTCGCAATGAAAATAACAATGAACGTTTCGTCCTTTCGCAAACAACAGAAGCAGGCTTCGCCGGCCATCGCACGGATCGCAACGCTCATTCTCGCCCGGCCTCGGTGGAATGCCGAAAATGCCTGCAAACAGCCTGCAACTCGCATTCCGAAATTTGACTTGCAAACCAGCCCCCATAGTTTCGCGTATCGTCAACCACCTGATGACGAGGAATGATGATGACGACACTATCGAGACGGGGAGTCATTGCCGGGGTCGCCGGCGCGGCGACGGCGGCGGCGCTGACGGGCACGGCCTCGGCCGCGACTGGCGGGGATTACGCATCGGCCGTGCCGGAGCTTGCCCCGCAATGGAAGCAACTCGACCTTGCAAAAATCCTGCAAAAGCCCGCCGCTTTCATCTCGGTCAGCCAGAACAATTCGCTCTACAAGCCCTGGGGCGCGCAGGCGGCCGAGAAGCAGTGGGAGCGCGGCAGCCTGCCGGCCACCGTGAAGGCCGCGCAGGCGGCGCGGAAGGCGCCGAACTTCGTTTCGTTTTCGTGGATCGGCTACGAGGTGTTCCGCGAGAACTACCCGCAGACCGAGTTCGACAAGGTGCAGTATGCAAGCTGGACCGCGAACTCCAAGCTCACGCCCGAGCAGCGGAAAGCGGATAACGACCTGGTCGACGACCTGCGCGCGCTGGTCAGGCCGGGCGACCTCGAATTCAACGAACTGGCGTTCCAGACCGCCTTCGTCGGCACCCAGCTTCCGCTCGAACTGGCGCGCAAGCGGGTCGAGGTGCTGGTCATCACCGGCATCCATACCGAGTGGTGTATCGAGGGCAACGCACGGGCCGCGCGCGACCATGGCTATCTGCCGATCGTGATCGGCGATGCCACCGCAACGCAGAAGCCGGACTATCTGCGGCCGGCGCTGGAGCGCATCAACAACATCTTCGCGCCGGTGATCTCGGCCGACACGTTTACGAAACTGCTGGGGCAGCCGGCCTGAACCGGCACGCCGGCGCCCGGGGGCGATCAGCCGCCCGTGCGCCGGGCCTTTGCCGCGAGCGCGGCGTTGACGCGGGCAACCGGCACGCGGCCGATTTTTGCGCACACCTCGCGCGAGGCGGCGGCGAGCTTGTCGAGATCGATGCCGGTCGCAATCCCCATGCCGTTCAACATGTAGACGACATCCTCGGTCGCCACGTTGCCGGTGGCGCCCGGCGCATAGGGGCAGCCGCCAAGCCCGCCGGCCGCGGCATCGATCACCCGCGCGCCCTCTTCCAGCCCCGCATAAAGATTGGCGAGCGCCTGGCCGTAGGTGTCATGGAAGTGCATGCCGATGTTCTGCATCGGCATGACGCCGGCGACCGCGCGCAACAACTCGCGCGCCTTGGTTGCCGTGCCGACGCCGATGGTGTCGCCGAGCGAGACCTCGTAGCAGCCCTCGCGCCACAGCGCGTCCGCCACGCGCACCACCGCGGCAGGCGCCACCTCGCCGTCGAACGGGCAGCCGAGCACGCAGGAAATATAGCCGCGCACTTTGACGCCATCGGCCTTGGCGCGGGCCAGCACAGGCTTGAAGCGCTCGAGCGACTCCGCGACCGAGCAGTTGATGTTGGCACGCGAAAAGCCTTCCGAGGCCGAGGCGAACACCGCGATCACCTTTGCGCCGGCGGCGCGCGCCGCGTCATAGCCCTTCTCGTTAGGCACCAGCACGTGAAATTCATGATCGGGATGGTGATCGACCGCGCGCAGCACCACATCCGAGTTGGCCATCTGTGGCACCGCCTTGGGCGACACAAAACTGCCGACCTCGACCACCGGGCAGCCGGCGGCGACCAGCGCTTCGACGAACGCCACGCGATCCTCGACGCCGATCGGCGTTTTTTCGTTCTGCAAGCCGTCGCGCGGACCGACCTCGACGATGCGAACGGCGTCGCTCATGCCTTGCCGTCCGTCTCTGCCGCCTCGATCTCGGCGAGTTCTGCGCCTTCCTGAACGATGTCGCCGACCTTGCATTTGAGTTGCTTCAAGGTGCCGGCGAACGGCGCGCGCAGCGTCTGCTCCATCTTCATCACTTCCAGCGTGAGGATGGGGTCGCCCTTCCCCACCGCCGCGCCCTCCTGCGCCAGCAGCGCCACCACGGTGCCGGGCAACGGTGCGACGACGCGATCGTGACCGCCCTGCTCGTCGTCGGCCACGCCGAACGGATCGGCAAGACCAAGCTCGAAGCGGCCGTTGCGGTTGCGGATATAGACCTGCCGGCCCTCGACCACCGCCGCGACGGTGGTGGACATGTCCGCCATCGTCACCTCGATGGTATCGTCGCCGCGCGGCGCGAACGACAGCGGCATCTCGCGCTCGCCGACGACAAGCGTCGCGCCACCGGGACCGTAGTGCAGCACCGCCCTGTGCTCGCTCGCGCCTTGCCGAAAGGCAAAGGTGCGGCTGCGGCGACCGACCGGCATCCAGCCGCCGGTCAGCCACGGCGAAACCTCGCCGCGCGCGGCCCTCTGCTCGGCGGCCAGCACGGCGGCGACGGCGGCGGCGAGTTCAAGGTCGGACACCACCGGCGGCGGTGGGGTGAGTTTCGCGAGTTCACGCTCGATGAAGCCGGTGTCGATGGCGTTGGCCCGAACCGCCTCGTGGCTGACAAGCGCGGTGAGGAACGGAACGTTGGTGACGACGCCGCGCACGTCGGTTTCCTCCAGCGCGTGCTTCAGCCGCGCCAGCGCCACCTCGCGCGAGTTGCCGTAAGCGATCACCTTGGCCAGCATCGCGTCGTAATACGGCGTCACGGATGCACCCTTGCGGTAGCCGGCGTCGATGCGCAGGCCGTCACGCTCAGGCGGCATCCGCCAGGTCGAGATGCGGCCGACCGAGGGCATGAAATTCTTGTGCGGGTTCTCGGCATAGAGCCGCACCTCGACGGCGTGGCCGTTGAGGCGAAGCTGATCCTGCGTCAGCGGCAGTTTTTCGCCGAAGGCCACGCGCAACTGCCACTCGACCAGATCGACGCCACTGATCAGTTCGGTCACCGGGTGCTCGACCTGAAGGCGGGTGTTCATCTCGATGAAGAACACGTCGCGACCGTCGGAGACGAACTCGACGGTGCCGGCGCCGACATAGCCGACCGCGCCGGCGGCCTTGCGGGCGGCGGCGCAGATGGTCTCGCGCTGCGTGGCATCAAGCGTCGGCGACGGCGCCTCCTCGACCACCTTCTGGTGGCGGCGCTGCAACGTGCATTCACGTTCGAACAGCGAAACAAGATTGCCGTGACTGTCGCCGATCACCTGCACCTCGATGTGGCGGGGGTTGTCGACGTATTTTTCGATCAGCATGTGGTCGTCGCCGAACGCGGCTTTGGCCTCGCGCCGGGCGCTCTTGAGCGCCGCGGCGAGTTCCTCCGCTTTGCGCACCACCCGCATGCCGCGCCCGCCGCCGCCGGCCGAGGCTTTCACCAGCACCGGATAGCCGATCTTGTCGGCGGCCTTTTGCAACGTGGCGTCGTCCTGCGCCGCGCCGTGATAGCCCGGCACCAGCGGCACGCCGGCCTTTTCCATGAGCTGCTTGGAGCCCGACTTCGAGCCCATCGCCGTCATCATCGCCGCCGTCGGGCCAACGAACACGATGTCGGCGTCGAAACAGGCTTGCGTGAACGCCGCACTCTCCGACAGAAAGCCGTAGCCGGGATGGATCGCTTGCGCGCCGGCGCGCTTGGCCGCCGCAACGATCTTCGGAATATTGAGGTAACTGTCGGCGGCGCGCGCGGGTCCCAGCAACACGGCATCGTCCGCCATCTCGACATGCAGCGCGCCGCGGTCGGCCTCGGAGTAAACCGCGACGGTGCGCAGGCCCATGGCGCGTGCGGTGCGGATGACGCGGGCGGCAATCTCGCCGCGGTTGGCGATCAGGAGCGTGTCGAAGCGCCGGAAATGATTGCCGCTCGTCCTGACGCTGGTTTCGACGTTCACGCTCCGCTCCCCTGACCTTGCTCCACGACCGCAACCGACCGGCGCGGTCGTTACATCCTGAATACGCCGAAGCGTACCGGCTCGACCGGCCCGTTCGCCGCGACCGACAGGCCGAGCCCGAGCACCTGCCGGGTGTCGGCCGGATCGATCACGCCGTCGTCCCACAGCCGGGCGGTGGCGTAGTACGGGTGGCCCTGCGTCTCGTACTGGGCGCGCAGAGGTTTGCGGAATTCCTCTTCCTCCTCCGCCGACCACGTTCCACCCTTGGCCTCGATGTTGTCGCGCTTGAGCTGGCTCAGCACCATCGCCGCCTGCTCGCCACCCATCACCGAGATGCGCGCGTTCGGCCACATCCACAAAAAGCGTGGGCTGTAGGCACGGCCGCACATCCCATAATTGCCGGCGCCGTAGGAGCCACCGATCACCACGGTGAATTTCGGCACATTGGCGGTCGCCACCGCCGTCACCAGCTTGGCGCCGTCGCGAGCGATACCGCCGGCCTCGTATTTCTTGCCGACCATGAAGCCGGTGATGTTCTGCAAAAACAGCAGCGGAATGCCGCGCTGGCAGCACAGTTCGATGAAGTGCGCACCTTTCAGCGAACTCTCGCTGAACAAAATGCCGTTGTTGGCAACGATGCCGACCGGAAACCCCCAGATGTGGGCAAAGCCGCATACCAGCGTCTGGCCGTAAAGCTTCTTGAACTCCTCGAACTCGGACGCATCGACGATGCGGGCGATGATGTCGCGCACGTCGTAGGGCTTGCGGTGATCGGCCGGCACCACGCCGTAGATATCCTCGGGCGCATAAAGCGGCTCGCGCGGCGCGCGGCGGCCCGCCTCGGCCCGCGCCGGCGGGTTGAGGCTGCCGACGATGCGACGCGCGATGCCGATGGCGTGGGCGTCGTTCTGCGCATAATGGTCGGTGACGCCGGACTGGCGCGAATGCACGTCGGCACCGCCGAGTTCCTCCGCGCTCACCACCTCTCCCGTCGCGGCCTTCACCAGCGGCGGGCCGCCGAGAAAGATGGTGCCCTGATTGCGCACGATGATGCTCTCGTCCGACATGGCCGGCACATAGGCGCCGCCCGCCGTACACGAGCCCATGACGATGGCGATCTGCGGGATGCCGAGCGAGGACATTTGCGCCTGGTTGTAGAAAATGCGGCCGAAGTGGCGCTCGTCGGGAAAGATGTCGTCCTGCTGCGGCAGGAAGGCGCCGCCGGAATCCACCATGTAGATGCACGGCAGGTTGTTCTGGCGCGCGATGTCCTGCGCGCGCAGATGCTTCTTCACCGTCATCGGATAGTAGGTGCCGCCCTTGATGGTGGCGTCGTTGGCGACGATCATGCACTCGCGGCCCGAGACACGGCCAATACCGGTGACGATGCTGGCCGAATGCACCTCGCCGCCATAGAGCCCATAAGCCGCAAGCGGGGACAGCTCGAGAAAGGCCGAGCCGGGATCGAGCAGGAGGTCGACGCGCTCGCGCGCCAGCATCTTGCCCCGCGCAGTATGCTTTTTGCGTGCCGCAGGCCCGCCGCCCGCCGCCACGCCCGCGAGCTTGTCGCGCAGGTCCGCGACCAGCCCCCGCATGACATCGGCGTTGCGCGCGAATTCGGACGACGACACGTCGATGGCGGAGTGCAGCATGGAGATCAACGAACCTTGTGACAGCCAGCCCGATCGTGCGGGCGGTTCATGGTGTCACCGCCGCCTCCCCCGGTGCAAGCCGAACTTTCGACCGTAGTCCGCTCACCGCTCCCGGCGTGCGGCGGCCGTTCAGTGCGTCCACGGCTCCGAGCGGCGGAACGCAAAATTGTCGGCATAGGCGATCTTGCGCCGCTGCGGCTCCTGCGGCTCGAGCACCTGATAGGCGATGCCCTCGCGCTCGCAGTAGGCGATTGCCGCTTCCTTGGTGTCGAAGCGCAGCGTGAGCTGCTGCTTCATGTCGCCCGACGAGGTCCAGCCCATCAGCGGCTCGATGAAAGGTGGCTCCGCCGGCTCGTAATCGAGCTGCCATTCCTGGGTCGTGGCCAGGCCCTGCTGCATGGCGTTCTTGGCGGGCTTGAAAATGCGGGCGGTCATGACGACGAATAAACCCCTGACGAGGGCCGTGCGATTCCCGGCGCCTTGCTTGACGCGGCCCGATATAGCTTTTCCGCTCCGCAGTGACAATCCGCCGGTGCCGGCCGGGCGCCGCGGTTCCGATTGAGCGGCCGTCGGTCTTCCGGTAAAGAAGCGGACACCGCTTTCCGCCAGACGGTCCGGACGGACCGGGATCCCCCTGCCGATGTGCCATTCGCGTTCAACGCTGCCGATCGGTCTTGCTCTTTTCGGTGCATTTGCGGCATGGGCGGGGACGCCGCCAGCGGCCGCAGAACCCGTGCCGACTCGGGCGATCACGGCCGCAGCGCCCGCTCCCGCAGGTCTCGACACGGTCTTCGGCGCTGCCGTCTGCAAGGCGCCGCCGGCGCTGACCGACCTCGGCGGGCCGATCAGCCGCACCGCGCGGCGGCTGATGGCTAGCCAGCCGGTCACGGTTCTTGCCATCGGCTCATCATCCACCGCCGGCGCCGGCGCCAGCACGCCCGACTTTGCCTATCCGGCCCGGCTCGCCCGCGAACTGCGGCGCCACTTTCCGCGCGCGCCCGTCACCGTGGCCAACCACGGCGTCAACGGCGAGGAAACGCCGCGAATGGTCGAGCGCCTGCGCAGGGTGCTCACGGCGGTGGCGCCCGATCTGGTGATCTGGCAACTCGGCACCAACACGGTGCTGCGCGACCACAGCGTGCCGGCCACCACGACGCCGCTACGCGAGGGCCTCGCGCTGATCCGGCAGGCGGGAGCCGACGTCATCCTGGTCGATCCGCAGTTCGCCCCGGCGGTCAACGCCAAGGCGGGCACGCCCGCCATGGTGAGCCTGCTCGGTCATGTGGCGAAGGACGACCACGTCGCGCTGTTCCGCCGCTTCGCGGTGATGAGCGACTGGCACGACCAGCAGAAGCTGCCGTTCGCCCGCTTCATCACGGCGGACGGCCTTCACATGAACGATTGGGGCTATGCCTGTTTCGCCCGCCTGCTCGCCGACGGCATTGCCGATGCGACGGCACGCACCCGGGCCGTCGCCACGGCGAATCCCACAGGGCCGTAGAGCGGCGCCGCAGTGCTGCTAGCGCATAGCCCCCGGCGCAATTCGCCGGCGCGGCGACTTACGCTCGACGACAACGGCGCGCTGGCCGCCACGCGCGACTTCGATCACCCGCGAGGCGCGCAAGGGGCGCATCGCCTTGGCGAGTTCGACGCGGATTTCCTCGACCGGACGGCCCATCAGCGACGCCGCGATCTCGGCCTGCTGGGCCGGATCGTCGGTCAGGCCGGCCGCCGCAAACACCGCCTCGTTCAGCGTCGGCGGGTCCTGCCTGACGCGCCGCACTCCGTACTTGGTGTTCCAGGTTCCGCTCACGATTGCACCTTAGCTTTTCATTCCGGTCGCGACCGACCGGGTCACCGGTTTTCGAGTCACCCGTTACTATAAATGCTGCAACGCACCACAAGGACGGGTTCCGACGCAGGGCAGCTATGCGGCCGCGTCCGCGATTGCAAGACTGCGCGGGGCCGGCCGGAAACGACGCTCCACCGGGCTCACGCCGTGACGGCGCCGCCGTCGGCTTCGGCGAGCAGCCGCGCAAGCTGCTTGCGGGCGTAAAACATGCGGGTTTTCACGGTGTTCTTCGGCACGCCGAGCACCTGGCCCGCTTCCTCGACGGACATGTTCTGATAGTAGACGAGATCGATGACCTCGCGGTGCGCGGCGGAAAGTCGCGTCAGGGCGCGCCGCAGGGCAGCGGCGGCATCCTCGCGCACCACGCTCTGTTCCGGCGTCTCGGTATCGTCCTCGATCGCCATCGCATCGGCGTCGCTGAGCTGATCCGGCGTGCGGCGGCGGCGCAGCGCCAGCACCTTGTTGCGGCAGATCGCCAGCAACCAGGTCGAGACCCGCGAGCGCGCCTCGAACGTACCGGCCGCGCGGTGAACGTCGAGAAACACGGTGCTGACGATGTCGTCGGCGGCCGTGGGGTCGCCCATCATGCGCAGCGCGAAGCGATAAACGCTGCGGCTGTGGCGAGCATAAAGCGCGTGCATGGCGGTGCGGTCGCCGCGTGCGATGCCTGCGATCAGGGTTTCGTCGGTCATCGCCTGCGCGGCGACGATGGCGTGATAGTGTCCGTTGGCGTCCATCGGGGCCTCCTTGATTGCGAGGCCACCATGCAATCGGGCGCCGCGTGCGCTCTGTGACGCACGTCACCCTCGGTCTCCGCCCCGGCAAATCCCCCGATCCGCCTCACCGCGCCGCCTGCGTGACGCCGGTCACAGTCGCAGGCACCGCACTTCGATCAACTGCGGCATCCCCGCCGCTTTTCTTGGGCGGTCAGCAAGGAGGCTTTGATGGCGATCCCCCGACTGCGCAGTTTTCGCTTCTCCCACGTGTCGCACGCGCTGGCGCTCGTCGGCGCACTCGTTCTGCTCGGCGTCGCATGCGCGTCGGCCAACGACGGTCGTCCCGGCACGCCGGCGCAGCGCAAAGCGTGTACGCCGGACGTCTACCGGCTGTGCGCCGGCGAGATTCCCAGCGTGTCGAAGATCACCGCCTGCCTGCGCAAGAAACGGGACCGTTTGAGCGAGGCCTGCCGCGCCGTGTTCGAGCAGTAAGGCACGGGAGAAAGAAAAGCCCCGGTTCCGGGATGCCGGAACCGGGGCTTTTTGCTGGACGGCGAGCGTCAGCGACGGCGCTTGCGGCGCGGCTCGCCCATGTCGATCAGGCCGATCAACTGCGGCAGCATGCCGATCATCTGCGGGTTGTTCATCATTCCAAGCATATCGCCACCGCCAAACGACCCGCCGGCGAGGCCGCTAATGCCCGTCATGCCGCCGAAGCCACTACCGCTGCCGCCCTCGCCCTCCATCATGTTGCTCATCACCGGGCCGACGGTCTGCATCAGCTTGGCGAACCGCTTCTTGCCCATCTTCGCCTTCATCATCTCCAGCATCGGCGCGAACTGCGTCATCATATCGGTATCGTCGCCGCCGAATTGCGCCCGGGCCGGCGCGACGGCAACGACGGAGGCAAGCGCCAGCGCCGCGGCGGCCGAAAGGAACAGTCGAGATCGGGTCATGGTCCAACTCCTTATCGATGCGTCGCACCGCGGACCGGCGCGATCAAAGCACGATGTCGAGCATTAGCGGCGGCTGGCGGTTTGCTATGTGAGTTGGATCACGCAACGGGACTGCTCCCGACCAGGGGCGACCGGTTGCCGCGCGAGCGACCCGCGCGGTAGGCGCGCGCGGCAAATAGTGTTAGGAAGACAGCGGGACAAAACGGGCGCTGACATCCACCATGCACAATGGGCTCTATTCGATTCACGCCGATCTGCTCGACGGCCTCGAAGGCCGTGGCAGCGGCGTTCTGGTTTTCCGTGACGGCCGCATTCTCGGCGGCGACGCAATGCTGTATTACGTCGGCTCGTATACGGCGACGGACGGCATCGTGAAGGGCGAGGTCATCGTCCACCAGCACACCCGTATCCCCGGCGTGAAGCCGCTGTTCGGCGGCCTCGAGACCTCGATCGGATTTTCCGGCAAGTACGACGACACCAGCGCGACCCTGAGCGGCTCCGCCTTCGTCGGCAAGACCGCGCAACTGTTCAAGGCGACGCTGCGCAAGCTCTCCGACTGAGCCTTACACGCCGATGTGATGGCATTTGCCCGCGAAAACGGCGGCGGGACGCGAAAATCAAGAAACCTCCGCATTTTCGTTGCGCCATCGTCAACCAGTTCGGTGTATCCTTCTCGTGCAACCCCGATCGAGAAGGAGGCCGTGATGCCAGCGCTCGCTGAACTCCTCGCCGCCCAGCCGCGCAACGGCGCGCCGCGCATCGCCGAGTTGCCCACCTGCCCCGTGTGCGTGGACACCATGATCGCGGCCGAAGCCTCGGCGTTCGATGCCGACGACCAGTTCGTCAGCTACTTGTGGGCCTGCGAGACCTGCGGCTACGGCTTCGTGACGCGTCACGCGATGAAAAGGCCGGTGAGTAACTGAACGCTATCAGCGCGGCGGGATGTCGCCGCGCGTCCAGCCTTCGCGCAGGCCTGCACAATACGCCTCAAAGCGGTTCGCCGCGATCGCAGCGCGCAGGCCGGCCATCAGGTCCTGATAATAAGCGACGTTGATCTCCGACAGCAGCATCGCGCCCAACGGCTCGCCGGCCTTGACCAGGTGATGCAGATAGGCGCGCGCGTAAGTGCGCGTCGCCGGCCAGTCGCTCTCCACATCGAGCGGGCGCGGATCGTCGGCATGGCGCGCATTGCGCAGATTGATCGGGCCGAAGCGGGTATAGGCGAGGCCATGGCGGCCGTTGCGCGTCGGCAGCACGCAGTCGAACATGTCGATGCCGCATGCCACCGCCTCAACGATGTCCTCCGGCGTGCCGACGCCCATCAGATAGCGCGGCCGTTCCGCCGGCAGGTGCGGCACGGTGGCCTCGATCATCTTGAGCATCACGGCCTGCGGCTCGCCGACCGCAAGCCCGCCGATGGCATAACCGTGAAAGCCGATGTCGGTCAGCGCGCGGGAGCTCTCGCCGCGCAAGGCGGCATCGTCCCCGCCCTGCACGATGCCGAACAGCATATAGCCTTCGGCCGCGCCGTCGAAGGCGCGGCGGCAGCGCTCGGCCCAGCGCAGCGACAGCCGCATGGCACGGGCGATTTCGGCCGGCTCGGCCGGCAGCCGCACGCACTCGTCGAGTTGCATGGCGATGTCGGAGCCGAACAGCCGCTGCACCTCGATGGCGCGCTCGGGCGTCAGATCGAGCTTGGCGCCGTCGATATGCGAGCGGAAGGTGACGCCCGCTTCGCTGACCTTGCGCAGTTGCGCCAGCGACATCACCTGGAAGCCGCCGGAATCCGTCAGCATCGGCCCACCCCACGCGGTGAAGCGCTGCAATCCGCCAAGCGCATGGATGCGCTCGGCGCCGGGGCGCAGCATCAGGTGATAGGTATTGCCGAGCACGATGTCGCTGCCAGCCTCGCGCACGTCGCGCCAGTGGATGCCCTTCATGGCGCCAGCGGTGCCGACCGGCATGAAGGCCGGCGTGCGCACCACGCCGTGCGGTGTGGCGAGCCGCCCGGTGCGCGCCGCGCCGTCCTCAGCCAGCAGTTCGAAGTGATTGGGCAGCGTCATGCCGTCTCCGCGGCGCGGACCAGCAGGCTGGCATCGCCATAGGAGTAGAAGCGGTAGCCACTCGCGATGGCGTGGGCATAGGCCGCCTTCATCTCGTCAAGGCCGCAGAAGGCCGCGACCAACATGAACAGCGTCGAGCGCGGCAGATGGAAGTTGGTCATCAGCACATCGACGGCGCGGAAGCGGTAGCCCGGCGTGATGAAGATCGAGGTCTCGCCGGCGAACGGCTTGAGCCGGCCGTCTTCGCCGGTGGCGCTCTCGAGCAGCCGCAGCGAGGTGGTGCCGACGGCGACGATGCGTTTGCCGGCGGCGCGGGCGGCGTTCAGCGCATCCACTGTGGCGGCGGACATCGTGCCCCATTCGGCGTGCATGCGATGGCCTTCGGTGTCCTCGCTCTTGACCGGCAAAAAGGTGCCGGCGCCGACATGCAGCGTGATGCGGCGAATGGCGATGCCGCGCGCGGCCAGCCGCGCCTCAAGCTCCGGCGTGAAATGCAGGCCGGCGGTCGGCGCCGCCACCGCGCCCTCGCTCGCCGCGAACATGGTCTGGTAGTCGCGCGCGTCCTGCGCGTCGGGCTCGCGCTTGGAGGCGATGTAAGGCGGCAGCGGCGTCGCGCCGACATCCTCGATCGCCTGATCGAGGATCGGCCCGTGGAAGGCAAAGGCGAACACCACCTCGCCGGCCTCGCCCTTGCTCTCGACCTCGCCGTCGAGATTGCCGAGCAGGCAGACGCGGCCCTCGTTGCCGAAGCGCACGACGTCACCGGGCGACAGCCGCTTGGCCGGCTTGACCAGCGCCTGCCAGCGCGAACCATCGAGCCGCTTGATCAGCGTCGCCTCGATGCGCGGCTCAACCGCGCCGCCGAGCCGGCGTCCGGTCAACTGGGCGGCAATGACGCGGGTATCGTTGACGACAAGCTGGTCGCCCGGCTGCAACAGGTCCGGCAGATCGCGGACAATGCGATCCTCAAGCGGCGCGCCGGGGCGGACGACCAAGAGCCGCGCCGCGTCGCGCGGCACCATGGGGCGCAATGCGATGCGCTCGGGCGGCAGATCGAAGTCGAACAGGTCGGTGCGCATATTCTCGCCCGTCATTGCCGGACCTGATCCGGCAAATCCATCCTTCGTCATGAAGATGGATGCCCGGATCAGGTCCGGGCATGACACATTCTCTTGATTTCAGGCGTCGGCCGCCATGCGGGCGCGGACGATCTTGTCCGGGTTCTGCACCGGCTCGCCGCGCTTGATCTTGTCCACGTTCTCCATGCCCTCCGTCACCTGGCCCCAGACGGTGTACTGGTTGTCGAGAAAGCGGGCATCGTCGAAGCAGATGAAGAACTGGCTGTCGGCGGAATCGGGATGGGCGGCGCGGGCCATCGAGGCAGTGCCGCGCACATGCGGCTCGGCGTTGAACTCGGCCTTGAGGTTCTTGCCCGAGCCGCCGGTGCCGGTGCCGTGCGGGCAGCCGGTCTGCGCCATGAAGCCGTCGATCACCCGGTGAAACACGATGCCGTCGTAAAAGCCCTCGCGCACCAGTTCCTTGATGCGGGCGACGTGGTTCGGGGCGAGATCGGGGCGCATCTCGATGGTGACGTCGCCTTGCGTCGTCTCGAGGATCAGCGTGTTGTCAGTGACGGCCATGGCCTCATCCTTTCCTGAAAGCTTCACGTTAACGGATGTCCGAGGCGACCTGCACCTTGAGCATCTTGTCGGGATCGGTGACGGCGCCGGAGGGCGAACCGGACGGCGCCTTCTTGAGATTATCCACCACGTCCATGCCGGCTGCGACCTCGCCGATCACGGTGTACTGGCCGTTGAGGCTCGGCGCATCGCCGAACATGATGAAGAACTGGGAGTTGGCGGAATCGACGCTGTCGCCGCGCCGCGCCATGCCGACGATGCCGCGCTTGAAGGGCACGCTGGAGAACTCGGCCTTGAGGTTGGGATATTTCGAGCCGCCGGTGCCGTTGAAATTCTGGCCATCGCCGGTCTGCGCCATGAAGCCGCCGATCACGCGGTGGAACGGCACGTTGTTGTAAAAACCCTCGCGCGCAAGCTGCTTGAGGCGGGCGGCGTGCTGCGGGGCGAGATCGGTGCGCAGCTTGACGACGATGCGGCCCTTGGTGGTGTCGATGACGATGGCGTTGGCCTTGTCGAGGCCGGCCGGCAGGTCCTGTGCAAGCGCGGGCATCACGCAGAACAGCGCGGCGAGAACGGCGAGGATGCGGATCATGGGGTCTCCGGGTCGCAATTGAAGCCGGTCAGCCGGCGAACGTGACGTTAGGGCTTGGGCACTAGGATCTGGCGTTGAACTTGGCCTTGAGGCGGGTTGCCACCGCCGGCGGCACGAATTTCGAGACATCGCCACCCATCCCGGCGATCTGGCGCACCAGTGTGGCGGTGATCGGGCGAACCATGGCCGAGGCCGGCACGAACACCGTCTGCACGTCGGGCGCCATGGTCTCGTTCATGCCGGCGATCTGCATCTCGTAGTCGAGATCGGTGCCGTCACGCAGGCCGCGGATCAGCAGCGTGGCGCCGGCGCGCTGGGCCGCGGTCACGGTGAGGTCGTCGAAGGTGGTGCAGTCGAACGCGCAAGCCGCCTTGGTGGCGATTGGCCCGAACACCTCGCGCACCATGTCGAGGCGCTCCTCGGTGGAAAACAGCGGCTTCTTGCCGGGGTGGATGCCGATCGCAACCACCAGCCGGTCGGCGAGGCCGACGGCTTGCCGCACCACGTCGAGGTGGCCGTTGGTCACGGGGTCGAACGAGCCGGGATAGAGCGCGGTACGGGGCATGATCCGAGGCGCCTTCGAGAGTTCGGGGTTTCTCAGAAGTTAGCTCTAAGTTTTTGATTTGGTGAAAATTCCGCCGGCAAAACAACGCCCGCTTCACGCCTCCCGGCTATAGCGTGCGGGAGGCTCGCCCGCAAGCGCGCCGCCGCAAGAGCCGAGTGTGATGCACCTCACTGTTTCATGGGCTGAAAGCGACGAAACATTTGCGTGACGGGATGAAGCCATTTTCCCGTCCCGACGACAACCGGGTGGAACAGTCGGCCTGTATCAAACGGATAACGACACAAGGGTCAAAGAACCCATTTGACAGGGGATCGCCATGATCAAGGCTCTTTCGGCAATCGCAATCGCCGCCTTCGCTGCCGCCGCGCTGACTGTGCTGCCGGGCTTCGCCCCCGAGGTCGAGGCGAGCGTCCCGACGGCGCTCGCCAAGAGCGACCGGCTCGACATCCGCGCCACCGCGCGCTGCGCCGACGCCGTGTGGCCCGATATCCCGGCCGCCTGCCTGCGCCACGCCGAGACCGGCGCTCCGGTGCAGGAAGCACGGATCCGCATCCGCTGATCTCGCACTCCCGCCGCATGCCCGCGGCGCCTCCAAAGTGCTTGAAAAAAGGCCCCGAACCTTCTGGTCCAGGGCCTTTTTTCGTTTCCGTCGTTATAGCCGGGCTTCGTCCCGGCCATCCACGTCTTTCCTGGTGAGCCGCCGCCAAGCAAGACCAGCTTTCGTCACCCCTCGCCGTTACCGTTCTCACCCTCTCCGTCGTCGCCGATGCGCTCGACCGACACCACCTTTTCCTCGTCGGCGGTATTGAAGACGCGCACGCCCTTTGACGCACGGCTGGTGATGCGGATGCCCTCCACCGGCACGCGGATCAACTGCCCGCCATCGCTCACCAGCATGATCTGGTCCGACATTTCGACCGGGAACGCCGCAACGAGAGGACCGATCTCGCCGAGTTTGGTCGGATCGCTGGCGCGGATACCTTTGCCGCCGCGCCCCGACACCCTGAACTCGAACGACGACGACCGCTTGCCGTAACCCTGCGCGGTGACGGTGAGCACGAACTGTTCGGCCGCGCCCATTTCCGCATAACGCTCCGGCGACAGCGCGAAGTCGGTATGCGCCGCCTCCTCGGCTTCCGGTGTCGCCTCCTCCGGCTCGATATCCTCGCCGGTCGCGGCACGGCGGATCGCCCCCGACTGCTTGAGATAGGCGGCGCGCTCGGCGGGCGTCGCCTCGAAGTGATGCAGGATCGCCAGCGAAATCACCCGGTCACCCTCGGCCAGCGCGATGCCGCGCACGCCCATCGAGGTGCGGCCCTGGAATACGCGCACCTCGGCGACAGGGAAGCGGATGCACTGGCCGCCGCTCGCGGTCAGCAGCACGTCGTCGTGCTCGGTGCAGATCTGCACATCGACGATGGCCTCGCCCTCGGCAAGCTTCATGGCGATGATGCCGGAGCGGCGCACATCGACGAAATCAGACAGCTTGTTGCGCCGGACGGTACCGCTGGTGGTGGCAAACATCACGTCATAGTCGCCCCACGATCCCTCGTCCTCGGGCAGCGGCATGATCGAGGTGATGCGCTCGCCCTGCTCCAGCGGCAGGATGTTGATCAGCGCCTTGCCGCGTGCCTGCGGCGCGGCTTCCGGCAACCGCCACACCTTCTCCTTGTAGACCCGGCCGAGCGAGGAGAAATACAAAACCGGCGTATGGTTCGAGGCGGAAAACAGCTTTGCGACAAAATCCTCGTCGCGCGTCTGCATCCCCGAGCGCCCCTTGCCGCCGCGCTTCTGGGCGCGGTAGGTCGACAGCGGCACGCGCTTGACGTAGCCGGCGTGCGAGACGGTGACGACCATGTCGAGATTATCGACCAGATCCTCGTCCTCGATCTCGCCTTCCTGATCGAGGATGACGGTGCGGCGCGGCGTGGCGAACTCGTCCTTGACCGCGCGCAATTCGGTCTTGACGATCTCCTGCACGCGGGCGCGCGAGCGCAAAATGTCGAGATAGTCGGCGATCTCGGCCGCGAGCTTGTCGAGTTCCTGCGAAATCTCGTCGCGCCCGAGCGCAGTCAGGCGCTGCAGCCGTAGGTCCAGAATGGCCTTGGCCTGCTCCAGCGACAGCCGCGCGGTGCCGTCCTCGGCCAGGCGATGGCGCGGATCGTCGATCAGCGTGATCATCGCGGCGACGTCGCTCGCCGACCAGTCGCGCGCCATCAGGGTGTCGCGCGCGGTAGCGGGATCGGGCGAGGTGCGGATGACGCGGATCACCTCGTCGATGTTGGCGACCGCGATGGCAAGACCGACAAGGATATGGGCGCGGTCGCGCGCCTTGCCGAGCAGATACTTGGTGCGCCGCGTCACCACCCGCTCGCGGAAGGCGGTGAACGCCGCGAGCATGTCCTTGAGGTTCATGGTCAGCGGGCGGCCGCCGTCCAGCGCCACCGAGTTGACGCCAAAATTGGTCTGCAACGGCGTGTAGCGATAGAGCTGGTTCAGCACCACCTCGGCCATCGCCTCGCGCTTCAGTTCGACGACGACGCGAAAACCGTCGCGGTCGGACTCGTCGCGCAGGTCGGAAATGCCCTCGATCTTCTTCTCGCGCACCAGGTCGGCGATGCGCTCGACCATGGTGGCCTTGTTCACCTGATAGGGAATCTCGGTGATGACGATGGCCTCGCGGTCCTTGCGCGTCGGCTCGATCGTCACCTTGCCGCGCATCACGACGGAGCCGCGGCCGAGGTGGTAGGCGGCGCGGATACCCTGCCGGCCGAGGATGATGCCGCCGGTTGGAAAATCCGGGCCCGGCACGATGCCGATGAGATCGTCGATGCCGATGCCGGGATCGTCGATCACCGCGATACAGGCGTCGATCACCTCGCCAAGATTGTGCGGCGGGATGTTGGTGGCCATGCCGACGGCAATGCCGCCGGCGCCGTTGACCAGCAGATTGGGGAAGCGCGCCGGCAATACCGATGGTTCGCGCTCGGAATTGTCGTAGTTGGGGTGGAAGTCGACGGTGTCCTTGTCGAGATCGTCGACCAGATGGTCGGCGATCTTGGTCAGGCGCGATTCGGTGTAGCGCATTGCCGCCGGCATATCGCCATCGACCGAGCCAAAATTGCCCTGGCCGTCGATCAGCGGCACGCGCATGGAAAAGTCCTGCGCCATGCGCACCAGCGCGTCGTAGACCGACTGGTCGCCGTGCGGGTGATATTTACCGATGACGTCGCCGACGGTGCGGGCCGACTTGCGGTAGGGCTTATTCCACTCAAAACCGTTCTCGTGCATCGCGTAGAGGATGCGCCGATGCACGGGTTTGAGGCCGTCGCGGACGTCCGGCAGCGCGCGCGCCACGATCACGCTCATCGCGTAGTCGAGGTAGGAGCGCTTCATCTCGTCGGAGATGAATACAGGACGGATGTCCGAAGGCGCCGGCGGCTCTCCGGAGGACGGCTTGTCGGGATCGGTCAACGGTGATGTCCGGATGATTCGAGTTGGGCTTTATATAGCGTGCCCTGCCCTCCGAAACCACCCTTGACGAGGTTTGGGCGGGCGTTGTTCCCGCCTTATTTTACAATCACTTATCGAGGACTTGGGGCGCACCGGAAGGTGTTGAAAAACCCCAACCGTCAGGACGCGGTCTTGCCCCCTCCATCTCTCCGTGACCCCTCCCTTTATCCCTCCCCTGTAAGGGGGGAGGGTAGAGGTCGTCATTGACGGACACAGCCATCGGAGGGACCGCGCCCGAAGCCGCGAAGGGAGACGCTTCAGAACGGAATCTCGTCGTCCATGTCGCGGCCACCGCCACCGCCGCCACCGCCTCCGCCGGAGGAGACGCGGCGGCCCCCGCCTCCACCTGGACCGCCGGCGCCGAAATCACCGCCCGGCTCGTCACCGAAACCGCCGCCGCCCCCGCCGCTGCGGCCGTCGAGCATGGTCAGGTTGGAGTTGAAGCCCTGCAGCACCACCTCGGTCGAATACTTTTCCACGCCGCTCTGGTCGGTCCACTTGCGGGTCTGCAACTGGCCCTCGATGTAAACCTTGGAGCCCTTGCGCAGATACTGCTCGGCGACGCGGCACAGGCCCTCGTTGAAAATCACGACGCGGTGCCACTCGGTCTTTTCCTTGCGCTCGCCGGTGGCCTTGTCGCGCCAGCTCTCCGAGGTGGCGATGCGCAGATTGGCGATCGGACGCCCGTCCTGGGTGCGGCGGATCTCCGGGTCCGCGCCGAGATTGCCGATCAAAATCACCTTGTTCACGCTTCCCGCCATTGGCTCTCTCCGCTCCTCGACACCCGATAACCTGCTCAAAGCCGCCGCCGGCTCGCTCCCGCTATATACCGCGGGCGCCGCGGCGGCGAACGCTCCACCGCCTTATCCACGGCTCACGCAGTATGTTCTCTTTTCGTTCGTATGAAAAGGCCCATGGCCCTCACGGGGCCCGACGGTGACGGCGTGACCGGCGGCGGTGCGGCACAGTCTCCCCGCCCGCCGAAACTTTAGAAAAGCGGGCGGTTAGAACGGCTTGCAACGGACGCAGTTCGCTTTCGGGTGTTGCAGTTGGGTGACGGCACCGCGGTGGAAAATAACTATAGTGATCGAGCGACGGTGCCACGGCGGTATTCGCCTGGGGACAAGGTTTCGATCCGCGAATGGGTCGGAGACGTGGCACCGGACAGGTGGAGACGATCGATGAAGAAGCTCTTGCTGGGAACCGCTGCTCTCGCCGTGCTGGCGATGATGGCGCCTGCGAGCGCAGCCGACCTTGCTGCACGGCCCTATACCAAGGCGCCGCCGGTGCCCTACGTTGCGCCGACCACATGGTCCGGCCTCTATATCGGCGGCTTCGGCGGTTATGGCTGGACCGGCGACGTCACCTCGCGCGCCGGCGGCATCGACATGACCGGCGGCTTCGGCGGCGGCACCCTCGGCTACAACTGGCAGAACGGCAATATCGTATTCGGCATCGAGGCCGATGTGGCCGGCGGCGACATCGCCGCTTCGGCTGGCGTGCCGGGCGTGCTGTGGGCCAAGTCGCAGATCGATGCCTTCGGCACAGTGCGCGGCCGCCTCGGCATCACCCCCTCGCCGTCCGCCCTGCTCTACGTCACCGGCGGCTACGCCTGGGCCAACAACAAGCTCAGCGTCGATGTGCTTGGCGTCACCGGCTCGGACAGCCGCACCCACAGCGGCTGGACCGTCGGCGCCGGCCTCGAATACATGTTCGCGCCGAGCTGGTCGGCCAAGGTCGAATACCTGTATGCCGACCTCGACAGCCAGGACTACTTCAACGGGGCGGTGGCCAGCGGCCGCACGTCGCTCAACACGGTCAAGGCCGGCGTCAACTACCACTTCAACTGGGGTGGACCGGCGGCGCCAGCGCCGGGGTACTGATCCCGACCGCATCGGAACCAGCAAAAAGCCGGCGTCACGCCGGCTTTTTCATTGTGCCACGGCCGTTTCCCACCGGGCTTTTCAAGGGCGCTCTGGCACTCCGCCAACGGCGCAATATATCCTTGGACGGAAATCCCGGGGCGCGCGAACCTGGTCCGGGGCTGGCAACGGCTCTTCGTTCCTAGTATGTTCTGTTTCGCATGGCCGCCCCGGCGGCCATTGCCTTTGACCGCGACCGCCGCCGCCTTCCCGGCGCAGGGGCCACGGTCTGCCGGAAATGCAGCATGGATGAAGTCCTGAAGGCGAACCAGCGCCAGATCGCCTCAAGCTCCCGCGCCATCACCATCCGCGGCGCCCGCGAGCACAACCTGAAGAATATCGACGTCGCGATCCCGCGCGACCGGCTGGTGGTGCTGACCGGCCTGTCCGGCTCCGGCAAGTCGTCGCTCGCCTTCGACACCATCTATGCCGAGGGCCAGCGCCGCTATGTCGAGTCGCTGTCGGCCTATGCGCGGCAGTTCCTGGAGATGATGCAGAAGCCCGATGTCGATCAGATCGACGGGCTGTCGCCGGCGATCTCCATCGAGCAGAAAACCACCTCGAAGAACCCGCGCTCGACCGTCGGCACGGTGACCGAGATCTACGACTACATGCGGCTGTTGTGGGCGCGCGTCGGCGTGCCCTATTCGCCGGCGACGGGACTGCCGATCGAAAGCCAGACCGTATCGCAGATGGTCGATCGCGTGCTGGCGCTGCCCGAAGGCACGCGGCTCTACCTGCTGGCGCCGGTGGTGCGCGGCCGCAAGGGCGAATACCGTAAGGAACTGGCGGACTATCTGAAGAAGGGGTTTCAGCGCGTCAAGATCGACGGCGCGTTTCACGAGTTGTCTGAAGCACCGGCGCTCGACAAGAAATTCCCGCACGATATCGACGTGGTGGTGGACCGCATCGTGGTGCGGCCCGACCTCGCGCAGCGGCTTGCGGAAAGTTTTGAGACCGCGCTGAAGCTGGCCGACGGGCTGGCGGTGGTGGAGTTCGCCGACCCTGTTTCACCTCCGCTTGCAGGGGAGAGTGAAAAAAAGAAGGTCGCGAAAATCCACGACAAGAGCGGCCCCGAGCGGCTGTTGTTTTCGGAAAAGTTCGCTTGTCCCGTGTCGGGCTTCACGCTGCCGGAGATCGAGCCCAGACTCTTTTCGTTCAACAATCCCTACGGCGCCTGCCCGGCCTGCGGCGGGCTCGGCGTCGAGCAGCACATCGACGCCGACCTGGTCATTCCCGACAAGGACTTGAGCCTGCGCAAGGGCGCCATCGCGCCATGGGCGAAATCGTCGTCGCCCTATTACATCCAGACGCTGCAGGCGCTCGGCAAAGCCTACAAGTTCACGCTCGACACCAAGTGGAAGGACCTGCCGAAGAAGACGAAAGACGCGCTGCTCTACGGCTCCGGCGACACCGATATCAAATTCGCCTACGAAGACGGCGTGCGCTCCTATGAGACCAAGAAGCCGTTCGAGGGGATCGTCACCAGCATCGAGCGGCGCTACCGCGAGACCGAGAGCGAGTGGGCGCGCGAGGAGCTGGGCAAGTATTTTTCCGACGTGCCGTGCGCGGCCTGTGCCGGCTATCGGCTGAAGCCCGAGGCGCTGTGCGTCAAGATCGGCGAAAAGCATATCGGCGAAATCTCCGAACTGTCGGTGCGGCGCGCCATGGAATGGTTCGACGCGATCCCGGCCAGGCTCAACAAGCAGCAGAACGAAATCGCCGCGCGCATTTTGAAGGAAATCCGCGAGCGGCTGTCGTTCCTGCTCGACGTCGGCCTGAACTACCTGACGCTGTCGCGCGCCTCCGGCACGCTGTCGGGCGGCGAAAGCCAGCGCATTCGCCTCGCCTCGCAGATCGGCTCCGGGCTGACCGGCGTGCTCTATGTGCTCGACGAGCCGTCGATCGGCCTGCACCAGCGCGACAACGCCCGCCTGCTCGACACGTTGAAACGCCTGCGCGACCTCGGCAACACGGTGATCGTCGTCGAGCACGACGAGGACGCCATTCTGCACGCCGACCATGTGGTCGATGTCGGTCCCGGCGCCGGCGTGCACGGCGGCCACATCGTCGCGCAAGGCACGCCCCGCGACATCATGCACAACCCGGCCTCGCTCACCGGGCAGTACCTCACCGGCGCAAAGTTCATTGCGGTGCCGGAGCGGCGGCCGCCGAACCACCGCCGCACCATCAAGGTCATCAACGCGCGCGGCAACAACCTCAAGAACGTCTCGGCGGAAATTCCGCTCGGGCTGTTCACCTGCGTTACCGGCGTGTCCGGCGGCGGCAAGTCCACGCTGTTGATCGACACGCTGTACAAGGCGGTTGCCCGCAAGCTCAATAACGCCTCCGACGCCCCTGCCCCGCACGACCGCATCGAGGGGCTGGAGCATATCGACAAGATCATCGACATCGACCAGTCGCCGATCGGGCGCACGCCGCGCTCGAACCCCGCGACCTATACCGGCGCCTTCACGCCGATCCGCGAGTGGTTCGCGGGGCTGCCCGAGGCCAAGGCGCGCGGCTACGAGCCGGGGCGCTTCTCGTTCAACGTCAAGGGCGGGCGCTGCGAAGCCTGCCAGGGCGACGGCGTGATCAAGATCGAGATGCACTTCCTGCCCGACGTCTACGTCACCTGCGACACCTGCAAGGGCAAGCGCTACAACCGCGAGACGCTCGAGGTGCTGTTCAAGGGCAAGACCATCGCCGACGTGCTCGACATGACGGTGGATGAGGCGGCGGAGTTCTTCAAGGCGGTGCCGCGCGTGCGTGAAACGTTCAAGACGTTGCAGCGCGTCGGGCTCGGCTACATCAAGGTCGGCCAGCAGGCCACCACGCTGTCCGGCGGCGAGGCGCAGCGCGTCAAGCTCGCCAAGGAGCTGTCGAAGCGCGCCACCGGCCGCACGCTCTACATCCTCGACGAGCCGACCACCGGCCTGCACTTCCACGACGTCGCAAAACTGCTCGACGTGCTGCACGAACTGGTGGCGCAGGGCAACTCGGTGGTGGTGATCGAGCACAATCTCGAAGTCATCAAGACCGCCGACTGGGTGATCGACTTAGGCCCCGAAGGCGGCGACGGCGGCGGCGAAATCGTCGCGTGGGGACCGCCGGAGGATATCGTCAAGGCACCGCGCAGCCATACCGGACACTTCCTCGCCCCGGTGCTGGCGAAGACGGGCGAGAAGAAGACGAAGACGGAAGCCGCAGAGTAAGCCAGCCCGTTGTCATTCATGCGACCACGGCATCGCAGCATACAATTTGAAACCGAGTTGGACATGCCCGACACCGTCCGCGACAATCCCGATGAGCACCGCTTCGAACTGAGTGTCGATGGCCACGTCGCAGCGGCCTATTACAAGCGCACGCCCGGCGTCATCACGTTCGTTCATACCGAGGTGCCCGACGCGCTCGCCGGCCGCGGCGTCGGCTCAAAGCTGGTCCGCGGTGCGCTCGATGCCGTGCGCGCCGAAGGACTGAAGGTGGTGCCGCGCTGCCTCTTCGTCAAAGCCTTTATCGACAAGCATCAGGACTATGCCGACCTGCTCGCATAAGGCGGATCCCATCATCATGCCCGACACCGTTCGCGACAACACCGCCCAAAATCGTTTCGAGCTGGACGTCGAGGGCGCGGTGGCGTTCGCCAACTATCGGCGCACAGGGGATGCCGTGATCATCACCCACACCGAGACGCCGCCGGCCTTGCGCGGGCGCGGCGTCGCCACACGGCTGGTCGAAGGTGCGGTGGCGAAAATCCGCGAGGAGAACCGCAAGGTGATCGCCGGCTGCTCGTTCGTCGCCGACTATTTGCGCAAGCATCCCGAGGCGGGCATTTAGCGCCGCTTGCGCGGCGTCTCCGACCCCAGTCTCGATGCTGCCCCACCCTACCCTCCCCCTTGCAGGGGGAGGGATAAATGGAAAGGGCGCGCCGGAAACGAAAAAGGCCCGCAACGCTACGGGCTTTTTATTACGAGTTGGATATGCTGCCCTCTCCAGCGCTGTCATGCCCGCACGTGTTGCCGGCATCCACGTCTTTACGGCACGTCAGAAAACAAAGACGTGGATGGCCGGGACGAAGCCCGGCCATGACGAAAAACGGACGAGCGGCCGACATGATCGAACGTCGGTTCTCGACGACAATAGGCCGTTACGACTTGAGATCGTCCGGCACCTTGCCGCCGTTGGCGGCGAGCTTTGCGATCACCTGCTTGTGCAGCCAGATGTTCATGGTCGCGGAGTCGTTGGTGTCGCCGGTATAACCCAGCTCCTTCGCCAATTCCTTGCGCGCCGACAGGCTGGAATCGATGTCGAGCGCCTTGAGCAGATCGACGATCGAGGTGCGCCAGGCGAGCTTTTCCTTCTTCGCAGCCACCGCCTTGTCGAGGATCGCGGTCACGTCCACGGTGGGCGCCGCCGCAGTGCCCGCGGCCGCCCCGCCCGCCGGTGCCGCGCCGCCAGTCGGCGCTGCCGGCGCCGTCTCCGCACTGGCCGAGGTGCCGAAGATCGCGCCCATGATCTTTCCGAAAATGCTCATTCAATCGCTCCCAGTTGAATACCACACGACATCGTCCACCCGCGCACGGGGACCGGCATCGTCACGTTGAGGTCGGCGGCCAACAATCGACCGCCGTAGAAGATACCGCCCGCATGTCTTGCTGTCACCGTAACGTGACGCCGGTATGACCGTCGGCCGCGCAACCACCGCCCCGGCAGGCTGTTGATAAAGCCATGCGAGGCAAAAAGTTCCGCGGCGGCACGACGACCACGATAAGTGGCCCGGCGACGCGCAAGGTTCAATGAAAGGTCGCCGTTTCGACGAAACTGGTCTAGTATTCCACAAGGTTCGCGACAGCGTCGGTCTGTTGCCAGGCCGATCGACTTGATCGTGATCGCTTTCTCCGGGCGGCTCGCCCGCGTGGCGCCGCCTTGAGGATTGCTCAGGGAGAACGCCATGGCTGCATCGATCGCCGATCACGCAAGCTCCACGCAAAATCATCCGCCCGCGACACTGCCTCAGATCGATACCGCGCCCAACGTGCGGCGGTTGACGACGAATGACCTGCGCGAGGCACTGCGGCGCGGCTGGGACGACTTCACGGCGATGCCGAGCCACGCCATCGTGCTGTGCATCATCTACCCCGTGCTCGGCGTGGCTCTGGCGCGCGCCGCGCTCGGCTATTCGGTGCTGCCGCTGTTGTTTCCGCTCGCCGCCGGCTTCGCGCTGGTCGGGCCGTTCGCGGCGCTCGGCCTTTACGAACTGAGCCGCCGCCGCGAGCGCGGCGAAAGCCCCTCGGTGTGGGATGCCACGTCGGTGCTGCGCTCGCCGTCGTTCGGCACCATGCTCGGCCTCGGCGTGCTGCTGCTGACGCTGTTCGTCATCTGGGTCGCGGCGGCGCAGGCGATTTACGTCGCCACCTTCGGCTACGCACCGGCGGCGACGATCCCGGACTTCCTCGGCCGCGTGCTGACCACGCGGGAAGGCTTTTGGCTGATCGCCATCGGCTGCGGGGTCGGCTTCCTGTTCGCCCTGGTGGCGTTGTGCATCAGCATGATCGCGTTTCCGCTGATGCTCGACCGGCACGCCGGCGTCACCGACGCGATGCTGACCTCGCTGCGCGTTGTCGCCAAGAACCCGGTGGTCACCGCCCAGTGGGGCCTGATCGTCGCGGTGTTGCTGGTGCTCGGCTCGCTGCCGGCGTTCGTTGGGCTCGCCGTGGTGCTGCCGCTGCTCGGCCACGCCACCTGGCACCTCTATCGCCGGGCGGTCGAGCCGGCCCCGCGGTCCTACCAGATGCCTCCGCCGCCGGCCAAGGGCCGCCGCTATGCGGCCGATTTTCCTGCCGCGCTGTTCCCTTGGGGACGCGATCGGCGCTAAGGGCGGCTGTTTCCAAACTCGCCGGTTCCCGACAATTGCCCGCGCTTTGGCGCGGGCAATAAAGTTTCCTTGGGCGCCTCGTTCTTGAAGTGAATATCTATTCATCCATGTATTTGACGCATATCAATCCCCAAAATGCCACCGAGTATTCCGAAACCCCGGAACCGAGACGAATGGGCTGCCCCAAACCGCGGCTTGATGGCAAAAATATTGAGATTATATGAATTCTGAGCCCCAGGCTGCGTCAGAGCGGTGGCACCGAATCGACCTCCATGTCGGAGGGGGAGCCAGACTTCTATTACGGCTAATTCTCTCCATCGCATGCGTATTTAGCATAGCTGCACCGCAACAAATGAACTACTGCACTGCGATATAGTCAGCTATATTCATTTCAACGATGAGGCTTGGGAAAAAGCTGAATCGATCTTGAAGGAGAACCACCATGTTGCTGTCGATCATCCGCGCGATCCGGGCGTATCGTGATTATCAGCGCAACCTCGCCGAACTGAACCAGCTCAGCGATCGTGAACTCGCCGACATCGGCATCGACCGCTCTGACATTCCGCGCGTTGCGTCTGGCGCCTACACCGGCTGACGGACCACCTCACTGACTACGCAAACGCCCGCGCGACCCGCGGGCGTTTTTGCGTTTCCACCCCTGCCACGATTTGCCTCGCGTAGTTCCTCGGTGACGTGAAGCATGACTTGTGAGGTGGGACTTGGCGGTTGCGCCCGCCGCGGCGGCGCTTTACCTCACCCGTGATGACAGCCTCTCTCCCCACGCTCCACCCCATCCATATCGTCGGCG
The DNA here is from genome assembly GCA_003576765.1 of Pseudomonadota bacterium. Classification (GTDB taxonomy): domain Bacteria; phylum Pseudomonadota; class Alphaproteobacteria; order Rhizobiales; family Xanthobacteraceae; genus PRO6. Next base: position 49,932 of record QEVP01000011.1, read on the forward strand.
GCGGCTTGGCCGGCTCTGAGGCCGCCTGGCAGATCGCGCGGCGCGGCGTCCGCGTGGTGCTGCACGAGATGCGGCCCAAGCGGATGACGGATGCCCACCGCACCGACGGCCTTGCCGAACTGGTCTGCTCCAATTCCTTCCGCTCCGACGACGCCGCCAACAATGCCGTCGGTCTGCTGCACGCCGAACTGCGCCGGCTCGGCTCGCTGGTGATGCAGGCGGCCGACCGCCATCAGGTGCCGGCCGGCGGCGCGCTGGCGGTCGATCGCGACGGGTTTTCCGCCGCCGTCGGCGCGGCGCTAGCTTCTCACCCGCTGATCGAAATTCGCCGCGAGGAAGTGGCCGGCCTGCCGCCCGACGACTGGGCTAGTGTCATCGTCGCGACCGGTCCCCTCACCTCGCCGGCACTGGCCAGCGCCGTGACCGGGCTGACCGGCGAAGGGGCGCTTGCCTTCTTCGACGCCATCGCGCCCATCGTCCATCGCGACAGCATCGACATGCGCACCGCCTGGTTCCAGTCGCGCTACGACAAGGCCGGCCCCGGCGGCAGCGGCGCCGACTATCTCAACTGCCCGCTGACGCGCGACCAGTACGCCGCCTTCGTCGAGGCGCTGACAACCGGCGCCACCGTCGATTTCAAGGATTTTGAGCAATCCACGCCCTATTTCGACGGCTGCCTGCCGATCGAGGTGATGGCGGCGCGCGGGCCGGAAACGCTGCGCCACGGCCCGCTCAAGCCGGTCGGTCTCACCAACCCGCACAACCCGACGCAAAAGCCCTACGCGGTGGTGCAGTTGCGCCAGGACAACCGGCTCGGCACGCTCTACAACATGGTCGGCTTCCAGACCAAGCTGAAGCACGGCGAGCAGGTGCGCATCTTCCGCACCATTCCGGGGCTGGAGGCGGCCGAGTTCGCCCGGCTCGGCGGCCTGCACCGCAACACCTTCCTCAACTCGCCAAAGCTGCTGGATGCCGAACTGCGGCTTCGCGTGGCGCCGCGGCTGCGCTTCGCCGGCCAGATCACCGGCTGCGAGGGCTATGTCGAGTCGACCGCCATCGGCCTGATCGCCGGGCTGTTCGCAGCCGCCGAAGCGCGCGGGATTGGGCTCGCCGCGCCGCCCGCCACCACGGCGCACGGCGCGCTCATCAACCACATCACCGGCGGCCATATCGAGAGCATCGATGCCGGCCCGCGCTCGTTCCAGCCGATGAACATCAATTTCGGGCTGTTTCCGCCGCTGGCCGAGGCGCCGACGCGCAAGGCCGACGGCAGCCGCCTGCGCGGTCCGGAAAAATCGGTGGCGCGCAAGCAGGCGCTGTCCGCCCGCGCGCTTGCCGACCTCGATCGCTGGATCGCCGACGGCGTGCCGATGCCGGAAGCGGCATAAGCACCATGGCTTACGCCGCGCGCGCGGCGCGCCAGACCTGCCACAACACCGAAAGACGCGACGGCGGCGCCGGCCGGAACGGATCGTAGCCGCGCGCGCCGACGCGATCGAGCGCGCGACGCAGCAGCGGCAGATGCAAGAACGCCGGGCGCACGTCGCGCGGCACCTCGGACAGAAGCCGCGTCGCCGAGGCCAGATGCCCGCGCGCTTCGCCGGCCAGGTGGTCGATCACCGCAAACAGGGCCGGCGTCGTCTGGCCCGCGAAAATATCCTCGGCCCGCGCGCCGTGCTCGTGCAGCACATCCTCGGGCAGATAGAGCTGTCGTCGCGCCGCATGCACGGGAAGCCGCGTCAATACGGTTGCGATGCCGTGGGCGACGCCGGCGTGGCGGGCGAGATGGGCGATCGCCTCCGAGCGATGGCCGAGGATACCCGCGGCCAGGTCGTACAGCGTGCCGGCGGTCGCGCCGCAATAGTCCTCAAACGCAAGGATCGACGGCATCGGATCGTCGTAAAGGTCGAAGCGGTGCGCCTCGATCAACGCCTCCAGCCGCTCGACCGGCAGACCGCAGGCGGCTATCGCCTCGAACAGTTCGCTCGCGATCGGGTTGCCGCCCGCCTCGCCCTCGGCGCGGCCCGCCAACGCATCGCTCCACCATTGCAGCCGGATCTCGCCCGGCAACGGTTGGCTGATGTGGTCGCGCACGCGCGCGATCTCGATGGCGAAGGCATATAGCGCAAGCAGCGGCCGGCGGCGCTCGGGCGCAACGAACAACGTGGTGGCGTAGCGGGCGAAATCGTGGCTGCGCACCTCGCTTGCGCACACCGCCGCCGCAGCCGTCGCCTCGCTCATGGCACCGCGATCAGCGCCGCCGCCACGCGGCGATGCTCGCCCAGCATGATGTTGTAGGTGCGAATGGCCGGCCCGGTCGGCATCACGTCGCTGCCGATGCCCGCGGCGCGCAACGCCTCGCGCAGCCGCTGCGGCAACGGCCACAGGGCGGCGCCGGTGCCGATCAGAAAACTGTCGATCAGGTCGGCCTGGGCGAACACCTGCGCCAGCGCCGCCTCGTCGATATCCTGCGGCTGCTCGACCGGCCAGCCCCAGACGCCATCGGGCAGGCACAACAGCGAGCCGCGATGCGACATGCCGGCGAAGCGGAAGCCGCCGTTGCCGTAAGCATCGATCGGCGCGACCTGCGGCAGGTGCGGCGTATCCGGCCGCGCCGCGCCCATCCCTACGCCGCCTTGGCGTCGTGGTCGTCGTCGTCGCGCATGCGGTTCTCGCCGACGCCAAGATAGATCAGGATCGGAGCCGCGATGAAGATCGAGGTATAGGTGCCGACCAGCACGACGCCGAAGGTCATCGTCGCGGCGAAGGAATGGATCGCGGTGCCGCCGAAGAAGAGCAGCGCCAGCAAGGCCAGCGTCACCGTGACGTGGGTGATGACCGAGCGCGACAGCGTCGAATTGATCGAGCGGTTGAGCAGTTCCGGCATCGGCATCTTCTTGTAGCGCCGCAGGATCTCGCGAATACGGTCGTAGATCACCACGGTGTCGTTGAGCGAATAGCCGAGAATGGTCAGTAATGCCGCCATGCTGGTCAGGTCGAAGTCGATCTGCGCATACGACATGAAGCCGACGGTCAGCACGATATCGTGAATGTTGGCGATCATGGCGCCGAGCGCGAACTGCCACTCGAAGCGGAACCAGAGATAGATCAGGATGCCGAACGTCGCGATCACGAAGCCGAGCATGCCGTAGGCGAGCAGTTCGTTGGACACGCGCGGGCCGACCACCTCGACGCGGCGGTAATCGACGGCATCGCCGAGCGCCTGGCGCACCTTGTTGATCGCGGCCTGCTGCGCTTCGTCGCCGCCGGGCTGCTGCGCCACGCGAATCAGCACGTTCTCCGGGCCACCGAACTGCTGAAGCTGGACCTCGCCGAGTTCGAGCTTGCCGAGCGTCTCGCGCATCGCGGCGATATCGGCAGGGCCGGACTTCTGCTGCACTTCGAGCAACAGGCCGCCCTTGAAGTCGATGCCGAAATTGAGCCCGTGGGTGAAGAAGAAGGTGATGGCGACGATGGTCAGCAGCGCCGAGATCGGAAAGCTGATCCGGCGAAAGCGCGTGAAGTCGAACGTGGTGTCGTCCGGCACGATGCGCAGCGGCGGCAGGAGGTCGAAGATGCTCACGATCGTCAGCACGAGGACGACACCGGCGAGCCCGAGAATGATCCAGTTTGTCAAAGCGGGCTCCGCATCTCGATTATCTGTTTTTCGGATTGGATCGCGGCACCGCCGCAAACGCCGATCACCTCTCCTATGGGGAGAGGTCGGATCGCCTCAGGCGATTTGGATGAGGGGTTATAAACCCACCGGCAATCATGCACCCCCTCACCCCAACCCTCTCCCCGGAGGGGCGAGAGCACAAGCTGAACACGCGGCGATTGCTTGAACATATCGAAGCGCTTCAGATCGGGACGTATTGCTGCGGCCGCTTCCAGCGCACCCAGGTGGCGACGATCAGGCGGGTGACCGTGAATGCCGTGAACAGCGTCGTCAGAATGCCGATGCCGAAGGTCACGGCAAAGCCGCGCACCGGCCCGGTGCCGACGAAGAACAGTACCACGGCGGCAATGAAGGTGGTCAGGTTGGAGTCGACGATCGTTGCGAGCGCCCGCGCGAAGCCGGCGTCGATCGCCGAGATCGCGGTGCGGCCCCCATGCAGTTCCTCGCGGATGCGCTCATAGATGAGCACATTGGAATCCACCGCGATGCCGACGGTCAGCACGATGCCGGCGATGCCCGGCAGCGTCAGCGTGGCGTTGAGCAGCGACAGGATGCCGAAAATCATCGCCACGTTGATCGCCACCGCGACGTTGGCGATGACGCCGAACAGCCGGTAGGTCAGCAGCATGAACACGAACACGAAGATCGCGCCGATATAGGAGGCACGCTCGCCGGCAAGGATCGAGTCCTGACCGAGGCCGGGGCCGACGGTGCGTTCCTCGATCACCGTGAGCGGCGCCGGCAGCGCGCCGGCGCGCAGCAGGATGGCGAGGTCGTTGGCCTGCTGCACGGTGAAATTGCCGGAAATCTGGCCCGAGCCGCCGGTGATCGGTTCGCGGATGACCGGCGCGGAGATCACTTCGTTGTCGAGCACGATGGCAAACGGCAGGCCGACGTTCTCGGTAGTGGCGCGGCCGAACTTGCGGGCGCCGGCGGTGTTGAACTTGAACGAGACGATCGGCTCGCTGGTGCGCTGATCGAACCCGGGCTGCGCATCGGTCAGATCAGCGCCCGACACCAGCACCTGCTTCTTGATCACGTAAGGCTGGCGGCCCTCGGACTCCGAGCCGTACAGCAACTCCGCATCCGGCGGCACCCGGCCCTGGCGCGCCTGCTCCGGCGAGATCGAGTTATCGACCATGCGGAAGTCGAGCTTGGCGGTCTTGCCGAGCAATTCCTTGAGCCGGGTCGGATCCTGCAAGCCCGGCACCTGCACGAGAATGCGGTCGAGGCCCTGACGCTGGATCAGCGGCTCGACGGTGCCGAGTTCGTTGACGCGCCGCTCGACAATCTGGATCGACTGCTCGACCGACTGGCGGATGCGGTCGTTGATCGCCGCGAGCGGCACGGTCAGGCGGATCAGCCCGTTGCCAGCGTCCTCGATCTCCATGGTGCGCTGGCCGCTGGTGCCGAGGATGCCGCCGAGCGGCTGCGACAGTTCGCGCAGCTTGGGCAGCGCCTTGTCGAGGTCCTCCGGCTTGACGCGCACCTCGACGGCGCCGTTGCGGGTGGCGAGTCCGGTGTAGCCGATCTTGGCGTCGCGCAGCGTGCGGCGCACGTCGTCGCGGATCTGCTCGAGCTTGTCCTTGCGCACCGAATTGGCATCGACCTCGAGCAGCATGTGCGAGCCGCCCTGCAGATCGAGGCCCAGCACGAGGTGGCGCTGCGCCCATGCCGGCCAAGTCTTGACCGTATCTTCGGAGAAGAAGTTCGGGATGGCGAACGCGCAAATAACGAGCGCCGTCAGAACGACCCCGAGTGCCTTCCACCGCGAAAAATACAACATCAGGCCGGCCCGTGCGATTGCTGGTTAAGGGGCGGGCGCCGCATCCGCGTCAGGTCGCGGAGGCGCCGTCCTTGGCGGTGTCGCCCTTGCCCTTGTCCTTGGCCGGCTCGCCCTTGGCGCGCACGCCGGAGATCATCTGCCGCATCTGGCGGACGCGCACGCCCTCGCCGACCTCGACCTCGATCTGCTCGTCATCAACGACCTTGGTGACCTTGCCGATCAGTCCGCCGTTGGTGATGACGGTATCGCCGCGGCGAACGTTCTTCACCAGTTCGGCATGCTCCTTCACCTTCTTCTGCTGCGGGCGCAGGATCAGGAAGTACATGATGACGAAGATGAGGACGAACGGCAGAAGCGACATCAGCATGCTGTTCGCATCGCCGCCGGGGGCCGCCTGAGCGAAGGCAGGGGTAATCAGCATCAATCCATATCCTCATCGGTCGCGCGGAGGCTGCCAACATATCAAGGGGTTGGGCCCGGGTGGGGGAAATTTCGGGCGGACTATAGCGGCCAATGGCCCAATTGCAACGCCGCATCCGGCGGCGTTTGCAGCGCTTGCGGCGTCCCGTCGCGCCCGATAAGGGTGCGCAACCGGAGGCAAAAACGCCGCCCCGCCCGCCCGCACTCTCCCTGCCCCGTTCGCCCGAGCCGGAGCCACCCCGGAACCAGAAAATGCCGAAAAAAGCCGCCAAAAAATCGTTTACCCGCAAGCCGGCCGGTCGCGCCGCCGCCAAAGCATCGACCAAGGCATTGACCAAGGCAGCCAAAAAGGCGCCTGCAACCAGGCCGGCCGGATCGGGCGCGACGGCGGACACCACGGCGCGGATCGCCGTGGCGCTCGAGGCGATCGCCGCCCACCTCGCGGCAACGGCTCAAAAGCCGGACGGCGCCGATTCGCTCGGCTCGGCGGATGCCTTCATCTGGCAGCCGAACGGCCGCCTGATCGGCGTGCCGCGCGTCAACCGCGTCGATCTTGGCCTTTTGAAGGGCATCGACCGCATGCGCGACATCCTGATCGAGAACACCGAGCGCTTCGCCAAGGGACTGCCCGCCAACAACGCGCTGTTGTGGGGCGCGCGCGGCATGGGCAAATCGTCGCTGGTCAAGGCCGCGCACGCGGCCGTCAATGCCGATCCCGAGGTCAACGGCACGCTCAAGCTGATCGAGATCCATCGCGAGGACATCGAAAGCCTGCCGCTTCTGATGGCGCGGCTGCGCAATTCCGACTTCCGCTTCATCATCTTCTGCGACGACCTGTCGTTTGACGGCAACGATGCGTCCTACAAGTCGCTGAAGGCGGTGCTGGAAGGCGGCATCGAGGGCCGGCCCGACAACGTCATCCTCTATGCCACCTCGAACAGGCGCCACCTGCTCGCCCGTGAGATGGTCGAGAACGAACGCTCGACCGCGATCAATCCGGGCGAGGCCGTGGAAGAAAAGGTGTCGTTGTCCGACCGCTTCGGGCTGTGGCTCGGCTTCCACCGCTGCAGCCAGGACGAATATCTCGCCATGGTGCAGGGCTACGCGCGCCACTTCGACATCAAGGTGCCTGAGGACGAACTCGAGCGCGAGGCGCTGGAATGGGCGACGACGCGCGGCTCACGCTCCGGCCGGGTGGCCTGGCAGTTCATCCAGGACCTTGCCGGTCGCAGCCGGGTGCGGCTACCGACAAAGTAAAACACTGCGTCCACAAACGAGATGCCCGCGCTCATCGCGCGGGCATGACGAGGGCGAAAAGAGAGGCTTGCGTCCGCCTCACGCGCCGTTGAGGAACTGCATCGGATCGACCGGTGAAGAACCTTTGCGAATCTCGAAGTGAAGCTGCGGCGAGGCCACGTCGCCGGTCTGCCCGGCCTTGCCGATCACCTGCCCGCGGGTGATCTTGTCGCCACGCTTCACCTTGAGTTCACTCGCGTGGGCATACGCGGTGACGAAACCGTTGTCGTGCCGGATCAGCACCAGATTGCCGTACCCCTTCAGCTCGTTGCCGGCATAGGCGACGACGCCGTCCTCGGCCGCCTTGACCGGCGTACCTTCAGGCACCGCGACGTTGATGCCGTCGTTCTGCTTGCCGTTGGTCTTGGCGCCGTAGCCGGCGATGACCCGGCCACGCACCGGCCAGCGGAAGGTCGGCAGCGCGCCGGCCGCCTCGGCCGATTTCACCGGCGAGACAGTTTCCGCTTCGCTCGGGGTGGTGGTGGCGCTGGCCAGATTGGCCTTCTGCACGGGGGCCGCGATCGCGGCTGGCTGCGCCGAGGCGACAGCGACGGGCTTGAGCTGCGCCGCCGGAGCGGCGGCAGGCGCCACGGCCGGCTGCTGCGGCTGCGCGGCGAGTTGCGTGCCGCTGCCGGCCGGAACGGTCAGGCGGCTGCCGACCTTGAGCCGGGCATCGGGCGCGAGACCATTGGCGGCAGCAAGCTGGCTCACCGGAATCTGGTGACGGCGGGCGACGTTATAGAGGGTGTCGCCGTGATTGACGTAATGGGTGGTGCTGCCGGCCGCGGCCACCCGCGGCGCTGCCGGCGCCGGTGCGGCCTGCGCCGCACTCGCGCTCTGGCGCGGAATGACGAGTTGCTGGCCGGGCTGCAGCACGCGCGGCCCGCGATAGCCGTTGGCGGCGAGGATCGCCGACGACGACACGTTGTAGCGGCGCGCGAGACCTTCAAGGGTGTCGCCGGTGCCGACGATGATGGTGGTGCCGCCATGGCCGTTCGCCGGCTGGGCGCTGGCAACGGCCGCGTGCGATGCCGCGGCCGGGCGGGCCGGCTCGATGCGCGGCGCCGGAGGCGGCGTGTAGGCGGCAACGCCCCGCCCGCCGCCCGAGGTCTCGGCGGCCGCCGACGGATAGGAGCGCGGCGCGGAGATCGCCGGCGCCGATGGGGCTGAACTGTACTGCGGCAGCGGCCGGCTCTCGACCCGGCCATACGGCGCGGCCGGCTGCGGCGCAACGCTTCCGGTTGCCTCAGGCCGTGACGCATAAGGGTTTGATTGAAAGGGGTCCTGCGCGAAGCGCGTGGACATGTCGGCGCTACAGCCGCTTACCCCAACGGCGAGCAGAGTCGCCGTTGCAAGCTGCGGAATGCGGCGCGGGCCAAGCCAATCGACGACACCGAACATGGTTACTCACTCGTACGCAACAATGACCAACTTCTCGTGAAGTAATCACGGCTTCAGTAAATAACCGTTTAAGCATCCGGCAAATTCGATGGCGGCCGTGTGACGCGTTCAGAGTTCCCGCGCCAGCCCCGGCAGCGCCGGCACGAAGCGGACGTCGAGCAGGTCCTTGCGCTCGATCCCCTCGGGCGTCTTGCGGATGCGCACCAGCACCTGCGCGGCATTGTGTTCGCCGACCGGGCCGACCAGCACGCCGCCCTCGGCCAGCGCGTCGATCAGGCTTTGCGGCACCTCGCGCATCGCCGCCGTGACGATGATGCGGTCGAACGCCCCAAGCCGCTCGGGTACATCGAGGCCGTCGGCCACCTCGATCTCGACATTGGTATAGCCAAGATCGGACAGCCGCTTGCGCGCCCGCTCCGCCAGCGTGCGGAACCGTTCGAGGCTCACCACCGAGACGCACAGCCGCGACAGCACCGCCGCCTGATAGCCGGAGCCGGTGCCGATTTCGAGCACCCGGTGCTCGGGGCGCACGTCGAGTTGCTCGGTCATGAAGGCAACGACGAACGGCTGGCTGATTGTCTGGCCGCAGGCAATCGGCAAGGCGGCGTCGCGATAGGCTTCGACCACCCCGCCAGCCTCAACGAAACGCTCGCGCGGCACCTCCTCCATCGCCCGCAACACGTTGCGATCGCTGATGCCGCGCTTGCGCAGGTTGAACAGAAACATCAGCTTCGGATCGGGCGGGGGGTCGGCTGGCGGCATGGATCTCGGCACGGATGCGGGCGCTCGTTTCGGTATCGTGTCATCGCACGGCGGCAGCCGCCTTGCTGGCGTGCGACCTTACAACGATCGCTCGAATTTTAATGGTTTATCGTAACCAAGTTGCAAATATCGGAAACGCGGCACTACCGCTTACGGGAAAGTGCAGACGTGCGCCGCACACCCCCACGCCATGTTGGCGTCATCAGACGTCGGCTGCCGACGATCGCCGGCGACAATGGCGGAACCATTCAAATTGCCATTGACAGCAGGACGTTGCACCGAAACCCGGAGTTTGCCATGGTGAGTTTGATTGGGGAAAGGGCGATGGTCATGACGACGCCGGCACCACGACGTGGCGCGGTTCTCATCGTCGAAGACGAAGCGATGATCAGGATGATGGTGGCCGACATGCTCGGCGACCTCGGCTATCCGATCGCAGCCGAAACCGGCGATATCGACGACGCCATGACGCTGGCGCGGACTGCGGCCTTCGACGTCGCCATCCTCGATGTCAACGTCAACGGCAAGCTGATCTCGCCGGTTGCCGACATCATCGCCGCGCGCCCGCGTCCGTTCGTGTTCGTCACCGGCTACGGCACGCAAGGGCTGCCACAGAACTATCGTGACCGGCCGGTGTTGCAGAAGCCGTTCCAGATGGAAACGCTCGCGAACATCCTCGAAAGCGTGCTGCGCGGCCATGGATCGGACCACCTGCTGCGGGGGTAGAGCGCGTTTCGACCGGCTTGCACCAGAGAAGTGACCGCTTCCTCCCATGTCATGCCCGCGCTTGTCGCGGGCATCCACGTCTTGGCGGCGGTTTACGAGACAAAGACGTGGATGGCCGGGACAAGCCCGGCCATGACGGTGTTTCAATACGATCGGAATAGACTCTAGCCGCGCCGCTCAAGCACCTCGATCAGGTTTTTGGCGAAGACATCGTCGGTGCGATTGAGCCGCAGCGGCGTCACCGAGACATAGTTGGCGGCCAGCGCCGCCAGATCGGTGCCCTCGCTCGGCGGATCGACATGGGCGATCGACTCGAACCCGATCCAGTAATACGGGTTGCCGCGCCCGTCGCGGCGGCCGTCGATGCGCAAAAAATTCTGGTTGCGCTTGCCCTGACGCGCCACCACCACGCCCTGCACGTCGTCCGGCTGGCACGAGGGGAAGTTGACATTGATCACGGTGTCGCGCGGCACACCGAGCTTGAGCACGTTGCGCACCACTTCGGGGGCATATTTCAGCGCCACGTCCCAGGGCGGCGTCTTGTCGCTGCGCCCACCGAACTCCTGCGACAGCGCGAACGACGGAAAGCCAAGGATGGTGCCTTCCAGCGCGCCGGCGATGGTGCCGGAATAAACCACGTCCTCGGCGACGTTGCGCCCCTTGTTGACGCCCGACAGCACGAGGTCCGGCTGCTTGTCGCCGACGATGTGGCGCGCGCCCATGATGACGCAGTCGGTCGGCGTGCCACGCACGGCGAAGTGGCGCGGCCCGACCTCGCGCAGCCGCAGCGGATCGTTGAGCGACAGCGAGTGCGAGACGCCGGACTGGTCGAGCTCGGGCGCCACCACCCAGACGTCGTCGGACAGTTCGCGGGCGATCTGCTCGACGACCTTGAGGCCGGGCGCGTGGATGCCATCGTCATTGGTGCAAAGAATGCGCATCCCGCTCACTCGTCCTTTCCGATCGTTTTGCGCCCGCCCATGTAGGGTTGCAGCGCCTCCGGCACTGCGACGGAGCCGTCGTCCTGCTGATAGTTCTCGATGATGGCGATCAGCGCGCGGCCGACCGCGACCCCCGAGCCGTTGAGGGTGTGGACGAAACGCGGCTTGCCGTCGGCTGCGCGATAGCGCGCGTCCATGCGGCGGGCCTGGAAGTCGCCGCACACCGAGCACGACGAAATCTCGCGATAGGCGCCGCCCTCGCCTTGCCCCGGCATCCATACCTCGATGTCGTAGGTTTTTTGCGACGCAAAGCCCATGTCGCCGGTGCACAGCGTGACGACGCGGTAATGCAGGCCGAGCCGGCGCAGCACTTCCTCGGCGCAGGCCAGCATGCGCTCGTGCTCGTTGCGGCTTTCGTCCGGTGTTGTAACGGACACCAGTTCAACCTTGGAGAACTGGTGCTGGCGGATCATGCCACGGGTATCGCGCCCGGCCGCGCCGGCCTCGGCGCGGAAGCAATGGGTCAGCGCCGTGAAGCGCAGCGGCAACTCCTTCTCGTCGAGAATCTGCTCGCGCACCAGGTTGGTCAGCGGCACCTCGGCGGTCGGGATCAGCCAGAGTCCGAACTCTTTTGTCAGTTCTTTTTCGAGTATTTTTAGATAGCCCGGCATATCCTTAAGAATAACAGCCGATAGCTTCGCTACCGCAGTTATCGGGGAGACTTCTACCCCCGTTTCCTGCTTAATCTCAGAAAGAACCTGGGGAATCTGCGCAACAGCACCGTCCAGTGAGCTTTTGAAGAAGGCCAGCAGATTTTCAGTTACGAGTTTCCTGTTTGATGTCGCGAACTGATCATCGGCAAATTTCGGCAACTGCGCGGTGCCGAACATTGCGTCGTCCTTCACCAGCAGCGGCGGATTGACCTCGGTATAGCCGTGCTCGGTGGTGTGCAGATCGAGCATGAACTGGCCGAGCGCGCGTTCCAGCCGCGCCAGCCCCTTCTTCAGCACGACGAAGCGCGCGCCGGAGAGTTTTGCCGCCGCCTCGAAATCCATCTGACGCAAGGCTTCGCCAACTTCGTAGTGCGGCTTCGGCGCAAAGGCGTAGTCGAACTTGGCGCCGAAGCGATGATGCTCGACGTTGTCGCGCTCGTCGCGGCCGTCCGGCACCTCGGCGAGCGGCAGGTTGGGGATGGCGAGAAGCGTCTCGCGCAACTCCTCCTCGGCTGCCTTGGCCGCGGCCTCCAGTTCCGGCAGCTTCACTTTCAGATCGGTCACTTCCGCCATCAGCTCCGCGGCGCGCGCCTCGTCCCGCGCCTTCTTGGCGGCGCCGACTTCGCCGGACACCGCCTTGCGCCGCGCCTGCGCCTGTTCGGCGGCATGGATCGCCGCACGCCGGCGCGCATCGACCGCGAGCAGATCGGTCGCGGCCGGCGCCAGCCCGCGCCGTGCCAATGCGGCGTCAAAGGCTTCCGGATTGTCGCGAATGGCCTTGATATCGTGCATGGGAGGGACCGGGCTTCAGTTATCGAGACCGCCGAATTCGACCCCGGGGGGAGTCGCGGCGGACAGGTGCCCTTCCCTATCGCGAATGCACCGCGAAGGAAAGTTGCCGCAGCCTATTCGGCCGGCGTGGCCGAGGGCGGCGACGAACTGTCGGCGGGCGGAGCGTCGCCTGTATCGGTGGTGTCGGTGGCCTTGTCGGTAGCCTTGGCGGCTGCCTGCTGCGCCGCCTTCTTTTCCACCAGCCGCACCGACCACACCGAGCATTCGTAGAGTGCGAGCAGCGGGATCGCCAGCGACAACTGGCTGATGATGTCGGGCGGCGTCAGCACCGCCGCCAGCACGAACGCCACCACGATGAAATAGCGACGCTTGTCGCGCAACTGCTGCGAGGTCAAAACGCCGATGCGGCCGAGCAGCGTCAGGATCACCGGAAGCTGGAAGGCGACGCCGAAGGCGAACACCAGCGACATCATCAGCGACAGATACTCGCCGACCTTGGGCAACAGCGCGATCTGCGCCATGTCGTCGCCGCCGACCTGCTGCATGCCGAGCGAAAAGCGGACCAGCAGCGGCATGACCAGGAAATAGACCACGACCGCCCCGAGCACGAAAAAGAACGGGGTTGCCACCAGATACGGCAGAAAGGCGCGGCGCTCGTTGCGATAGAGCCCCGGCGCGACGAACATGTAGATCTGCCCGGCAACGATCGGGAACGACAGGAAGGCGGCGCCGAACAGGCCGAGTTTCAGTTGCGTGATGAAATATTCGAGCAGCGCGGTGTAAATGAATTTTGTGTTCTCCGCGCCCGCGACCCAGGCGAACGGCCACACCAGCACGTTGTAGATCTGCTTGGCGAAGGCAAAGCTGACGATGAAGGCCACCGCAAACGCGAGCAGCGCCTTGATCAGCCGCGACCGCAGCTCGATCAGGTGCTCCATCAGCGGCGCGCGGGAGGCTTCGATGTCTTCCTGGCTCATGACGCCTTCGCAGCCCCGGTCTCGGCCTGCGGCGGCGCGGCAGGCTCGGGCTCACCCGGCGCGGCAGCGGCATGCTCCACCGCGGCAGGCCCCGAGGCCGATCCGGCCTCCGCGTCGGGCAAGGCCGCCTGCGGCTGGTCGGGTTTGGCCTCGGCCGTATCGGAAGCGGCCGGCTCCACCGCGGCGGACGCGCTTTCGCTAGGATGGTCCTTGGGCTTAGCTTCGGGCTTGTCCTCGAGCTTCAGCGCGTCGTCAAAATCCTTCTGCGCGTCGCTGAGCAGATTGGCGCCGGTAAAACTCTTTGCCGTATCCTTGATCTCGTCGAACTGCTTCTTGATGTCGGCCATCTCGGCTTCGCGCATGGCCTCGTTGAACTGGCCCTGGAAGTCGGCTGCCATGCGGCGGATTTTTGCCATCCACTGGCCAACCATGCGCAGCACGCCGGGCAGCTCCTTGGGGCCGATAGCGATCAGCGCCACGACGGCGATGACGATCAGCTCGCTCCACCCGATATCAAACATCCGTCAATCCGTCCGCGGCAGCTTGGAGACTTTGACCGTTTGTCGAAAACGGTGAAAGGCTCCAAGTCTTGTTTTGACGCGTTTCCTTCACGCGAACCGGTGCCCACTTCGCTCGAAAACGCTATAGCGCCACGCCCCTTTCGCGGGACGGGCGCCTTGTCATGGCAGCAACGCCGTGCGGCGGCAATCAGACGACCTTGCTGCCGACGTCGCTATGCGAGGAAGAAGTCGGCGCCTGGGCGTTGTGGTCGATGGTCTTGACCGGCTCGGATTTCTCCGCGGTCTTGTCGTCGTCCGACATGCCCTTCTTGAACGCCTTGATGCCCTGGGCCACGTCGCCCATCAGGTCGGAAATCTTGCCGCGCCCGAACAGCAGGAGGACCACAGCGATCACCACGATCCAGTGCCAGATGCTCATCGAACCCATGCTGCTACCCTCCACGCAAGGCAGCCTCGGCCGCCGCTGTTGTCCCTAGATTGTTCTGAAGCTAGGCGCAAGACGCGGCAAAAACAAGCACTTGGAACCCGCTACCCTCCACGTCCAATGGTCGCATCACAGGCGCCGGTTCCGCTCCGGTCGGCTCACGACGGCTCAGTGTCGTCCGCGGCCTCAATGGCTGCGGTTTCCGGCTCGGTCTCCGGTCCAGTCTCGGGCCCGGCCTCGCCCGCCTCGGATTCAGGCTCGATGGCTGGCGTCAGCACGAGCTGCAATTCGTCGCCCTCCTCCAGCGCCTCCTCGTCCTCGCGCAGCGCCGGATCGTCGGACGGCGCCGGCACGTTGAAGCCGGACGGGAGCCGCGGGTCGAGGAGTCCCGTGCCTTTCAATTCGTCGAGACCCGGCAGGTCGCTGAGCGCCTCGAGGCTGAACTGCGCCAGAAAGCCCTCGGTGGTGCCGAAGGTGAGCGGCCGGCCCGGGGTCTTGCGGCGACCGCGCGGGCGAATCCATCCGGTCTCCAGCAGCACGTCGAGCGTGCCCTTGGAGGTGACGACGCCGCGAATTTCCTCGATCTCGGCCCGCGTCACCGGCTGGTGATAGGCGATGATCGCCAGCACCTCGATGGCGGCGCGCGACAGCCGCCGCGTCTCGGTAGTCTCGCGCGTCATCAGCCACGACAGGTCGGTCGCGGTGCGGAACGTCCACTTGCTGCCGACGCGGACGAGGTTGACGCCGCGCAGCGCATAGTCGGCCTGCAACTGCGCCAGCGCCTCCTTGATATCGACCCCGTCCGGCATTTTCTTGGCCAGGACGGTCTGGTCGAGCGGCTCGGCGGACGCGAACAGCAGCGCCTCCAGAAGCCGCAGTTCCTCGGGCCGCGCGCCGGTCGCTTCGGAAACCGCCTCGATGTCGCAATCGGCCTGTTTTTCCGCCGGCAATGCCATGGCTTGGTCTCCTTCCAACTTCAACTCATCACAGGGCCGGCGTGTCCGGGCCGGCCTCGGCATCCGCCAGCGCGGGCTCCGCCGCCCGCTTGCGCAGGTAGATCGGCCCGAACGCCTCCGGCTGGTGCACGTCGGCCGAGCCTTCGCGCACCAGTTCCAGCGCCGCCGCAAAGCTCGACGCGAACACGGTCGCCGCCTGCGCCGGATCGACGACGTAACGGATCAGGTATTCGTCCAGCCGGCTCCAATCGTCGGCCATGCCGACCAGCCGCTCCAGAGAGGCCCGCGCCTCCGCGAGCGACCACACCGTGCGCTTGGCGAACGATACGGTGGCCAGCACGCGCTGCTGGCGCTGGGTGGCATAGGCCGTCAGCAGGTCGTACAGCGTCGCGGTCCAGCGCGGGTGGCGGATTTCCGCAATCGACTCAGGCTGGCCGCGCGGAAACACGTCGCGCATGAGCTGCGGCCGGGTCATCAGCCGGCCTGCCGCCTCGCGGATCGCCTCGAGCCGGCGCAGCCGGTTGGCCAGCGCGGTGGCGAGCGCCTCGGCGCTGGGACCTTCCGCCTCCGGCGGCTCCGGCAGCAACAGCCGCGACTTGAGATAGGCGAGCCATGCCGCCATCACCAGATAGTCGGCGGCGAGTTCGAGGCGCAGCTTTCGCGCCTCCTCGATGAACACCAGATACTGGTCGGCCAGCGCCAGAATGGAAATTTTCGCCAGATCGACCTTTTGCTGCCGGGCCAGCGCCAGCAGCAGATCGAGCGGCCCCTCGTAGCCCTCGACATCGACCACCAGCGTCGGCTCATTGCTGGCGCGCTCCGGCTCGGGCGCCTCGAAGGGAAGGATTTCGGCGCTCATGCGAGACGCACCCCCGCGATCAGGTCATCGAGTTCGGCCCGGCCGGCCGCGGCATCGAACGGCTGCGCCGGCCGCCGGGCGGCGAGCGCGCGTTCGGCGCGGGCGAGCGCAGGGCCGGCGAGGTCCGGCACGGCGTCCGCCACAGCCCGCATCTCGTCCAGCTTGCCGTTGCAATGCAGGACGACGTCGCAGCCGGCGGCAATCGCCGCGCGCGAGCGCTCGGCGATCGAACCGGACAGTGCATTCATCGAAACGTCGTCGCTCATCAACAGGCCCTGGAACCCGATTCCGTTGCGAATCACCTGCTGAATCATTGTCGCAGAAGTCGTCGCCGGTTGGGCAGCATCGATGGCGCTGAACACAACATGCGCGGTCATCGCCATCGGCAGGTCGGCCAGCGACCGGAACGCGGCGAAATCGCTCTTGTCCAGGTCCGCCGCCGCCGTCTCGACCACCGGCAGGCGGTGATGGCTGTCGGCCGTCGCCCGGCCATGGCCGGGGATGTGCTTGACGACCGGCAGCACCCCGCCGGCCGCGAGCCCGTCGGCAACGGCGCGGGCGATGGCCGCAACCTTGTCGGGCGCCGCGCCATAGGCGCGGTCGCCGATCACCGCATCGGCCCCGGCGACCGGCACGTCGGCCAGCGGCAGGCAATCGACGGTAATGCCCAAGGCCGCAAGGTCGGCGGCAATCAGCCGGGCGCTGAGCCACGCTGCCCGCAAGCCCGCGCGGGTATCGCCGTCGTAGAGAGCGCCAAACACGGCTCCGGCGGGATAGGCCGGCCAGTGCGGCGGCGCGAGGCGCTGCACCCGCCCACCCTCCTGATCGATCAGGACCGGAGCTTCAGCAAATTCTATTGTACCCTTAAGTTCTCTTACGAGATCAGCGACTTGGTATGGATTGTCGAGATTTCTCTTGAAAAGAATAAAGCCCCACGGCCGTGCCTCGCGCAGGAACAGTCGCTCCTCGGAGGTGAGGATCGGTCCGGAAATGCCGGTGAGGAATGCGCGTGCGCCCATCAGGGGCGATTAGCCCCCGGCCACGGTCACGGTCAAGGAAACGGCCGCTAATTTCTTTGGACGAAGCACTGGCCGCCGGCAGCTTTCAGGTTGCCGCAGAACTGCGCCGCCTGATCCTGGTTGCCGAACGGCCCGACCATGGCGCGGTAGTGCACGCCCTTGGTGCCGAGGTCGGCGCGCTTGATCACCGGGGCATGGTTGCCGAGCACCGA